>JAFWAE010000056.1 GCA_017507855.1 Clostridia bacterium
TCTCATTATATCACCGCCTTTCTACTGTTATTATATCATAGTTTAGATAGCTTTTCAAGTGATGCATCGCCTGCGGCGATATGATGTTTTTCGCTTCGCTCAAAATGATGTTGCTCCCGTTGGTCGCAATGATGCGATGTTTGCCCCAAAATGTGGCGAAGCCACACATCATTAGGCGAAGCCGTCATCATTGGAGAAGCCAACATCATTTGCCGCAGGCAACCATCATTCAAAAAACGCACCTTTGTCGGTAGACAAAAGTGCGTTTTTTTTGGCGGAGAAGGAGAGATTCGAACTCTCGCGCCGGTAGAGGGGACTGCGCGGGGCGGTAGAGAGGAGGAGGGCGGAAGGTGGAGGGGTTTTTGAAAGGGTAGGTTGCTTTTGGGACGGAGAAGGGCATACAATGGTTTCGGATCTTACCCCGGCCGCGGGATTGAGGTGCACGCCCCTCTGCGGCTGACTTTTTCCGTAAGGAGATTATTTTATGAGTGCAAAAACCAAACGGCCCGACACCCAAACGCCCAAGCGAAGCGTTTTGGAGGAGGTGGGCAATTCTGTGACCCACGGGGTGGGGGCGCTTTTTGCCGTGGCGGCGCTGGTGCTGATGTTGCTTGAGGCCCGCACGGCAAACCAAAGGGCGGGAGCAGTGGTGTATTTTACAGGGCTGTTTCTTTCCATGCTGGCCAGTTGCCTGTACCACGCCTTTCCCCACGGAAGCGGGGTTAAGCGCCTGTTCCGCCGCTTTGATTACATTTCCATCTATCTGCTCATCGGCGCTACCTTTGCCCCCATTTTAACGGTGTTTGTAGGGGGGACGTTTGGCTACGTGTTTTTGGTCGTGCAATGGGTGGTCATCGTACTGGGGATCGTGTTTGTGGCGGTATTCGGCCCCCAGCGCTTCCGTTGGGCCCATATAACGGGATACATCGTGCTGGGCTGGAGCGGTCTGCTGATCCTGCCGCTTATGGTGGGAAGGTCCCTGACGTTGCTGGGTTTTGTTCTGGGTGGCGGCATTGTGTATAGCCTGGGGATCATTCCCTTCGCGCTGAAGAAGCGGGGCTCCCATTTTATTTGGCATTTCTTTGTTCTGGCAGGGGCGGTGATCCAATGGCTGGGGATCTATGGGGCGTTGTATGCGTAAGGGTTATTTCCTAAACAGCTTTTTTAAGGCCACGTGCAGCTTCTTTCCCCACTCCAACAGCTTGAAGCGCACGGTATATTTGGGTCTGTCTCCCCGCAGAAGCTCTACCTCGTTCTCCGTCAGCCCTGCATCCAGCAGCTCGCGGTCCTCAATCTCCTCGCGCCCGCACAGGCGGGGAAAGAGCACGCACCAATAATTTTGCCCCTTCCCTTCGCCCAGGATCACCTGTACGCAGGTGTATTGCCCTGCAGGAAGGGTCAGTCCGCCGTAGGTGCGGGTGTCCATGGAGGTGCGGCAGACGCGCACCTGCGCTCCGTAAGGCGCGCCTTGGCTTTCCAGCACCCGTTGGGCGGCCAAGCAGAGCTGTGAGGCATTTTCACGGGCGCGCTGTTCGGCCTGTGCGGCGGTTTTGCAACCGGCCAAAAGGGTCTCCGTTTGCTTGAGCATTTCGTCGCGCACCAGCAGCTTGATGCTTTGGGCTTCCGCACTGTCGTCTTGGGCGATCACGTGCAGGCGCAGGACATCCTCGTAGATCATATTTTCCGCCGCCGTGGGGAAGAGCCCTGCCAAAAGTAACAGCAGATACAGGCCCAAGGTCAGAACGGTCATTTTTCTTTCCATACAAAAATCAACTCCATGCCCAACAGTATTGCCGTTGGGCATGGAGTTTTATACAGAGAGGGAAAAGTTTATTTAATCATGGCCTTAAGGCGGTTCTTTACGCGCAAAAGATACATTTTGCTACCTTCGGGCAGGTCGAAATCGTAAGGACGTTCGGAAGCCGTGATGGTTTCGTACATTTCCAGGGCCTGCTCGGGAGAGGTGATGGAGGTTTCCCACTGGGGAAGCTGGGTGGCCTTGGGCATCTTTTTGTGCCAGTTGCTTTGGTTTTCGATGTATTTAAAGATCTCTACCAAGGTCTTGGCGGAGGCTTCGTCAGCAGTCAGATAGTCAGCATATTCGGCCAACACCATTTCGGGGGTGAGATTGGCATCGTCTGCAAAGCGGGCAAAGGCGTAGGTGTTGAGAGCCTTTTCCAGATAGCCCGCATAGCTCCAGCTGCCAATAATGCCGTCAAAGCCCAGCTCGCGCATGTCATTGACCAGCTTGTGGATATAGCGCACCTCGATCTGCATGGCAGAGTCCACCCCTGCGCCGCCCAGGTCGCCGTCGTCTGCCTCGTCCAACAGGAAGTAGGGCCAGGCCCACAGGCGGGCAGCCCCCGTATTTCGGATGGCTTGGAATTCTTCGGCCGAAGGATATTTGGGGGGATCCTTGCGATAGACGGGATTGGTGTGATACAGGCGCAGGGTCATGGGGCGGTAGTAGTCATGACAGGGAAGCTCCAGACCCGTATCTTCACCCAACAAGCCCTCGTAGGCCACGATGGTGCGGTTGGACTCGGTCTCCGTGGTCCAGAATTTCACGTTGCCGGCGCTGAAATTGGGGGTGGTGAACATGGACACAGCCCAGGTGTTAATGTTAAATTCCGCTTGGGGGGCCACTTCCTTGACCAGATCTCTGACCTTCAAGGCCATATTGATATAGTCTTGCACAGAACCTGTACCCAAGGAATCGGGGATGCCGCCGGGGTCGCCTGCAAACAGGGTAAAGCCGTCTGCCGCCTTACAAGCCTCAACGGTCTTGCGCAGGTAGAACAGGCGATCCTCCATTTCCGCTTCGTTGGAGGGGTGGAATTTTTCTCCGATACCCGTGGGCTCCAGATCATGGGGACCCTTGTATTGCTTGATGTTGGCAAAAAGGATCACGTACACCTTAAAGCCGTCGGCCTGCAGGGTTCTTACGTTATTGGCCAAAACCTTGGTATATTGCTCCAACATACCGTTTTCCGCATTTCGGTGCCAACCCAGGTCGCAAAGCTGCATGACCGTAAAGCCGCAGGCCTTCCAGAAATCGTGCTGGTTGGGAGTGTCGCTCCAGATATACAGGCCCTTTTCCTTGAAGGGAGCGGGGTCTACCTGGGTAGAAGGCTGTGTAGTGGCAGGGCTGGTATCTGCGGGAACCATACAGGACGTAAGCAAAAACATCAGAGCCGCAAACAAACAAATTGCCTTTTTCATAAAAGATCCTCCTTATTCTTGTTCGGCAATGATCTGCAGACGAAGCTTCAGCCGTTGCAGGTACTGTGACGTGCTTTCGGGCAGGGGGAAGGTGTTGGCCTCGTTGGGAGTCACGGTTTTCAGCAGCTCCAAGGCCTGCTTGCCGTTTTGGACGGAAGTGGGGAAGTTTTCCATACGGGCCGAGGCGGGCAGCTTGCGTTGCCAGTTGCTGTTGTTTTCCAAAAACAGCAGGATCTCCACCAGCGTGGAGCGGCAATCCTCACGTGCCACATAGGAGGCGTATTCCTCAATGAGCTGTTGAGGGGTCAGCCTGTCATCCGCGCAGAAGCGGGCGAAGGCATAGGTGTTCATGCATTTGGACAGATAGCCGCGGAAGCTCCAGTTGCCCACGATACCGTTAAAGCCAAGCTTCCGTGCCTGCTGTACAAAGCGGTGGATGTAGCGGGTCTCGGACTGGGGAAGGGGCGTATTGCCGGGGCCGATGTCTCCGTCGTCCGCCTCGTCCATGAGAAAATAGGGCCAAGCCCACACGTCCTTGGTGTTTTGGGTAAAAAGACCATCCAGGTCGCTTTTTAAAGGGAAAAGGGGCGGGTTGGCTCGCAGTACGGGGTCTTCGTCGTACAGGCGAAGAGCCAAGGCGCGGTAATAGTCGTGACATGGAAGCTCGATGCCCGTTTCGGGGCCGAAAATATCTTTCATTGCAAGAAGCTGTTTGACCTCAACGGTTTCCTGCAGCCAGAATTCCTTGGTCATAGCACTGTAATTGGGAGTGTGGAACATAGACACCGCCCAAGGATTGATGTGGAAATCGGCGTGTGGAGCCTCCTCCTTGACCAGATCGCGGAACGCCAAGGCAACCTTCATAAAGTCTTCCAGGCAACCGGGCCCCATCTCGTCGGGAATACCGCCGGGATCGCCGGCAAAGACCGTGAAGCTGTCCGCTTCGCGGCAGGCGCGTACCACCTTACGCACGTAGAAAAGGCGGTCCTTCATCGCCTCTTCATCGGAGGGATGAAATTTTGTGCCGATGGGGGAGGGATCAAAATCACCCTCGCCCTTATATTGGGCAATATTGGAAAACAGGATCATATTGACACGGAAGCCATCCTGCTTCAAGCTTTGGATATGCCGTGCCATTGTAGCGGCGCGCTCGTCCGTCTTGGAGGCGTGTACCCACCAGCTTCGGTCGCAAAGCTGCATGGTATTGTACCCACAGGCTTTCCAAAAGGCGTATTGATCGGGTGTGTCGTCCCAAATATACAAACCAATATGGGCAAGAGGATTGCAAACGGAAAGGGGCATAAAGATTCCTCACTTTCAGCGGACTTTGAGTATGATCTCATTATAGAGAAAAAAAAGGAGAAAGTCAACGGTACTTGGCTAATTGTCAAGCGAGGAATTCAAAAATGAAAGAAGGGGAAAAGGAAATGCTTTTTCCGTTTTCACGACTCTTTTTTTACAGGGACATTCTTTTTTTGTTGAAAAAAGATCAAATCTCTTGCGTAGGGACTTAAAAAAAGGTATAATGAAAAAAATACCTTTAGTAAGGAGCGTTTTTTATGGGTTTGATCAAAGCTGCGTTGGCCGCCGGCGGATCCGTGCTGGGCGATCAATGGCGGGAATATTTTTACTGCGATGCGCTGACGGACGATGTTTTGGCTTGCAAGGGTGCAAAGCGGACGGGAAAAAAGTCTTCCAATACCAAGGGCTCTGACAACGTCATCTCCAACGGGGCCGTCATCGCCGTAAACGAAGGCCAATGCATGATGATCGTGGAGCAAGGACAGATCGTGGAGCTGTGCGCCGAGGCAGGGGAGTTTCTGTGGGATTCTTCCACCGAGCCTACCATGCTCTACGGCGGCTTTGGCAAGGGACTGGCCGAATCCTTCAAGACCTTTGGTAAGCGTTTTACCTTTGGCGGGGATGAGGCCAAGGACCAGCGGGTGTACTATTTTAACACCAAGGAGATCCTGGGCAACAAATACGGCACTCCCGCCCCGGTGCCTTTCCGAGTGGTGGACCGTAACATCGGCCTGGATATCGACATTTCCATTCGCTGCAACGGCGAATTTTCCTATCGCATTACCGATCCCATTGTGTTTTACAAAAATGTGTGCGGCAACGTGGCGGACGTATACCCCCGCGCCACCATAGACAGCCAGCTGCGCAGCGAGTTGATGACGGCCCTGCAGCCCGCTTTTGCCCGCATTTCCGAAATGGGGATCCGCTACAGCGCCCTGCCCAACCACACCGCCGAGATCGCCCGTGTGCTGGATGAGGAACTGACGGAAAAATGGAGCAAGGCCCGTGGCTTGGGGGTGGCTTCCTTTGCCATCAACACCGTGAAGGCCTCTGACGAGGACGAGGCCATGATCAAGCAGCTGCAGCGCACGGCGGTGTTCCGCAACACCGGCATGGCCGCCGCTCATCTGACCGACGCCCAGGCCGAAGCCATGAAGGCTGCCGCTTCTAACGAGGAGGCAGGCCCCATGATGGCCTTTGCAGGAATGAATATGGCTGCCAACGCCGGAGGAAATCGCGCGGCTGATTTGTTTGCTATGGCGCAACAGCAGCAGGTGCAGCAGCCTGCCCCTGCTGCCGAAGGGTGGACCTGTGCTTGCGGCGCGGTCAACCAAGGAAAATTCTGCACTGAATGCGGCAAACCCCGTCAGGATGGGTGGATCTGTACCTGCGGTGCAGTCAACAAGGGTAAGTTCTGCTCCCAATGCGGCAAGCGCAAGCCAGCGCAAGCTTTGCAATACCGTTGCGACAAATGCGGCTGGGAGCCCGAGGATCCCACCAAACCTCCCCGTTTTTGTCCCGAATGCGGTGACCCCTTCGGTGACGAGGACGCCAAGGCGTAAGGAATTTTAAATTGAAAAAGGGGGAACAGCTATGTCTGAAGAGCCCTATACCCAACCCGTGATGGAGGAAACGCTGGACGAGACCGATGCCAAATGCCCTAACTGTGCGGCCACTGTCAGCTTTGATCCCGCTACGGGGATGCTCACCTGCCCTTATTGCGGATACAGCCGTCAGGTATCCTCGGACGAGGAGACTGCGGTAGAAGAACTGGATCTTGAGCAAGCCGAAAACGGAGAATCCTCCTTTGCTTGGGGGGAAGATAAAAAGACCGTCATCTGCGAGCAATGCGGAGGCGAGTCGGTGTACGATGCGTTGGCGGTGTCCAACGTTTGTCCTTACTGCGGCTCCAACCACGTGATGGAGGCCGCTATCGAGACCTCCATTGCACCCAACGCCGTTTGTCCGTTTAAGGTGCCCAAGCAAACTGCTATGGAACGCTTTTCCAAATGGCTGAAGGGGCGTTGGTTTGCCCCTTCGTCCGCCAAAAAGCAGGCCAAGGCTGAGCAGGCCCAAGGGGTGTTTCTGCCCTTTTGGACTTTTGACACCCAAACTACCTCCCATTATACCGCCCGTGCGGGACGGGATCGTTGGGTAGGCAGCGGGGAAAAACGCCGCCGCGTGACCCATTGGTTCTCCGTATCGGGGATTTATCAGCAAAGCATTGACGATCAGCCTGTAGAGGCCACCCAACGCTACGATCGGGGCTTGATCCTGAAGCTGGGAGCTTACGATACCGCCCATGCGGTGCCCTACCGTTCCGAATACTTGGCCGGTTTTATCAGCGAGCGTTATTCCGTGGGGCTCAACGACGGCTGGCAGATCGCCAAAACTCGCATCCGCGCCCGTTTGGAGGGTGAGGTGCAACAGTATATCCGCCGGCATAACCGTGCAGATCATGTGGCTTCCCTGCGTATGAATACGGTGTACGACAATGTGCGCTACAAGTACATCATGCTTCCCGTGTGGATGTCCTCGTTTACCTATAAAGGAAAGGTGTATCGCTTTATGGTCAACGGAGAAACGGGGAGGGTGGCCGGCCATTTTCCCGTGTCTGCCTGGCGCGTGCTGGTAGCCGTTGTACTGGGGGCTACGGCTGTTTCTCTGCTATGGTATTGGTTCAACGGCGGTATGTGATATTCAAGAAAAAAGGACGGAGAAGACCGGATTCTCCGTCCTTTTTTTATGGGAAAAACCTTTTTCGCAATGCATTGACTAACGGCGTTGCTTGCCAAAAAGTCAGAAAATGTTTTCCGCCGTCAGCCTTTCGTTTTCAAAAAGCTCCCGCACGCCACGTCGGAACTGATCCAACAGGGACGGAAATTCCTCTGCCGAGGTGTGGGGAAGGCGCTCCAACAGCTCCTCCAGTTTGCGAACGTCCCCGTTGTTACAAAAGGCGGAAAGAAAGGGCAGATTTTTTTGCCAAAAACGGTGCAGCAAAGCCAAGCGGGCGGAGCGCGTTTGGGAGTCCGTTTGCTCCAAGGTGTTGGTCAGCTCGTCCACGCGGCGGGTAAAGCCGTTTAAAAACAGGGTGGAGCCCAGCAACAAGCCAAGGATACAAAGGGCAGACAGAAGAATGGTCAGGTGAACTTTCAAGGCTTTTCCTCCTTTTGAATCACAGAGACCTTGCCGTTAGTCTCTACCGTGGCCAGCTTTACCCGGTTGGGGTTTTCGACACCCGCCAGACGAAGCTCCTCCAATACGTCCTGCCTGGTCATGCGTAGCTTTTGAAGGGATTGGGGCTGAATACGCCCGTTTTTGACCAGCACCATGGGGTTGCCCAGCAAGGCACGGTGAAAAAAGGGGATCTTGGCGCAAAGCAGGCTTAACAGCAATTCAAAAAAGATCAGCGCCATAACGGAAACGACGGCTCCCAGCAGGGGATTGTCCCGATCCTGTAGGGCTACGGTGGCCAGGTCGGAGACCATGGTGGCTACCACAAGCTCGGAAATGGAAAGTTCGCCGATCTGACGCTTTCCCATCAACCTCATTCCCACAATCAGGACAAAATACAGCACCGTGGTGCGCACGAACAAAATAGCCAAGCTCACCCCTCCTTTAAAAAAGTAAAAGTACAGCTCTATTGTGCGCGAAGTTTTGCAAAATATGTGTACGCGGCCCTTGACGGAAGCACGGAAAGGATTTATAATAGTAGCGTTTCCGTGAAACGTGACGGGGCATTTGTACGGGGAGGAATGGGTGTGAACGTATTTACGGCGTTAAATGAAAGCTTGTTGCTGTTTTTGTTTGTGATCTTGGGGTATTTGTTGGCTCGTTTTCGTTTTATCGGCGAAGTGAAAAGCATGTCCTCCATCGTAGTGAACGTGGCCTTGCCCGCCGTTTTGATCCGCGCGTTGTTTTCCCAACGCTTTGACCCTGCTTTTTTGCCGGAGATCTTGCTTTGCGTGGGGGCGGCTATCGTCGTGTACGCGCTGGCCTTGTTTATTTCCGTGCTTTTGTTGAGTTCATCCAAAAAGGAAAGCACGATCAAGCGCACGGCACAAAATTGCATTTGCTTCGGCAACACCAGCTTTTTGGGTTTTCCCTTGATCAGCGCATTGTTAGGGGACGAGGTGCTCTATTACGCGGCCTTTTTCGTCATCACCCAAAATCTGATCCTCTATTCGGTGGGTTACGGTCTGCTGGGGGGGAAGATCTCCTGGCGCTCGGTAGCCAAAACGGCCCTTTCTCCGGGCATGATCCTGGTATATGTGGCCACGGTCCTGTCCTTCTGCGGAGTGACCTTGACCGGCATGGCCTATTCGTTTGTAGATAAGTTGGCAGATCTGGCCATTCCTATTTCTTTGATCGTGGTGGGGTATTATTTTTCCCAAAACCGCTTTTCGGAGTTGGTGCGCGATCCTATGGGCTATGTGGTGGCCCTGGGAAAAAATATTCTGCTTCCCCTGATGACGGTGGGGCTGGTTCTTCTTTTGCCCATCTCCCCGGTGATGCGTTGCATTATTACCATTGAAAGTGCCGTGCCCGTGATGGCGGCGGCCACCAGCAGTGCGGAAAATCTGGGCGGTCACCCTTTGACGGCCTCCAATGGGACCATGATGTCCATGACGGTGGGGCTGGCTACCATTCCTGCCGTTACCTGGCTTTGCTCTGTGCTTTTCGGCTTGTAAAATTTGTTTTTTGTATTTTGTCCCGAGGGGTTGACAATGTGAAAAAATAGGCGTAAAATGGTAACCGACGAGGAAAGGCCTTTCGGCGTTTTCTTGTTTGAAGTTTATTTTATTACAGGAGGTTTTTCCCATGTCCTTTTATTTTGGTGAAAAGAACTGGCCCCAGATCGAAGAATACGTCAAGAAGAACGCGATCGTGATCCTGCCCGTAGGTACTACCGAGGAGCACGGCCATCATCTGCCTGTCGAGACCGACGCGATGATCGCCCGCTACTACGGCGACCGTCTGGGTGCCGCTGCCGAGGAAGCCGGTATCCCCGTGCTGGTCATGCAGACCATTAACTTTGGCTTCTCCATGGGTATCGTGCGCAAGTGGCCCGGCTGCCCCAACATCAATACCCGCACCTTTATGGATTACATCTACGACATCAATGAGTCCCTCATTAAGATGGGCTTTAAGAAGATCGTTATGCTGGACTGCCACGGCAACCACGACTGCCTGCTGCGCACCGTCATGCGTGAGATCGCTGACAAGTACAACATCTTCACCATGACCCTGTCTCCCTTCTCCCTGTCTGCCAAGCTGTACGCACAGATCAAGAAGGACCCCGAGGGCGACATTCACGGCGGCGAGTGGGAGACCTCCTGCATCATGCACATCCATCCCGAACTGGTGGATCCCGCCAACTTCACCAACGTGGACGCTATCCGTTGCAACTCCAAGCTGCGCGGTCCCGTTTCCACTTGGG
Source organism: Clostridia bacterium (assembly GCA_017507855.1). GTDB lineage: Bacteria > Bacillota > Clostridia > Oscillospirales > RGIG5554 > RGIG5554. Next base: position 9,965 of record JAFWAE010000056.1, read on the forward strand.
GTCTGCAGAAGACCATCACCGGTCTGTTTGGCGATCCCACCTATTCCACTGCCGAGCTGGGCAAGGCCGTCATGGACGAAGCTACCGTTCGCGGTGTGGAGTATCTGCAGGCTTACTACGCCCACAACGAGCAGAGCGAATAAGTCCCCTGTTCGTAAACCGCATAAAAAAAGACCGTTTTCAAAACGGTCTTTTTTGTTTACTTTTTTATGGGGAGCTTTCCGCTGAACCAGGCGCAGAATTCTTCCTCGGCCCCGCGGACGAAGCAACCTTTCGGAAAACGGATGGCCTCCTGTTTGCCCATGCGCAGGATATAGTCCCCTTTACGGCGTGACAGGGAAGTGAAACGGTGATAAGGAAAGCGTTCCGTTTGTCCGTTGTCTGTCAGCTCCAGACTGCTTGTGCCAAAAACCAAAGTGCGGTTCCATTTTCGGCCCAGCAGTTGCTTTTTGATGGCGGTAAATTGGGCTTCGGCCTTTTTGCGAGGCGTAATACGGTAGCGCCACACGCAATATCCCCCCATCAGCAGGGCGACGAGCAGATACAGCGGCTGCAGAAACCAAATGGCCCATCCCAAAAAAAGCAGGGAAGTGCCAAAGCCCAGGCATTGACCGGCCAGCAGGGAGAAATAGGCCCTTTTTCGAATGGGGGAGCAGGCCCACCTAATGAAAAGGGGCTTGTCGATCTCAAAGGAAACTTCAAACATGGCTTTTCCTCCTTGGAACTATTTCAGCAATTCCTTGGCGGCGGACAGGATGCCCAGACGGCCGCTTTCAAAGGTCAGCCCTCCTTGGAAGAAGGCGGTATAGGGGGGGCGGATGGGACCGTCGGCGGAAAGCTCGATGGAGGCCCCTTGCACGAAGGTTCCCGCCGCCATGATCACGGGGTCGCTGTAGCCGGGCATATCCCAGGGCTCGGGCAGAGCAAAGCTGTCCACGGGGGAACCCGCCTGGATGCCCTTGCAAAAGGCGATCAGTTTTTCGGGGGCACCGAAACGGACGGCCTGGATGATGTCGGTGCGAGGCGCATCAAAGCGGGGCAACACCTCAAAGCCCATTTTTTCCAGCAGGGCAGAGGCGTAAACGGCGGTCTTCATGGCTTGGGCCACTACGTGGGGGGCCATGAAAAAGCCTTGAAACATACGGCGGTTTTCGCCCAAGGTGGCTCCGCAATGGGCGCCGATGCCGGGGCAGGTCATGCGGTCGGCACAAAGATCAATGTATTTCCGCTTGCCTGCAATATAACCGCCTGTCAAAGCCAGGCCGCCGCCGCAGTTTTTGATCAAGGAACCGGCGCAAAGATCTATGCCTTGGCCTACGGGTTCGGACGTTTCACAGAATTCCCCGTAGCAATTGTCCACAAACACGCAGATATCGGGGTTGATGGCGTGAACGAAGTCGGCGGCTTCTTTCAGCTGGGCTACCGTCAGGGATTCGCGGTGGGCGTAGCCTTTACTGCGTTGCATAAATACCAGGCGTACGTCCTCGGTCAGGGCCTCCTTGACAGCGGGCAGGTTGATACGGCAACCGTCGATCAGCTCTAACTGGGAGTAGGTGATGCCGAAATCTGCCAAGCTCCCGCTGCCGGCAGTGCCCCGCAGGCCGATGGCCTCCTCTAACGTGTCGTAAAGGCTTCCCGTAATGGAAAGAATGCGGTCGCCGGGGCGCACCACGGCGGCCATGGCGGTGTAGAGGGTATGGGTGCCGTTGACAAAGCTGTGGCGCACCAGGGCTGCCTCACAGCCGAAGACGTCGGCATAGATCTCGTCCAGGGTATCGCGACCCGGGTCGGTGTAGGCGTATCCGTCGGAGGGAAGCAGATGCTGGGCGGAAACGCGGTGCTTTTGAAAGGATTCCAGCACCCGTTGGCTGTTGAGGAAGGAAAGCTCGTCCAGACGGGCAAATACGGGGGCACAGTCAGCCATAACTTCCCTGTCCAAGCGTTGCAGATATTCTTGCATATACAAAGCCGCCTTTTTACAGTAATATGGACGAACCGCAAGGCGGGAGAGCCTGCCTTGCGGTCGGTAAAAACAAAGATGAGGGGAACGCCTTCTCAACGGCAGGCGTTGCGGCCCAGTTCAAAGGCCTTCAGGTTCATATCCAACACCTTGGCGGGCACACAGGCACGCAAGGCATCCAGCCAACAGGTCTCGTCCACGTCCATCAGGGTGGAAAGAACGCCCAGCAGCACCACGTTAACGCATTTGGGGTTGCCTGCTTCTAAAGCCAAAGGCAGAGCATCGCAGGTGACCAAACGGGCCCCGTTAGCCTGCAGGTCCTCCAAAATGCCTTCGGGATAAGCGGCCGCCCCCGTGATCACGGGCATGGGGGCGATCTTTTGGGTGTTGACCACCATGACGCCCGTTTTTTTCAGCCAGGGAGCCCAACGCAGGGCTTCCAGCTGTTCAAAGGAAACAATGTAATCCGCCCCGCCCTTGGAGACGGTGGGGCTGGCGACCTGTTTGCCCCAGCGCACGTACGTAACTACGCTTCCGCCGCGCTGGCTCATGCCGTGCACCTCGCTGACCTTTACGTCCAGTCCCTGGTTCAGCAAAAGATGACCCAACACGCGGGAGGCCAGCAAAGTGCCCTGGCCGCCTACGCCTACCAACATCATACTATGCATTGTGAGCACCTCCGATGGCACCGAATTTGCAGATCTGGCTGCAAAGACCGCACCCCACGCAAAGGGAGGCGTCGATCTCGCATTTGCCGTTTTGATTTAAGGTTACAGCCGGGCAACCGATGCGGAAGCAGGCTTTACAGCCGGTGCATTTATCCGGATCGGTACGCAAGGCGGGGGCGTGCTTGACGGTTTTCAGCAGGGCACAAGGCATTTGAGCGATGATGACGCTGGGAGCTTCCTTGGCCAGCTCTTCCTTCAAGGCAGCCTCCATGCCCTTGAGGTCGTAGGAATGGACGACGCGAATGTTTTCGGAGGGGACGCCGATGCCTTCGCAAAGCTTGATCAGGTCCACCTTTCCGGCGGGCTGATTTTTAATGGTCAAGCCCGTGGTGGGGTTTTGTTGATGGCCGGTCATACCGGTGATGGAATTGTCCAAAATGATCACGGTGGAGTGACCGTTGTTATAGACGATGTCCGTCAGGCCCGTGATGCCGCTGTGCATAAAGGTGGAGTCGCCGATGACGGCCACACTCTTTTGAGCGGATTCGGGGCGCACTTTATTAAAGCCGTGCAGGGCAGAAACGGAAGCACCCATGCAAACGGTGGTATCCAAAGCGCTTAAGGGGGCGGCTACCCCCAGAGTATAGCAACCGATATCCCCGCTGACGGTGAGCTTCAGCTTTTTAAGCACAAAGTACACACCGCGGTGAGGACAACCGGGACACAGCACGGGAGGACGACCGGGAGCTTGCAGAGAAGAGGTGATCCCTTCAGCCGTTTCGCCCAGCAAAACGGAGGCGATCAGCTCGGGGCTGTATTCTCCGCAAAGGGAGAAAAGGGCCTTGCCTTCCACGTTCAAGCCGTTGGCGCGGCAGAAGGTCTCGATCACGGGATCCATTTCCTCCAACACGTACACCTTTTCAAAACGGGCACAGAAATCTTTAATCAGGTTGACGGGCAGGGGATTGACCAGGCCCAGCTTCAGGTAGGAAGCACCGTCACCCAAAGCTTCTTTGGCGTATTGATACGTATCGCCGGCGCAGATCACACCGATCTTGCCTCCCATTTCCACACGGTTAAAGGGGCAATCCTCCGCATAAGCGGCCAACTCGGCCATGCGTTTTTCCACCAATACGTGGCGGGGACGGGCATGGGCGGGGATCATGACGTTTTTGGCGGGATCCTTGACGTAGTCCTTTACGCCTGCCTCAAAGCGGTCACTTTCCTCCACCGCGCTTTGGGAATGGGAGATGCGGGTGGTCAGGCGAAGCAAAACGGGGGTGTCAAAACGCTCGGAAAGCTCGTAAGCCGCCTTGGTAAAAGCCAAACATTCGCCGGAATCCGCAGGCTCCAGCATGGGCAGCTTGGCCGCTTGGGCATAATGGCGGGAGTCCTGCTCGTTTTGGGAGGAGTGCATGCCGGGATCGTCTGCCACGGCAATGACCAGACCACCGTTGACACCGATGTAGGAAACGGTGAACAGGGGGTCGGCCGCTACGTTCAGGCCCACGTGTTTCATGGCGGAAAAGGCCCTGGCACCTGCCAAGGAAGCGCCGATGGCCGCCTCTACGGCCACCTTTTCGTTGGGAGCCCATTCGCTGTAAATGTCATCAAATCGGCTGATGCATTCCGTAATCTCCGTGCTGGGAGTGCCGGGGTAGGAGGAGGCAAAACGCACACCCGCTTCCCAAGTGCCCCTGGCTACAGCCGCATTGCCGAGCATCAGTTGCTTCATACTATCACATCTCTTTCTTTGATCTGCTTGTTTTTATGCGCAAGGGCCGTGACCCACAGATCTTGCACCTTACGTGTGTTTTTTTTATTATAACATCCCTTATAGGAAAAGTCAATTGTTTGAAACCACGAAAAAGACCGCTTTTCAGGCGGTCTTTTCAAATCAGTCTTTACGCCGGTAAAAGATGAGAAGCACGGCACACGCGACGGAGAGCACGCTCCAAACGACGGTCAGCACGCGGGCCTGAACGCTCCCTAAAAAATTCATGGCTTCGTTTACGCTGTCGATGACGGCGAAAACGACGAACATCAAGGCCAGTACCAGCAAAAGATGGGGCAAGGCACGGGCCACCAGATCCAACCATTTTTTCAGCATGTTTTTTTACTCCTCCGTTTGCGGGGAGAGCTTGGGCAGCTCCAGCACGCAGATAATGTCGCTGGATTCGCGTCCACCCTTGGTGGGGGAATTGACCAGCCTGTCTCCAAAGGCCATCACGGCCGTTTGACCGCCGTCCAGGTTATAGGCGTAGGTACAACCGAGTTGCTCAAAGATCTGCGCGAATTCATCAAAAGTGGCCCCTACGGAATACCCGGGCTGACGACCGTCCACCGTTACAAAGCAGTAGTGTCCCGGCTCGTAATAACCAATACCTGAACGAGGGTTTTTCCCCGCCAAGCTGCCCGTTTGACCTTTTCGTGCCACACCATTTTCCACTAAAGTGGGGCCGAAGCTCCAGGCCTGATAGACGTTTTTCAGCGAACGGCTCAGCAACAGGTTATAGGTGGCTTTGTTGACGCCGCTCATGGTGCCGTCGGTGTGCAGCACACATACGTCGCTGAAATGCTTGGCGGTCAGGTAGGTGATGCCGTTGCGGATAATGGCCCCTTGGGTGGGGCGGCTGCCGTAATAATCGCCGTTGACGGCGCACACAGCCTCCACTCGTGCGGCAATGTCCACAGGGTATTCCGTAAAGCCCTTTCCGTAGGTATCTTGGGCGAAGGCCGTGCGAAGATTCCCCAAATAACGCACGTAGATATCTTCCACGTAGTAGGTAATGCCATTTTGCTCTTTTTTTGTGACCGTTACGTAAATATCGCGGCTGCGGTAGGAGTTTTCCGTTGCGGTGATCTCTCCGTCGGAAAACAGATGGTCAAAACGGGTGCCGGCAATATCGGTATAGAGGGAAGCCGAGTCGCCGGGGAAAGCGGGGGAAATGGGGGCTGAGGAATAGGCCTGCGGAAGCACGTGATGAAACAGGGCAAACACACAAAGTCCCACGCCTAAAAGCAGGGCGTCTATAACGGCCATTGCCCATATGGGCAGATGTTTGGAAGGGGGATTCGTTTTCATTGATACCGTCGCTTTCTTGACTACTGTAAATGAAGGCTTTAAAAATCAGCGGAAGACCACTTTTTTCTGCATGGCGTAACTGAAAAAGAACAGCAATAGGTCTGCCAGCAGCTTGGCCACGGGAAGGGGAATGGGCAGTAAAATGTTCAGCACGTACAAAAGCCCGTAGTTAAGCCCCAGGATCAGTACGGCCAAAATCAGATAACGCAGGGCTTTGGAGGCGGTATGCCCGTGGTCGCGGAAGACCACCAGCTTGTTGAACAGAAAGTTGATCGTGCCGCTGGCAACGCGGGCCAGCACTACGGCGACGGCCAGACCCAACTCTTCTCCCCAGGCGGGCTTCATGAAAAAGGAAAGAAGAAGGACCAACGCGTAGTCCACCGCAAACGCAATGAAGGAGCTGAGGCAGAATTTCAGTAGGCAGGCGTAGATCTTCAGGGAATCCACGATAGGGTTAAAATGGGAGGATTCGTTATTGTTGATATACACCGTTTCGATGGGGACTTCCCGAATGGGCAATTTGGCACGGGCAAAGTCGATGATCATATTGATCTCGTATTCATAGCGCTCGCCTCGGTGCTCCAGCAAGCGGGGAATCTGTGTTAGGGTCACCGCGCGCAGACCCGTTTGCGTGTCCGACACTCTGCCGCCCGTGGACCAGCGGAAGACCCATCGGGTCAGTACGTTACCAAAGCGACTGCGGAAGGGAACATTGCCCGTAAAAAGACGGCTTCCCAGCACCAACGCTTCGGGATGTTGTTGCAGGCATTCGCACACGCGCAGAATATCCTCGGTGCGATGCTGTCCGTCCGCATCGGCAGTCACCACACCGAACAAATGGGGCATATGGGCGGCAATATACGCGAAGCCCGTTTTCAGCGCAGCGCCTTTACCGCGGTTGACCTCATGGCGCAGCAGGGTAATGCAATCGGGAAGGGCAGCAAATACGGGCGCAAAATCCTCTCCGCTGCCATCGTCTACCACGACGGGAACCAAATCGGGATACTGCAGCAACGCTTTTACCAATTGGATCAATTCGAGTGAGGGCTTATAGGCCGGGATCAATACGGCAAAGCGTGGTTGAACTTGGGACATACGAAGGCCCTCCTTTCCTGAAGCTTTTTTAAGCGTTCTACAGCCTATTATACATCCTTGCAACGAAAAAATCAAGGGGCTGTTTGACGAACTTTGTCTTGACATCCGTGGGCGGGCATGGTACAATATCTCTGTATGTAACGGATGCTTGCCGAGAAGACGAAGAATTGAGATTAAAGGAGAATACCTCATGCTTTCTGATATTGAGATCGCTTCCGCCGCGATTCCTTGCCCCATTACCGAAATTGCCGAGCAGTTGGGGATCCGTACTGAGGAACTGGAGCCTTACGGCCGCTTTAAGGCCAAGGTCAATCCTGCCTGCTTTGCCAGACTTCGGGAGCGCAAGGACGGCAAACTGATCCTGGTTACGGCTGTCAACCCCACTCCCGCAGGGGAGGGAAAGACAACCACGACTGTGGGCTTAGGTCAAGCCATGGCCAAATTGGGCAAAAAGGCGATCATCGCTCTGCGCGAGCCTTCTTTGGGGCCGGTGTTTGGCGTGAAGGGCGGCGCCGCAGGGGGCGGTTATGCCCAGGTGATCCCTATGGAGGAGATCAATTTGCATTTTACGGGGGATATCCACGCCATTACCACGGCGCATAACCTCCTTTCCGCTATGATCGATAACCACATTCAGCAGGGCAATGCTCTTCGCCTGGACGCCCGCCGTATTCTTTGGAAGCGCTCCATGGATATGAACGACCGCGCTTTGCGCCACATCGTGGTCGGTTTGGGTGGCAAGACTAACGGTTTTATGCGCGAGGACGGGTTTATGATCACCGCCGCCAGCGAGGTCATGGCGGTGCTGTGCTTGGCCGAGGATACCTTGGATCTGAAGCACCGCTTGGGAAATATGCTTATCGGTTACGATCTGGACGGTAAGGCCGTTTACTGCCGCGACCTGAAGGCCCAAGGCGCTATGAGTGCTGTGTTGCGGGACGCTTTGATGCCCAACTTGGTACAGACACTGGAGGGAACTCCTTGCTTGATGCACGGCGGTCCCTTTGCCAACATAGCCCATGGCTGTAACTCCGTCATTGCCACTCGTTTAGCCTTGAAACTGGCCGATTACGCCATTACCGAGGCGGGCTTCGGAGCTGATCTGGGAGCGGAGAAGTTTTTGGATATTAAATGCCGCTTGGCGGGCCTGAAGCCCTCTGCCATTGTGGTGGTGGCCACCGTGCGTGCATTGAAATATAATGCAGGCATTGCCAAAGCCGATTTGGCTGTGCCCAATGCGCAGGCTGTAAAGGAGGGTGCGGTCAACCTGGAAAAGCATATCTCCAATTTGCGTAAATACGGCGTGCCCGTGGTGGCGGCACTGAATCGCTTCGGCACCGACACGGAGGAGGAGATCCAAGCCGTGCGGGAATGCTGTGAGCGTTGCGGAGCCGAGCTGGCTCTGTCCGACGTATTTGCACGTGGAGGCGAAGGCGGCGTGGAGCTGGCTGAGGCTGTGTTGCGCGCGTGTGAGCAGCCTTCCGATTTTCATCCCATTTATGAGGACAGTCTGACACTGAAGCAAAAGGTCGAAACCGTGGCACGTGAGATTTACGGCGCCGATGGTGTGGAATACAGCAATGAGGCTAACAAAGCCCTGACCGCCGCGCAAGAGGACGGCTTTGGAGGTCTGCCCGTTTGCATTGCCAAGACCCAATATTCTCTTTCGGACGATCCTAAGCTGCTGGGCCGTCCCGAGGGCTTTAAGCTGCATATCCGCGAGGTGCGTCTTTCTTCGGGGGCGGGCTTTGTTGTGTGTCTGGCCGGAGAGATCATGACCATGCCCGGCCTGCCTAAGCATCCCGCGGCCCTGGATATCGATCTGGCAGAGGACGGCAACACCATCACGGGGCTGTTTTAAGCCCATGAGTGTGCAGATCTTTCATTCAAACGGCCCTGTCTGTACCGAGCAGATCGCCGCTCAATTGGCCGCTTCCTTCGTTCCGGGCACCTTGGTGGCCATGCGGGGCGGATTGGGGGCCGGCAAAACGGCATTCGTGCGCGGGGCCTGTCGCGTGTTGGCTCCGGGGGAAAGGGTGACCTCTCCCAGCTACGCTATCATCAACCGCTACGACGGGCCTGTGCCCGTATACCATATGGATGCCTACCGCATTGGATCCGAGGATCTGATCGGCATTGGCTGGGAGGATCTGTTGGCGGAAAACGCCATCTATTTTGTGGAATGGAGCGAAAATCTGGAGGGGGCGTTGCCTTCTCACGGCCTGACGGTGACCTTTGAGGTCACCGGGGAAAATGACCGTCGTATTACGGTGGAAAGAAGGGAAGAAGGGGTATGCTGATCCTGTCGTGCGATACGTCAGGGACTACCGCATCCGCCGCTTTGACGGAAAACGGCCTTGTGCTGAAGGAAGAATTGCTACAGCAAGGGCTGGTGCACAGTGTGTCCTTTGCCCCTATGATCCAACGGCTTTTGACGGATTGCGAAAAAACGCCGGCACAGATCGATCTGTATGCGGCTGTGGTGGGCCCCGGTTCTTTTACGGGACTGCGCATCGGACTGGCGACCTTTCAGGCTATGGCTTCCACATATGCTAAGCCTTGTTGCGGCGTTTCGTCCTTGGCGGCTATGGCGGCCAACGTGAAGGAAAACGTCTTTGTGTTGACGGTGCTGGATGCCCGCGCAGGGCGCGTGTATGCGGCCTTGTTTGACCGTGAAAAGCGGATTGCGGAGGATCAAGTGATCCCCCTGGAGAAGCTGGAGGAATTGCTGGTGGCCAACGGCCTGCAGGGAAAAGAACTGCTGTTGTTGGGAAACGGGGCCGAGCTTTGTTTGCCCTATGCGGAAAAAATCTGCCGTGTTCGCTGTGCGGATGCGCAAAGCGCGGTGATCCGAGCTTCGGCGGTGGCCCGACTGGCAGATCCTTCTTCGGCGGTAGAGGCGAGGGCCTTACAACCGCTGTATATGACGTTGCCTCAGGCGGAACGAGAGCTCCTGGCACGCCTTGAAAAAACACAATAAAAATAATTTTATAGAAAGCCTGTGACAAAAATGATCGTAATCGGTTCTGACCACGGCGGCTTCACGCTGAAGGAAGCCCTGAAAAAACACCTGACAGCCAGAGGGCTGGAATTTGTGGACGTAGGCACCTATAGCGAGGCCTCCTGCGACTATCCCGATATTGCGGCGGCTCTGTGCGCCAAGATCCTGTCCGGTGAGTGCGACAAAGGCCTGCTCCTTTGCGGCACGGGTATTGGGATCTCCATGGCCGCAAATCGTCACAAGGGCATCCGCGCCGCTTGTGTAAGTGACTATTTCAGCGCCAAGTACACCCGTTTGCATAACGATGCCAACGTGCTTTGCATGGGCGGGCGCGTGGTGGGCGAGGGCCTTGCCTGCGAGCTGGCAGACGTGTTTTTGGATACGGAGTTTGAGGGCGGACGCCATCAGCGCCGCGTGGACAAGCTGGATACTTTGTAAAAAAATAAAACGGATTCGTTGAAAGGAAGCGAAAAAATGTCGGAGCATAACACCCTTCATGTCATCGACCATCCCCTGGTACACCACAAGCTGTCCCACCTGAGGGACGAGCGCACCCCCTGCAAGGAATTCCGCGAGCTGGTGGAAGAGCTGACCATGCTTATCGGATACGAAGCTACCCGCGACCTGCCTTTGAAAGAAGTGGAGATCAAGACCCCTGTGGCTATGGCCAAGGTCAAGATCATCAGCGGCAAGAAGATCGCCTTTGTGCCCGTGCTTCGCGCAGGCCTGGGTATGGTAGAGGGCTTACTGAATCTGGTGCCCAACGCCCGTGTTGGCCATATCGGCCTCTACCGCGATCCCGCCACCCTGGAGCCTGTGACTTATTACTGCAAAATGCCTGCCGATATGGAAGAACGCGACGCCATTATCGTAGACCCCATGCTGGCTACGGGCGGTTCTGCCTCCGATGCCATCAGCAAGGTAAAGCAGTACACCAAAAAGAACATTAAGCTCATGTGCATTTTGGCCGCTCCCGAGGGCGTAGCCCGTGTGCAGAAGGACCATCCCGACGTGGAGATCTTTGTGGCCGGTTTGGATGATCACCTGAACGATCATGGCTACATTGTCCCCGGTTTGGGTGATGCGGGTGACCGTATTTTCGGTACCAAGTAAAGAGAGGAAACCGTTATGGCTGAATTTTATGAGCTCAATATCGGAGGGCTGACCCGTCAACTGCCCATCCTTCCCGTAAATGAAAAGCTTTCCATTGCGGCCTTTATTATGCTGGGCGATAACGAGCTGACCGAGGCCGTTGCGCCTCTGCTGGCTGCCAAATTGCCCGAGGTGGACTATTTGGTTACGGCAGAGGCCAAGGGCATTCCCCTGGTCATCGAGGTCGCCAAATGTCTGCATATGGACCGCTACGTGGTAGCCCGCAAGAGCCTGAAACTGTATATGCACGAGCCCATTGTGGATCAGGTCAATTCCATCACTACGGCCAACACTCAGTTGCTGGCTCTGGACGGTTATGATGCGGACATGATCCGCGGCAAGCGCGTGGCCATTGTGGATGACGTGATCTCCACGGGTGAGTCCTTGGAGGCCATTGAGCGCCTGCTGGATAAGGCCGGAGCCAATGTGGTGGCCAAAGCCGCCGTGCTGGCTGAAGGTGATGCGGCAAACCGCACGGATATTATCTTTTTGGAAAAACTGCCTCTGTTCTTTAAATAAGCACGGGGACAAAGAAGTTTTACCGAATGAAAAAAGCACACGGCGCTTCGCTGTAAAGGGAAGTACCGTGTGCTTTGCTTATTTATTATTCCTCGCGGGGGCGGCTTTTGCCCTTCAGCCTGGACCAGCAGTAGATCAGGATCTGGCCGGGAATGCCGGGGATAAAGATCAGCCAGACGTTTTGACGGAACAGAAAGCCTGTGACCAGCAAGGAGATCAAGATCGTCCACATCAGCAGGGAGACAATCAGAAAGTTCAACTTTTTGTCAAACCAAAGGCTATTGAATACCAACCATACTACCAATGAGGCGGGCACGGCGTAGACAAAGACCATCCAATAGGTTTCATGGGCGGGGTTGACCATTTCCGCTACGGTGAAAAACAGGGTAGCTACCAACCATACTGCCAACACGCACATGGCGGTAATGAAGCTGTGGTTGTGGAGCAACCGTCTCTTTTCGCCGGGCTCCCGGGCGGAAACGGGCAGGGAGGAGGCGGGACGTACCAGGGAATCCAGGGTGACGTCAAACAGGTCGGCTAAATGGGTCAGCACGGCAATATCCGGCAAAGACTCTCCGCGTTCCCATTTGGATACGGCTTTATCGGAATAATTCAGCTTTTCGGCCAGCTCCAGCTGAGTCCAGCCTTGGGAAATGCGCAAACGGGCAATGTTTTTGGCCACGATGGGCTTAATATCCTCCATGAGAAACATCCTTTTGAATCAAAATGGGTGGAAAGCCAAACAGCTTTACAACTGTGAAAAACAGACGAAAATGCAAAAAAAACAAATGCTGGCAAGAGAAACTGTAAGATTGAATGGAGATCGCGTTTTTTTCAGTATATCATACTTTTTTTCAAAAAGCAATAGCTGCAACCCTTGAAAAAACTTGTTTTTCTACTTTTGGGAGAGCGGTAGAACCGAAACTCTACACCTTTGGAACAGGCGGTTTCCCTGCTTTTTCCAGATGTAGGTTGCCTTCAATTCCCGTTTTATTGTAAAATAAAATGCGTACAGGGGCTTGTCCCCGAACTCTTTGAAGGAGATGCATATCTTTGTTTTCTGTGGTGACAGATACCTCCGCCAATTTGCCAAGCGCCTTGATCGCGGAAAGGAACATTGAACTGATTCCCTTTTCCTATTACGTGGAAGGGGAAGAAAAAACCTGCCTGGATACGGAAAGCTTTGACGGGAAGGCTTATTACGACGCCATGCGAAACGGAGTGAAGGTAACCACCTCTCAGGTTACGCCTCAACGCTATATGGAATACATGGAGCCTCTTCTGCAACAGGGAAAGGACCTTCTTTTTGTGGGGATGTCTTCGGGGATCAGCGGCTCTTACGAGGCCGCCCAGGTAGCCGCTGCCTACCTGCTGGAAAAGTACCCGGAAAGAACGGTCAAGACCTTTGATACGCTGGCCGCTTCTTTGGGAGAAGGCATTTTTGTGCTGAAGGCGGCCGAATGCCGCGATTGCGGCAAAACTATGGAAGAGACCTTGACCTGTTTGGAGGAATTGCGCCCCCGGCTTTGTCAGATCTTTACCGTGGACGATTTAATGTTTTTGCGCCGCAGTGGCCGCTTGTCCAATTTTACGGCCATTATGGGTACGGTGCTGAATATTAAGCCCTTGTTAAAGGGCAACGAAGAAGGGAAGATCGTGACCTTTGCTAAGGTTCGCGGCAGAAGACAGTCCGTAGAGGCATTGGCACAGCGTTACGATGCTTGGGTGAAATGTCCCGAAGGGCAGGCGGTGTGCATTGCCCATGCAGGCTGCGAGGAAGATGCCCGCTACTTGGAGGATCTGCTTCGCCGAAACCACCCCCCCAAGGAGATTCTGACCGTATGCTACGAGCCTGTGACCGGCTCGCACGTGGGACCCGGTACGTTAGCCCTGTTTTTCCAAAGCGAGGACGGAGTGCGTTCTCGTTCCTGAATACGTTTAAAAAGCCCATGCGTACAGGCATGGGCTTTTTTGTGCGGCGTTAGCGGCCGCTGAGAATGGGTTGTACCTGGTGGCCTTCCAATGCATCCTGTAGGGTGGGAAAGATCTGCTCCATATCCGCCACCAGAGAGGTGGGCTTGCCCAACGCATCGTCCTGCCGATAGGGTACGAACCAAAAATGGCGCATGGCACTCAGTGCCCCCAAATTGCGAAAGTTGACGGCCAATGCATCGTTGCTGGAAACGGCGATCACCACCGGGCGGGCATTGCGCAAATGGGCTTTTACCGCCAGTGTGACCGAGGTATCGCTGATGCCGTTGGCCAGCTTGGCTAAGGTGTTTCCCGTGCAGGGCGCCACGATCAGGGCGTCCAGCAGTTTTTTGGGCCCAATGGGTTCCACCTCGGCCAGCGTGTGCAAAACGCGGTGTCCGGTGACCTGCTCCATGCGTTTGATCCAGCTTTCGGCAGTGCCGAAGCGGGTATCGATCCGGTAGGCCGCAGGCGACATGATGGGCAATATTTCGTAATGGGATGAAAGGACCTCCAATTGGGGAAAAACGCTTGAAAACGTGCAAAAAGAACCGCACATAGCAAAGCCGATCATCCTCGCACCTCCTCGATCATATTCAAAATAGTATCGCAGATGATCTCTGCGGCAGTCAGGGGGGCCACCTTTCCGGGCAGGCTTAAAGCCCAGATCACCTTGACGCCCAGCAGATTGGCGGTGGCAAAATCCACCCCGCCGGGACGGGATGCCAAGTCGATGACTAAGGCGTTGGGCTTTAAGGCCTGTAGCTCCTCGCGCCCCAAAATGGGAGAGGGGACGGTGTTAAATACCACGTCTGCTTGGCTTAAGACTTGGGAAAGGTGAGGATATTTGACAGGCTCCATGCCCAACGTACGGATCCACGCCAGATCTCGTTGACTGCGTGCGGCCACCTGTACGCGGGCGTGCAGATCCCGCAGCATATGGGAAAGAAGCTTTCCGATGCGGCCGTATCCCAGTACGATACAACGGCTGCCCGATAGGGTGATGGGAAGCTCCTCCATGGCCAGTTGAAGGGCTCCTTCTGCGGTAGGAACGGCGTTGCGAATGGCAAATTCCTCCCGCCCAAAATAGTCGAAAATGTCGATATGTTTTTCCAAAGCCAATTTGATCAGGCTTTCATCCGGCTTTCCGCCGAAAAGGAGCTGGCCGGGGCGCATAGCCTCCAGCAAATTGGAGTAGGACAGCTTCAGATCTCCCGAGGGAATGTTAATGAAGACGCCGTCGCAGGAACAGGGAAGGGGTAAAACCACACAGTCGGTGGCGTGGACGGCGTTAAGCAAGCCGTTGCAGGAAATGCATCCGGGGGGCGTTTCGCCGCCGATGCCCAGTACGCGCACGGTTTGCCCACGCTTTTGAAGCAGGGATGCCAAAATGCCCTGCCTCGTATCGCCTCCCACCACCGTAAAGGTTCGGGTCGTTGTCATGAAAATTCTCCTTTTCAAAAGGGATGTCACCCCATTGTATGTGAGACGGTGACGGAAGGTTCTTGAAAGAAAGGGGAAAATTGCCCTCCCCCCTTTTCAAGATGCAAAAAATGTGGTATAATACTTTAATATGAAAGATTGTGCCGTTTCCCGTGAAAGCGAGGTTTTTGCCTTTGAAGGCGGGCACGTGGATGTGGATTTCGGTGCAGTCACAGCCGTTTGGAGCGGTTGTGACAATGTCTTTTATGATGATTTTTTTTGCTTTCTTTTTGAACAAAAAAGCATTGAATTGCATGTGGGATGTTTTGTATAATGAAAAACGGTACGGCCGTTTTCCAGGGGCAGACCACATGAAAAAAGACGAAAAGGACGGTTTTTTTCATGCTTCCTATTAAAGATCAGTTGTCCGCTTTGGTGAGCGATGCTTTTGAACGCTGCGGATACGACCGCGCTTTGGGGGTTGTGCAGGTATCTGCACGCCCGGACCTGTGTCAATTTCAATGCAACGGGGCCATGGCCGCCGCCAAGCGCTACCGCAAGGCTCCCGCGTTGATCGCCGGGGAAGTGGCTGCCTGCCTGCAGGACGTGGACTGCCTGGCCAAGGCAGAGGTGGCAGCTCCCGGCTTTTTGAACCTGACTCTGACGGATGAGGCTCTTAAGCAGGCTGTCGAAGCTATGCTTTCCGAGGAGCGCTTTGGTATTCCCGGAGCAGAGAAGGACGAATGCATCGTAGTGGACTACGGCGGCCCCAACGTAGCCAAACCCCTGCACGTGGGGCATCTGCGCGCCGCCGTGATCGGCGAGGCCATCAAGCGCTTGGCCAAGGCTCTCGGCTACCGCACCGTGGGCGACGTTCATTTGGGTGACTGGGGTCTTCAAATGGGCTTGGTCATTGCCAAATTGGCCCAAGAACAGCCCGAGCTTTGTTATTTTGATCCCCAATACGAGGGAGAATATCCTGCCGAGCCTCCCGTAACCTTGGCAGATCTTTCCCGTCTGTATCCCGAGGCCTCCGCTCTTTCTAAGGTGGATAAGGAATTTTACGCGACTGCCGCCCAGGCCACTTTTGACCTGCAAAACGGGCGTCGCGGCTACATGGCCTTGTGGAAGCATCTGACGGCCTTAAGCGTGGCGGATTTGAAGAAAAATTACGCTAACATTTGTGTGGATTTTGACGTGTGGTACGGGGAAAGCGACAGCGATCCCTATATTGCTCCCATGCTGGAGGACCTGATCTCCCGCGGCTTGGCCCGCGAGGACGACGGAGCCTTGGTGATGGACGTAGCTCGTGAGGACGACGCCTCTCCCATGCCCCCGGCCCTGATCCGCAAATCCGACGGAAGCTGTCTGTATGTGACCACCGATATGGCAACCATCTGTCAGCGCATGAAGGATTTTAAGCCCGACCAGATCCTGTACGTGGTGGATAACCGCCAGAGCCTGCATTTTGAGCAGGTCTTCCGCGCTGTGCGCCAGGCAGGTTATGCAGACGAATCCGTGAAGCTGGAATTCTGCGGCTTTGGCACCATGAACGGAAAGGACGGCAAGCCCTATAAGACCCGCGACGGCGGCGTGATGCGCTTGTCCGACCTGATCGCATTGATCACCGAGGCCGCCTTGGCGAAGATCACCGAGGCTGGATTCAGCGATTTTGACGAAGCTGAAAAGCAGGAAGTGGCCCGAAAAGTGGGTGTGGCGGCACTGAAATACGGGGACCTGATGAACCAACGCAGCAAGGACTATGTGTTTGATCTGGATAAATTCCTTTCCTTTGAGGGAAAGACGGGCCCGTATCTGCTGTATACGGTGGTGCGTATTAATTCCCTTTTGGCCAAGGCTGAAGCCGCCGGAGCCAAACCCTCTGCCTTGCTGGCACCTCAAAGCGAAACGGAGCGTGCGCTGATGCTTCGCGCCGCGCTGACCTCCTATCCTTTGTGGCAAGCCATGCGGGAAAAGGCGCCCAACGTAGTGTGCGATAATGCTTATGAAACAGCGGCTCTGCTGAATAAATTTTACAATGAAACCCGTATCATTGCCTGTGAGGATGAGGCGCAACGTGGCAGCTGGCTGACGCTGCTTGCCTTTGTGCGGGATCTGCTGCGCTTCCAGCTGGATGTGCTGGGCATCCCCGTGCCTGAAAGGATGTAAAAGCAGTCATTCAGGGCTTGCAAAAAAGGAGAACGACGATGAAAAAGTATTTGGTGTGGCTTTTAACATGGCTGATGACATTTCCCGTTGCATTGTTGAACGGATGCACTTCCGTTCCCGCCACTCAGCCCGATACGGCAGAGAAACCCATTGTGCCCAATACGGAATCGTTGACCGTGGACACAGATTTTTTCAAGCTGGAGCTGGAAGCCAAAACCTATCCCACCATTACGGCGGAAAGGGCAAATGAACTGGCTTCCGTTCCTTTGGGAGAATTGCGTGCTTATACGGTGGGGGACGAGACCTTTATCGCCACCTATAACGTGATGCAGTTTGGCGCCAAGGGTGATGGAAAGACCAACGATGTGAAGGCTTTTTTGCAGGCTATTCTGGCAGCGAGTGAGGCCGGAGGCGGTACGGTGTACGTGCCCGAGGGGACGTATTACCTCAAGGGTCGTTTTGATATTCCCGTCGGGGTGACTCTGCGGGGCACGTGGACCAAGGAAGAAGGGGGCACGCTGATTCTGGCCGACCCCATTGAAGGCTTGACTCCCTTGGCTTATTTCCGCCTCGATGACTGCACGGCGCTGAAGAACCTTTCTTTCTACTACGTCAAGCAAAGTTTTGCCGAGCCTAAAAAATACGCCCCCACCGTAGGCGTTATTGCAAATCCCGTGGGCATTGAGCTGGCGGATCTGATGTTCTACAATTCTTGGGAAATGATCTATTTTGCAGGGGCATCCAACGGTATGACCTCTGTGGAAAATGTGTACGGAACACCCCTGTCCGTGGGCTTGACCGTAGACTGTGCTCCCGATCTGAACCGTATCATGGGGTTGGATCTGCGACCCGATTATTATGCCCTATGCGGTTTTCCCGGTGCTCCCGCCAACGGGGAAGAGGTTAAAACGCTGGTTGACTGGATGTTTGACAATACCGTGGGTCTTATCAGCGAGCGCATCGACTGGCATTGTGTGTACGATTATACCTGCGCAGGGATGAAGGTAGGTATGTGGCTGCGTCCCAGCACTAAGCCTGCCGGTGATTTTCAAGGTCCTCCCAGTGGCTATATGTACAAGTTTATGATGGAAGGCTGCCAAACGGGTATTTTGGCAGATGATATTGCCTCGTCCGGCTTCCAATTTTCCTTGGGAAGTATTTGCTGTCCTGCCACCCGTGAGTCCGTGGCCATTCGCACAGGTAGCGGTTTTGTCAGCTATTTTTCCCTTAATGCCGTCCATGTCACCGGGGCTCCCGTTACGGTGATCCAAAGTGAGGGAAGCGGCATCATCAGCGCCGTGGATTGTGCTTTTGATTATTGGACGGGGGAGAGTGCTTGGAATATTGCGGGAGGAACAGCCTCTGCTGTGCGTTGTTCCTTCGGCAAGGCCGCTCAAACCATGATCTTCGGCAATAAGGTACGCTCTGCAACAATGCTGGCTTGCCTGATGAAGGCAGGCACACCCGATCCCGATGTGTCCAATCTTGCAAAGTGGGTAGTTGGGGATGATTGCGGCGATTTTCCTGCTCTGAACAATTATGACCATCCCGAGTTCACCGGAAAAGCGGAGCCTGCCGCTAAAAATATCATTCTGGCCACCGATTACGGTGTGACTCCCGAGGCAGAGGATATTACCGAGGCTTTGCAGAATGCGTTGAACGCGGCGGCCCAACAGGGTGGAGGCTACGTATACGTGCCTGCGGGCATCTATCATCTTCGAGGCTCGGTGAAGGTACCCTCCGGTGTAGAGCTGCGCGGCGTTCTGGATCTGATCCACCATCCTTGCTTTACTTTGGGCTCCGCCTTTTATGTCTACGGCGGTAAGGGGGACGAAAATGCCCCCGCTACCATTGAATTGGAGGCTCGTGCGGGGATTACGGGCATGACCTTCTACTACCCCGAGCAGGGGTATGTTTCCGATACGTATGTGGAATATCCGTGGTTGGTTCGCGGCTTGGGCGAAGGGGTATATCTGCGCTACGTGGAAATGCCCAACGTATATAACGGCGTGGACTTCGGCACCAATAAATCCGACGGCCATTTCGTGGAATATCTCATGGGCCAAAGCATTCGCCGCGGCATCTTCGTGGGTAATAACAGCACGGAGGGCTGGCTGGAAAACATCCATTTCGTTCCTCATATTATGCAGGATATCAAGGGTGTGACCAAGCCCGCAGGGACTACGTCTACCAAAGTGCACGTGGGCTTGATGGAGCAAAATGAATTCTTTATTTTCGGTTATACGGAAAAGGAGTACGTGTTTAACTGTGTTTCCTACGGCTCTTTGAATGCCACGCTTTTTGTGGAGCAAAACGGCCGCGGTGCCAACGCGGAAATGCTGGCCTATTACGTGGACTCCTCCCGCTGTGCCGTGCGTGTGGAGAAAGCGGAAAATGTGAATTTCTACTCTGCCGATCTGATCGCCTACCATGAAGAAACTCACGAAAACGTACAATTGCAGACCAATGTGGGAAGCACGGGCAAGCTGACCTTCTTTAACAGCGAAGAGCATGGCCCCAGTATGGGATCTGCTTGGTTGAAGGGGTGCGACGTAACTTACGTTCAGCATCATTTCTTTGAGCCGGGACAGACCATGGCAGATATCGGCGCCAACGCCAAATGTCGCGTTTTTGCTTCCACTGTGCGTACGGCTACGTCTTATAAAACGGCGGCGCCCGAGAATTTGATTTTGGTCGGTAATATTCTGTACGGTCCTTTGGGGATAGAAAAGCTTCCGGGATTTAAGGGGCAGGCTCAATATAACGTGTTTACGGCCGTTAAGCTGACTCATTGACGTGAAAATATAAAAGCGTGAGAGGATGTTGGAAATGGGAAAATACGTGGCGTATGCATTGGCCTTGGCGATGGTGGTCTCCGTGTGTATGTTCTCGGGATGTGTGGAAAAAAAGCCCGTTAATCCGGGTGTGTCCACTGCCCAATCGCTGACGGTGGACACCGATTTTTCCAAGCTGAATGTGGAAACTCAAGCTTATCCAACCATCACAGAGGAAAGCGCAAACGAACTGGCTTCCGTACCCGTGGGGGAATTGCGCACCTATACGGTGGGCGGGGAAACATTTATTGCTTCCTATAACGTGATGCAGTTCGGCGCCAAGGGCGACGGGAAGACCAACAATGCCAAGGCTTTTTTGCAGGCCATCACGGCGGCCAAAAATGCCGGAGGCGGTGTGGTGTATGTGCCCGCGGGAACCTATTACCTGAAGGGGCGCTTTGAGATCCCCACGGGTGTGACCCTGCGCGGTAGCTGGACCAAGGAAGAGGGTGGGACCCTGATCCTGGTAGAACCTATTGAGGGGTTGGTCCCGCAACCTTATTTGACCATGACCAGCAGTTCGGCTTTGAAGAACCTTTCCTTCTACTACGTGGGGCAGAATTTTGCTCAGCCTGTGGAGTTTGCCCCCACGGTGGGAATTAAGGGGAATCCTACGGGGATCGAACTGTGCGACCTGATGTTTTACAACTCTTGGGAAATGATCTGCTTTTCCAAGGGCTCTACGGGGATGACCTCGGTGGACAACGTGTACGGTACCCCCTTGTCCTTGGGCATTATCGTGGACTGCGCCCCCGATCTGAACCGTATTATGGGCTTTGATCTGCGCCCCGATTACTATGCCCTTTGCGGCTTTCCCGGGGCCCCTACCAACGGGGAAGAGGTCAAGGTGTTGGTCAACTGGATGTTTGAAAATACGGTGGGCCTGGTCAGCGAACGTATCGACTGGCACTGTGTGTACGATTATACCTGTGCCGGCATGAAGGTGGGGATGTGGTTGCGCAACAGTACCCAGCCCGCTTCTCCCACGTTTAAAGGCCCTCCCAGCGGTTATATGTACAAATTTACCATGGAAGGCTGCCAGACCGGCATCCTGATGGACGATTCTTCTGCCGCGGGCTTTCAGTTTTCTTTGGGAAAAATCAACTGCCCTGTAAGCCGCGAATCCGTGGCTATCCGCTTGGGTGAGGGATTTGAGACCTATATGTCCTTGAACTCCGTACACGTGACGGGTTTTCCTGTGGCGGTCATTCAAAGCGAAGGCAGCGGCATCATCAGCGCTGTGGATTGCGCCTTTGACAACTGGACGGGAGAGGCGGCCTGGACGTTGGCCGGCGGGACGGCTTCCGCCGTGCGTTGCTCCTTTGGCAAGGCCGCCCAAACCATGAGCTTTGATAAAAAAGTGCGCTCTGCTATGATGCTGGGTTGCCTGACGCAAGCGGGCACGCCCGAGCCGGAGACGGCTTCCCTGAAAAAATGGGTCGTGTCCGACGATTGCGGAGAATTTCCCTCTTTGAATCAGTACGATCACCCCGCATTTACGGGGAAGGCGGAGCCGGCTTCCAAAAATATTGTCCTGGCCTCTGATTACGGCGTAACTCCCGAAGCGGAGGACATTACGCAAGGCCTTCAAAATGCCCTGAATGCAGCGGCCCAACAGGGTGGCGGTTACGTGTACCTGCCTGTGGGTGTGTACCATTTGCGCGGCTCGGTGAAGGTGCCCACAGGCGTGGAACTGCGCGGCGCCATGGATATGATCCATCACCCCTCCTACACCATGGGTACGGCCTTCTATATTTACGGCGGCAACGGCAACGAAAACGCCTCGGCCACCATTGAGCTGGAGGCTCATGCAGGGGTCACGGGCATTACCTTCTATTACCCCGACCAGGGCTATTTCCAAGGCAGTTATATTGAATATCCCTGGCTGATCCGCGGTTTGGGCGAGGGTGTGTACGTGCGCTACGTGCATTTTGTCAACGTATACAACGGCATTGACTTCGGCACCTATAAATCCGACGGCCATTTTGTGGAATACCTCATGGGGCAGACCATTCGGCGCGGCATTTTCGTAGGCAACAACAGCACGGAGGGATGGCTGCAAAACATTCATTTCGTTCCCCATTCTATGCACAGCCCTCTGGTGGACAATAAGCCCGATATGAGCCAAGCCTCCACTTGGCCAAAGATCTCTAACGGCCTGATGGAACAAAATGAGTTTTATATTTTTGGCGATACCAACAAAGAGTACGTATTTAACTGCTGCTCCTTTGGCTCGCTGAATGCCACTCTGTTTGTGGAGCAAAACGGCAGGGGTGCCAACGTGGAGGCTCTGGCCTATTACGTGGACTCTTCGCGCTGTGCGGTGCGGGTAGAAAAGGCAGGAAGTGTGAATTTTTACTCCTCCGATTTCATCGTTTATCACCTGGACACCAACGAAAACGTGCAGCTTCAAACAAATGAGGGAAGCACGGGTAAGCTGACCTTCATCAACTGCGAGCAGCACGGCCCCAACGTGGGGTCTGCCTGGTTAAAGGGATGCGACGTGACCTACGTCCAGCATGAGTTTTTCGAGCCGGGCGGAAAACTGGCAGATATTCAAAACGACGCCACGTGCCGTATCTTTGCCGGCACCGTACGCACCGGCACCATCTACAAAACAGAGATCCAAACCAACCTTTCTCTGGTGGGCAATATTTTGCACGGCTCCACCGTTTCCGGGACCATTCCCGGCTTTAACGGCGAGGCGAAAAACAACATTCCCACCTGGGTACAGCTGGTTCCGTAAAAACAAAAGACAGCTCCTTTTTCGCAAAAAAGCCTGCGGCAATACGCCGCAGGCGGGAAAAAGGGGCTGTCTTTATTTGCTTTCGTCATAGGCTTGGCGCAGGGCCACGGCCAATTGATCGGCGCAGGAGGTGGGCTTGAAGCCGCAACGGATGCCCTTGCAGCGTGCCTCAAATTCTTCCACGGTCATACCCTCGGCCAGGCGGCTGACAGCTTGCAGATTGCCGTGGCAGCCCCCTGTGTAACGCACGTTTTTAATCACATTGCCTTCCAGCTCAAAGTCGATGGCAGAGGAGCAGGTGCCCTTGGTGCGGTAATGATATTGCATACATGAACCCTTCTTTTTTCATATTCTGCCTGTATTCTACCATATTTTCAGGGCTTTGTAAATGATTTTTTGCAAAAGGGCTTGACAAAGGGGCACACGCGTGCTATAATGCCCTTGCCAATTGAAGACAGGGGAGCTCGTTGTACGGGCTGAGAGGAAATTGTGAATTTCGACCCTAATACCTGATCCGGGTAATGCCGGCGTAGGAAGCAAAGGTTCGTTTTACGCCGCATTGAAAAATGCGGCGTCTTTGTTTTTTCGGGGATTTTGATTGGACATTTTTTGAAAGGAAGTTTTTCCATGCGAACGAAATCCGAAAACACCTTGTTCCTCCTTTGTGAGGGCGCCATTCTCACAGCCCTGGCTTGGGCGCTCAGCCTGTTTGATATTCCGTTGGGATATCAAGGGGGCTCGGTAGACTTTGTGATGGTGCCCCTGCTGCTTTTTTCCTTGCGACACGGTCCTTGGTGGGGCCTGCTGCAAGGATTGGCCTTCGGTACGCTGAAATTCTTTTTGGCTGGGGGCTTTGCCATCACCTGGGAGTCCATTTTGCTGGATTATACGTTGGCCTATGCGGCTGTGGGCGTAGCCGGCTTTTTCTACAGAAGCTCTAAAAAGAACGGGGCCTTGCTGGGAGTGATCGTAGGCGGTCTGGTGCGTTACTTTGTCCATTTCCTCAGCGGGGTGACCATTTACGCGGAATATATGCTTGAAGAATTCTGGGGAATGAAAATGACCTCTACTTTCGTGTATTCCATCCTTTATAACGGGGCGTATATGGTGCCCAATATCGTGTTGGCGCTGATCGTGACCCCCTTGCTACTTAAAGCACTGAATAAAGCTAAATTGTAAAAAAACAAAACGGGCGGGAACATTCCCGCCCGTTTTTCCGTCTAAAGGGTAAGGAAAGGAAGGTTTTACCTATGAAGATCAAGCCTGTCAAATGCGCGGGTGAGCCCGCTTACCCCGGTTGGAAGAAGACGGCTGCCTTACTGAGCAGCGCGGCAGTGGTGGCTATGGTGCAGGGCTGTACGCCCAAGCCACCCGAAACTCTGAGTTACGACGGCGGGATGCTGGTACCGGATACGGAACCTTTAACAGAGGAGGTGGCCACCGCAGGTGTGCCGGCCCTGACGGAGGAGCTGTCCATCCCGGGCGAGCCCGTGCTCACGGAGGAATTGGCTTTGGCGGGGGACGTGGCCGTTCCCCAAGGAGAATAGACCGTGAACCTGACCTATCATGTTACGGAGTGTTGCCAGCTTGCCTGTAAATACTGCTTCGTTTGCGGCGGCGGGAGGAAAATGACATGGCAGACTGCTGAAGCGGGGGTGCGCTTGCTGGCGTCTCTGCCTGATAAAACTGCGGGAATCGCCTTTTTCGGAGGAGAGCCTTTATTGGAACGGGACTTGGTGGAGCATACGGTGCGCTTTGCTTTAGCAGAAGCACCCGATAAACGCTGGAGCTTTAACATGACCACCAACGGATTGCTGCTGGATGAGACTTTTTTGCATTTTGCCAATGAAAACGGCTTGCGCGTGGCCCTTTCCCATGACGGGGCGGCTCACGATGAGATGCGTGTAGATGGGCAGGGCAGAGGAACGGCCGGGGCACTGGAGAAAAAGATCGATCTTTTGTTGAGCCATCAACCTCGTGCTGTAGCTATGTGTACGGTTTGTGTCAAGACGCTTCCACGGCTTTATGAGTCTCTTCGTTGGCTTTTTGAGCGTGGCTTTCAGCGGGTCAATTGCGCTTATGATTGCCGTCCCGAGGCAGGGTGGGAGGAGGCGCATTTTGAAGAATTCGCCCGCCAATACGGTTTGTTGCAGGACTATTTGTTCCAACAAGCTTTGCAGGGAAAGCACCTGGACTTCATTCCTTTTACCGCCAAGATCCGCACTCATCTTTGCAAGCCCCGGGATCTTTGCCGATTAGGCAAAAAACAGCCTTCCGTGGCCCCTGACGGTAAGCTGTACCCTTGCATTCAGTTTGTGGATGCCGCCGATTACGCCATAGGCGACGTGTATGCGGGGATAAATCGCGAACGCCGAGAGGAGATCTATCTTCAAAGTCTGCAGCTTGCCGAAGAATGCGCCGATTGCGCGTATAAGGAACGCTGCCGTCACGGTTGCGCCTGTGTGAATTTTCAGTATTCAGGCAGTTTAAGAGAGGTATCTCCCGTGCAATGCGCCCACGAACGGGTGCTGATTCCCGCGGCGGACCGTTTGGGGGAACGGCTGTGGGAAAAAGGCTTGCTGAAAATTTGATTCTTTTCGTTGACAAGGGGGCGTGCTTGTGATACAATTTCCGTAAATCCCTCAGTTTATAAGAAAGAAGGAATACACCATGATCGAGACCGCTGTATTCGGCAAACTTCTCGGTGGAGAAGAAGTGATTTCCTACCGTTTGTCTGCTCCTGATGGGGCCTATGTGAACATTTTGAACTTGGGAGGAATCGTGCAGGCCCTCTATGTGCCTGACCGCAACGGAAAACTGACGGACGTAGTGTGCGGTTTTGATACGGTGGAGGATTATTTAGCCGCAGGGGACTATCACGGCTCTCTGGTGGGGCGCTGTGCCAACCGTATCGGCAAAGGCCGCTTTGCGTTGGATGGGAAGGAATATACGCTGGCCTGCAATGAAAAGGGGCTTAACCACTTACATGGTGGAACGGCGGGCTTCAACGTGAAGCTTTGGACGGCAGAAATGCGCTTTGACGACAGCCTGGTGTTGACCTATACCAGCCCCGATGGAGAAGAGGGATATCCCGCTTGCCTGAAAGTGCGGGTGGTCTACACCTTTACCCCCTCTCATGTGCTGCGTATTCGCTATCATGCGGAAAGTGACGGGGCCACCCTTTGTAACCTGACCAACCACGCTTACTTCAATTTGGCCGGTTACGGTTCCTGTGACCTGGCCGATAGCCATCGCATCCAGATCTTTGCCGATTCCTATACGGCTGTGGATGAAGAACTGATGCCCACCGCCAACGAGAAGGTAGAGGGGACGATGTACGATCTTCGCTCGCCCGTGCCCATGACGGCGGCCATTGACCACAATTTTATGTTGCGCGGACTGGATTTCCGCCGCGCTGCCCGCGTATGGGAGGACCAAAGCGGACGGACGATGGAAGTGTGGACAGACCTGCCTGCCATTCAGCTGTACACCGGCAACATGATGCAGGGAAGCATTCCCTTTAAAGGAGGCGTTCCTCAGCGCATTCACCACGCTTTCTGCCTGGAGACGCAGGTGCCTCCCGATGCTATCAACCACCCCCAATTCCCCTCCTGCGTATTGCGCAAGGGCGGCTCGTACGACACGGTGACGGAATATCGCTTCGGTATTGAATAAAACCAAAAAGAAAGCACCCCGGTTCATTTGAACCGGGGTGCTGTTTTATGGGGTTAGTTGAGGCGAGCTTTGAGAGCCTCCAGCTCTTCGCGAAGCTGGGCAGGCAGGCGGTCACCGATCTTGGCGTAGAAGGAAGCGATGCCTTCGCTTTCTTCCTTCCAAAGATCTTTGTCCACGCTCAGCAGGCCACGCAGAGTATCCAAGTCCATATCCAGGGCTTCCAGATCGATGTCCTCGGGCTTGGGCAACCAGCCGATAGCCGTTTCGTCGGCGCCGGCCTTGCCTTCGCAACGGTCAATGATCCATTCCAACACACGCATGTTGTCGCCGAAGCCGGGCCACAGGAAGTGGCCTTCGTCGTCGGTGCGGAACCAGTTGACGTGGAAGATCTTGGGAGCGTTGGGGATACGCTTGCCCATCTCCAGCCAGTGGGCAAAATAGTCGCCCATGTGATAGCCGCAGAAGGGAAGCATGGCCATGGGATCGCGGCGTACCACGCCCACAGCACCGGTAGCGGCGGCCGTGGTTTCGGAAGCCATAGCAGAGCCTACGAACACACCGTGCTGCCAGTTAAAGGACTGGAACACCAGGGGAGCGGTCTTGGCACGACGGCCACCGAACACGATGGCGCTGATCGGCACACCCTTGGGGCTGTCAAACTGATCGGAAATGCAGGGGCACTGAGCGGCGGGAGCCGTAAAGCGGGAGTTGGGGTGGGCACCCTTGCTGCCGTCGGTGCAATCCCAAGGTTCACCCTTCCAGTTGACGGCGTTCTTGGGAGGATTCTTATCCAGACCTTCCCACCAAACGGTGTTGTCGTCCAGATTGTGTACTACGTTGGTAAAGATCGTATTGGCACGGGTGGAGGCCAGGGCGTTGGGATTGGACTTTACGCTGGTGCCGGGAGCCACGCCGAAGAAACCGTTTTCGGGGTTGACGGCCCACAGACGGCCATCCTCGCCAATGCGCAGCCAGGCGATATCGTCACCCACACACCAAACCTTGTATCCCTTTTCGCGGTACAGCTCGGGGGGGATGAGCATGGCCAGGTTGGTCTTGCCGCAGGCAGAGGGGAAGGCAGCGGCAATATAATGCACCTCGCCCTGGGGATTTTCCAAGCCCAGAATCAGCATGTGCTCGGCCATCCAGCCTTCGCGGTGACCCAGATGGGAAGCGATACGCAGGGCGAAGCATTTTTTGCCCAGCAGTACGTTACCGCCGTAGCCGGAGTTGACGGACATGATGGTGTTGTCCTCGGGGAAATGGCAGATATATCGCTTGCTTTCATCCAGCTGAGCTTTGGAGTGCAGACCCTTGATGAATTCGCCGTTTTCACCCAGCGTATCCAGCACTTCCTTGCCGATACGGGTCATGATCTGCATGTTCAGCACCACGTAGATGGAGTCGGTCAACTCAATGCCGATCTTGGAGAAGGGAGAGCCGATGGGGCCCATGGAGTAGGGAATGACGTACATGGTGCGGCCGGTCATGGCGCCGTCGTAGAGCTTATAGAGCATATCGTAGCAATCGGCGGGAGCCATCCAGTTGTTGGTGGGGCCTGCGTCTTCCTTGCGGGAGGTGCAGATGAAGGTGCGGTCCTCCACACGGGCTACGTCGTTGACTGCGGTGCGGTGCAGATAGCAACCGGGCAGTTTTTCTTCGTTAAGGGGGATGATCTCGCCCGTGGCGGTGGCCTGAGCGCGCAGTTCATTCAACTGAGCTTCGGTTCCGTCGATCCACAGCACAGAGTCAGGTTTGGTGATGGCCTGCATATCGGCCACCCATTGGAGCAGGGCTTTGTTGTTGGTCATGATCCAAAGAGTCCTTTCTGTATAAAAGTCAAGCGAACGCTGTTGATAACTTCGCAATTTTCGATTAGTGTACATTATAGCACAAAACATAGGGGAAGTCAATAGGAAATCGGAAAGAAAAGAGAAAAATTCTTTGATTTGCGCACAAATGCCTTCCGAAGGAGGACAGTTTGTGAAACAAACGGCGAAGGCTACTGGTTGAACATTTCCTCATTTTCCTGAAAATCCGTTACAGCCTCCAGGGTAGTCAGCTGATAGACCGTTTTTCCCCGGGAGATGACAGAAGCTTCCGGCACGATCCCCTTGGTCAGGGAGACCGCATAGGTCTCTGTTTGTTGCAGTTGCCTGTCTTCAAAGGTCAGCTCGATGGTGGTGTCCGAAGCGGTTTTCACCAGGCTGGCGTTCTGGATCAGCGGCTCGTAGGCGGAAAGAAAGTAGGTCAGGCTGACAGCACCCGCCTCTGCCACAGCGTCAAAGCTTTGAGAGGAGGGGGCCTCAAAACGGTTCTCCCCGTGAACGTAGGTGCTGACAAACTTCGTGCCGTCGTCTGTGGCCAGGCGTATCAGCGAGCCGTCCTCCCCAAATTGCTCCAGGCGGAATCGGTTGCCCGAGATCCACAAACGAACCGTTTGTGTGCGCGACAGGGTACCGTCTCCGCGGGTAAGGGCAAAGCTCCAATAGAGCTTGGTTGGAAATTCGGCTTGCCGAAGCAGGGCGCGCACGTTGTCGGCTGAAACCTCCAGGCTGATGCGGGAGCCTTGATCTACGGGGGTGTTGAGCAGGCGGTTGATGCCGTCAGGCAAAGACTGCACCTGGTATTGGCCCCGTATCCACTGCCAAAAAGGGGCTTGGGGGGGCTTTTTAGCCATCAAAAAAGCAAAGGTCAGCACAAGGACCGCCGCTGAGACCGACAGCGTAAGGCGGAGGCGTTTGCGTTGCTTACTCATGGGGTGTCTCCTGAGTGGCGTCGGCTTTGGAGGTCTCTTTATCGACGCGGGAGAAAATGCCCGTCAGGGCAAAGGAAACGGCAATGGCCACCAGCATCAACACAAAGCCCACCAGTAAGCTTCCCTCGGCAATTACGACGGCGGCCAAACCGATAATGGCCGAGGCAGAGTAAAGGACCAGTACGCTTTGAGTCTGTGTCAGACCCTTGAGGATCAGCTTGTGGTGAAGATGCTGCTTATCCCCCTGGAAGGGATTTTTGCCCTTTAACAGGCGGCGCAGGAAGGAAGTGACCGTGTCAAACAGGGGCACGGCAAAGATGCAAAGGGGCACAAACAGAGAGATGACGGTGTAGGCTTTAAACATACCCTGTACGGAAAGACAGGCCAACACGTAGCCCAAAAACAAAGCACCTGCATCCCCCATAAAAATCTTGGCGGGATTGATATTGTAGGGAATAAAGCCCAGGCAGGCACCTGCCAGCAGGGCAGAGGTGACCGCCGTGATGGGGTTGCCGATCATGATGGAAATGACCAGCATCGCAATGGCGGAGATGGCAGAAAGGCCCACAGCCAGTCCGTCCAGTCCGTCTACCAGGTTGATGGCGTTGATGATGGCAAACATCCATACCAGGGTCAGCAGTACGGAGATCCAGGGATGAAAGCCCAAATATTCCCCGCCAAACCAGCCGATATAATCGATCTGCATGCCCCCGAAAATGGGAAACAGGCAGGCGACCACTTGCCCCAACGCTTTGATTGCGGGGGAAAGGGGACGTATGTCGTCCAGCGTGCCCACTGCCACGATTACCAGGGCGCCCAGCAAAAAGAACAGGTTTTCCGAGGTGATGGGGAAAAGGATCAGGTACGCCGCAATAAAAGCGGTAAAAAGGGCCAACCCGCCCAAAAGGGGAATGGGCTTTTTATGCATGCGGCGTTCGTCCTTGGGAATATCCAACGCTTTGACGCGGATGGCAAGCCTACGCACGAAGGGAGTCGCGGCAAAGGCGATGGCGGCGGTTCCCAGCAGGCCGCAGAATATACGCAGATATTCAGCTTGGCTCACGGCAAAACTTCCTCGCTTTCGGGAAAAATTCTTATCTGTCCACAAAGCCTACCTTGCGGTATACCTTGCGAAGGGTGCGGGAAGAAGCACTCAGCGCACGCTGGGCACCTTCCTTGTAAATGGCCTGCAGGAAATCCTTGGAGGCCATCAAACGCCGGTATTCCTCCTGCACGGGGCGCATGGCGCTGCATACTTGCTCGCCCACAGCCGTTTTGAAATCGCCGTATCCCTTGCCCTCAAACTCGGCTTCTACCTGTTCGGGGGTCAGGCCGGTGATGGCACTGTAAATGGTGATGAGGTTGTTGATCCCGTCCTTGCCTTCGCCGCGGCGCACTTCACTGCCGCTGTCCGTTACGGCGCGGCGGAACTTGCGCATGATGGTATCGGGATCATCAAGGATGAGCACGCAGGCATTGGCGTTTTCATCGGATTTAGACATTTTTTCAGCTGGATTTTGCAGGGATTTGATGCGTGCACCTACCTTGGGTGTGTAGGCCTGGGGCATGGTAAAGGTCTCCCCGTAGATGCCGTTGAAGCGGTTGGCGATGTCACGGGCGATCTCGATATGCTGGGTCTGGTCTTCCCCGACGGGGACCAGGTCGGTTTGGTAAAGCAGGATATCGGCGGCCATCAGGGTAGGATAGGTGAACAGGCCGGCGTTGATATTGTCGGCGTGCTTGGCAGATTTATCCTTAAACTGGGTCATGCGGGAAAGCTCGCCGAACATGGTATAGCAATCCAAAACCCAGCCCAGCTCCGCGTGGGTGGGCACATGACTTTGAATGAAAAACGTGTTCTTTTGGGGATCCAGGCCGCAGGCTACGTATTGAGCGATCATGGAAAGACTGCGCTTGCGAAGCTGAGCGGGATCCTGACGCACGGTGATAGCGTGCATGTCTACCACGGAGTAATAGCATTCATATTCGTCCTGCAGGGCCTTCCAGTTTTTTAAAGCCCCGATAAAATGGCCGATATGGAGGTCTCCGGAGGGCTTAATGCCGGAGAAGATGACTTTTTTTCCGTCTTTGTTCATGGATGTATTCCTCTTATTTCAAAAAATCTTTCATGGTGTCTGCCAGGATCTCGGTGCCCCGCACGATCTGCTCTTCCGTAGGAGTGGCGTAGGTTACACGGAAGCAGGGGGAGGGAACGGTGGGATCGGGGGCAAAGGCAACACCGGGGACAACGGCAACTTTTTTGGCCAACGCCGCTTTCACAAAGCCGTCGATATCCGTGCCCTCGGGCATGGTGCACCACAAGAACAGACCGCCGTCAGGACGGGTGTATTGCACGCGGGAATCAAAGCAGCGGTCCATGGTTTCCAGCATCAGGGCGCATTTGCGGCGGTACAGGGCGCGGATGCCGTCAATATGGGCGTCCATATCACACTGCGTCATAAAGGCGTGGCACAGCATCTGGAAGAACAGGTTGGTGTGTACGTCCTGCCCTTGCTTGGCCACCGTCATTTTGCTTACGAAGCCCTTGGGAGCAGATACGAAGCCTACGCGCATACCTGCGGAAAGCACCTTGGAGAAGGAACCGCAGTACACCACGATGCCTTCCGTGTCCATGCTTTTGTAAGTGGGCACGTCTTCGCCGGCAAAGCGCAACTCGCCGTAAGGATTGTCCTCCAGGATCATGACGCCGTAGCGCTTGCAAAGCTCGTACACCGCCTTGCGGGTGGGCAGGTCGGTGGTGATCCCGCTGGGGTTGTGAAAGGTGGGAATGGTATAAAGCAGCTTGGCTTGAGGATTGGCCTTCAGTGCCGCTTCCAGCTTTTCCACACAAATGCCCTTTTCTGTCAGCTCTACCCCCACCAGCTTGGCGGCGTAGGAGCGGAAGGTGTTCAGCCCTCCGATAAAGCTGGGGCTTTCGGCGATCACCGTGTCACCGGGATTGAGCAGAGCTTTGGCCGTCAGGTCGATACCCTGTTGGCCGCCGGAAACGATGAGCAGCTCGTTCGCTTCGCTGTCAATGCCGAAGCGCTCCTGCAGACGGCTTTCCACGGCTTTGCGCAGGGGCATATACCCTTCGGTGGTGCCGTATTGCAAGGCGGTGGCTGCCTGGGTCTCAAACAGCCTCGCCGACAGGCGGGAAAGATCCTTCACGGGGAAGCTTTCGGCGGCAGGGTTGCCTGCGGCAAAAGCGATGATCTGCGGATCGGAAAGAGATTTAAAGATCTCACGGATGGCGGAGGGCTTCAGATCCCTCAGCCCGTTGGAAAAGCGGTATTCCATATAGTCAGTCATTCCTTTTTGGTTTGATTTTGTACGTTTAGATCAAAATGGACACAGCACCGGGGCAAACGTGAATGTTGGCCAAAGTGGTGGTGCCGCCGTATTCGCCGTCCAGGGTCCAGGCCAGCTCCTCGGTAGTGGTGATCTTGAAGGCGGCGGATTTCAAAACGGTGACGGTTTGGTCGTCGGCCTTGCGGGAGCTTAAGGCGTTGAGCAGGTGCTGGAATTCCAACGGAGTGCGGGGCATTTTGATGAGGGAGGCCTCCAGCAGGCCGTCGTTAAGGGAGATGCGCTCGCGGTCAAACAGCTTAAAGCCGCCCACGGAGGTGGAATTGGTGACCATACCCAACAGAAAGTCGTCTTCCAAACAGCCCCCGTCGTATTCAATGCGCACGCGGTATCCCTTGATGCTGGATAGGCTTCTGATTCCCTCCAGCAAATAGGCGGTACGCCCCAAAGTCTTTTTGGAGTTGCGCGGGGTGGCGTAGGAGGCCGCCGTAAACGCGCCGAAGGCGGCGGTATAAATGAAATGCCGTTGGTTAAAGGCCCCCACGTCGTAGGAATAGGGATGACCGTAGGCGACCTTGGCAGCTGCCTTGCGGATGTTTTTGGGAATGTGCAGGGAGGAGGCCACGTCGTTGACCGTGCCTGCGGGAATGTACCCAATAACGGGGCGGACCTCGCAATTCATCAGGCCGTTGACGGCTTCGTTCAGGGTTCCGTCTCCCCCGGCCAGCAAAAGCAGGTCGTATTCCGAGGCACTTTCGCTTAACAGGTTGGTGACCTCGCCGGGAGCTTGGGTGGGATGGACGTTCACGTCGTAACCTTGCTTGACAAACAGGTCTATGATGCCCATCAGGTTGTTTTTCACTTGTGATTTTCCTGCTTGCGGATTAAACAGGAATAACGCCTTTTTTTTCATGAAGATATCCCTCTGTTTAAAAACGATCACTTGTCAGTTTATCATATTTACGGGTAAAAAGCAACTCTAAATCGTGTGTGTGCCTTCCGCAGACTCTTGGTCCGCAAAAAGGGAAGTTTTGCGGCGGGTCTGCTCCAACCATACCAGCAATACGGTAATGTCAGCAGGGGACACGCCGCTGATGCGGGCGGCCTGTCCTACCGTTTCGGGACGCAGGGACTGCAACTTGGCGCGCGCCTCCAGGCGCAATCCGTCCATATGGGTGTAATCCGCATCCGGGGGAAGGGGTGTGTTTTCCGCCTTGCGGATGCGGGCGGCCTCCAGCTCCTGCTTGCGCAGATACCCTTCGTATTTCAGCTCTACCTCAATGCGTTGGCAAAGAGCGGGGGGCAAGGAGGGGCGCTCGGGGTCTACCTGTGCCAAAAGGGCGTAGGTCATTTCGGGACGCTTGAGCAGATCGGCAAGCTTGGCTCCCGTGGTCAACGGGGCGGTGCCGTGGGAGGTCAGCAGATCGTTTGCGGTCACGCTTGGAGCCACGACCGTGCGGCGCAGGCGGGCCAGCTCCTGCTCCAAAGCAGTCTGCTTTTCCTGAAAACGGGCCCAGCGCTCATCCCCAATCAATCCGCATCTGCGGCCCAGGGGCGTCAGACGGCTGTCCGCATTGTCCTGACGGATCAGCAGGCGGTATTCGGAGCGGGAGGTCATGATGCGGTAGGGCTCGTTGGTGCCCTTGGTAACAAGATCGTCGATCAGCACGCCGATATAGGAGCTGTCGCGAGAGAGGACAAGGGGCTCTTCTCCCTTTAGCTGTAAAGCTGCGTTGATCCCAGCCATCAATCCTTGGGCGGCGGCCTCCTCGTAGCCGGAGGAGCCGTTGAACTGGCCTGCGCCGTACAGCCCGCGGATATGCTTGCATTCCAGCGTATGGCGAAGACAGCGGGCGTCGATGCAATCGTACTCAATGGCGTAGGCGGGGCGGAGGATGTGGGCGTGCTCCAGCCCCTCGATGGAATGGAGAAACTCCCGCTGGACCTCCTCGGGCAAGGAGGAGCTCAGACCTTGCACATACATTTCCTCGGTGGAGGCGCCGCAGGGCTCAATAAAGAGTTGATGGCGTTCTTTGTCCGGAAAGCGGGTCAGCTTATCCTCAATGCTGGGACAGTAGCGGGGGCCAACGCCTTCGATGACGCCGGCATACAGGGGAGAACGGTGCAAATTTTGCTTGATGATGCGGTGTGTGTTTTCGTTGGTATAGGTAATATAGCAGGTCACGGCGTTGATGGGCTTTTCAGCCGTGTCGGCAGAAAAAGGTACGGCGTCTTCATCGCCGGGCTGGACCTCCAGGTGAGACGTATCCACGCTGCTGCGAAGGATCCTGGCCGGGGTCCCGGTTTTAAAACGGAGCAGGGGAAGCCCCAACTTTTGCAGGGATTTGGTCAGACCGGTGGCGGCAAACAGACCGTCCGGCCCTCCGGTGTAGTTGACCTCGCCAATATGGATCTTGCCGTTAAGGTAGGTGCCGGTGCAAAGAATGGCGGCCTTTACGGGAAAGCGGGCGCCCAAACGGCTGATCAAGGCCGTCACGGCCCCGTCGGTTGCCTCCACATCTACGATCTCGGTTTGGACCAAAAACAGGTTGGGCTCCTGCTCCAGTACCCGTTTCATGCGCAGGCGGTAGGCACTGCGGTCGCTTTGTACCCGCTTGGATTGTACGGCTGGCCCTTTTCCGCGGTTGAGCAGGCGACTTTGCAGGGCGGTCTCGTCGGCCGCACGGCCCATTTCTCCCCCCAAAGCATCGATCTCGTAGACCAGGTGACCCTTGCCCGTACCCCCAATGCAGGGGTTGCAGGGCATGTTGCCCACACTGTCCAAATTAAGGGTGAACAGGGCGGTGCGAAAGCCCAGGCGCGCGGCGGCCAGCGCCGCTTCAATGCCTGCGTGCCCGGCTCCCACTACGCCGATATCGTAACTGTCGGAATCGTATGTTTTCACTGTGACTGCTTCCTTTACCGTAAAAGATCGGAAAAACCGAACCTGATCAATTCATTATCCTTTATTCTACATCCAAGGCCTTGTTTTGTCAAGAAAAAACGGCAGAAAACCCTGTTGTTTCAAGGATTTTCTGCCGCAAAAGGCAAAGATCAGTCCAAACGGATCTTGGCTGCGTTGGCATGGGCCTGCAACCCCTCCGCTTCCGCAAAGGCGGCCACGTCGGCCCCCTGCAGGGCAAAGGCTTCCCGCGTGCAGGACTGGTAGCTGATGCGCTTGACAAAATCGTATACACCCAGCGGAGAGAAAAAGCGGGCCGTTCCGCCCGTTGGGAGAACGTGGTTGGTGCCGGCCAGATAATCGCCCAAAGATTCGGGTGCGTAGCTGCCCAAAAAGACGGAGCCTGCGTTTTCCACCTTTTCCAGCCACGCCTCCGGGTTTTCCACCGAAAGCTCCAGGTGCTCGGGGGCGAAAAGGTTGGACAGAGCCACAGCCTGTTCTACGTTGGGGCAAACGATCAGCGCGCCGTAGCCGCTTAAAGAGGCCTCAGCGATCTCCTTGCGGGGCAGGGCTTCCAACTGTTTGGCCAGTTCCTCGCGCACGCGGGCGGCAAAGCCGTCGCTGACGCAAAGGAGAACGGCAGAGGCCTGGCGGTCATGCTCGGCCTGGGAAAGCAGATCTGCGGCCACGAAGGCGGGATCTGCCGTGTCGTCAGCTACCACCAGGATCTCGGAGGGGCCGGCGATCATGTCGATGTCAATGGTGCCGTACAGCAGTTGCTTGGCCGTGGCCACGAAGCGGTTTCCGGGGCCCACGACCTTGTCGCAACGGGGAATGCTGTCCGTGCCGAAGGCCAGCGCGGCCACCGCTTGAGCGCCGCCCACGGTAAAGATGCGGTCTACCCCTGCGATCTCGGCGGCGGCCATAATATTGGGGGAAGGGCCGTCTGCCTTGGGAGGCGTGACCATGACCAGCTCTTTAACACCTGCCAGCTTGGCGGGAACGGCGTTCATCAGTACGCTGGAGGGATAGGCGGCTGTGCCGCCGGGGACGTAAAGACCGACCCTGGCCAGCGGGCGCACCAGCTGACCCAATACACGGCCGTTTTCACGCAACTCATAGCTTTGGGCCAGCTGCTTTTCGTGAAAGGCGCGGATGTTGTCGGCCGCTTTGCGCATGATGCGCACCAGCTCGGGGGAAGCCTTGGCGGCGGCCTGACGGCGCTCCTCGGTGCTTAGTTCAAACACGGCGGGGCAGGTACCGTCAAAACGGAGGCAACAGTCCCGCACGGCCTCGTCACCTTCACTTTGCACGCGGCGAATGATCTCGTTGACGGTATATTCGGCCTGACGCAGGTTCTCATCCCCGCGCTCGCGAAGAAAGCGCCAGAATTCCAGCTCGTCCTTGCCGTTGGCGTAAATGGTTCGAAGTATCATGAAACATATTCCTTTCCGATAGATCAGCCCTCCAAGGCCCGGGTCAGCCTGGAGGAAAGAAGGTCGATCTCTGCTTTTTTCAACTTCATGGAGGCCACGTTCACGATCAAACGGGCCGAAATGGGGGCCACAGTCTCGTAAACGGTCAGGCCGTTTTCCTTTAGGGTGGAGCCTGTTTCCACAATGTCCACGATGCCGTCAGCCAGGCCCAGCAAGGGGGCCAGCTCCACAGAACCCTCGATCTTGACGGTTTCCACATTGATGCCCTTGGAATCAAAATAATCTTTGGCTACCTTAGGGTATTTGGTGGCGATCTTTTTGTCACGGTAGCCGTCGTAAAAGTTTTTTCCTTCCAGACCGCAAAGACAGAAACGGCAATGGCCGAAGCCCAGATCCATGATCTCGAAAAAAGAACGGCCGTTTTCCATGATCGTGTCTTTGCCCACAACGCCCGCATCGCACACCCCGTGCTCTACGTAGGTGATCACGTCGGCCGCTTTGGCCAGCACAAATTCCAGGCCGGCCTCGGGCAGGGAAAAGATCAACTTGCGCCCCTTGTCGTGCAGGGGGGTGCAGTCGTATCCGCTTTTTTCAAAAAGGGCGATGGCTTTTTCTTCAATGCGCCCTTTGGTCAATGCAATACGCAGCATATTAAGCCTCCTCCTTAGGGGTCAGTTCCACGGTGCGCACACTGTTTTCCTCAGCCACGGCCAGCTTTTTCATGCCCATGGCGGCGGCGTAAACAGCGGCCTCGTCCTCATCCTCCGTGGGGGAAAGGGTAAAGGTCTGCCCTTGGGCGGTCAACTCCTGCATAAAGCGGGAGGCTGTTTCCTCGGCGCGGATCAGCAACAGCCATTGGGGGGGCTGCTGTTCTACCCGCGTGCCTGCGGTGTACAGCGCATCGCTGACGGCGTCTACGTTAATGGCAAAGCCTGCGGCGGGGTGAGAAGCGCCGAAGCAGCCATACAGGTTGTTGTAGCGGCCGCCGGAAAGCACCTCCGTGCCAAAGCCCTCTACGTATCCCTTGAACACGATGCCCGTGTAATACCCGATCAAGTCGATCAGGCCCAAGTCGTAGGTGATGCGACCGGCAAAGCCCAGGGCCTCCAAACGGCTCATCAGGCGCTCCAAACGGTCCAGCTCGGCCAGGGCTTTTTCGTTGCCTGCGGCCAAAGCGCGCGCCTTTTGGGGGACCTCCTTGCCGCCGAAAAGCTGGGGAAGCAGTTTTAAGGCGTCAAAAGCGGGGCCATTGCCGCAACCGTCCACGTAGGATTTCAGCGCGGCGTAATTTTTACCCCCGATCAGGCGGCGGATCTGCCCGTCCTGCTCGGCAGTCAGGCAGGCACTGGCGGCCAGGGCCTCGTAAAAGCCCGTGCAGCCCACCTCGATCTGAAAACGCGGGGCACAGCAGGCCAGGGCCTGGGCGGCTGTCACCAAAATGTCCGTGTCAGCGGCAAAGCCGTCTGCCCCCACCACTTCCACACCGCTTTGGGTCAGCTCGTCGCGGCTGCCGGCCACGCCGTGCTTCATGGCAAATACGTTTTGGGTGTAGAACAGCTTTAAGGGCATGCGTACGCCGTTAAGCTGGGAGGAGACGACCCTGGCTACAGGCATGGTCACGTCGGGGCGCAACATCAGCACGCGCCCGCGGGGGTCGAAAAGCTTGTAGGCGGATTCAAACACATTGACGCCATTTTGGGCGAACACGTCGGAAAATTCCAGCGTGGGGGTAATGACCTCGTAAAAGCCCTTCGACAGGTAGTATTCTTCCAACCGGCGTTCCACCCGGCGTTTCAAACGGCATTCGCCGAAAAGCAGATTGCGGGTGCCCTCCGGAGTGTTAAGTTTGTAGGATGACATGATGCGATTCCTTTCTTACTTTAGCGTGCTAACATGATAACACAATAAAATGACAAAGTCAAGTCGGAAAGAGTTTTTTGGAGAAAATCTTTTCACCTTTTTCCGTTTTACGGCAAAAGGCCTTCTTCCCACCAAATGCGGTTCATCATTTCGTAACGCTCCAGGGGGAGTCCCGTGTAGGCACAGTTGGAGGTGCAGAACACGTAACCCGTGCCCCCGTCGGCCAGGCCCTCGCGCAGACTGCGGCGCACATCCGCGGCGGCTTCCTCCTCCGTACCCGTTTGCAGCAGGCCGCAGTTCACGTTACCGCAAAGGGCCACGCGGTGGCCGAAACGGCGCTTCATTTCCGATAGGCTTACGCCACCCTGAGGATCCAGGGAATGCAGAGCGTCGGGTCCGCATTGAACCAGCTCTTCCGCAATGGGCATGATGTTGCCGTCGGTATGCTTGATGGCAATATAGCCGCGGTCATGGTATTCGGTAATGATGCGCTGCAGATAAGGGCCGATAAATTCGTCAAACATTTCCCCGGTGAAAAAGGGATTGATGTTGAAGCAATAGTCGGAGCAGAGTAGAAAGCCGTCCAAAAGTCCCGGATATTTGGTGTAAAAGTCGGCCATCTCCGTAAAATTGCGAAGGGAGGTCTCGGCTTCCTTTTTCAGCCCCTCGGCATCCTCATACATCCTTTCGGTAAACGCCATCATGCCGGAACCGTCGGGCATGGCAAAGGTGGGGTCGCCCGCCAACATCAGGCAGTACTGCTGACTGCCGGAGCGTTCGCGGATGGCCTCAAGAAGGCGAGCCGTGTTGGGGTAGTCCCAGGGGTTGGGATGCACGAAAATGGCGCTGTGGTGATATTTTTCCGCAATGCTGACATAGCAGTCCGCCGAGTCTGCGATTTGCGCCTTTTTCTCGCTTTCGGACATTTGCGCCCATTGGACAAAATTACGGTGAGTGGGATGCACCTTGCCGATGGACTCCATAGTTAGGTAAAACACCAGCTCAAAGGTGGGGACACGCCCGCCTACGGGTTGGCGTTTGATGGTTTGGATGAAACGATCTCTTTCGGTTAGATTGGTCTGCATAAAAGTTCTGCCTTTCCTGTGAAAAAAGTTACAGTCAGTATATGCCTTTTTCCTCCGTCTGTCAAGAATAGGGAGGGGAAAGGGAAGAAAAATATGAAAAAAAGCCGAGTGAACAAAAAAACGGCATAGCCTTGCGGCTATGCCGAATTCTTATGATTGCTTAAGAGCCGATGGCTTACTTGCGCTTCTTGGAAGCCAAGGAAGCGGCAACCAGACCCAGGCCGGCCACAGCGATCAGGGAGATACCACCGGTGGTGGGGGTGGTAGCAGCGGGAGTGGTGGCAGGAGCGGTCTCAGCGGGAGTGGTGGCAGGAGCGGTGGCGGGAGCGGTCTCAGCAGGAACGGTCTCGGGAGCGGGGGCGGGAGCGTCAACCAGGACAACCTTGGGACCCTTGGCCCAAACAGTGACACCTTCAAAGTCCATCTGGCACCAGCCGCCGTTGCCGGCGTTGGCTGAAGCGGTACCGGTGGAAGCGATCATGTTAGCGGCGCAGTAGGACAAGTTGATGATGCCGTTGGCAAAATCGTCGTAGGTGTAACCGAGAGCGCTCAGCTTGACCTTGGCTTCCAGCACCCAACCGTCAGCGGTCATGGTGCAGGCAACCTCGGCGTTGTCGGAGTTCATGGGAGCACCGGTGCCCACGCCGGGAACGGTCTTGCCCTTCAGCTGGGGAACGATACCGATAGCATTATTGTAAGTGCCGTTCTTCATGAAGAACAGGTAGGAACCGTCACCGTTTTCAGCTTCCAGACCGGGATTGGTCTGATTGAAGACGGGAGTGGTGTCACCGGAACGGGTCTCCAGGATGTACAGGTAGTCGGCGTCGATCATGAAGGACACACGAACCTTCATATCGGGGCAGGTATCATTGCCGGAGCCCTGGATGCCCAAGCCGTTGGTGGCGCGGGTTGCGGGCATGTCAGCCATGGTGTGCTCCCATGCGGTAGCACCGGCCCATTCGCCGTCGGCGATCACACCGTCGATGGTAGCAGCGGCTTTGACAACGTCCACGGTCTCAAAAGCGGCCAGAGAAGCCAGAGAGA
This sequence comes from Clostridia bacterium, assembly GCA_017507855.1. Lineage (GTDB taxonomy): Bacteria > Bacillota > Clostridia > Oscillospirales > RGIG5554 > RGIG5554. The sequence continues at coordinate 50,656 of JAFWAE010000056.1, forward strand.
ACACCATTGCCAAAGCGCAGATCATAACGAGAAGCTTTTTCATGGATTTTCTTCCTCCAAAAAAATATTTTTCCCCAAAGGGAATCTACACCTATTATAGCAACCGCTTTTGTACGATGTCAAGTTTTTTTAAAAAAAATTTAAAAAATTTGCTGAAAGTCAACGGAAAAAAAGAGAAAAAACGGCAAACGACCCGCAACCAAAACAAAAATGCGAAAAGCTCTTGACAAAACGGGGGAGGATGATTATAATATACGAAGTTATCCTGAAATTGCGCGTTTTATTTGCTCGACCCGTTGCCGACGGGTATCTTTTTTTGCTCCTGCGCATACAATACCCGCGACGCCGGGAAGGGGGCTTCGTTCCCTTTAATACAGGAAAGGTAGGCTGTCAATATGGCCGCGAAGGAGATCTTGTTGTCTGAGGAAGGCAAGCAAAAATTAACGGAGGAGCTGGACTACTTAAAGCTGGTGCGCCGCAAGGAAGTGGCGGAAGCCATTAAGGTGGCCAAGGGGTTCGGCGATCTTTCCGAAAACAGCGAATACGACGAGGCGAAAAAGGACCAGGCTGCCACCGAGACCCGCATTGCCGAGTTGGAGGAGATCCTCAAAAACGTGCGTGTGATCGCCAACGGGGATCTGAGTGCCACCCGTGTAGGCGTGGGCTCCAAGGTCAAGGTGAAGGATCTGGGCCGCAACGCCGAGGTGGAGTACAGCATCGTCAGCTCCTTGGAGGCAGACCCTCCCGCACGCAAAATTTCCGACGAATCTCCCATCGGGAAGGCTTTGCTGGGACACAGCGAGGGAGACACGGTGGAAGTGCAGCTGCCTGCCAAGGTGCTGCGTCTTGAGATCCTTTCGATCTCTTTGTAATGCTTTGATTTGCGGGACGGCCTGTTCACTTGTAACAAGTTGCCCCGCAGTTTCTCTTTTTATAACACGGAAAGGAATTTGCCATATGACGGAAAATGAACAGGTTTTAGACCAACAAAATCAGCCTGAATTGGGTGACCAGCTTCGCGTGCGCCGCGAAAAGCTGGCCAATCTGCGCGCCTGCGGGAAGGATCCCTTCGTGCAGGTAAAGTTTGACCAGACCCACTACAGTGCTTTTATTAAAGAGCAGTTTGAACAGATGGAAAACCAGACCGTGCGCGTAGCGGGGCGTATTATGTCCAAGCGCGACATGGGTAAGGCTTCCTTCTGCGATATTCGCGACGCCCGGGGACGCATCCAGATCTACGTGAAAAGCGATGAGATCGGCCCCGAGGCTTACGAGGATTTTACCCGCATGGACGTGGGCGATATCGTGGGCGTGGAGGGCTTTGTCTTCCGCACCCGCCGCGGCGAGATCTCGGTGCATTGCAAGGGCATGACCCTGCTGTCCAAGTCCCTGCTGCCCCTGCCCGAAAAATTCCACGGCCTGAAGGATACGGAGGCACGTTACCGCCGCCGTTACGTGGACCTGATCGTCAACGACGAGGTGAAGGACACCTTCGTCAAGCGCTCTCTCATCATCCGCGAGATCCGCAGCTTCCTGGAGGAGCAGGGCTTTTTGGAGGTGGAAACGCCTTTCCTGCACACCCAGGCAGGCGGTGCCGCCGCCCGTCCCTTTATCACTCATCACAACACGCTGGATATCGATCTGTACTTACGCATTGCCTTGGAACTGCACCTTAAGCGCCTGATCGTGGGTGGCTTGGACCGTGTGTACGAGATCGGCCGCGTGTTCCGCAACGAGGGAATGGACACCCGTCACAACCCCGAATTCACGCTGTTGGAGCTGTATCAGGCCTACACCGACTTTGAAGGCATGATGAACCTGACCGAGGCGTTGATCCGCCACACGGCCCGCAAAGTGTTGGGCACCACGCAGATCGTGTACGACGGCACGCCCATCGACCTGGAAAAGCCCTTCGAGCGCCTGACCATGAAGGATGCGGTGCTCCGCTACGCCGGGGTGGATTTTGACAAGGTGGAAACGCTGGAGCAGGCCCGTGCGCTGGCGAAGGAGCATCACCTGCACGTGGAGGATCGCTACGGCATCGGCGACATTTTGAACCTGTTCTTTGAAGAATATGCGGAAAGCAAGCTCATTCAGCCCACGTTTTTGATGGAATACCCCGTGGAGATCTCTCCGCTGGCCAAGCGCAAGCCCTCCGATCCCCGTTATACGGAGCGCTTTGAGCTGTTCATCGTGGGGCGCGAGCATGCCAACGCTTTTTCCGAGCTGAACGACCCCATCGATCAGCGCCAGCGCTTTGAGCATCAGGCGGCCATGAAGGCAGCGGGTGACGAGGAAGCCTGCGGCGTGGACGAGGATTTCCTGTGCGCGATGGAATACGGCATGCCTCCTACAGGCGGCCTGGGCATCGGCATCGACCGCTTGGTCATGCTGCTGACGGACAGCGCCTCCATCCGCGACGTGCTGCTCTTCCCCACCATGAAGCCCGAAGATTAAGCGCTTTTCAGGTGTAAGACGATGAAAAAGATCCTCAACTTTTGGTATTATCACAAATGGCAGATCCTGGGGGGATTGGCCTTGGTACTGGTGGTGGGAGTCCTTGTTTCCACCGGCAGGAAAAAGGTCGATGCGGATGTGACGGTATACTATGCGGGGGATGTGTTTTACGACGGGGAGATCGATCTCTCCGAAACGGAAGCCAAGGAATATATCTGTTCTCTGCTTCGGCCCTTTTTGCCCAAAGGCGAAGAGGGCGAGGCGTTGAGCTTGACGCTGACCGTGTACGACGATCTGGACGTCGCGGGGCAATATGACACCAACCAATATCAGCAGCTGATGAGCGAGATGAGCTTCGGCAAGGGGGTGCTGTTCATCCTCACGCCCGAGCTGTACGACGTGCTGGAGGACCAAAACGCTTGGGCGGATCTGGGCACGGTCCGCGAGGCGTGGCGGGGAAAGACCTGCCTGCCTTTAAGCGAACTGCTGGTGCAGGATGAAAAAAAGACGGTCCTTCCCACGGACGCAGTCGTCTGCCTTCGCAGGGTGGACGGAGGTGCGCTGGGAAGCACGGCGAAGCGCAAGCTGGCGTTTTCCCGTTCAGCCGCCTTGCTGGGCAATTTGGCCGACAGCAGCCAAACCAAGTAACGGAGGAATCAAAGATGGCTGTCCGTATTCCGCCGCGCGTGGAGGCCATGGACCCCTACGTGCCGCAACCGGATACCTTCCGTGTAAAATTAGACGCTAACGAAAGCTTTGTGCGCCTGCCCCTTGGGCTGCGCCTTCGTTTGGCTTTTAAGACCCTGAGCCTACCCTACAACCGCTATCCCGATCCCGATGCCGTTGCCCTTTGCGGGCGCGCCGCTTCTTGCTTTGGCGTGGAGCCGGCCTGCGTTGTGGCGGGCAACGGCTCCGACGAGCTGCTGGGTGTGGCTTTTTCCGCCTTTGCGGACCCCGGCGACGGGGTGCTGGTCTTTGAGCCGGACTTTTCCATGTACCGCTTTTACGCCCATTTGTATGGGCTTACCTTGGTCAATTCTCCCCGAATGGAGGACGGTCTGCCTGATTTTGAGGCGGCTAAGGCTCGTATCGCTCAAGGGGACATCCGCATCGCCGTGTTCTCCAACCCCTGCAATCCCACGGGAAGCGGGGCAGAGGAAGCCGTGGTGGAGGAGTTTATCCGCTTTTGCGAAAAGCATGGCGTGCTGGTGATCCTGGACGAGGTATACATGGACTTTTTTAGACGTCCTCTTTTGGGACGCATTCGGGAACACGAAAACCTTTGCGTGCTGAAATCTACCTCCAAGGCCATGGGTCTGGCCGGACTGCGGGTAGGCTTTGTCGTGGCTCGAGAGGAATTGATCCGCCTTTTTAAAACGGTGAAATCTCCCTTTAACTGCAACAGCTTTTCTCAAATGGCCGCCGCAGAGATGCTGGCTTATCCCGGCTATCGAGACCGCGCCCTGGGGCGGATCTTAAAGCAGACCGACCGTCTGCGACAGATCCTGGCCGAATTCTGCGCGCGGACGGAGGGGTTGGCCGTGTTGGACGGCTCGCAGACCAATTTCGTGCTTGCGGAAGGGGAAAAAGCGGCTCAATTACACCGCCGCCTGTTGGATAAAAGCATTGCTGTGCGTAAGGTGGGGCCGACCCGCTTGCGCATTACTGCCGGAAGCCCCCGGGATCACAGGATCCTCGAAAAGGCTTTGGAAGATATACTAAAGGAAGGGTGGTAAAGGTGAGACAGGCACATATCGTTCGTCAAACCGCCGAGACCTCTATTGATCTGCAATTGACGCTGGAGGGAAAGGGAAGCTTTACGGGAAGCACGGGTGTGGGCTTTTTTGACCACATGCTGCGGGCTTTTTCCGTGCACGCCGGGATGGATCTGACTCTGCAGGTACGGGGAGATCTGGAAGTGGACTGCCACCATACCGTGGAGGACGTGGGCATCGTGCTGGGCAACGCCTTGCGTGAGGCTTTGGGAGATCGCAGTGGGATCTGTCGCTTCGGCGAATGCCGCATCCCCATGGATGAGGCTATGTCTTCCTGCGTGATGGATATTTCCGGCCGTGCCTTCTTGGTGTACGAATGCGATTATACCGCCCCTGCCGTAGGGGATCTGGACACCCAAATGGTGGAGGAGTTTTTCCGCGCCGTAGCCTTTAACGCGGGTATTACCCTGCATTTGCATACCCCGTATGGGGAGAACGATCATCATAAGATCGAAAGCCAGTTCAAGGCTTTTGCCCACGCTTTGCGTCGCGCTGTGACTGTGCGAGAGGGAGGCGTTCTGTCCTCCAAGGGCGTGTTATAAGAGAGGAAGACGTTGGGACATGATCATTTTTCCTGCAACGGACCTGTTGGGCGGGCGCTGTGTGCGCCTGTGCCGCGGAGAATACGATACGGCCTCTCAGGTGGCGGACGATGCGCTGGAGGCGGCCCTGGAATTTGAGCGGGGCGGCGCCGAGTGGCTTCACGCCGTGGACCTGGATGCGGCCCGCGGAAGGGGAGATAACGCCCAATTGTTGGCCCGCATGGTGGAAGTATTGCACATCCCCGTGGAGATCGGCGGGGGGATCCGTTCCCTGGAAACGGCGGAAAAATACCTGAATGCGGGAGCCGCGCGGGTGATCATCGGCTCTGCGGCGGTCAAAAAGCCCGAGCTGATGGCGCAGGCCGCCCGTGCTTTTGGAGACAAGGTGGCTTTGGGCGCCGACTGCCGCAACGAAATGGTAGCCGTTCAGGGCTGGACAGAGACCACGGATCTGACGGTGTTTACTTTGCTGGAGCAGGCTCAACAGGCGGGGATCGGCACGGCTATCGTGACGGATATTGCCTGCGATGGAATGCTGCAGGGCCCCAATACGGAGCTGATGCGCCGCCTGCAGGAGGCCTTCCCCCACATGCAACTGATCGCTTCCGGCGGGGTGACCACGGCGGAACAGATACGTCAACTGGCACAGATGGGCCTTTATGGGGCCATTTGCGGCAAGGCTCTTTACAGCGGCTCGCTGACCCTTCAGCAGGCCCTGGAAGCCGCCCGATAAACGAAAAAGGACATATTTTTATGGATAGATATTTTCAAAAAGGAGAGCTGATCCCGGCTATCGTGCAGGACGTGCACACCAAGCAGGTGCTTATGCTGGCCTATATGAACCGCCGCTCTTTGGAATTGACGCTGGAAACGGGGGAGACCTGGTTCTACAGCCGCAGTCGCCAATGCCTTTGGCACAAGGGAGGCACCTCCGGCAACGTGCAGCGTGTGGTAGAGATCAAGGCCGATTGCGACGAGGATACGCTGCTGGTACTGGTGGAGCCTGCGGGCCCTGCCTGTCACACCGGGAAGGTCAGCTGCTTTTTTAACCACGTGAAAAAAGAGGAGGAGGAAGCATGAGCCAAGCTCTTGAAAAATTGTACGAGGTAGTCTTGTCCCGTCAGGCCGAGCCTCAAGAGGGAAGCTACACCTGCTATTTGTTTGAAAAAGGCTGCGATAAGATCCTTAAAAAAGTGGGCGAGGAATGCGCCGAGACCATTATTGCCGCCAAAAACGGCAACCACGACGAGCTGGTGGGAGAGACCTCTGACCTGCTGTATCACCTGATGGTCATGCTGGCCGAACGGGGCGTGCCCCTGGCTGACGTGACCACCGAGCTGGAACGCCGTGCGGAAAAGATCGGCAATTTGAAGGTCATGCGGGTGACCGACCGTCAAACCTGATAAAAAAAGGAAAAACAACCGTATTTTGCTTCTGCAGAAAATGCGGAAAAGAGCAAAATAACCATTGACAAACCCTTGTCGAATCATGTATAATAAAGAGAACGCGCGCAAGGTGTTGCGGTGCGTTCGGGTCTGCCTTTCGGCAGACACCGTTACGGAAGACTTCATTTGTACAGCCTCGCGCGCAGAAAGAATGCGCTCGGGGCTATATGAGTGTTGTTGGATAGAGGTGCGGGGATGTATTTCCGCGCACGAACGAGCGAATCAAGATCAACTACTTTCAGAAAAGAGGAATCACAAAAATGAGTCGCGAGTTTGATTTTTCCGAAGTGGAGAAGATCATCGTTGCAAACGGTTGCAGCGCACAGGCGATCATCTCGATCCTGCAGGAGATCCAGGAGCACTACCACTACCTGCCCCAGGAGGTTTTCCCCTATTTGGCCAAGCGCTTGGAGATCAGTGAAGCCAAGGCTTACAGTGTGGCGACCTTCTACGAGAACTTTTCTCTGGAGCCCAAGGGTAAGTACGTCATCAAGGTGTGCGACGGTACGGCCTGCCACGTGCGCCGTTCCATTCCCATCCTGGAGCGTCTGCGCAAGGATCTGGGCCTGACCGAGGGTAAAAAGACCACCGACGATCTGCTGTTTACCCTGGAGACGGTGTCCTGCCTGGGTGCATGCGGTCTGGCTCCCGTGCTGACGGTGAACGATAAGGTATATGCAGCCATGACGCCCGACAAGGCTTCTGAGCTGCTCAAAACCCTGAAGGAGGAAGCGGCCAATGCTTAACAACAGAGAACAGCTGCAGGCTCTGCGGGCCCGTGCCCGTCAGGCGTTGGATCTGCAGAAAAAGAAGATCCTGGTTTGCGCCGGTACCGGTTGTATCGCCGGCGGCTCGCTGGATATTTACGCCCGTTTGCAGGAATTGCTGAAGGAACACGGATTGGCTTATTCCGTGACGTTGGAAATGCAGGAAGATCCTCATACTGATGAAGAGATCGGTCTTAAAAAATGCGGTTGCCACGGCTTCTGCGAAATGGGTCCGCTGCTGCGCATCGAGCCCCAGGGCTGGTTGTACACCAAGGTCAAGCTGGAGGACTGCGAAGAGATCGTGGAGCGCACCATCATCGCAGGTCAGCTGATCGAGCGCTTGGCCTATCAGAAGGCCGGCCAGATCTACGCCCGCCAGGAAGACATTCCCTTCTACAAAAAGCAGACCCGTGTGGTGCTGGAAAACTGCGGCCACATCGATGCTGAATCTCTGTACGAGTATTTGGCCATCGGCGGCTACAGCGCTTTGGAAAAGGCCCTCTTCGACATGGACGGCGACCAGATCGTCAAGGAAATGAAGGATTCCGGTTTGCGCGGCCGTGGCGGCGCCGGCTTCCCTGCAGGTATCAAGTGGGAGACCGTGCGTAAACTGCAGGCAGAAAAGAAATACATCCTTTGCAACGGCGACGAAGGCGACCCCGGTGCCTTTATGGACCGCAGCATCATGGAGGGTGACCCCCACCGCGTGCTGGAAGGTATGCTGGTTGCCGGTGTGGCCACCGGTGCTTCCGACGGCTACATTTACGTGCGTGCCGAATATCCCATAGCCGTGGCCCGCTTGAAGGAAGCCATTGCACAGGCCGAAAAGGTGGGCCTGCTGGGTGACAACATCCTGGGCACCGGCTTCTCCTTCCATATGCACATCAACCGCGGCGCAGGCGCTTTCGTTTGCGGCGAGGAAACGGCTTTGATCGCCTCTATTGAAGGCGAGCGCGGCTTCCCCCGCGTGCGTCCTCCTTTGACGGTGGTAAAGGGCCTGTTCGGCTGCCCCACCGTGCCCAACAACGTGGAGACCTACGCCAACGTGCCTAAGATCATTATGCAGGGCAGCGAATGGTTCCGCAACCTGGGCAGTGCCAACAACGCGGGTACCAAGGCCTTTGCTTTGACCGGTAACATCGAGAACACCGGCTTGATCGAGGTGCCCATGGGCACTCCTCTGCGCGAAGTTATTTACGACATCGGCGGCGGTTGCCGCGGCGGTGCCGAATTTAAGGCCGTGCAGATCGGCGGTCCCTCCGGCGGTTGCTTGACCAAGGATCATCTGGATCTGCCTTTGGACTACGACTCCCTGAAGAGCGTGGGCGCCATCATCGGCTCCGGCGGTCTGGTAGTTATGGACGAGCACACCTGCATGGTGGAAGTGGCTCGCTTCTTTATGAACTTTACGCAGAACGAATCCTGCGGTAAGTGCGTGCCCTGCCGCGAAGGCACCAAGCGCATGCTGGAAATTTTGGAGCGCATCGTGGCCGGCAAGGGTCAGAAGGAAGATCTGGATACGCTGTCCGAGCTGGCTGACCTGATCATGTCCACCGCTTTGTGCGGCTTGGGTAAGACTGCGCCCAACCCCGTGTGCAGCACGCTGAAATATTTCCGCGACGAATACGAAGCTCATATCAACGGTGTGTGTCCCACCGGCAACTGCAAGAAGCTGATGAAGATCACCATTGATCCCGAGCTCTGCAAGGGCTGCTCCAAGTGCTCCAGAACCTGCCCTGTGGGTGCCATTTCCGGTAAGATCAAAGAGCCCTTTGTCATTGACCAATCCAAGTGCATTAAGTGTGAAGCGTGCGTGAGCTCCTGCCCGTTCCACGCCATCAAGGAGGCATGAACATGAAAGGTGAATTTGTAATCATCGACGGAACGCCGGTGGTCATCGAAAACGAAAAAAATCTGTTGGAACTGATCCGTAAGGCCGGCATTCAGATGCCTACCTTCTGCTACCATTCCGAGCTGTCCGTGTACGGTGCTTGCCGTATGTGTATGGTGGAGAACGAGCGCGGCATGCTGGAAGCTGCCTGCTCCACGCCTCCCCGTCCCGGCATGTCTGTGAAGACCAATTCCGACCGTCTGCGCAAGTACCGCAAGATGATCCTGGAATTGCTGCTGGCTAACCACTGCCGCGATTGCACTACTTGCGAGGACAACGGCAAGTGCAAGCTGCAGGAATTGGCTGAGCGCTACCATATCGAGGGCGTTCGTTTCCCCAATACCGCTATGGAGAATGTGGACGATTCCTCCCTGTGCATCGTGCGCGACACCGGCAAGTGCATCCTGTGCGGCGACTGCGTGCGTATGTGTAACGAGATTCAGAACGTGGGCGCTATCGACTTTGCCCACCGCGGCTCCAAGATGACCATTAGCACGGCCTTCAACAAGCCCCTGTCCCAGTCCACCTGCGTGGGTTGCGGCCAGTGCTCCGCCGTTTGCCCCACGGGTGCTTTGGTAGTCCGTAACGACCTGTCCCGCGTCTGGCGCGCTTTGAGCGACAAGGACGTGAAGGTGTCTGTGCAGATCGCCCCCGCCGTGCGTGTGGCTTTGGGTAAAGAGCTGAACGTGACCGAGGGTGAAAACGCCATGGGTAAGATCGTGGCCGCCTTGCACCGCATCGGCTTTGACGAAGTGTACGATACCACTGCCGGCGCTGACCTAACGGTGCTGGAAGAATCTGCCGAGTTCCTGGGCCGCTTGGAAAAGGGAGGAAAATTCCCCCTCTTCACTTCCTGCTGCCCCGCATGGGTCCGCTACTGCGAGAAGATGCATCCCGAATTGTTGGACAACGTGTCTTCCTGCCGTTCTCCCATGCAGATGATGGCCTCCCTGCTTAAGGAGCAGAGCAAAGAAAAAGGCGAGCGCCTGTTCCACGTGGCTGTTATGCCTTGCACGGCGAAAAAGTTTGAAGCCGCCCGCGAGGAATTCACCAAAAACGGCATGCCCGACGTAGACGCCGTGATGACCACCCAAGAGTTGATCCGCATGATCAAGGAATTCGGCCTGATCTTTGACGAGCTGGAGCCCGAGGCTGTGGATACGCCCTTCGGTTCCGTTTCCGGTGCCGGCGTGATCTTTGGTGTGACCGGCGGTGTGACCGAAGCCGTGCTGCGCCGCGTTTCCGGCGACAAGACCCGTGCCGGTCTGGCTACCATTTCTCAGATTGGTGCCCGCGGCAACGAAGGCTGCAAGGAATTTACCGTGCCCTACGGTGACAAAGAACTGCGCGTGGCTGTTGTCAGCGGCCTGCGCAACGCCGAGGAAGTGATCAAGCGCATCCAAAACGGCGAGCATTTCGACCTGGTGGAAGTCATGGCTTGTCCCGGCGGCTGCGTATGCGGTGCCGGTCAGCCTGCCTCCGATAAGACGGGCAAGGGCCAGCGCGGAACCGGCCTGTACCGTGCCGACCGTGCCTCCAGCATCCGCCGTTCTCAGGACAACCCCTTGATGGATACGCTGTACGCAGGTATTCTGAAGGGCCGTTCTCACGAGCTGTTGCACGTGCACTACGGCGCAGAAAAGGACAACCACTAAATTGTTTCCGCTACGGCCGCCGTTTTTCGGCGGCCGTTTCTGTTTCATTCGATTTAAAGAAAAGGGAGAAAAACCATGAAACTGATGATCGCTTCTGATATCCATGGCTCGGCTTATTACTGCCGCTTGCTGATGGAACGTATGGAACAGTTGCAGCCCGACCGCCTGCTGTTGCTGGGAGACGTTTTATATCACGGCCCGCGCAACGATTTGCCGCGTGAATACGCCCCCAAGCAGGTGCTGGCCATGCTGAACGAAAGGGCGGGGAAGATCCTTTGCGTGCGTGGCAATTGCGATGCGGAGGTGGACCAGATGGTGCTGGACTTTTCCGTGCTTTGCGAATCGCTGATGCTGCAGGACGGTGACAAGCGTATCGTAGCCGTGCACGGGCATCATCTGACGGATGGTGGCAGGCCCTGCGTGCAGGAAGGGGATACGGTGCTCTTCGGCCATACCCATATTCCGGAGGACACCCTGCGCGACGGGGTACGTTACCTGAACACGGGCTCCGTTTCCATTCCCAAAAACGGTTCCCCCCACAGCTATATGGTATATGAAGACGGGGAATTCCGCTGGTTTGATCTGGAAAGCGGAGAGACCTATCAACCGTAACCGAAACGGGCGTCCTGTACGGGCAGGGCGCCCGTTTTTTCGGCTTTTTCTTGACATCCTGCAAAAAAGGTATATAATGGGCATCAAAGAGTGAAAAAGGGGGAGACCCATATGCAAAAATTTGCCAACGAATTTAAGACCTTCGTCAAGCGCGGGAACGTGGTGGATATGGCCGTAGGTGTGATCGTGGGTAGCTCGTTTACCGCCATCGTCAATTCCGTCAGCAATAACGTCCTCATGCCCTTGGTCAACTGGGTGCTGTCCCTGGTGCTGAAGGCCGAGAGCCTGAGCCATATATTCACCTTTTTAAAGAAGGTGTACGTAGCGGACGAGGCGGGAAATTTGACAGAGGAGATCGACCTGACCCAGTCCATTTATATCAACTGGGGCTTGACCGTGACCACGGTACTGAACTTTTTCCTGGTGGCCTTGGTGCTGTTTACTGTAGTTAAGTTGATCAATAAATTCCGCGAGGAGCATCAAGAACTGTCCAAAAAAATTGCGGAAAACACCCTGGACAAGGCTGAACGGAAGGAATTGCGGGCCGCGGGAGTTTCTGTAAGGGATAAAGAGGCCGTAAAGGCTTATTTTGCGGAGAAAAAGCGTTTGGCGGCAGAACAGGCCGCCGCAGCCGCCGCCGAGGCGGAAAGAGCCAAGGAGCTGGAGCGGCAGGCGAATCCCACGGCAGAGGATCTTCTCAAGCAGATCTTGGACGAAATGCGCAAATCCTGATTTGAATACGCGCAATTTCGGGAAAATATGCAGAAGTTAAACAGAGCATAACCAAAAGCACCGCTTGCGAACCGTAGGCGGTGCTTTTTTGGCTTGTTAAAGAGGGATAGGTGTAAAAACGCCCGATAAGGGATGATCCTTGTCGGGCGTTGTTTTTTTTATTTTTCTTCACCTTCGGTGATCAACGCCGCACAAGGATCTTCCAGACGGCGGCGCAGGGTGGAGGAGGAGTAGGGGGAAAGGAGGATCAGCGAGGGACTGTGGTGCAGCCTTCCCGCGCAGATGCAAAATGATTTGGGAAGCTCGTCGCTGAGACTGCGGATACGCCCATCCTCCTCGGCCAAGCGCAGCGTGTCACGGGTCTTTTTTTGCACGCTGGCATTGTCCAGGTCAAAAACGCCCACAATATCCTTGGTGCGTATGCAAACGCCCTGTCCCAAATGCACGAACCAGCCGTTATGCCGCAAAAGCTCCGCCTCCTTAAAGGTGAAAAATTTCAAAACACCTTGTTTTTGCAAAAAGGATATGGTACAATTTGAATGAAAAGAAGTTTCCTTACGTATCCTTGTGGGGGAAGTATATCATATTTCTATTGAAATTGCAAGAAAGGCGGGAGAAGGATGGAATTTTTTTCTTTGGCAGAGCAGGAGCAGATCGCTGTAACTGCCCAAGCAGAGATGAGCCGCCTGACCACTTTCCGCATCGGAGGCCCCTGTCGGTGGCTGATGGAGCCGGATACGGAAGAAAAGCTGCTTCGCGCGCTGGCCTTGTGCAGGCAGACGAAAACGCCCCACATGCTGTTGGGCAACGGAAGCAACCTGCTGGTGTCCGATGAGGGCATTGACGGCGCGGTGATCCGCACCTGCCGCCTAAAAAGTATTATCCGAAACGAAAACCTCCTGACGGCCCAATGCGGTGTTCCGCTGAACGTGCTTTGCCGTTACGCGGCGGAAAACGGCCTTAGTGGGTTGGAATTTGCCTACGGGATCCCCGGTACGGTGGGGGGCGCGGCAGTCATGAACGCCGGGGCCTACGGCGGCGAGCTGGCCCAGGTCTGCACGGCTGTAAGGGCGGTGGACTCCTGTGGGACGGTGCACGTCTATCGCGGTGAGGAGCTGGGCTTCGGCTACCGCCGCAGCGCTTTTGCCGATAAAACCGTGCTCGACATTCAGGTGCAACTGCAACCCGACGAGCCCGGTGCGATCTTTGCCCGTATGGAGGACTATATGAACCGCCGCAGGGAAAAGCAACCCTTGGAGTGGCCCAGCGCGGGCAGTGTGTTTAAACGGCCTGAGGGCTATTTTGCCGGAGCCTTGATCGAGCAGGCGGGGCTGAAGGGGTGCTGTGTAGGCGGTGCCTGCGTCAGCGAAAAGCACGCCGGCTTTATCGTCAACAAGGGAGGCGCCACTTGTGGGGACGTGCGTGCTTTAATAGAGCAGGTGCGCCAAACGGTGCACAAGCAATTCGGTGTGGCGCTGGAGTGCGAGATCCGCTTTTGCGGGAAATAAAAAAGCAAAGGGAGCGATACAGTATTATGGAACTGATTCTCATCACAGGAATGTCCGGCTCGGGCAAGAGCTGTGCGACGCATGCGGTGGAGGACCTGGGGTATTATTGTATCGATAATATGCCTTCCGCATTGATGCCCCGTTTTGTGGAGATGTGCGCCGAAGCAGGCGGCAATATCCGCAAGGCGGCCTTTGTGGCGGACGTGCGCGGGGAGAACGATTTTTCGGGCCTTGCCAGGCAGGTGGCCGAGCTTCGCGAGGCGGGGCATCGGGTCAGCGTGCTGTTTTTGGAATGCGACGATGACGTGCTGGTCAACCGCTACAAGGAAAACCGACGGGTGCATCCCTTACAGCAAAGCGCGGTGTCCGGCTCGGTATCCGAGGCTATTGCGGTGGAGCGCCAGCTGTTGGCCCCTGTGCGCGAGGTGGCGGATTATCGGGTGGATACGTCTTTGCTTTCCGTCCGTCAATTGCAGGAGCGCATTAAAAACATGTTCGAGGAAGAGGGAAGCGGCATGGCCGTGACCGTGTATTCCTTCGGCTTTAAGCACGGTATTCCCAGCGATGCCGACCTGGTGCTGGACGTGCGTTGCTTACCCAACCCCTTTTACGTGGAGGGCCTGCGCGAGCAAACGGGGCTGGACGACGGGGTATACCATTTTGTGATGGCACAGGAGGCCACCAAGGGCCTTTTACCCCATATAGATGGATTGCTGGATTACACCCTTCCCTTGTATCGGGAGGAGGGGAAGAACCTGCTGGTGCTGGCCATTGGCTGTACGGGCGGGCATCACCGCTCCGTCACTCTGGCGCAATATTTGGGACAGCGCCTTTCCCAAAAGGGACATCGGGTGAAGATCATTCATAGGGATATTCAAAAATGAGCGAAAAGAAGACGTCTTTTACCCTGCAGATCAAAAAAGAATTGGCGGGGCAGAGCACGGCAGAGGCTTGTTGCTTGCAATCGGAATGTGCGGGAATGCTTTTGTTTGCCCGCCGTTTTGAGGCCGAGGGAATGGAATTTTGCTCTGAAAGCGAAGCGGCGGCTCAAAGGCTGCTTAGCTTGCTTCGGCGTTGTTTTGGCATAAAAACGGAAGAAAAGACCGTCAATGCGGGCAGGCACGTGCTGCACACCGTTGGGCTGCAGGGCGGGGAAAGCCAAAGCGTGTACACGGCTTTGGGGTACGAGCCCGGCCAGGTATCTTTACGGGTGCTGATGAGCCTGTTTCAATGTGAGCGCTGTGCCGCCTCCTTTTTGCGGGGGGCCTTCTTGGCTTGCGGTGCGGCCGCAGAGCCCGAAAAAGGCTCGCGCGTAGAATTTGTGACCCGCCGCTCGGGGCTGGCCAGGGATCTCATGTATTTGCTGGAAAGCGAAACGGGCATGGCCGCCAGACTGAGCACCCGTGCAGGCAAGCAGGTCGTGTACATCAAAAACGGCCAACAGGCGGAAGAATTGCTGGCCTTGATGGGGGCGGGTGTGTCCTCCATGGAATTGATGGGCGGAAAGATCCTTCGGGGCGTGCGCAACGAGGCCAACCGTATATACAATTGCGATTCTGCCAACACCAAAAAGGTCGTGGGGGCCGCCACCCGCCATCGGGAGGCTATTTTGTCTATCAAAAAAACAAAGGGCTTGGCCTGGCTGACCCCTGAATTGCGCGAGCTGGCTGTTTTGCGCCTGGAAAATCCCGAGCTTTCCCTGACCCAATTGGGACAGCTGACCGATCCCCCCATGACAAAATCGGGGGTGGCTCACCGCCTGGCACGGTTGGTGGAGATCGCCGATTCGGTGAAGGGCTTATGAGAAGAATGTTTTGGGGACTGCTTGGAGTCGCGTTGCTTCTGCTGAGCGGCTGTGGCAGAGAACCCTATGAAAAACGAAGCATCCTTTGTATGGATACGTATATGACCCTGCAGGTGAGGGGAAAGGCGGAGACCGCCCAACTTTGCGTGCAGGAGCTGCGGCGCTTGGAGGGCCTTTGGGACCCTAAGCTGGCGGGCAGTGAAGTGTTTCGGCTTAACAGCGGGGAAACGGTACGGGTCGACGGACTGACCCTGGAGGCTCTTTCCGCAGCCGCTCAAGTTTCCGAGCAGACTCAAGGAGCGCTGGATTTGACAGTGCAGACCCTTTGGCAGCTGTGGGGCTTTGGAACGGAACAGGCACGGGTCCCGGACGAAGAGACCCTGGCTCAAGCCTTGAACAAAGTGGATTATCGGCGCATTCAAGTGCAGGATGGGGCCGTTTCTTTGGCAGAGGGAAGTCGATTGACCTTCGGTAGCGTGGCTAAGGGGGCGGCGGCCCTTCACTTGAGAGGTCTGCTGGAAAAAGCGGGAGTTACCTCGGCCTTGCTGGATCTGGGGGGCAGTGTTTGCGCCGTGGGAGGACGCGAGGACGGAAGTCCTTGGCGCATCGGTGTGGCAGATCCTCGCACGGAAGGAGCGATGCTGGGGGTATTGCAGGTCAAAGACTTGGCCGTGATCACCTCTTCGGCTTCGCAACGCTATTTTGAACAGGATGGGATGCGTTACCACCACATTCTGGATCCGCACACGGGTTTTCCCGCCCAAAGCGGCTTGCTAAGTGTGACCGTAGTGGCGGAAAACGACCTTTTGGCAGACGCCCTTTCCACCGCTCTTTTTGTAGTGGGAGAGGAGAAAGCGTTACAGCTTTACAGGCAACGGGGAGATTTTGAACTGATCCTGCTGACGCAGGATGGGCGCTTGACGGTGACCCAAGGCCTGGCAGACTGTTTTCAAAGCAGTCTTCCTCTGATCCAAGCCTCGTAACAAAGTAAAAAAACAGCCTTTCGGAGGGATCCGAAGGGCTGTTTTTGTTTTATTCCTCAATTTCGTTTTGGGCGGCAACCAGGCTGTGACCGCAATATTTTTCTCGCAGGCGGGGCTTTTCGATCTTGCCCGTGGGATTGCGGGGCACCTCGTCGAAAATAATGCGGCGGGGGCGCTTATAGCGGGGAAGGGCGGCGCAGAATTCGTTGAGCTCCTCCTCGGTGCAGGTGTAATCCGGCTTGACGGAAACGATGGCGGCGGCGATCTCGCCCAGACGGCGGTCGGGCAGGCCGATAACGGCTACGTCCTTGATAGCGGGATGACTGCGCAAAAAGTCCTCGATCTGCACGGGATACAGGTTTTCACCGCCGGAAATGATCACGTCTTTTTTGCGGTCCACCAAAAATACGAAGCCGTCTTCATCCATACGTGCCATGTCACCGGTGTACAGCCAGCCGTCCTTCAAAGAAGCGGCGGTGGCAACGGGATCGCGGTAATAGCATTTCATTACGCCGGGTCCGCGAACGATCAGCTCACCCACGTCACCTTGGGCAACGGCTTGCCCGTGTTCGTCCACAATGGAAAGCTCCCAATTGTGGCCGGCTTTGCCGATGGCGCCTACTTTGTGGATGTTTTCCATGCCCAAATGCACGCAGCCGGGGCCGATGGATTCGCTTAAGCCGTAGTTGGTGTCGTAATCGTGGTTGGGAAAACGCTGTTTCCAACGGTGGATCAAGCTGGGGGGGACGGGTTGTGCACCGATATGCATCAGTCTCCATTGCTCCAGATTCAGGTTTTTGTCATCAATTTCGCCTCGATCCAGCGCATCCAGAATATCTTGGGCCCACGGCACCAGCAACCACACGATGGTGGCACGCTCGTCGCTGACGGCTTGCAGGATCCATTTGGGCTTGGCGCCCCTTAAAAGAACAGCCTTGCTGCCGGCGTACAGGGAGCCGAACCAATGCATTTTTGCCCCTGTGTGATACAAGGGGGGAATGCAAAGAAACACGTCGTCACGGGTCTGCCCGTGGTGATTCTGCTCGGTTTCGGCGGAGGACATCAAGCTGAGGTGATCGTGCAGGATCGCCTTGGGGAAGCCCGTAGTGCCCGAGGAAAAATAAATGGCGGCATCGTCTTCGTCAGTCAAAGGGATCATGGGATCTTCGTCACTTTGACCCTTAACCAGTTCATCGTAATCTTCGGCAAAGGTGGGGCAGTCCTCGCCTACGAAAAGCAGGCGTTGCAGTCCGTGGATGCGATCAAACACGTTTTCCATACGGCCGATAAATTCAGGGCCGAACACCAGCACGTCCGCCTCGGCCAGCTCCAGGCAGTATTTGATCTCGTCCGCCGCGTAGCGGAAATTCAGGGGAACCGCCAAAGCACCCGCCTTCAGGATGCCGAAATACAGCGGTAACCATTCCAAACAGTTCATTAACAGAATGGCCACTTTGGAGCCTTTTCCAAATCCGTTTTCCAACAGAAAATGAGCAAATTTATTTGCCTTTCGGTCAAATTCAGACCAAGTAAGCTCGCGGCGGCAACGTTCGGTGCGTACAGCCTCTACCAGCTCATAATCGCGCCAGGATACCCCGCGTTTTTCCTGAAGTTCAGGATTGACTTCTACCAAGCTGACCTCGTTGCCGTACAGTTTGGCATTGCGTGCCAGCAGATCGGTAATGGGCATAATCAAACAACGTCCTTTTTTCGGCGTACCTTGAAAGGCACGCAAAATAATTCTTCTTATTATACAGCAAAACCTTATGGGAAGCAAGGATTTTCCCGATTTTTTTCGAGAAAGTTTGAAAAATGTTTGCGGGGTAAAGAAAAGTTCGCGTCGGTATCTGCCGAGAGGATACCGACGCGAACTTTTAAGAAAGGAGAAGGGTAGGAAAGAAACTTAGTGTCCGATGGCCTCCAGGGTCTTCAGGTTTTCGGAGGTCATTTCGCCGTAGGCCTCATAGAAAGAAGAAAAGTCCGTAAGGCCCAGGGAGACGTTGATGATCAACTGCTTGGTGGCCAGGGTCATTTCACCGTTGTATACACCGAAAAAGCTGGAAACGGGTTCGTAAGCAGAGGTGTTGTGGATGAGCTTCAGCATTTCCATGGATTCCTCGTCGCGCATGTACATCTCGTATTCCTCATACATGAGGGGAAGGATCTCATTGTAGGAACGCTCGCAAAGGTACTGGAGCAGAGCCCCCGTCCATTCCGTCTGCTCATTTCCGATGGGGATGACGATGCCCGAATTGAAATGGTCTGAGGAGGAAATAAAGCTTTCCTGATTTGCATGATATTTGGGAATGGGAAGCAGACCGTAGTCGGAGGTCATCTCCTGCAGGTAAGACTGCTTGACCATGCTGGTATAATTGCAGATAAAGAGAAGCTGGTCGTTGGGGAATAGATCCCACAGGGCGTAGGTCCATTGCTCGCCTCCGCTGAGGTCGTAAATGGTGCGGTCAAAGGTGAGGATCTGAGCCAGCCTGTCTGCGGCGGTCTTAGCTTCGGGGGTGTTGATGCATATCTCCCAGTTTCCTCTTTCATCGAGTTGGTAGGAGGGAATACCCGCGCTGTACCAAAAGGCGATATCCACATCGTGGCGGGCGCCGCCGTAGCCCCAGCAATCGTCCACGGTCATCATGTTGTCACCGTTGGTGTCACGGGTGGCTCTGCGGCAGTATTCCGCAAATTTGTCCCATGTCCATTCGTTCCTTTTTACCAGCTCGTAGGGACTTTCCAGACCCAGGGTTTCACATAGATTTTTATTGAAGACAAGGCAGTAAGTGTACTCAAAGGGAGGATTCATGGCACCTTTGATGGCGTAAAGCCCTTCACCGAAACGGGCAATGTCGGTATAGCGGCTGTCCCAACACGGGGCGTTCAGATCCAGGGTGGTGATCTTGGAAATGTCCTGGGCGTAGTTGTTTTTGATAAAGCTTCCCACTTCAAAGGAATAGGTAGGGATGATGTCGGCAAATTTGTCGCCTGCCTGTAAAATGGGCTGGGCACGGTCGAACATGGAAATGTCGATAAATTCACAGACGATGTCGCAGTGGAACAGCTCCTCCGCATCGGCATAAAGCTGGTAGCGGCTGTCGGCGATGAGACCGGCGCCCGATTCAAAAACAAAAGACTGATCGCTGTGCATGACCACGAATTCATAGCCGTTCATATTGGGATAGTTCTTGACCTCCGTGGTGGGAGGAAGTGTTTCCTCGGTTTTGGGGGTAGAGGCCGGGGAGCAGGCAAACAGGCAGAGCAGGGAAAGGGCTGTCAATAGGCAAAGCAATTTTTTCATGGGAATCAGACTCCTTTTAAAAATAATCAGCCGCCAAAATGAGAGCGAAGACGGATATACAGGCTGTAAGGGCTTTCGGGCAGGGGAAATTCGGTTTCGGTAGAGTTGATCCATTCAATCTCCTCCAAGGCCTCCAGAGCCTGCTTGTTGGAGCGGATGGGGGTGTCAAAACGCTTGATGCGAGCTGTGCCGGGAAGCTCGATTTCGAAGGTGCTTCGGTTGTCCAGGAACAAAAGTACCTGCGTTAACTTTTCGGACGTTTCCGGGGTGGCGTTGAAGGAGGCGTATTCCGCAATGACTTGCTCCGGGGTTGCTTCGGGATCGTTGCAGAAGCGTCCGAAAGCATAGGCGTTAAGGGCGTGAGACAGGTAACCCATATCGCTGTAATCACCCATGATCCCGTCCACCTTCAGTGCACGCATGTCTTGGACGTAACGGTGAATATAGCGCACGTTGGACTCTGTGTTAGAGGTGATCAGATCCAAAAAGAAGTAGGGCCAGGCGATGAGCTTGCGGTCCGTGCGCCCTTCGAAGGAAACCAAATCCTCCGCAGATGGATATTTGGGCATCTTTTTCCAGTCGGGATATTTGGAGGACATGGCTTTCAGCGTTGTGCGCTGATACCAATCTTGTCCGGCAAACTGCAGGCCAATATCCGTATCCTTGATCTGCTCGATGACCTCCTGG
The DNA here is from genome assembly GCA_017507855.1 of Clostridia bacterium. Classification (GTDB taxonomy): domain Bacteria; phylum Bacillota; class Clostridia; order Oscillospirales; family RGIG5554; genus RGIG5554. The sequence continues at coordinate 70,815 of JAFWAE010000056.1, forward strand.
GTCATACGGTTCATCTCCAGCCAGTATTCGGGCTTGAAATATAGGTTGGCGAAGTCGGAGGTCTCATATTCCCAATAGGCGATGGCCCAGGTGTTGAGGCAGAAGGAGGCGTGAGGGGCTTCTTCCCGTACGATCTCCCGCACATCCTTGCCCATTTTGACGAAGGCCTGCGTGCCCTGGCTCCAGCTTTCGTCAGTGATTCCGCCGGGGTCGGCGGCGATGAAAGAAAAACTGTCGGCCATGCTCCAGGCCTTAACGGTGCGACGGATATGGTCCAGGCGGTCGCGCATCTTTTCCTCATCTGCGGGATCAAACCATACGCCGAAGCCCGTGGGCTCCTGAGCTGATGAACCGCGCCATTGTTCAATGTTGCTCATCAGGAGGATATCCACCTTGAAGCCGTCCGCCTGAGCCTTGAGGATCTGTTGACGTACGTCTTCCAGATATGCGTCCAGCACCTCGCCTTCCTTTTGGTACCAGCCCAATTCTGCCAATTGGACGGTGTTGATGCCGCAGGCCTTCCAAAAGCTACCGCGCAGGCTGTCATAGGTCCATGCGTAGATGCCGATCATTTCCAATGCATCTCCTTTTTTTGTGGATGGGGTTGTATCGGGCTTGGCGGGGGCATTGCAGGAGGATCCCAATAAGAGCAGCAAAGCAGCCGCACCCGTAAGTAAACGCTTCCAAACAGGCAAGTGCCTCATCCTTTCCGAAAAAGAATTCTTGACTTTTTTGGAGTTTGTGTTACAATTTTATATAAAACAGGGTGAAAGTCAAGGATAAAACAAGTAAAATTAGCATAAAACAAGACTTATTTTTTGAAAGAGGAGGGAAATATGAAATATTTGGTTTTTCGTCAGCAAACGGTTCCGCGGCTCCTGTTTGCAGACTATTTTCATTCCGAAAATTTCGATGCCTTTGAATACGACGTGGTCTCATTAAATTACGTGACGGTTCTTTGCGTGCAAAAGGGGGCAACGGAAAACACCGTTGGAGAAGACGTGTTGGAGGCTCAGGAAGGGGATTTTTTGGTCATCCCGCCTTTGACACGCCACCGTGCCCGTACCCTGATTCCCGGACTCGGTCACGATAACAGCAGCGCAGCCTTTTTTGCCGATGATGTACGGGTGCTTAACGACGAACAATTGCAGGGCTTTCTCAAAGGCTGTGGCGGTGACGAGAGGGGTATGTGGGCGGTCTTGCCCTTGCACTTTCGGATGGAGGGAAGCTATCTGTCAGACAAATTGGACGAACTGATTCGGGGAGAAAAACAAAAGGGGATCAGTGCAGGGCTGCATTGCGCAGGTCTGTTGATGGAGATTTGCTACCTTATCACGGAAAAGAGCCTTCGGAGCCGCGGGACACCCCCTGTTCCCAGCCAACTGATGTACTGTCAAAAAATGTGCCGTTATCTGGAGCTGCATTACGAAAAGCCACTGACAGAGGAGACGGTGTTTTTGGTGACGGGACTCAATGCAGAGTATTTCCGCCGTATCTTTAAAAAGACGATAGGGCAGTCCCCCAAAGGCTATTTGCTGAGCGTGCGCATGGAGGAGGCTAAGCGCTTGCTGGCCAATACGGCGGATTCTGTGTCGGAGGTAGCGCGCAAGGTTGGCTATGAAGATGTGAATTATTTCACCCGTCTTTTCGTGCGCACGGAGCATAAATCCCCTTCCCAATATCGGGCTATGCTGTACGGAGAATGGGTAAAGTATGAGGAGACACCCTCCTGATTGCGAGGGGACTTTTCACCCCTGAAAATGACCTTACTCGGGCGCGAACTTTTCATTGCGCAAAGAAGGACTTTGTCGTTTTTTTTTGGCTTTTTTTCAATTGACTTTTTATGGCGAATATGATATGATACCCACGTTGTATATTTGAGTACGTCTTAAAGGAGTTTTTTACGATGACCACGCTTCAGCAACGGGTGCAGGCGTTGAACCTGACCCCCTCCGTTTTGGCTCAGCTTTTTGACCAGACCCTCCTCAAGCCTGACGTGAACGATGCCCGCTTGGAGGCTTTTTGCCGTGTTGCGGCACAATTTGGGTTCAGAAATGTGGCGGTCAACACCGCACAGGTAGCCAAATGTAAGACTTGGTTGAAGGGAAGTGGCGTGGGTGTTGATGCGGCGGTAGGCTTTTCTTTGGGACAGACCAAGATCCAGACCAAGGTGTTTGAGACCCGTCAGGCCTTGGAGGATGGAGCAGACGAGATTGATTATTTGCTCAATATCACCGAGATCAAAAACGGCAATTACCGCTACGTGGAGGACGAAATGCGCCAGATCGTAGGGCTTTGCCGCGCTCATGCCAAGGTGTCCAAGGTTATTTTGGAGACCTGCTATCTGACGGATGATGAAAAGCGAGCCGTGTGTGAGATTGCCGCTAAAGTGGGAATCACTTTTGTGAAGACCAGTACGGGATTCGGTCCCGGCGGTGCTACGGCGGCAGATATCCGCTTGATGAAGCAGGCTGTCGGAGACAGCGGTGTGAAGGTCAAGGCGGCAGGTGGCATCCGCACTGTCAGCACGGTGGTGGATATGCTGGAGGCCGGAGCAGAGCGCATCGGTACCAGCGGCGGTGTGGCGATGCTGCAGGAGCTGGAGGAGATCTTGGCAGGAAAATTACCCAATGGAGTACAGGCCTCCGACGGCGGGGCTTATTAAAAATACAGATCAGAAAAAAGGGGTTCGTTATGAAAAAATTTGTCATGTACGGTGCGGGCAATATCGGCCGCGGCTTTATCGGGCAGACCTTCTCCAAATCCGGCTACGAGGTCGTGTTCGTGGACGTCAACCGCGAAATGGTGGACAAGTTCAACAACGACGGCAAATATCCCGTCAAGATCGTTTCTCCCGAAGGAAAGCGGGAGGAATGGGTCAGCGGTATCCGCGCAGTGAACGGGATGGAGGCTGACAAGGTGGCCGAGGAGATCGCCACCTGCGACATTATGGGTACGGCGGTGGGCGTCAACATTTTGCCCCGCATTGCCAAGCCCCTGGCCGAGGGGATCGTCAAGCGCCTGCGCATGGCCGACGCCAAGCCCCTGAACGTGATCATCTGCGAAAATCTGCTGGATGCCAACATCTATCTGCGCAAGCTGGTGGGTGAGTTTATCCCCGAGGACCTGCAACAGGCCTATGCCGAAAAGATCGGCTTTGTGGAGGCCTCCATCGGCCGCATGGTGCCCATCGTCACCCCTGAAATGCAGGAGGGGAATATTCTGCGCGTGTGGGTGGAAGAGTACTGTGAGCTTCCTGTGGACCGCGCCGGCTTCGTGGGCGAGCCCCCCGCCGACGTGCAGGGCCTGATGCCCTTTACCCCCTTTGAATTTTTCATTCAGCGCAAGCTGTTTATCCACAATATGGGTCACGCCATTTCCGCCTTTTTGGGCGCCCGTTTGGGGTGTGAGGCCATTTGGCAGGCCATGGGCGTGCCTGCGGTGAAGTTGCTGGCCATGAAGGCCATGATGCAGTCTGCTGCCGCTCTGAGCAAGGAGCACGGGGTACCCTTGGCAGACGTGCTTCGCAACGTGGAGGACCTGATCTACCGCTTCTCCAACCGCGATCTGGGAGACACCGTGGCCCGCGTGGGGCGTGATCCCATCCGCAAGCTGAACGAAAACGACCGCCTGGTGGGTGCTTACAACCTGTGCAAAAAGTTGGGACTTCCCGCCACCTATATCCGCGTGGGCATTGCCGCGGCCCTTTGCTTTGAGGAGGCCTCCGATGCCGCAGCGGTGGAGGTCAGTACCTTTGCCAAGGAAAACGGTACGGCGGCGGCTTTGGCCAAATACTGCAATTTGACCGATCCTGCGGATGCCCAAGCCATTGACGTGTACGTGCAAATGTTGCGCAACGGCCAGCCTCTGGAGGAGCTTTTGGCCATGGCCGAGCGGGAGACCGACCGCTTTTACAAGTGAGGCAGGGCGCATGAAAAGCTACCGTAAGGAATTGACGTTTTGCCTGCCTTCCCGCCGCGGACTGGTCAATATTACCCCCTATGCCCGCGAGGCCATCCGTGAAAGCGGCATCCGCGAAGGATTGATGCTGATCAACGCCATGCATATTACTGCCAGCGTTTTTATCAACGACGACGAATCGGGCCTGCACCGCGATCTGGAAACCTGGTTGGAGGGGCTGGCACCCGAAAAGCCCTACAGCCGCTATCATCACAACGGCTTTGAGGACAATGCGGACGCCCATTTGAAACGCAGTGTGATGGGGCGCGAGGTCGTAGTGGCCGTCACGGACGGAAAGCCGGATTTCGGCCCTTGGGAGCAGATTTTTTACTATGAGTTTGACGGCATGCGCAATAAACGCGTGCTCATCAAGATCATCGGTGAATAAGCAATATCAAAAGCGCCCCTTTCCCATTTCGGGAAAGGGGCACTTTTTTGTGCTTTTGACAAAAGGTCAGACCAGCAGACTCAGCAGTTGGGGGACGGTCATGCCGAAAATATAGGTGTTCAGCTCAACGCGGGTGAGACGTTGGCGCAGGGCCTCCTCGCGGTGCTCGCAACCCACGAGAAGCTCTTGCAGGCCGCCGATCTCCCCGGTGCCGAAGAAATCTCCCCGCACGGCTGCGGAAAGGATCTTGCCGTCCTTCACCTGAAGGCCCACCTCCACCGTGCCGAAGGAGAAGCGTTGGCTTTTGGTGTGGGTATAGGCGGGGGAATAGCCGTAATTCCATTCCCAGGTGCCGTATTTTTCGGCCACCAGGCGGTCGATGAGGGCTTCGTCTTCAACGGTCGGCTCATAAATGTCGGTGTGGGGGAAGCCGGTGCACACCCGTTCGCCCAAAAAGGCGGCAAATTGCAAAATGTCCATAGGGGCGGGCAGATGGGCGGAAATATTGGTCACCCGCGAAGCCACGGAAGCGATGCCTTTGCTTTGGATCTTACGCGGATCTACCTGCAAAGCCCCGGAAATATCGGCCACGTTGGAGGAAAAAAGCAAGGTTCCGTGGTGCAGGGTCCCGTGGGCGTTGCGTGTTTGGGCGTTGCCCGAAAATTTCAGCCCGTCAATGCAAAGGTCGTTGCGGCCGTTAAGGCGGGCGTCGATCCCCAATTGGCTCAGCGCATCAATAATGGGGCGGGTAAAGGTTTGAAAATCAATGTCGTTGCCGGGCTCATCGCGGCTGATGAAGGTGTAGTTCAAATTGCCCAGGTCGTGAAACACGGCACCGCCCCCCGTCATGCGGCGGACCACGGAAATGCCGCGTCGGCGGACGTAGTCGGTATTGATCTCGGCCAAGGTGTTCTGATTGCGCCCTACGATGACGGCGCTTTCATTGCGCCAAAGGAGAAAGCAGGGCTCCTTTTTATGCAGGAAAAAGAATTCCTCGGTGGCCAGGTTTCGCACCGCATCCGTTTTGGGGAAAATATAAAACAGCATCAGATCAATTTGTCGCACACCACGATCTCCACGCCCCCTGCACGAAGCTTTTCGGCGGTGGCGGGGATGGGCATGCGGTCGGTCAGCAGGATGTCCACGTCTTCGGAGCGGCCGAAGGTGTAGGGCAGGCTACGGTCAAATTTAGAGGCGTCCATCAGCACGACCACGGTACGGGCCTTGGCCATAATGTACTTTTTCAGCTCGGCCTCGGCGCTGTTTCCGCAGGTAAAGCCCGTTTCCTGCGAAAAGCCCGTGGGGGCAATAAAGGCAATGTCGATATTCAGACTGTCCAGAAAATGAAGAGAGGCGTTGCCGGAAAGGGAAATGTTGTCCCGGTTGAGCACGCCGCCCACCACGCTGACGGTGGGATGCTGTTTTTTGATGATCTCCAGGGCGATATTGGGGCCTGAGGTGATCACAAACAGGCGCTCGTCGGGCAGAATGCGGGCCAGGTTCATAATGGAGGTGCCGGAGTCAAAGAAATAAGAGCGGCCCGGCTCGATCAAGCGGATGGCTTGCAGGGCAATGCTTTTTTTGGCGGCGGGATTTTCCGCTTCGCGGCGGCTGTATACTTCCTCCTGGGCGTGAGACAGGTGCTTGACGGAGCGTGCTCCTCCGCGCACGCGGATCACCTCGCCGATCTTTTCAAAATATTCCAGGTCGCGGCGCAGGGTCATGGAGGAGTAGGAGGGGAATTCGGCCTCCAGCTGCTTGAGAGAAACGTAGGGCTGGGAGTTGAGCATCTCACGGATGCGGGCCCTTCTGGATTCGCTCATGGGTTTGTAACATCCTTTCAAAATGGCCTGTCATATGTGAAAAAAGAAAGAAAATGATCGTGGTTCACAAAAATGGCTGTATTTACTTATCATTATAATGTTATTTTTTCACATTGTCAATTGAATTATTAAAAATAATTGACAAAAAAACACCGAAAGAATATAATAATTCAACAGAAGAAAAAAGGAGGCGAAAGCATGTCGGATCTGCTGAAGGAGGCCCCTCCCATTTTGCGGGAATGGCTGGTGTATTTGCAGACGATTCAGGGAAAAGCCGATAAAACGGTGGAAAGCTATTTTTTGGATCTGCGGCTCTTTTTGCGCTTCGTCATGGGCTCGCGCCGCGGCCTGGACCGCGAGCAGACCGAATGCTTGCCCCTGGATGAGGCAGACACGGAGCTGCTCGGCTCCGTCACAGCCGACGACATTTACGCTTACCTGATCTACTGCAGCCAGCAACTGCACAACAATCAAGCCTCCCGTGCACGTAAACTTTGCGCCTTGCGCTCCCTGTTTCGCTATTACGAAAAACAGGGGCGCATTGCCTCCAACCCCACCAAGCTGATCGATGCGCCCAAACGGCGCAAGGTGTTGCCCAAATTTTTGAATTTGGAGGAAAGCCGTCGCTTGTTGGAGCAGGTGGGAGGCAAGCACCCCAAGCGGGATTATGCCATTTTGACCCTGTTTTTGAACTGCGGCATGCGCTTGGCGGAGCTGGTGGCCCTGAATTTGGGAGACGTGGATTTTGAAAATCTGAGCCTGGTGGTTACGGGTAAGGGGGACAAGCAGCGTACCCTGTACCTGAACCCTGCCTGTGTGGCGGCTTTGCAGGCGTATCTGACCGCCGAGCGCAAGCCGGCTGTGGGGGAAAGGGCTCTTTTTATCGGTGTCAAGGGGCAGCGCATCGGGCGCCAGGCGGTGCAAAACATGGTGAAAAAGAACCTGGCTGCTGCGGGGCTGGAAGGGCGTTCCCTTTCCACTCACAAACTTAGGCATACGGCCGCCACGCTGATGTACCAGTACGGCGGAGTGGACACCCGAACTTTGCAGGAGATCCTGGGGCACGAGCAGCTGAACACCACCCAGATCTACACTCACGTCAGCAATACCCAGGTGCGCGATGCGTTTAACGCCAATCCTTTGGCCAAGGAAAAGGGAAATGAAGAAAAAGGTTGACAAGAAACGAAAAACCGCGTATAATACTGGACGGTATTTTTAAACGTTAAGGGGTTATGAAGATGAATTATCTGGAAATGAACCGAGAGCAGCTTTTGGCGCTCCACGACAAATATACCCAGCAATATCAAAGCTTTAAGCTGCAGGGTCTGACGTTGGATATGTCCCGCGGGAAGCCCGGCCCCGAGCAGTTGGATATGTCTGAGGCCATGCTGACGGCCATTACCTCCAACGCCGACTGCTACACCGGCAAGACCGACTGCCGCAACTACGGTATCGTGGACGGCTTGCTGGAGGCCCGCGAAATGTTTGCCGAAATTTTGGGTGTGGAGCCTGCCGAGGTCATTTGCGGCGGCAACAGCAGCCTGAATATGATGTATGACACGGTGATGCGCGCTTGGGTGTTTGGTGTGGCCAAGGGGGAAAAGCCCTGGTCTCAGCAGGGCCAAATCAAGTTTTTGTGCCCCGTGCCCGGCTACGACCGCCATTTCGGTATTTGCGAACAGTTCGGCATTGAAATGATCAACGTGGATATGCTGGAGGACGGCCCCGATATGGATGCGGTGGAGGAGCTGATCAAGGATCCTCAGGTAAAGGGCATTTGGTGCGTGCCCAAGCATTCCAACCCCACGGGTGTGACTTATTCCGACGAGGTGGTGCGCCGTTTTGCCGCGCTGAAGCCCGCCGCATCGGATTTCCGCATTTTCTGGGACAACGCCTACTGCGTGCACGAGCTGTACTTTGACCGCTGCCCTCAGCTGCTGAACCTGATGGAGGAATGCCGCAAGCTGGGTAGTGAGGATATGGTGTACCAGTACACCTCCACCTCCAAGATCTCTTTTCCCGGCGGCGGTGTGTCTGCCTTTGCTTCCAGCGAGCGCAACATCCACCACGCCAAAAAACTGATGTCCGTGCAGAGCATCGGTCCCGACAAGCTCAACCAGCTTCGCCACATCCGTTTCTTCAAAAACGCCGCGGGTGTGAAGGAATACATGAAAAAGCACGCCGAGTTCCTGCGCCCCAAGTTTGAGGTGGTCATCAACAACATGGAACGCTATTTCGGCGACAGCGGCATTGCCACGTGGAATAAGCCCACGGGCGGCTACTTTATCAACTTTAACACCCTGGAGGGCTGTGCTTCCAAGGTGGCTCAACTGGCCAAGGAGGCCGGCCTGATCCTGACCACGGCGGGGGCTACCTTCCCCTACGGCAAGGACCCCAAGGACTGCAACCTGCGCATCGCCCCCAGCTATCCCTCCACCTCCGAGTTGGATATGGCCATTCGCCTGCTTTGCGTTTGCGTGAAGCTGGTGTCCACGGAAAAGCTGTTGGCCGAATATAAGGACTGATGAAACGAAGCGAATTCCTCGCACAGGGAGAAAGCTGGCTGTATCTGCCCCAGGAGGGGGAGGGCCCTTTTCCCGTAGTGCTGTATTGCCACGGTTGGGGAGGCTGCCGCGATATTCCCGACACCCTGCGCCCTTTGCGCAAGGCTCTTTTGGCGGCGGGCTGTGCCTTTGCCAGCTTTACCTTTGAGGGAAGCGGCAAAAACGGCGCCGACCTTTTACCCTACATCACCTACACCCGCCTGACCGAGCAACTTAACGGTGTGATCGAGGCTTTGCGGGCACAGCCGCAGATCGATGCGGCACGCATCGGATGCCTGGCTGTCAGCAGCGGAACGGTGCCTGCCCTGCGCCTGGCCGCTACGCCCGGAAAAGCCCCTGCCTTTGTGGTGGCGGTGGCGGCGTGTGTGTCCCCCCAGATCGACATGCCCCACGGGGGTGTGGCCAAGATCGTGTCGGAGCATCTGCATGAATTGGCTGCCGGGGGACGGGCGTTGCTTTTTGGCGTGCCTTACGGAGAGGCCTTTTTAAGGGACGTGTTGGAAAACGCTCCCATGCATACCATGCATCGCGTGTCTTGCCCTGTGCTTTTTCTGCAGGGTGGGCGGGATAACCCCTATCGTCGGGCAGACGCCCTGTTGGGTACGTTTTTGCTGCAGGAGGCGGGAAAGCCTGTGGAGCATAAGGAGCTGGCCCAAGGCGGACACGTGCTGGACGGAGCAGAGGAGGCCTGTGCCGAAGAAACGTTGGCCTGGCTGCGGCGGATCTGTATTTTGCCGGAGGAGTAAAAAATATAAAGACCGTGTAAGCCTTTTACTTACACGGTCTTTTTGGGTTATTGTTTTATTTTATTCTTTCTTCAATGGCCAATATCACATCACTCATTTTTACATTTAATGCGGTACAGATGCGATATAGAGTTTCCAAAGTAGGTTTGCGTTCTCCGCGTTCTATGGCGCTTAAGTGACTGCGGCCAATGTCTGCCAACCCGCTTGCAACTTCTTGAGATAACCCCTTTTTATGACGGAAGTCTGCCAGTACTTCACCTACGATTAAAGGATCCAGTGTAGAAACAAACATAGCCTCACCTCACCTTTATTTTATGCCGAAAAAAGAAAAAATATGAATACATATGTTGACAACCGAACACTTATGTGTTATAATTGCAACAATATTTGACGGAATGGGGTAGAGGTTATGGAAAATCAAGCAACGGAAAACGTAAAAATGAAGTTCTGCAAATTTTGCGGAGCGAAGATTGTTGAAGATGCGGTAATTTGTACGGCTTGCGGTAGGCAAGTGGAGGAAATTAAAAACAACACGGCTCAACCAAATATCGTTATCAATAACGAAAATACCAATGTGAATCAAAACGCCAACATGAATGCGGCAGTTATGGGAAGAATGAAAAACAAATGGGTGGCATTGCTTCTTTGCTTTTTCCTTGGCTTTTTAGGGGCACACAAATTTTACGAGGGCAAAGTGGGATTTGGGATTTTGTATTTGTTTACTGTGGGGCTGTTTGGAATTGGCGTAATTATTGATTTTATCGTTCTTTTGTTTAAGCCCAATCCCTATTTTGCGTAAACATTAAAAATAAAGGCTGGAATAAACGAAAACGGTAGGTGCAGGCCGAAAGTTTGCACCTACTTTTTTTGTTTTAACACTTTACAAAACGGGGAAGATTTGGTATAATCTTTACGGCCGTAACACCACCGCCCTTAGCTCAGCCCGGATAGAGCAGCAGATTCCGATTCTGAAGGTCAGGGGTTCGAATCCCTTAGGGCGGGCCACTAAAGAAACCTCTTTTGTCTACCAAGACAAGAGAGGTTTTTCTTGTGCTCGTACCGACTTCGACAACCGAAACGGTTGTCAATGCCGCTTTTTGCATTCGGTTGAAAAATTCATGGTTTTGTGGTATAATCAGCTCGATAAGTAAGAATTTGTGGGGGTGGCCGGAATGGTCGTTTTAATTGCCGGGGCGTCCCATGTGGGCAAAACGGCGCTGGCTCAAAAGCTGTTGGAAAAATATCAATATCCGTATCTGTCCGTTGACCATTTGAAAATGGGGCTTATTCGTAGCGGTAACACGGAGCTTACCCCTACGGATGATGAGAAACTGACGGCATATCTGTGGCCCATCGTTCGCGAAATGATCAAAACCGCCATTGAAAACAATCAAAATTTGATCGTCGAGGGATGCTATATTCCTTTTGATTGGCAGCAGGGGTTGGAAGAGAAATATTTGGAGCAGATCCGATACTATTGCCTTGTCATGGGCGAGTCGTATATACGCGATCACTTTGCAGATATAAAGAAATATGCCAACATCATCGAAAATCGTTTGGACGACGAGGATTGCACGGTGGAAACCCTTTTGAAAGACAATGCCGAAGTTTTGCGTCTGGCGCGTTTGCACCGGGTAAATTACATTCTTATCGACGACAGATACGAGGTCGACGTGGAGCTATAACGTCCCCCTCTGAACGGGGCTTTTATACAGACGGCTCCGCGAAAGAGAGAGCCCGCCGATTTTAAAAAGCGAAGGCTTTTTGGGCGGGGACTTGAAGTGCCCGCTGTTTTATGATACAATAAACCAAATGAGGCGGCTTGAGAAAGTTGCCCGGCTTACGAGAGGGAGCGCCCGCTTTCCCGAGGAGAAAACAGGGGAGGGTGGGGTGCATCAAAAGGGGATCTATATGGAAGCTTTTGTGGAGGCGTTGGCGGATCTTTTGATGCTGACGGCTTGGAAAATGGACAAGCCTCAACCTTATGGCTGGTTGCACCTTTGTGTGATGCTGGCGGGGTTTCCCCTCAGCGCCTGGGCGGCCTGGAAACTGCGCCGCCTGGGGGAGCGGGGTAACCGCATCTTATTGCTGACGGTGGGGCTGTTTCTGCTTTTTTGCGAGGCCTACAAGCAATTGTTTTACGAGCTGGTGTTGGAACCGGATAACGGCTACCGCTGGAGCAATTTCCCCTTTCACCTATGCAGCGTGCCCATGTACCTTTGCTTGCTGATCCTTTGCCTAAAGGACGGGCCCCTGCGCAAAAGCCTGTATACCTTTTTGATGTCCTACAATCTGCTGGGGGGCGCCATCGCCTTTGCAGAGCCTTCGGGTCTTCTTCACGGGCGTTGGACGTTGACCATGCACGCCTTTATTTGGCACATGGTGCTGGTCTTTCTGGGGCTATATATCGGCTTTTCGGGGCGCGGCGGCACGGGAAAACGGGACTATTGGCACGCCACTGCCGTGTTTTTGACCCTTTGCGCCATAGCTTTTGCCATTAATTGCACGTTTTGGGAAATTTCGGGGCATACCATCAAAATGTTCTTTTTAGGCCCCGCCCATTCACCCATTGCGGTGTTTAAAGACCTTTCCAAATGGCTGGGCTGGCCCATTGGCATGGCCCTGTATATCCCTTCGGTGGCCGTCGGGGCCGCCGTAGTGCTTTGGCTGTTTCGCCTGCCCGCAAAACGGTGCAGGGCGAAAGCATGCTCGATTCGAGAGGAGTGAGCTTTTGAACCCCAAACTGAAGGAGAAAATGAGCGAATCCCTTTCAGCCGTTTTGCCCATTACGGGGATCGTGTTCTTGGTAAGCCTCTTTTTCGTCCCCATGGACCTGGGCACGACCACTATGTTTTTAAGCGGGGCAGTGATGCTGATTGCGGGGATGGGCTTTTTCCAATTGGGCGCGGAAATGTCTATGACGCCCATTGGCGAGGGCATCGGCGTGCAGATCTCTAAAACCCAAAAGATCGTTTTTGTGACCTTGATCGCCTTTGTGATGGGCGTGATCATTACCGTGTCAGAGCCGGATCTGCAGGTGCTGGCCGAGCAGGTCCCCTCGGTGCCCAATTACATGCTGATCCTGACAGTGGCTGTGGGCGTGGGGATCTTTTTGGCGGTGGCTGTGTTCCGCATCCTGTTTCAGGTGGATCTGTCCGTTTTGCTCATCGGGCTGTACGTCTTGCTCATCGGCGCCTCCTTTTTGGTGCCCGATTCCTTTTTGGCCGTGGCCTTCGACTCGGGCGGTGTGACCACCGGTCCCATGACCGTACCCTTTATCATGGCCATGGGTGTGGGTCTGGCTTCCGTGCGAAGCGACAAAAACGCAACCAGTGACAGCTTTGGCTTGGTAGCGCTGTCCAGCGTAGGTCCCATTTTGGCGGTGCTGATCCTGGGGTGCTTCTATAAGCCCACCGAGGCTGATTACGCCTTGACCCAACTGCCGGACGTTTCTACCACCAGGGACGTGGTAGGGCAGTTTTTGGGCAAGCTCCCCCTTTATTTGGAGGAGGTATGCATTTCCATTTTACCTATCGTGGCAGTGTTTGCCGTGTTCCAGCTGGCCTGCCGACGCTACCAAAAGGGACAGATCAAGCGTGTGTTGGTGGGCTTTGCCTACACCTATTTGGGCTTGGTGCTGTTTTTGTGCGGCGTGAATGTGGGCTTTGCCCCCGCCGGCGCGTTTTTGGGCGAATCCTTGGCGGCGTTGCCGTACAAATGGATCTTGGTTCCCATCGGTGCCTTGATCGGCTATTACATCGTAAAGGCAGAACCTGCCATTCAGGTGCTCAACCACCAGGTGGAAGGGGTCACCAACGGGGCCATCTCCGTCAGGACCATGAACCGCAGTATGTCTATCGGTGTGTCGGTCAGTGTGGGGTTGGCTATGCTTCGCGTGTTGGCGGGGATCCCCATTCAGTGGATCCTTCTGCCCGGCTATCTCATTGCCTTGGTGCTTTCCCGCCTGGTACCCAAGATCTTTGTGGGTATTGCCTTTGACTCGGGTGGGGTGGCCAGCGGACCCATGACCACTACCTTCCTGCTTCCCTTAAGCATCGGTGCTTGTATGGCCGTGGGCGGCAATTTGATGACCGATGCCTTTGGAGTGGTGGCGCTGGTGGCGTTGACTCCCCTTATTGCCATCCAGATCATGGGCCTTGTGTATCAGTTCAAATTGAAGAAGGCTGAAAAGGCCGCCGAAAGCTTGCCCGTTGAACCCGTGCCCACGGGCGATATGGACGAGATCGTTGAATTTGAAGAGGAGTGAAGACGATGACGAACGACGGAAAAAAAGCAGATTTCCGATTGCTGTTTTTGGTCGTGTCTCAAAAGCTGGGACTGAAAGCGGAGGAAGTTTTCACCCATGAAAGGATTCCCGTGCAGTACCACGTGCACGCCAAGGGAACAGCCTCCGGCGAGGTGGCGGATATGCTGGGCCTTGGGGGGGTGGACAAAACCTTGCTGATGAGCATGCTCCCCAAAACCGTGGCGGACGGGATGCTGTTAAAATTGCGCAACCATTTGTACCTGGGTTCCCCCAACAGCGGCGTGGCCTTTACCATGCCCCTTTCGGGTGTCAGCGCGTGCCTGATGCACATGATGCAGGCATTGGAACATGAAAACGGCTTAACGGAAAGGAATGACAACACAACGATGGACAACCGATACACGATGATCATGGCGTTTGTAAACCAGGGCTTTAGCGAGGCGGTCATGGCGGCCGCCAGACCTGCGGGAGCCAGGGGCGGCACGGTGTTCCACAGCCGCCGTGCGGAAACCGAGGAGGCCCATCAGTTTTGGGGCATTTCCGTGCAGGAGGAGCGTGAGATCGTGATGATCTTGGCGGAAAAAGAGCAAAAAACCGAAATTATGAAGGCCATTACCGAAAAATGCGGGATGCAGAGCGAGGCGCACGGGATGGTGCTTTCCGTGCCCGTGGATTCTGTGGCGGGCTTAAATAAGGACCTGTTGGAGTAAGGAAGAAGGGCATGCCTGTTCAGGCGTGCCCTTTTTGAACAGATACGGTGAAAAAGGAGAAGATCGCATGAAAAAATACGGGAAGACGGTGTGGGGCAGGGCCCTGCTTTGGGGCGCTCTGCTGACCCTGTCCGTTTCGGCGGCCATACGTCTTTTGGTGGGAAATCTGTACCGCTTGGTAAGCTTTTCCCCTGAGCTGGAGCAGGCCTTTGCCCAACTGAAGGAGGCTCGGGTGCGTCCGCCCCTTTTGCTTTTGCTGGCCCTTTCCTTCCTGTTTTGCTTTTGGGCTTCCGCCCGCGTCAGTCGGGGCAGGGGAAGGGGGTTGCCCGTGTGGCTGGGACTGTTGCTTTGGCCTGTTTTGTTTGTGGGCGGACTACTGCTCAGCTTCGTCAACCGGGTTCTTTTTGCAGATATGATCCCCGTTTTCGTGCAGTTGGGATCGTTGCTGAGCTTTGTTTTTTGCAGGTGAGGAGGGAAAGAAATGAAACGGACGGGAAGCATTCTTTTAGCTGTGCTGGTATGGCTTGGTACCCTTTCCTCTTGCGCTCTCCCTTCTTCTCAAACGGGGCGGGGGCATTTTTGCGTGGGCTTTGCGGAGGTAGAACTGGCGGTAGACGTGGAGGAGGAAGGTCTGTACGTGGCCGGCTATGACATTGGAAAGACGCCCGTTGGGGTGCTGGATCTTCAGCAGCTCCACGCCCTTTGGTTGGAGGATGGAAGCGGCCGTTCCGCCTTGCTGATCTCGGTGGACTGCGTGGGTCTTTCTTCGGCCTCGGTGGAACAGATCCGCCGCCGATTGAAGGCGTTTAAGCAAGAAAGCGGCTGTGGGGAGATCCACGTGATCTCCACCCATACTCACGCCGGGGTGGACACCCTGGGCCTTTGGGGGCCGCTGGGGGTGGACGGCAAGCAGGACGCCTTTATGCAACGGCTGTATCAAGCTGCCCAAACGGCGGCCTATGCGGCTTATGCCGACCGTTGCGAGGGAACGTTGGAATACGCCAAGACCCTGACGGATACGGCCCTGTTGCGGGATTCGCGGGATCCGCAGGTGGTGGATCCTTGGCTGTACCAGCTTCGCTTTACCCCCAGCGATCCTCAAAACAACGGCATCCGCTTGGTGGTATACGGAGCCCATGCAGAGGCTCTGCGCGGGGATAACCGCCTTATTTCGGGGGATTATCCCGCCGTGATGGCCGACTGCTTGCGCCAACAAACGGGAGAGGAACTGTTCTTTTTGCCCGGGGCGATAGGAGGCCTGGTCATGACCCAAAAGCTGGTTACCGAGCCCGTGTTTGATGCGGTGGCCAACGTGAAGGAAACGGGGCGGGTGTTGGCACAGGCGGCCCTGTCCGAAACGAAATGGCGCCAATTGGAGCCCGTGTTTTCCTCTGCCACAGAGTCTTTTTGGGTGCAGGTGGACAACACGGTTTTCCGCACCTATCTGTTTTTGGGAATTCTGCAAAACGCCACCCGACGGACGTTGGGGGGCGATTATCTCATGCAAACGGCGGTGACGGCTTTGCGCCTGGGGGATGTGACTTTGGCGCTGTTGCCCGGAGAGATCTTTCCCGAGTTGGTCTTCGGTACGGGCAGGGAGGGGGACCCTGCGGGGCTGAAGCCCTTGGCCGCCCAATACGGAGTCAAGGACCTGGTGCCCGTAGGCTTGGCCGACGACGAGATTGGCTACGTGATCCCCCCTTCGGACTACGTGCTTGACGAAAAAACGCCGTATTTTTCCGAGGCGGAGGACCATTACGAGGAAACGAACAGCGTAGGAAGGGGCTGTGCCGAGGCTTTGGCCAAGGCGTGGGAGCGCGCGCTGGGCAAGCTGAAGTAAAAGAAAACGGGCAGTGTTCGGCACACCGCCCGTTTTTTTGTGCAAAAGTAGAATCGTTCACAATTTTTTGCTATAATAAAACCAAAGTAAAAGGGGCGCAGGCCTTGTGTTTTGGCAAAAAATCGTATATAATAAATAAAATGGCACGTTTATGCCAAGGTGCTTTTGGATGAAGGAGATTGAAACGCGTTGAATTATCTTTTTGATACGGTTGTGGAATTGCTGTATTTGCTGCCGGTCATTCTCATCAGCTTGCCCGTGCACGAGATCGCCCACGGCTACGTGGCCCTGAAAATGGGGGATGACACGGCCCGGCGTGCGGGAAGACTGACCCTTAACCCCGCGGCCCATTTTGACCTGTGGGGCACGCTGATGATCATTTTGTTCCGCTTTGGTTGGGCCAGGCCCGTGCCTATCAACCCCTTCCACTTTAAAAAGCGCCGTTTGGGGATCGTGCTGGTCAGCCTGGCGGGGCCGCTGTCCAATTTTCTGCTGGCTCTGGTGACCATGGTGATCCACAAGCTTTTGTGGCTGTTGGCCATGCACGTGGAACTGACCTATCAACTGGAAAACCTGTTTAGTATTTTGTTTACCTTTACCTCGCTGTTTATGCACATCAACCTTTCCTGGGCGCTGTTCAACCTGCTGCCCATTTCGCCCTTGGACGGAAGTAAGCTGGTGGTGGCCTTCTTGCCCGCACGCGCCCGCGACTGGATCCTGCAACGGGAACGCTACGGTATGATCGTCCTGCTGGTGCTGTTTTTGCTGGATGATTACGTGTTGCCGGGGCTGGTCAGTATTCCCATGACCCTGGGGGTCAGCGGGTTGCTTCGCCTGCTGGATACGCTTACGTTTTTCCTGGGATAGTCATTCACACATACAAAAAGGGGGATCCTATGGAACCTATTTCCTATAAGCTGGAGGTATTTGAAGGCCCGCTGGACCTGTTGCTTCATTTGATCTCCAAGCACAAGATCGACATTATGGACATTCCCATTGCCCTGATCCTGGAGCAATATTTGGCCTATTTGGAGCAATTGCGGGAACTGGATATGGATATTACGGCCGACTTTATGGTCATGGCCAGCGAGCTGATGCTGATCAAATCCCGCATGCTGTTGCCGAAAAACGAGGAAGAGGAGGAAGAAGATCCCCGTGCCCGTTTGGCGGCTATGCTGTTGGAATACCAAAAATACAAGCGCCTTTGTGCAGCCATGGAGGAAAAGGTCAAGCTGGGAATGGCCCGCTATACCAAGACCCCCGATCCCATCGTGCTTCCCAAGACTTATGAGGGCAGGCACGAGATCAACGTGCTGGCCGGGGCTTACGCCACGGTGCTGGAGCGCACCCAATCCAGGTTGCCCCCGTCGCCGCGCAACATTGCCCGCATTTTGGATGCGGCCCCCTCGCCCTTGCCGTCCCGCACGGTGGACATTTTGCGCCGCCTGGTGCGCGATAAAAAGGTCAGCTTTTTGTCGTTGTTTACCCCCAACGCCTCCCGTGCGGAGATCGTATCCGTATTTTTAACGATGCTGGAGCTTTCCCGCAATCGGCGTTTGCTGATCCAAGGGGAGGCGGCCGAGGATATGACGTTAACGTATCAACAACAGAAAAAGGAAGTGAACGCATGATCACCGATGAGGACCGCAACTATGCGGCCATAGAGGCCATTGCCTTCGCCGCAGGACATCCGGTGGAAATCGAGCGTATTGCCCAGGCGCTGGAGCTGGACGTTTCCTACGTGGAAAAGCTGATCGAAGGGATCCGCCACAAATACAGTGCTCCCGAATTCGGCATCGAGCTGATCCGTACCGGGGATGCGGTACAATTTGCCACCAAGCCCGATTTTGCGGCAGATATTCGCCTGGCGCTGGATTATCGGCGCACGGCCACCCTTTCTGCGGCGGCTATGGAGGTGCTGGCCATCGTGGCGTATAACCAACCGGTCACTCGTGCTTACATTGAGCAGGTGCGCGCGGTGGACTGCAGCGGTGTGATCTCCAGCCTGATGGAAAAGGAGCTTATCTGCGAGCAGGGAAGGTTGGACGTGCCGGGGCGCCCCTTGCTGTTTGGCGTGACCCGCAATTTTTACCGTTGCTTTAACATTTCCTCCTTGGCGGAGCTGCCGCCCTTTCCCACGGGGGATCCCGAGCAATTGGCCTTGTATGACAGTGCCATGCCCCCTCAGAATGAGGAGGGCGACGAGGGGCAAGTATGACCCCGCTGTATGGGCTGATAGGTGTGTGTGTGCTGTTGCTTTGGTTGCTCAGTGCCAAGATCACCGTCAAGATCTTTTATCCCTTTACCCCCTTGCTTTCCTTCCGTTTCGGTTGGTTGGGTGAAACGCGCTTGCATCTGCGCCCTGCCTTGCGTGTGGAAGGGGGGCTTGCAGGGCGTGTGCTGGAGCGCCAAGGAAATAAGCCCCGCAAGGAAAAGACTCCCAAGGCGTCTGCGCCCCCAAAACAACGCGAGTTGGCGTTTACGGCGCCCGTGCTGAAAAAAGCGGGCAGGGCGTTGGCCTGGGTGTGCAGGCGCTTCCGTGTGACGTTGCTTCGCCTGGACGTGGCTGTGGGGACGCCCGATGCCGCCCTGACCGCCCGGCGCTACGGAGCTGTTTGCGCGGCGGTATACGAGACCTTGGGGCTGGCTTCCATCCTTACGAGCTTGCGCACCGCCCGGGTGAATATTACGGCCGATTTTTTAAGCGAAGAGACCCGTGTGGATTTTGCGATGGAATTCCGCACCCGCTTCGGTTTTATGCTGCTTTTTGCGGGTAAACTGCTTGGAGTGTGGCTTTTAGCCACAAAAGCAAAGAAAAAAGAAAATGCCGATAAAGGAGATATTGCCGAATGAACGAACAACCTGTCAGCACTATGAGTGAGATCACCCTGGAAAAACTGCGTGAAATGCTTAACGGAAGCACCGTGGCCGGTCAACCCATCGTCACGGCGGACGGGACCACCGTCATCCCCGTTTCCAAGGTGTCTGTGGGTTTTACCACGGGTGGCTCGCAGTTTAACGGGAAGACGCCCGAAAAGGGAATGCCCTATGCCGCAGGCGGCGGCGCGGGCATGACCATGACTCCCATGGCTTTTGTGATCTCTGCCAACGGCGAGACCAAGGTGGTGGGTATCGGCGGTGAGCCTGCCCCCTCCGACGTGGCCGCGGCGGTGGAAAAGCTGCCCACGGCGGTGGAAAAGATCTACGAATTTTTTGCCTCTAAAAAGAAAAAGGCCGAGGAAGAAGCCGCGGCTGAATAAGCATAAGCGCGCCCTGCCCGCCATACAATGAAAGGAAAAACTTTCGGGTAAGGCGGCGGTGGCGTATGCGTGGGATCAAAAAATGGGGGCTTTGGTTGCTTTGCCTGTGGCTGGCTGCTTGCCCGGCTGAGGGGCTTTCGGCCCGTTCCGCTTTGGTCATGGAGGCGCAAGGCGGGCAGGTCCTGTTTCAGCTGCAGCCGGAGGAGCGCTTGCCCATGGCCAGCACCACCAAGCTGATGACGGCGTTGCTCGTCCTTCGCCACGGAGACCCGGACCAAAGGGTGCGGGTGCCTGCCTGTGCGGTGGGCATCGAGGGAAGCTCCCTGTATTTGACTGAAGGGGAAGAGATCTCCCTGCACGATCTGCTTTGCGCCCTGCTTTTGCGCTCTGCCAACGATGCGGCTGTGGCGGCCGCCGTTGCTATAGGAGGAGACGAGGCTTCCTTCGTAGCTTTGATGAATGCTACTGCGCAAGAGCTGGGGATGCACAACACCCATTATCAAAATCCCCACGGTCTGCACGCGCAGGGGCATTATACCACTGCGTACGACCTGGCTCTGCTGATGAGGGCCTGCTGTGAGGAACCCATTTTTTTGCAGATCAGCGGCTTGGAGCGTTGCATAGTGCAGGCGGGGGAACGGGGCGTTCCCCTGGTCAACCATAACAAATTGCTGTCCCTTTTCCCTGGGGTGGACAGCGGCAAAACGGGGTTTACCAAGGCGGCGGGGCGTTGTTTGGTCAGCTCTGCCGTGCGCGACGGCTTGCGCCTGATCGCCGTTACGCTGAATGCCCCGGACGATTGGAACG
The DNA here is from genome assembly GCA_017507855.1 of Clostridia bacterium. Lineage (GTDB taxonomy): Bacteria > Bacillota > Clostridia > Oscillospirales > RGIG5554 > RGIG5554. The sequence continues at coordinate 91,180 of JAFWAE010000056.1, forward strand.
ACCATGCCGAGCTTTACGAGCTGGGCTTTGAACAATGCCGCTTGACCCGTGTTTTTGAGCCGGGAGAACTGCGCATTTGCGTGCCCGTGGTGGGCGGTGTGCAGGCCCAAGCGGTGCTGACCAACGGAGAAACGGTGGTTTTGCCCGTTCAAAAGGGGAAAGAGCCCGTGTATTGGGTGGAGGCTCCTCCGTTTTTGTATGCACCCTTAAAAAGGGGGCAGGAGGTAGGAAGGCTGAGAACGGCGGGGGAGAGTTGGCCCCTGATAGCCGTGGAAGCGGTTGGACGGGAAGCCCCACTCACTTTTTGGGAAAAAATTTGCCATTGGCTGAACGACCTGTTCGGGTAACGGGTTTCGGCGGGGAAGGACGTAGACAATGAACGAAAATATCATGAGAATTCAAAAATACATGGCCATGTGCGGCGTGGCTTCCCGACGAGCGGCGGAGGCCATGATCGCTGACGGCCGCGTGCGCATCAACGGCCGCGTTGCCCAGATCGGCTGTAGTGTGGACTACCGCCGTGACGTGGTGGAGCTGGACGGAAAACGCATCCGTCTGGAGGAAGAGAAGGTCTATTTGATGCTCAACAAGCCCCGTGGCTACGTGGCCACCATGAGTGACGAGCAGGGCCGCAAATGCGTGGCTGAGCTGGTGGCGGACGTGGGAGCGCGGGTATATCCCGTAGGGCGTCTGGACCTGAACTCCGAGGGGCTTTTGCTTATGACCAACGACGGCGATTTCGCCTACAAGCTGACCCATCCTCGCCACGGGGTATCCAAGGTCTACCACGTTTCCGTACGCGGAGACGTATCGGCCGAGCAGCTGCAAAAATTGAACGGCCCCATGACCATAGACGATTACGTAACCGTGCCCGCGCAAGTGAGCGTGCTGGATCACCACCAGGATAAGACGGCTCTGCGGGTGGTGCTTCACGAGGGGCGCAACCGCCAGATCCGCAAAATGTGTGAGCAGGTGGGCCTGTACGTATGCCGCTTGCGCCGCATTGCCGTGGGAGACGTGTCTTTGGGGACGCTGAAGCTGGGAAAATGGCGTCTGTTGACCTTTAAAGAGGTGCAGGCTTTGCTGAAAAATGAAAAAGGAGAGCTTGTCGAAGAGGAAACGGCGACGCTGGCTCATTGACGGACGGCCCTGCCTCCCTTTGGGGGAGCGGGGCCTTTTTTCGCCGATGGAGGGGAAAAGGGGGGCTTTTGTTGTTTCCCTAAAAAGGTTCTGCCCGAAAACTTGCCAATTCGGAGAAAATATGATATAATATAAAATCGTATCGGTATCACATGTGTAAAGGAGGCGATCCCGTGGCGGCGGATATTTTAGCGTTGATGGAGGCTCGCAAGTCTCAAATGACCAAGGCCATGCGTGCATTAGCCCAATGCATTGCCCAGGATACGGAATTTGCGGCGTTCTGCACGGCTTCTCAGCTGGCTGAAAAGGCACAGGTCAGTCCGGCTACGGTGGTCCGCTTTGCCTATTTTTTGGATTGTGACGGGTTTCCGGAGCTGCAAAATCAATTTGCATCTTTGATCCGTCGGCAGCTGGTTACCGCACGGGCGGCCGAGCATGCGGGAGAACGCGAAGGGGAATATAAAAGCATTTTATACGCCGATATGCGTGCCTTGCGGGAAAGTGCCGACCGTATGACCTACGGCATGGTGGAATATGCGGCCAGGACCCTGGCTTCCGCCCGCAGTGTATATGTGCTGGCGGCCAAGGGGTGCCGTCCGTTAACCGAGTATTTGGAGGAGGGGTTTGGAAATCTGCTTCCCTCCTACCGCATCATTGGAGAAGATGACGGCCGTGATATGCTGCCCCGCATGGCTCACATTACCCGCGAGGATGCCGTGCTTTGCCTTTGCCCCATGGAGCGCTCTCAGCGCTTGTCAGAGGCTTTGCAGGCGGCGGTGGCGGTGCGTGCCCCCGTTTTGATGCTGACCGACAGCGAGGAGGATGGGCATGCGGATCTGGTGCTTTACGTGCGCCGTCCCGGCGAACGGGTACAGCTGGCCTTGCCGGTGTGCTTGAGCGTGCTGTCCGTGGTGCTCAAGCAATTGGCAGAGCTTTTGGGAAGGGCCGACGATTTTGGCGGAAACGGTGATGAACTGTGAATGACAGACAGGCTTTGATCGTGGGCGGCGGGGCTTCCGGGCTGATGGCCGCCGGATATTTGGCACAGGCCGGCATCCGCACGACCTTGATCGAACGAAATCCCCGCACGGGGGCCAAGCTGATGATCACGGGAAAGGGTCGCTGTAACGTGACCAACGACTGTGACCAGCGGGAGTTTTTAAACCACGTTTTGCACAATCCTCGCTTTTTATACAGTGCGCTGGCGGGCTTTTCCACGGCCGATACCCAAGCCTTTTTTGAGGGGCTGGGAGTGGCGCTGAAGACCGAGCGGGGCAGAAGAGTGTTCCCCGTGTCGGATCAGGCAGGGCAGATCGTGGACGCGTTGCGCCATTATAGCCAAAACGCCACCCTGTTACGCGGTTTTTGCACGGCGGTGGAGCAGGAAAACGGGGCGGTCACGGGAATTCGCCTGGCAGACGGGCGGGGGCTTTCCGCGCCCTGTGTGATCGTAGCCACGGGAGGGATGTCCTATCCCAAAACGGGATCGGACGGCAATGGATACCGCCTGGCGGAAAAGCTGGGACACCCCGTGATTCCGCCGCGCCCCGCGTTGGTACCCCTTTGCTGCAGCCAAAGTCTTTGCGGCCGCCTGGCAGGTCTAAGCCTGAGAAACGTGACCCTTTCCCTTTGGGACAAAAAAACGGGAAACTGCCTGTTTGAGGAGCTTGGGGAGATGCTGTTTACCCACAACGGGGTCTCCGGTCCCCTGGTGCTCAGCGCGGCCAGCCGTATCCAAGCCATGGAGGGTGGGCGCTACCGCTTGGTGCTGGATCTGAAGCCGGGCCTGTCGGAGCAACAGCTTCACGCCCGCCTGCTTCGGGATTTTGGGCAACAGCTGAACAAGCAATTTTCCAACGCTCTGCACGGGTTGCTTCCCCAAGCCTTGACGGAGGAGCTCGTGGCTCTGAGCGGTATTCCCAGGGACGTAAAGGTAAATAGCATTACAAAAGAGCAACGGCAGGGACTGGTATCCCTTTTAAAAGGATTTTCCTTGGACGTGGACGGGTTTGCCCCCATGGAGGAGGCCATTGTGACGGCCGGCGGGGTGGACGTGCGCCGAGTGAATCCCAAAACCATGGAGTCTACCCTTGTAAAAGGTTTGTACTTTACAGGCGAGATCTTGGACGTGGACGGGGAAACGGGAGGGTATAACCTGCAGATCGCGTTTTCCACGGCTGTGGCCGCCGCCAAAGCCATCGTTGCACGGTATCAAAAGGAAGAAGGAGCTTGCTTATGATCAACATTGCCATAGACGGGCCCTCCGGTGCAGGGAAAAGCACCTTGGCCAAATACATTGCCGCTGCACTGGGACTTTTATATTTGGATACGGGGGCGCTGTACCGTGCGGTGGGGCTATACGCTTTGCGCCACGGGGTGGACGTGGACGATCCCGTTGCCGTAGAGCAGATGCTGCCCTGTGTGCACTTGGAGCTGCGCTACGAAAACGGAAGCCAGGTGGTGCTTTTGTGCGGGGAAAACGTGTCCTCCGCCATTCGTGAGCACCGGGTGTCGGATGCGGCGTCGCGCGTGTCGGCCATTCCGGCGGTGCGGACCTTTTTGCTGGAACAGCAGCGAAGTATCGCCCGCACTCACCACGTGGTGATGGACGGACGCGACATCGGCACGGTGGTGCTGCCCGATGCGCAGGTAAAGATCTTTTTGGTGTCCGATTACGTGCAACGCGCCAAGCGCAGGGCGCTGGAGTTGGAGCAAAGAGGCCAGCAGGTGGAGCTGGAAACGCTGATCGCCGACATGAAGCAACGGGATGCCCGCGACAGTTCCCGTCAAACGGCGCCTTTGGTGCCTGCCCGAGATGCGGTACATCTGGATAATTCAACGCTGGACCGACGGGGAACGGTGGAGGCTGCGTTGGATATCATCCGCCGTCAGTTGGGGCAGGATGCTTACACACAATTACGAGCATCGGGGGTAGAAGAATTATGTTATACCGAGTAGGCAACGTTTTGGTCCGCTTTTTGTCCAGGGTGTTTTTGGGTACCAGGGTAAAGGGACGCGAAAACGAGCCCATGGAAGGGCCGCTGATCGTATGCGCCAACCACATTTCCTTTTTGGACCCGGTGTTTATTTGTGCGTTTTTGAAGCGCCGGGTAAAATTCATGGCCAAAAGCGAGCTGTTTAAAAACAAGCTCTTTACCAAGATCATCCTTTGCTACGGGGCCATCCCCGTGAAACGGGGGCTTAACGACTTGGGGGCCATCCGCCAAGCTATGCAACTGCTGAAAAGCGGCAACGTGTTGGGAATTTTCCCCTTTGGCCGCCGCGTGCGCGAGGGGCAGGAGGAGGAAGAAAGCCAGGTCAAAACGGGGATCGCCATGCTGGCGGCCCGCACGAAGGCCGCGGTGCTTCCCGTACGCGTGCTGACCAAAAGAGGGCGCGTGGGCCTTTGGTGCGGCTACCGCATCGTGGTGGGCAAGCCCATTGCCTATGAAGAGCTGGGCTTTGTCACGGGTGGCCACGAGGAATACGGCCCCGTCAGCGACCGCATCATGGAACAGGTCATGGCGTTGTCATGAGCAAACGGGAAATCGTGGTAGCCTCCTCGGCGGGGTTTTGCTTTGGAGTGGATCGCGCCGTGCGCCTGTTGGAGGAAGAGCTGGCTAAGGGGGAGGTGCTCACCCTGGGCCCTATTATCCACAACCCTCCTTTTTTGGCAGAGCTGGAGGGGCGGGGCATGCGCATGATCACCTCGCCGCAACAGGCAGAGGCCGGGCAGACGGTGGTGCTGAGGGCTCACGGCGTGCCGCAGGAGGTCTGGAAACAGCTGGAGGCGCAAGGCGTGCGGGTGGTGGATGCCACCTGTCCTTACGTGCGCAAGATCCAGCAGATCGCCCTTGAAAACACGGCCGACGGCAAGGCTTTGTTGGTCATCGGCAATGCGGAGCACCCCGAGATCAAGGGCGTGCTCAGCTATGCCAAGGGGCCTGCCTATACCGCAGACGGGGCACAACAGGTGTGCCAATGCCTGTGCGAGCACCCCGAATTGAGGCAGGATCCCTTTGTGGTTGTTGCTCAAACAACAAATGATATCGAAGAGTGGAAAAAAATCTGCGAAATTTTAAAAAAAGAGTGTACAAACGCAATAATTTTTGATACAATATGCAATACGACCGATCGTAGACAGCGGGAAGCCAAGCAATTGGCGGAAAGCTGTGACGTGTGTGTGGTGGTCGGTGGGCGCGGAAGTGCCAATACCGCCCGTTTATACGAGATCTGCAGGCAAGCATCGCCGCAGGGGGCGTATTGGGTGGAAACGGCGCAGCAGTTGCCTGCCTTCGGCCCCCACGTCCGCACGGTTGGAGTGACTGCCGGGGCATCCACGCCGGCGCAAATCATGAAGGAGGTCATTATGACTATGTCTGAGGAAAAGCTCGTACAAGAGCAGGCTGATGTGGAGGAGATGTCCTTTGCAGAAGCCCTGGAAAAATCTTTTAAAACCATTAGCAACGGAGATACGGTGACTTGCGTCGTAACAGGTGTTACGCCCGCTGAGGTAAACGTAGACCTCGGTACTAAGCACGCCTGTTATATCCCTGTGGATGACTTTGACATTCCCCAAGGCCAGACCATTTACGACGTGGTGAAGGTGGGCGACGAACTGACGACCGTGGTGGTCCGCGTCAACGACGTGGAAGGCACGGCTCAGCTCTCCAAGCGCCGTGCCGAGCGCTACCGTTTCTGGGAAGAGATCGAAACGGCCGTGGAAAACAAGACCGTGTTCAGCGCCAACGTGACCGAGGTCAACCGCGGCGGTGTGGTAGTCAACTACAACGGCGTGCGCATCTTCATTCCCGCTTTCCAGACCAACGTTCCCCGCGAGAAGATGGAGGAGCTGAAGGGTCAGAAGGTAGAATTCCGCATTACCGAAGTGCAGCGTCCCAAGCGCCGCGTGATCGGTTCCATCCGCGCTGTGGCCATGGATGCCCGCCGCGAGGCCGAGGAAAAATTCTGGGCCACGGCTGAGGTAGGCCAGGTCTGCCAGGGCCGCGTGAAGAGCTTTACCAACTACGGCGCCTTCGTGGATGTGGGCGGTGTGGACGGTATGGTGCACGTTTCCGAGCTGTCCTGGGGTCATGTTCCCCATCCCTCCAAGGTGTTGGAGATCGGCCAGGAAGTGGAAGTGTTCATTAAGGCTCTGGATGCCGAAAAGAAGCGCGTTTCCCTGGGCTACCGCAAGGAAGAGGATAACCCCTGGACCAAGTTTATGGCTGCCAACGCCGTGGACGACGTGATCGACGTCAAGATCATGCGTATCGTTCCCTTCGGCGCCTTTGCCGAGATCATCCCCGGTGTGGACGGTTTGATCCACATTTCCCGCATGGCCAAGCACCGTGTGAACCGCGCCGAAGACGTGGTCAACGTGGGCGACGTTGTGAAGGTGAAGATCGTGGAGATCGACGAGGAAAACAAGAAGGTCGGTCTGTCCATTCGCGCTCTGCTGGGTGACGAGGCTCCTGCCGAGGAAGCCGCCCAGGATGCCGAATAAAAAAACGACAAATTTTCTTTCGGCAATTACTTGACAAAAACACCACGGGCAGGTATAATACTGCCCGTGAGCTTTGCTGGTATAGCTCAGTCGGTAGAGCAGCGCATTCGTAATGCGCAGGTCGTCGGTTCGAGTCCGACTCCCAGCTCCAAAAATCCCGTTCACTTTAAGTGGGCGGGATTTTTACTTCTTACTTCTTACCTTTTCGCTCTTACCTCAAACAAAATTCCTTACGGGATTTTTGGAAGGTAATAAGTAAGAAGTAAGAGGTAATAAGTATTGCGGCTTTGCCGCTTTTATGCTATAATACACAAAGAGGTGGTAATAATATGAAAATAGTGCGAATAATTTTATGGATTATAATTTGTATAATTTTCACTTTAGGACTTTTGTACTTATTTACAGGTTCGTTGGAAATGTTTCCTACACCTGAGCAACAAGAAAAAGCTCATTTAACTGCTATTGTTATGATGGCAATACCTGCTGTTAGCGGTATTATATTGTTCTTAACAAGAAAAAAGTAAAA
>JAFWAE010000002.1 GCA_017507855.1 Clostridia bacterium
CCATTCCACGGCAGGATGTTCTTTCCACAAAGCCGCCTCCAAACGCAAGCGAAGTCCGCCCTTGGTCCAGCAAACGGTCGCCTCCGTTTTCGTTTTCGTTTCACGGCGGCTTTCTTCCCGCTTGGCTGCTTCCTTCCAAGCATCAGCCTCTTCCCCGCCCAGGGTAAAGCGTACGGGAGCCTTTTGGCAAATAGCTTCAAAAAAGTCCGAAGCACGTTTCATTTCTTCCGTTTTTACTTGCACGTTCATACAAAAAGCACCTCTTTTTCAATGTTCAGGAATTCGTATTCTAAACGTCCTAAAGAAAAACAGCCTGTTCCCTTTTTAGTTTAAAACTGCAAAAAAAGCAGGCCGTTTATCTGTCGGTAGTTTATCACACAAGAGAGCCTTTGTCAAGGCGTTTTCAAAAAAATAATGTTTTTTAAAAGTTTTTCGGTGAGCAACCAATGATTAAATTCCTTGTTTTTTCTTATAGGAAATAATGCAGGCATCCGGGAAAGAGGTAAAGCTTACCTTCCATGCCGCCAGCTCCGCACCGGACATTTCCTCTGTCTCTCCCAGCTCCAGCTCCTTCACGCGACGCACCTCATATGTGGCCTCGGCGTCGATCTCGCGCAGGGGCAAAGTGGCCGCTGTAAATAGGCTTTTCGCATGAGCCACCACCAGTGCCACGCCCTCATCCTTTTGCGGACAATGGAACTGCCAGGCATTCCACTCTCGAGGATCGCGGCTATAGGGAAGCATGGCATAATAATTGCCGTACAACGCCGGAGCTAATTTTTTGTGCAAAAACAAAAGTTTGCGAAGGCTATCGTAATCAACATCTTGGCGCACGTCAGCTTTTGTTGCTATCCACAATGCAAAACTTGTGGAAAAGCTGTAATCTTGATAGGACTTTTCAGGTAAATATCCGATAGAGTTGAAATACGGTAACCATTGATACAACGTGTGATGAAATCCACAGTTAATAGTCGACATAACTCCGTTATAATCGGATTTGCACAAAACCACGGAACGGCGCATGGTCTCCAACTCGACACGGCGCCCACCGGAAGCGCAGGTATCGATGATCATACCGGGATGAGCCTCGACCAAGGCATCCCAATAGCGGAACAGGTTGACGCAATATTTGTTTTCCAGCATACCCACACGGTTCGGCTCATCGTTATGCTGCCATACGCGCAAGGGATTGGTGTTCATGTCCTGACGGTACAGATCGATACCGTTGACGTCAATGGTGTGATTGATCTTATTTATGAGCCAATCGGTCACCCCGTCGTCCGCCAGATTCAGCAAGCGGGAATTGTCGATGGAAGCGTTGGTATCCGTCCCCATGGCGCCCTTCTGGATCTCTTCGCTCTCTGCCGTAGGGGTCGTCAGGGTAAATTCGGGATGTTCCTCGTAAATATACGTACCGGGAGTGACGCGCTCCGGCTCAAACCAAGCCAAAAGCTGCGCGTTGATCTCATGCAAACGGTCGCTGACGGGCTTTAGCGTATTGGGAAAGCGCACGGGATCCGCATCCCAAGTACCCACGGGACACCAGTTGGGCAACTTTCGACTTCCGCAATCATACCACATGGCGTCGATCCACCAATAATCAAAGGGAATATCATGCTCCGCAAAAGCGTTGATGAATTGCAGTTGATTCTCCTCCGCAGTTCCGCTAAAACCAAAGATGCCCGTATTCCCCAAGGAAAAGTAAGGGGACAACGAGCTGCCGTCCTTATTTCGGGGCATATTGTCATATATCATCCAATTACGCCACAAATTGATGCAACGGTCCTCGTCGGCATCCTCGGAAAACACCAAGGCTACCAAGGGCGTGCGCACCTTTTCTCCCGGTTTCAGGTAGGCATCGAAATACTGTAGTTTGGTGCTGAATTTTACGCCGTTGAGCCAATCAAACTCAAAAGAGGTCTCCCACTGTCCCTGCCAGCTTACCGCAATGGCAATCGCCCGCTCGTGAGAGCAAAGGCGGTAATAGGGGAACTCCGTGCTGCAGGAACGG
>JAFWAE010000003.1 GCA_017507855.1 Clostridia bacterium
ATGCGTGACACCTCGGATAGACTTTGCAGGGAGTACGGACTATCGGTGATCGAGAAACCGAAGCAACAAGGAGCAAAGCATATTGCGGAGGTTCACGCCGAGAAGAAAGGTATTCCAACCATACGCGATCAGATACGCGCGGATATTATGGCTATTTCAAATTTTGAACTAAACTTGAAAAACTTTTATAGGCGTATGCGCGACCTCGGCTACACCTTTGAGTATCGCGGACGGTATCTCCGCATTAAGCCATACGGATATAACAAGTTCTTTCGTATGGACAAGCTCGGTGAGGATTATACCGAAGAAGCTATTAAGGCGCGGATGGTGAAAAACGCGCACGAATATAGTTGGGTAAAGGTGCAGTATTACAAGCCGACCTTACAGGAGAAGCCAAAAGGACTTCGCGCCCTATATCTTCACTATCTCTACTTGCTCGGTGCGATACCGAAGGTTATCCCCAAAAATCCCGAAGCTTATGCCGCCATTAAGGATGACATTCGTCGCGCCCGTATGTACTCTGAGCAAGCCAAGTTTCTCGGCAAGTACGGACTTGAAACGAAGGATGATCTCATTTATCACGCGCTGAAGGTCGATCCGCAAATTAAGGAACTCTGTAAGGAACGACGAGCGCTATGGAATAAGATTCGTTGGATGAAGGATCCCGAGCAAGTTCAACCGATACGCGATGAGATCTTTGCGCTGAGCGAAAAGATAAAAATGCTCCGCAAGGAGTTTGCGATGTGCAAGGACGTATATGACCGAAGCGCATCTGTTGAACGAAACGTTATGCTGATTGAGTTCCCGCAGCTGTTGGAGCAAGAAAAGCAGAAAGCCGCCCCCAAAAAGGACGGACGCGATGGCAGATAAAAATCAAGTTATCAAATTGCTAACTTGATTTCAGAAGCAATGTGGGCTGGGCCGCAGAGACCCACCCCAAAACCAATGGGTCATTTTGACCCATTGGTTCCCCAAACGATCATCGGGTGGAAACCGCCCGATGCAATCAAGTGCTCCAAACGAGCACTTGATTGCAAGAGAGCAAAGAGTCATTTTGACACGTTGGATACGGTGCTTCAAGTGGTCATTTTGACCACTTGAAAATGTGAGATCAAAGGCTCATTTTGAACCTTTGATTTTAGGATGGACACCGCGTGTCCACCACACTTGGATCATTTAAGCAAACGGTCTTGACCGTACAAATTTGCTACCGCCCGCGAAAGCGATTTTACGGTCTTGACCGAAAAAAACGGCATTTTTCTGTTTTTAACACCTCAAAACGTATCCCACACCACAAAGGCGTTTCCTATTAGAAAATTCGCATTTTCCAGCGCTCTTGACCGAGCTTTTTTGAGTGAAAAACGCCTTACTTCAAGAATCTACCAAAATTAGGAGGACTTTATGATTACAAATAAGAAAAAGAATGAAAAAACAACCGAAATCTATTTTGATGAAACATCCGCGCCCGTAGTGATACGGACACACAACACCGCTTTGAAGAAACGTTTGCTTGCCTTTGCCGAGAATTTCCCCGACCTCTGTCGGCTGACCGATGATGACGAGCTTGGATACCTTTCCTTTGAGATTGATAAGAAAAGGTTTTCCTACCGCCTCACCGCACCGTACACCGAGGAACGCCGCGCCTTAGCAAGAGCCAAGATGAACGAGATCAACAATAAGGAGGACATAGGATGACAGAAAACAAGAATTACAGAACAATTCACATCATTATCCCCGAAACAGACGAAGAATACGATATGCTCCAAGAAATTCTAAGCGAAAGCAGAAAGCGACTTCCGATTCTCGAAGCGATGACGAAGGAAGAACGCATAGAGTATTTCCGCAGAGGCTTGTTCCCGCGAAAACTTGATTTCGATTTAGATTTTGGTAGCACGGTCATTCATGTCAATACCCACTTTGACCAAAAATCCAAAGAGAATGTCATTGATCGTGTTCGCAGGGTCTCGGACAAAATAAATTAACAAAGTTATGCAGACTTTAGCGTTGTAAAGTGTTGAAATGTTTTCTCGGATGTGGTATAATATAGGTGAACCTACAATTCATATCGCATCCGACCGAGGAAAGGAGAACAATGAATATTAAGTCGGATAAGATAACAGCCCTCTATTGCAGACTGTCGCGCGACGATGAACTGCAAGGAGAGAGCAACTCAATAACAAACCAAAAATCTATACTTGAAAAATACGCAAAAGAAAACGGCTTCAGAAATACGAGAGTATTTGTAGATGACGGTTGGTCGGGAACGAATTTTGCAAGACCTGCCTTTACGGAGATTATGGAGCTTGCTGAAGCAGGAATGATTGGAACGCTTATCGTGAAAGACCATTCCCGTCTTGGTCGTAACCGCCTTGTAGTCGGACAACTCTTGGAGGAAGAATTTGACCGCCTCGGTGTTCGTTATATTGCCATTCTTGACAATATTGACACCGCACAAGGACTTAGTGATTTTCTTCCTGTGCAGGATTGGTTCAACGAGATGCACGCCAAGAACACCTCTCAAAAGGTGCGCGAGGTATTCAAGCACAAAGGCGAATCGGGTATCCCTCTTGCCACAACTCCACCTTACGGATATATGAAGAACCCCGAAAATCCGAAAGAGTGGATCATAGACGAGCCTGCTGCCGAGGTGGTACGAAGAATATTCGACCTCTGCATAAAGGGGTACGGTCCCACGCAGATTGCGGATATTCTTACGAATGACAAAATACCAACGCCCACGGAGTATTGGATAAGCCGAGGACAGAAGGCGGGCAATCTCCCATCTGTTCCCGGAAAGTGGGTACAAACCTGCGTTGCGGATATGCTTGAACGCCAAGAGTATGTGGGAGATACTGTTAATTTCCGCTACACCACAAAATCTTTCAAGAACAAAACGAGAGTACACGTCCCCGAGGAAAATTGGAAGATTTTTGAGAATACTCACCCCGCCATTATTGACCGAGAAACCTTTGCTATCGTAAAGGAGCTTCGCAAGAACAAGCGCAGACCGACGAGAGAAGGCAAAGTGAGTATGTTTTCGGGACTCTTGTTCTGCAAGGATTGTGGCTCAAAGATGTATTTCTGTACTGCCAAGAATTTTTCCAAAGAGCAAAATTGGTTTACTTGTGCCAAGGCTCGCAAGAATAAGGAGCAATGCACGGCACATTTCATCCGAGAGGTCTATTTGGAGAAAGCGGTTCTTGAAAGTATGCGCCGAGTCTTTTGGTTCGCACGATGCTACGAGGATCTGTTCGTTAAGCAGCTTCAAGAGAAATCCGTACAAGAAGCCAAAAAGGAGCTTTCCCGCAAAAAGCGCGAGCTTGAAAAGACCGAAAAGCGAATCGCAGAGCTTGACAAACTCTTTATGCGTATTTACGAGGACAACGTATCGGGAAAGCTGTCTGACGACCACTTTTCTAAAATGTCTATCATTTACGAGGATGAGCAAAAAGAAAAGAAAGCCCTTGCCGAGAGGCTCCGCGCAGAGCTTGACAAGGACAAAGAGCAGAATGACGGCATTGAGAAGTTCATTGCAAGGGTGAAAGCGATCACCGATATACAAGAGCTTACTCCCGAGATCGTCCGCGAATTTATTTCAAGAATTGACGTATATGCTCCATACCGCGAGAACAAGCAGCGGCATCAGCGAATTGACATCTACTACCACGGCATAGGATATGTTTTTATACCCGAACCCGAGGAAGTGGAAGAAATGTTCCAAGAGCATTTACGCGATAGAAAAGATAATATAAAAGTAAAAACGGCATAACACCGAAATGTTATACCGTTTCTGATTGAAGGCACGCCCCTCGGTGTACCTGCTCTATCGCAGGTGCACCGAAGGGCGTTCTTTTTAACTGTGGAAGTGATTAGCCGCAGTAATCAGTGAACAGGTACAGTTCGGTGATTACAGGATAGTTGTAGTCATTAACGCCTTCCACAATGTAAGCATTGTAGAGGTAGACATCAGGACGGGCAGAGAAAGAACCGGTGGGAACAGCGGGAGTTCCGTTAGCGGGCCAAGCATCCTTGTTGTTAACCGTCATGTCCAAACTACCGTCGGGATTGGCAATCATCTTGCAATAGCGGATATCTGCCGCAGTACCTTCTCTGGCGCCGGTAGAAGAAATGACGTAAATCTTGGTATCTTCATCTACCAACTTCTGTACGGGAGCCTGATAGTAGGCGTCGATGCCGCTATTACCAACATTCGGTGCCCAACTATACAGATCATTGTTCAGGAAATAATAGAAGCCATCAAAGTCACCGCCGTAGTACAGCGCTGTGTTGGGAGCGTAGCTGGCAGTCATAGTGGTACCATCAACGTTCACAAGGCTTCCGAGTGCAAAGGCGGAATCGGCAGTGGGGTTGTTTACGTTCACAGACACCGTAACCGTAGTGCCGTCCAGCTTGCAGATGCTGTAATCAACATTGAAAGCGTTGGGCAAAGTCGTGTCGGTGTTGGGAGTTACCACACGGTTGAGCACAACACCCTTGAAGGCCGTAGCGGGAGGAGTGGTGCCGTCATCCACCTTGATCAGGAAGATAACGTCGGGTCTTTTTGTGACCACGTTGTCGCACAGATGAGTCAACAAAGCGTACTCACCGGAGGGCAAATCAGCTTTGGTATAGAAATTGATAGCTGTTACGGGGCTGTCCATGGTAGCTGCAGCTGCAGTCAACACCACGTATTGGGCATTGACCAAAGGATTGTAGATCACGGAAGTTGCCATTCCGTTATGCTTATACAGCATATAGCTTCCGGCGTTGATGACCTTGGCGCCCGGGTAAGTAGTAAAGCCATACTTTCCGTCTACATCATAGGGACGCCATTCAGCGGCAAAGAAAGCCTTGGCTTCATCACCAGTCATGGGAAGGATGTTTTGATAGTCGCCATTTACATCCTTTTGAGGAATCAAATGATGTGCATATTGAGCGGTGGGTTCATTGTAAGCAGCAGATCCGCTGGGATCAGAATGCCCTAAATTATTTGCATAGAAGATTGCACCGAAAGTATAGTTGCCAGTAGTTTCATCCACGGTGAAAACAAAGGGCATCTTCTTCAGGGGTTCCCAAGTCAAGCTATGGCCGGGAACAACACCGCCGGAGCCACATCCGTAGAGGAACCAGTCATCCACAATACCGGAGATTTCAACGCCGGCAATAGTGTAGCCCTTAAAGGTGTAGGCCTGTTTTACTTCGCCATTAGTTGTGTCAAAGTAGAAGCTGCCAGCCTTGACTTCAGTCAGGATAGCCATGTTAGTGGGACGATCGTAAACATCTGCGGGGGTCTCGTCCTCAAGGCCGACAGCATAAGCGATCTTGCCAAAGCTGTCCACGTACAGGTTGGTGTTATCGCCAGTGGGATCGTTAGCCAGAGCCACGGAACCGTCATAAGCGGATTCCTGATACCAGTTGTCACCGAACTTGTAGGTGTTTTCGCTGAAAGCGTTGTACTTGGCAGTGGTCTTGGTCAGCTTGTAAGCATCCAACACAGCACCGTCGTAGAAGTACTCTACGTAGTTGGTGGAAACGACCTTGTTCAGGTTCAGAACCACATTTTCTTCCAGATCCAAACCGGTACGGGAAGCAGCGTTGGTCTTCAGGGCATCGTCGGCAGCATTGATGTCAGCCACACCGAATTCATACTTGGTGGAACCGGTCTGCACGTCGGCATAGTAGCGACCCACAGCACCGGGAGTGACGTAAGCCACACCGTTGGCCACGAACACACGGTAAGCGGCAGTGCCGGTGGGAGCAGCCTGAACGTAGGTACCTACGCCGCCATTCACGGTAGCGACCAGCACGTTGGCGGGAGCAAAAGCAGCGCCGTTGATGACGTAGTTGCCTGCGGCATCGGTGGTGATGTTGTTGACGATGGAGCTCTCGATGGTGCCCTGCTGAGGAATGCAAATGCTCTCAGTATGAACGCCGTTGGAAACATAGGAGTCCACCGGATTGTCATCGCTCAGGTCGCTCTTGTAGAACACCTTCACGGTGGTGCCGAAGTAAGCATCCATCTGAGTGGCGGTTTCAGCATAGAACTTTTCGGTTCCGGAAGCGCTCTTCACAACGTAAACGTTGTTAGTGGCACCCTGACGGGCATTGTTGCCGTCAGTACCCAGGTTGTTGGTGGCAACCACGTTACCGGTGAAGGTCTCGTAACCGAACACACGCTCCATGATGGAAGTGCCGACCTGCTGCTCGTTGATATTCAGGGTGGTGTTGTACTTCACGCTATCCAGGAAGATGGCGTTGTACAGCATCACAGCCACGAAGCCACGGGTGGCCTCGGTGCCGGCAGTGAACTCTACGGTGATACCGTTGAACAGGCCCTGAGTCTTGGCCGTGCTCATGAAAGTGCTGGGCCACACAATCGTTTTGAAATTGTAATTCGAAACGAAACGGTTTACGGACAACCGTTTTTCAAGCGGTTAAGCTCCCCACCCAGCAGTAAAACGGACCCCGTCAATTGCAACCAAAGCAACAGCAAAAGGCCCGTTCCCAAGGAGCCGTACATCAGCGAAAGATCTACGATCCGCTCCATCCAAAAGGAAAAAAACGCCGTAGCTGCCAACCACGCACCCCCGGCAAAAAGCGCGCCGGGAAAAGCTTGACGCCATGCTTGCAAACGCGCGGTTTGGGGCGGCGCGGCAAGGGCGTACAGCCACCACACCCACCCAAAGCAAGGCACTCCTGCTGCAGCCAAGCGCAGAACCGCAGGCAATTCGGTGAAAAAGGCCACAGCCAACAGCGCCAACGAGATCACCACGCTCAATCCCAGTGTCAATCCCAAAGCCGCCAGGGCCTCCTGAAGGCAGAAGGGCTTCCTTCCTTCGTCGCTTCTTCTGCGGTGCTTTAGCAGATCCAGCAGCACCCGCACCGCCCGCCAACAAGACCACAGGGCAAACGCGCCCCCCGTAACCACCAAAGATGACAGATCCAGCGTGCGTACGTAGGCGGCGTATTCCTCGGCCAGCTTCAACAATCCTGCGGGTACCAGGCCGCTGAGCAGTCCCAGCGCATCCCCCACTCCCAGCTGAATATGAGCCATTACCGCAGTGGACAGGATCAACAAAGGAAAGGCGGCAAAAAGCAGGTAATAAGCCAGGCGTGCCCCTTCGCCGGGGATCCCTTCCACCACCCATGTTCGCAACAGCTGCGCCGCCAAATGCTTTTTTGGCCCCATCCCCGGTTTGTTGGCTGTTTGTTGCTTCATAACAAGCTCCTTTTCAGACAGGCGATTCTTTCGCCTCGTTTTGCCTTTAGTATGACCTTTTATTTGCCAAAGCATCCCCCCTTCTTTTTCCACAAAAACAAAATACTTCCCCTCAAAGCCTTGACAAATCCCCGCCTGCAATGCTACAATAAGGGTGGATTTTTAGAAAGGAAGTATGAATCATGTATAATGGCATCAAAATCAAACCGCCCTTTTTCGAAGTGGGTCCCAAGGCTTTCCTGTATGGCGAAAGCGCGCTGAAGCTGGCCAAAGCGCTGGACCGTATTTCTGCTGAATACGACGTGCAGATCATCTTCACTCCCCAATATACCGACATCCACATGCTGGCTCAGGAGACCGAGCACCTGCTCATTTTTGCCCAGCACATGGATCCCCTGCCCGTAGGCCGCGGCCTGGGCTCCGTTCTGCCCGAGGCTGTTAAGGCCGCCGGCGCCACGGGTGTTATGCTGAACCACGCCGAAAAGCCCGTGGACATGGAGACCTTGGAAAAGACCATCAAGCGCGCCGACGAGATCGGTCTGGCCACCATCGTTTGCGCCGACACGCCTGAGGACGCTGCCGCTATCGCCAAGTTCTCCCCCAACATCATCGTGACCGAGCCCACCTCCCTGATCGGCACCGGTACCCGCAGCGACGACAACTACGTGCTGGAAAGCATCCGCACCGTCAAAGCTGTGAACCCCGACGTTCTGGTTCTGCAAGGCGCCGGCATCTCCAACGAGGACGATGTATACAACGTCATCAAGCTGGGTGCCGAAGCTACCGGCTGCACCAGCGGTATCATCAAGGCTGCCGATCCCATCAAGATGGCCGATGCCATGATCGCCGCCGTTCGCCGCGCTTGGGACGAACGCCACAACGGCTAAACCATTGCAATCAAAAAGCTCCTGCCAAAGCAGGAGCTTTTTTATATGCTTTTTTACCAGTGAAGCAGATACAGCACTTCGCCGCCCCAATGGGTGCCCATACGGGTGAAACCGAATTTTTCATACAGCACCTGGGCACGGATATTTGCCTGGTGAGTGGTCAGCAATAAGCCGCCTTTTCCAAGCCCCACGGCCCATTGTTTGACCGTTTCCAGCAAGCGGTGACCTAAATGGCGTCCTTTATAATCGTCCGCCACGGCAATGCCGATCCACGGGATGGAGGACTGAATATCCCAGGTAAAAATATATCCCACCATACGGCCCTCGTCCTCGGCCAACCAGCGAAGCACGTCCGTGTCTCCCGGTTCAAAGGCTCGTAAAGCCAAGTTGCGGTTCCCGTCCAAGCGGTTAAAGAAGGCACGGCTCTCCGGCCCCATGGCATCAAAAAAATCCTCTACCAGCTTTTTGTCCGTGGGTGCAAAGGGACGGATATGCAATGTTTCCATACTCATAGGCTTATTTTTCCTCGCTGTTTTCCAAATGGTTGTAAAGGGAATGGTACGGTCCGCGCTCGCGCAGCCACTCTTCGCGGCGGTGGGCCAACACCCGCCAAAGGGCAAAACCTGCCCAAAACAGCACCGCATATCCCACGCAAAGCCAAAGGGCTACGGCGGTGGCGTTTTTCAAATCGGTTCCCGCAAAAATCGCCAAGGCCAGTGCCCCACCCAACAGGAAAAAAACCGCCAGCCCCATCCACACGGGCTTACGAATGCGAAAAAGCTGGAAAGCACCCACGGCAGCAGCGCTTAACAGCAAAAAGCGCAAAAGCCACTGGGTACTGATACCCGTAGCGTTATAAATGTCCGTAGCTGCCATAATAGACAGCACGGCCGAGGCCAGGGAAAACAAGCCGAACACCCAGTAAAAAGCATTGCGCACAGGGTGGGGCTTGGGGGCCTCCAACAGATTTACCGGGGGCAGGGGGTGCTTCAAGCGCCACACCCAATGCCACCAAAACACAACCGTGTACACGATCAGCAACATTAAAATAAAGCTATCCCCTGCGGCCAAGCCACGCCAGGCATAAAAAGCAGCGTACATAGCGGCAGCTCGAAGCAGCCAACGCAGCACAGCGGAAACGGCCCTGTGTACCCGCTTGCCTTCCATCAAGCCGGCCAGCGCATACACGATGGCAAAGCAAATGCAGCGCACGGGTACCGTCAGCAAAAGCCCGGAGGTGAATTGCCCACCGATCAACCCGATGCACAGCAGGATCAGCATGCTGACGGCGTATACGGTAATGATCTGCAAGCAACATTTCCCTAATTTTTTCATCGGCCCTCTTTCAACCTCTCTTTGGTGTTTAATATCTGGGGCGGCGGCGACGGCGGCGGTTATTCCGCTTGCGGCGGGAACTGTGCACGATGGTCAGCACGATGTAAATAAACAGTAACGCCACCAAGGCGATCATGCCACCTACCACCACGGAATTTTGCATGAAAGTAGAAAGTTTGTCAATAAAATGCAACACTTCGCTCCGTTCGATGGCGGTGTTGGCCACCAGATTCACCGAACCGATCCGTTCTCCGTCGTAAAAATACACAGCCGACCCCAGCACCTGCCCCTTTTCCACAGGAGCCTCCACCGTGCCGCCCGTTTCCGTCTCGCGGGTCAGTTTGGACGGATCCATATCTGTGGGCAAAAGGGCTTTGATCTCGTTTTGGGGAACCAACATAATATGGTCGTTGGTGGCAGAAAATTTTACGTTGATTTCTTCAATAGGCGAGTTTTCCGTCACGACGGTCTTCATTTCAAAGGCCGGCACGACCCACTCGAATAAATTTTTCAGGTCTACGAAGGATTGGATCAGGCCATCCTCGCTTTTGGAAGCACCCATGACCACCGCCACGTAAGAAAGCCCGTTTTTGCTGACCATAGAGGCAGCCACGTAACCGCCCTTGGTAGTCATCCCGCTACACATACCCTGTGCCGGGGAATAGTAATAATTGGCGTTGATATAACGAGAGATCAGGTGGTTGCCGGTGGTCAACAGCCTTTCGGCACTTTTCTCAGTAGCCGCAATGGTCACACGGGGCGTACTGCTCAGCTTCAGCAAAGTCTCGTTTTTCGCAAAGGCCACGGCGATCAGCCCCATGTCTCGCGCAGTGGTATAGTGGTTGCTGTCATCCAAACCGTGAGGATTGGAAAAATGAGTATGGGTACAGCCCAGCTTTTGAGCCAATTGGTTGGCCTTGTTCATAAATTCGGAAATACTGCCGGCCGCATGCTCAGCCAAAACGCTGGCCGCATCGTTAGCGGAAGCCACCACCAGGCAAGCCAAAAGATCTTCTGCCGGAAGCACCTCGTTCTCCTTCAGGCCTACGGTCTTTCCTTCCGTATTCCGCAGGGCGCTTTTAGTCACGGTGACGGGGGTCTTCAGATCCTCCACCAATTCTACCACAGTCAAGGCCGTCAGCATTTTGACGCTGGCCGAGGGGGAGACCTCCTCGTCTGCGGCTTTTTCAAACACGGTCTTTCCCGTTTCCAGATTGATCACAATAGCCGACTTGGCATTCAGTTCGGGGGCTTCGGCCGCAGTTGCAGGTACGGCAAACAAAACCAGCAGCATACAAAGGGCCGCCCAAAGCGAAAAAGCTTTTTTTGTGGAATTTCTCATAGCCTGTCCTGCCTTTCCCCGAAAATGTGTTTTTTTCTCACTTATTATTGTATCAAAAAAAAACGCGGTTGAAAAGAGTTTTGGCAAAGTTTTTACGCTTCGTTCACATTTTTGGATGCAAAAAAGGAGCCGAGAAAAAACGGCTCCTTTTTTTATGCCTTTTACAGGCGGTGAGTGCGGTATTTTCTAACGTAATCCAAGGCAAAGGACTGAGAAAGCAGGGGGTGATCCTGGCTTTGGATGAAGAAGGCGTACACGTTCTTGTCCTTCTTGCCGCCCATTTCCAGGGTGCATTCGGCCAAGAATCCGTCAGTAATGCCACTGACATCCCATTCCACTGAGCCCGCTTCCACAGCGCATTCGGTGCCGGACGTTCCGCTGAATGTCTTTTTGAACACTTCTTTGCCGGCCTCGTCCAGCAAACGCAGTGTGCAGGTGTAGGCCTCGGCTTGCTGACCGTCTTGATGGACAAACACACGACCCTTAAAGGTCTCCCCGGGAGCCCATACCAAACTGTCATAACGCAGGGACACGTGGCGTCCCTTCAAGGCATCGCGGATGAAATAATAGGCCAACTTGGGGTTGCCGTAATAATCCATAATGCTTGTGCAAGAGGCGTTGGGGAAGGGCTCGTTAAACTGCCAGACAAAGGCGCCGCAGTTTTCAAAAGCGCAACGGCGACGGGATTCGTACCCGTAGCGCAAGCCTTCGGCCATAATAAACTGGCTGATCTTAATGTAATCCTTCAGTTCCATCTCGCCAAAGAGGGCCTTGTCGCGCAGATAGGTATCCCAGCCCTCACCGTGGTGATAGTAAATGGGATTGAGCCAGGTGTTGTCGTTGCGGGTGTGCAAATGCTTGCGGCCGATGATCTTCAGCAGGGTGCCGTATTCACTCATACCATTCACACCAAATTCAGTGTTGACCATGGTACGCTGTTCATTCCACACACGGTAGTTTTCCTTGGGGCCAAAATAGATCCAGCTGCCGTGCATATCGTGGTAGTAATAATCCGGTCCCAACTTATCCGTTTCAATCAGGGGCATGGGGCCGCTTCCGGAGGTGGGAAGCATCAGAATGTAAGGCGCATGCTCCTTCACCAGTCCTGCCAGCATGGCAATATTGGGATGATCCATCTCCACCGTGCTGCCGGTCTTGGGACTGCGGATCTCGTTTCCGCCGCTGAAATAAGCCAGGCAGGCATGATTACGCAGGGTTTTGACTACGTGCGTGGAAACCTTTTTGAACAAAGCCAAAAAGTCGGGCTTCACGCTGGGATAGTCTACGTTGACACAGTTGGACTGCTGGAATTCTTGGAAGATCAGGATGCCGTACTTATCGCACAGATCATAGAAGATCTCGCGCTCAAAATTGCCGCCGCCCCACACACGGAACAGGTTAAAGTTTCCGTCGTGAGCCAGCTTGACCATATGCTCGTAGCGCTCGTCGGTAGAAAGGCCCGTCATCAGGTCGATGGGGCAGGTATTGGCCCCCTTCAGCCAAATGCGACGGCCGTTGATCAGCACCGTATAGGGGAAGGCATCCTCGGGGGCGCCGGGGTTGCGGCAGTAGGAAATAGTGCGCAAGCCCACTTTTTTCTCCAAACGGTCCGACTCCACACCGTCTTCGGTAACAGTCAGCTTTAAATCATACAAAGGTTGAGCGCCGTAACCGTTGGGCCACCACAAGCGAGGACGCTTAACGGGAATCTCAAAGCGCACGTGGTTCAAGCCTTGGATCAAAGCCACCTGCTGCTTTTGTACCTTTTCTGTGCGGCCTTCAAAGCTCAACTCTGCCGCCATTTCTACGGTTTGATCCACATCGGAATATACCTCAGCCTCAGCCACCACACGCTTCACGCCCTCATCTGTATAGCGAATATGGGTATAGCCAAAGCGGGAACGGCCGGTCACGTCGATGACCACGTCGTCATACAAGCCCATGTCCACTAAGCGAGTGCAAAAGTCCCATTTATAGCTGCAAGTGGTTTTGACCGTATTTTTACGGCTTCCCCAGCCTGAAACAGATTCGTCAAAGGGGCTCTGCTCCAAGCGAATGCGCAGGGCGTTGGGCTCCCCAAATTTCACAATATCGGTAATGTCGAACACGGCAGGGTGGAACATGCCGATATGATTGCCCAGCTTTTTGCCGTTGCAATGGATCTCGGCCTCATAGTCGATTCCTTTAAAGATCAGGCGAATGGTGCGGCCACGGTATTCCTCCGGCACGCGGAAATCCCTGTTGCGCAGGCACCACCAACGGTTGTTGATCCATTCGATCTCTTGGCTCTGCTTTTCAAACAGCGGATCCTTGATGATACCTGCCTTAAACAAATCGTTCACAAGGCTACCGGGCACAGAAATGTCTACCCATCCTTCGGCGGGACGGGGCTCCCAACCGTTTTCCATGACAGTTCCGATAAACTGGTTGTAGGACCAGTAGGCGGCCGCCTGCCACCCTTTGTCGATTTTTGAAACAATCATTTTTTTACTGCCTCCTTGGGCTTTTTTGCCACTTTGCACAATAGCAAACAAACGGCATTTACTGGCATTCTAACAGGCTTTTTGCCCTTTGTCAAGCCTTTTGAAAATTTTTTATAAAAGTAGCACAATTCACCTGAGCTTTTAGCATTTTTCTCATATTTTTCCGAATCTGTTCAGTTTGCGGTTGACTCTTTTTCTCCGTTGATGACATTGTCCCGACGTACTTGGCACCCTATTTGGGCATCTTCTTCCACAGATACCAAGCAACCCTTCCCCTGCAGCGTTACATCGCTTATGCGCAACACATCCGTGCGGGAGCCGCTGCGTAGCTGCAGCATAACGCTTTCTGCCTCGCTGCTTCGCTGTAAAGTCACGTTTTTCACAGTCAATTGATCTATCTCAGCATCCGAATAAATACATACAAAAGAGTCTTTGTCTTTAGCGGAATCCTGTACCGTCACATCTTCAATGACCAAATTTTTAATATGTGCGGGTCGCCCACGAGATCTTTCTTCGCCATAATCGTGGCTGATGCACAACAGTGTCCGGGAATCAGCCGGATCCAAACAGGTCACTCCTCGAATACGCAAATTAGCTATACAGCCCCCTGCGCGAAACATATACGGCTCGCAATACGGATATTTATGAGCCGTAGGCTGTAAATGCACGTTTTCAATGCAGATGCTTCCGTAATTTCCCACTCCGTCGCTGAACCACGGGTTGATGGCAATTCCAAAGCTTTTATAGGTTCCGTAAACATTACGGACGAATACACGATCCAACCGTCCCGTTCCACGGGAAATCATGCGGATTACCTGATCAGCATCCCGCAAATAGACTCCGTCCACAGTGACATCCGTAATGGAGGCACCCGGTGTCAGTTCATCCGGAGCTATCGCCAAAAAATCGTCTCCGGAGCGACCGTAAATGTTACGGATGGTTAACCCTGTTCCCGGTCCAAAGAAATGAAATCCATCCTGATTTTCTCCAAAATAACATTCAGGTAAGGGAATATTTACATTTTCCACTACTACATTGTGAAAATTGGCTACAACAACCGTAAAGGTACGCTGATTAACCAAGCAACAATCGCGAATGAGAAGATCCTTAACTCCATAAAAAATCATTCCGTGGGACCATTCCGTAGTAAAAAATTCTCTGTCCAACCGAAAACCTGTCTGTGGAGAGAATCCGGGATAACGGTTTTGATGCGCACAATTGAAATTATATGTCCCGCCCAACAAGGAAATTCCTTTGTCCTCAATTTCCCCTGTGGAATAATGAGCATTGACCAGCAGGGGCGAGTCCTGACCATCACATAAATAAAGTCCGCAATTGAGATTGGGACACTCAATCCTTGTATTACCGTGAATGCGTAATTTTTTAGTCAGTACAGCCCCGTTTAAATACAGGTGTAAACCTCCCCAGACGGGCGCCATATCCAAAATGGCCTGCAATATATCGGTTTGATCTGTTCCGCCGCCGCTTTGCACATTGCTGTCCAGTTTCAAATATTGGTCAGCTCTCACGAAAAAGCGGCCTGATGTCGGCGTGATCGTCATAATAAATCTCTCTTTCTTTTGCCACTCGATTTTCTCTTCTTAAAGAACAGATCCTATTGAATTTTGAGCATTTTTTTAATGTCTGCTTCGCCGCGAAGCCCTACCGCGCGAGACTGCTCCGCTCCGTTTTCCATCAAAACCAGGGTGGGGATGCTCATAATGCCGAATTGGGAAGCCAACTCAGAAGCTTCATCTACATTGATCTTGCAAATTTTAGCTTGACCTGTCAACGCTCCGTCCACTCTATCCAGAATGGGAGCCAGCATTTTGCAGGGGCCGCACCATTCCGCCCAAAAGTCCAGCAAAACGGGAACTTGCGCGTTGAGCACCTCTGTCTCATAATTTTCCTTTGTTACGTGTACGATTGCCATTTTTTATTCCTCCTTAAAATAATGGGGTTTACTTTAAAATTTTCATTTTTCCTTCAATAGCGTGAGCCAGCTCCGCAGCATCGGGCAGAAAACCAAAAGCGTATACGCCGTAAAGCACCGTACCGTCGGTGACCTTCATATAGATCTCCTCAGACGTGCCGGCGTAAAACACTTCCAACCCTTGGTCAAACAGATCGCCTGCATCCAGTTGGCTTTTGCGAATGTTTTCCATGATATAGTCGCGATGGAAAAGGGAGCGGATCTCCTGCTCGGGACCGGCACACCATTCCACGCGATAATAGGCGCCGCCTTCCAGATCCACGCTGTAGATCACGTGGGTCACTTCCCCTTCCTTAGTTTGATAGAAATGGTAGGGAAGTCCCGTTTCTTTGTTGACGACCTTGGGCTTGGGATCCGCAAGCTCCTCATACAGCAGCAAAGCGGGCTTGTCGGCCTCGGTCATTTTCTGCACGGAGGCTCCTCCACAGGAGACCAGGGTCAACAGAAGCCCAAGAATGGCCCCTATACTAACAAGTTTTTTCATAAACAGCCTCGATCTGCCCGATGAACACGCGGTGGTAGTCCTTGTTGGGGTAGTTTTGGGCAATAGTTTCGTCCAAAAAATTTTCCGGTTTGATGGTGTCCGTATAGATCTTGCGGCAAATGAGGACCAACTCCGCCTCCTCGTAAGAAGGGACTCCGTCCAGCATCATGGGGGTCAGACCGCAGCCGGTCTGCTTGTCCTCCTGATAGCCGCTGACCGTGCCCAAATAACGCAAAGCCTCGCGGCAGGTCTCGGGCAAAAAGGTCAACGCAAAGCGATCCGCCTTGTCCACCAGCTGCAGGGTAAAGCGTTGCGGGCGGATATAACAGGTGGCCACATTCTTATGCCACAGCACCCCCAAGCCTCCCCAGCTTGCCGTCATGGCGTTGGCCCTTCCGTCGGCCTGGGCAGAAATCAGCATCCATTGTTTGCCGATGCGCTCAAATACGTTACCACTGAGGGCTTCCGCATTGATTTTAGAAAATGCCATACCGTTCACACTCCTTCGACAGATAAAACAGTTTATTGAAAAGCACGAAAAAATATGTGCCTTCGTTCAGATCTCAAAACGGCCGTTGCGCAAAATGACCACCGTTTCGCCGTTTTTGGTAATGCCCTCTACCACCAGATCCTCCGTACCGATCATAAAGTCCACGTGGTCTTCAGCCTGATTCAGGCCAAGGGCCAACTGCTCCTCTTCACCCAGCTCGGTTCCGCGGTCGACGCAAGAGGGATAGGAAGCACCTAGGGCAAAATGACAGGAGGCGTTTTCATCGTAAAGGGTGTTGTAAAACAGGACCCCCATCTGCGCAATGGGAGAACAATGGGGCACCAGCGCCACTTCGCCCAGCATTTTCATGCCGGGGCAGCTGTTAAGCAAACGCTCCAGCGCCTCCAAGCCCACCTCGGCGCTGTATTTCACCACTTCACCGTTGTGAAATTTCAGCGTAAAGCCATCGATCAGCACTCCGTTATAAGACAGGGGCAGTGCGCTGACCAGGGTCCCCTCGGCCCGCAGACGATGGGGTGCGGTAAACATCTCCTCGGTGGGAATATTGGCTGAAAAAGTGATGCCGTCGGCCGCCTTTTCCGCCCCTCCCGCCCAAACGTGGTTTTCGGGCAAGCCCACGGTAAAATTTGTTCCACGGGCATTTCGGTAAATCAGACGGTCGAACTGCAGACGGTTGAGCTTCTCCTCCCGACGGGCCATTTCACAGGTATGAGCGCGCCAGGCTTCCAAGGCCGAGCCATCCTCGCTGATGCGCACGGTATTAAAAATGGCCTGCCAAAGCTTTTGTATGCTTGCCTCGTCCGCCCCAAAGACCTTTTCGGCCCAGGCGCGGGTGGGAACCCCTGCCACACACCAGCGACAGCGATTGGCCATGGTG
This sequence comes from Clostridia bacterium, assembly GCA_017507855.1. Taxonomy (GTDB): domain Bacteria; phylum Bacillota; class Clostridia; order Oscillospirales; family RGIG5554; genus RGIG5554. Next base: position 17,132 of record JAFWAE010000003.1, read on the forward strand.
TTGGCGTAATATTCCCGATAGGCCGCGTTAAAGACGCGGTTGGCAGTGCTGAGCTTTTGCGGATCGGCCCGTGCCAACAGATCCGGGTCTCCCCCGCAAAGGCTTAAAAAGCAGGCACCTTGTCGCACATAATGCATGCGCGATTCCACCCGCCAATCGGGCACGGTCTCAAAGACTTCCAGCGGCGCGTGGGCATACGCCATTTGGCTTAAGATCTCGTCGTTCCACAGGCAGACTACTTCCTTGGCGCCCTGTCGGTAAGCCTCACGGGCCACGGTGCGTACGAAAGGGGCGCATTCTGTTTGGGCCGAAATGACCAGCACCTGCGATTCTTGCAGTGCCAGCCCCTCCTTCACCAGTAAAGCGGCGTATTCAGCGGTTTTTTCTTCAAAAGTTTTCACTTATTCAAACTCTCTTTCTTGGCGGCTTGCGCGTAACGGCAAAAAGGGGCCATGCCGCAAGCTTCACATTCGGGCTTGCGTGCCTTACAGCAGGCACGTCCGTGCTCTACCATCGCGTGGCAGAAAAAGCTCCCCTCTTCTCCCGGCAAAAGCTTGCGCAAAGTTTTTTCCGTGATGACGGGGTTATCGCTGTTGCAAAGGCCCAGACGCTTGGAAATACGGATGCAATGAGTATCGGCTACGATGCAAGGCTGCCCGTATACGTCTCCCAGGATCAAATTGGCGATCTTTCGTCCCACACCGGGAAGCTCCAGCAACTCCTCCATGGTGTCGGGCACACGGCCGTGAAAACGCTCCTGCAGCATGTTTGCCATGGCAATGATACTTTGTGCCTTGGTGTGATACAAGCCGCAAGGCCGAACCACCTGCTCCACTTCAGCCAACTCTGCTTCGGCCATCGCCTGCACGTCGGGCCAGCGTTCAAACAGGGGGATGCATACCTCGTTCACGCGGGCGTCTGTGCACTGGGCGGAAAGGCGAGCCGCCACCAGCAGGCGAAACGGGTCCGTCTGCGTCAGCGAGCAGTCGGCATCCGGATATTGGCGTTGAAAAAAGGCCAGCACTTCCGCGGCACGTGCTTTGGCGGTCATGAAACACACCCCTCGTTAAGCATTGTGATCTTATGCCTATTATAACATAAAAAACTCTGTTGTACCACTTGTTTTTGTAAAAAAAATCATGTATAATAAAAAATAGAAAAAATTGTCGCTTCCCGCCGTCGGGGGTGCGATGTGTTTTGATTTTTCAGACGGAGAAACGGATTGTCAACTATGCAGGGAAATTTAGACTTTATCAAACAGGCCGATCCCGAGATCGGTGCCGCCATTGAGGCGGAGCTGCGCCGTCAACAGCGCAACATTGAGTTGATTGCCTCCGAAAACTTTGTTTCCGAGGCCGTCATGGCTACCATGGGTAGCGTACTGACCAATAAATATGCCGAGGGCTATCCCTCCAAGCGTTATTACGGCGGATGCCAATGTGTGGACGTGGCTGAAAATCTGGCCATTGAGCGCGCCAAAAAGCTGTTCGGGGCCGAGCATGCCAACGTGCAGCCTCACAGCGGCGCCCAGGCCAACACAGCCGTATACTTTGCCCTGCTTCAGCCGGGTGATACGGTACTGGGTATGTCCCTGGCTCACGGCGGCCATTTGACCCACGGAAGCCCCGTGAATATTTCCGGTAAATATTTTAATTTCGTCCCCTACGGTTTGGACGAAGAGACCCACCGCATCAATTATGACAAGCTGTACGATACGGCCATGCAGGTCAAGCCCAAGCTGATCGTGGCAGGCGCTTCTGCCTACCCCCGTAAGCTGGAATTCGACCGCTTTGCCGAGATCGCCAAGGCCTGCGGAGCTTACCTGATGGTGGATATGGCTCATATCGCGGGCTTGGTTGCCGCAGGATTGCATCAAAACCCCGTGCCCTATGCCGATATCGTGACCACCACCACCCACAAGACCTTGCGCGGCCCCCGCGGCGGTATGATCCTTTGCCGCGAGGAACTGGCCAAAACCATCGATAAGGCCATCTTCCCCGGCTGTCAGGGAGGCCCCCTGATGCACGTGATCGCCGCTAAGGCCGTCAGCTTCGGCGAAGCCCTGCGTCCCGAATTCAAGGCTTATCAGCAGCGCATTCTGGATAACGCCTCCGCCTTGGCGGAGACTCTGCTGGCTGAAGGCTTTGATCTGGTCACCGGCGGCACGGATAACCACCTCATGCTGGTAGACCTGCAGAAATTCGGCGTTACGGGCAAGGAAATGGAGCACCGCCTGGATGAGGTGTATATCACCGTCAACAAGAACGCCGTTCCCAACGATCCTCAGTCTCCCTTCGTGACCTCCGGCATTCGCGTAGGTACCCCCGCCGCCACCACTCGAGGTCTGAACACCGACGATTTCCGTCTGGTAGGCCACTTGATGAAGCTGGTCGCCACCGATTTTGAAGGCAATGCCGAGGAAGTGCGCCGTCAGGTGCAGGCCATCTGCGAAAAATACCCCATGTATACCAACCTGTAAAACAAACTTTGTTAAAAACACCGCCGTTTTAAAACGGCGGTGTTTTTTTGTGTAACGAAAACCCCGCCATAGTGGTGGGATTCAAAAGAGGCTATGCCGATACCCAAAATCCAAACAAAAGTCAGAGCCAAAAACAACGCAACCGTTTATTGTAGGGTCGATTTACGAATCGCCCGCCGTAACCGGTTTTTGGAATCAAACTGTCTGCTCAACAGCGCAACAGTCCCAATGATTCCCCTCAAATTTATTGCATCCGCGCCCCCCTGCCAACGGTCGATTCGTGAATCGACCCTACAGATCACATAAGGGAGCCTCGAATAAATACACAAAAAAAGAACGCCCCAAAAGGGGCGTTCTTTTTAACTGTGGAAGTTATTAGGAGCAGAGAGCCTCGTAGATGTAGATGGTATCGATGAGGGACAGGTTGGTGTTAGCATCTACCTCGACAGCAGCGATGTGCACGTTGTAGTGGTACACATAGCCGACGCCCTGAGCAATGGAGGTCATGCTCTTGCCGGCCTCGGGAGTACCGGGACCGTAAGCGCAGTACTTCAGATCAGCGGTGGTACCGATGCGGACGGAACCGTCAGCGGCGATCACGATGACCTTGCAGTCAGCGGTAAAGCCGGCCTGAGTGCCAGTAGCAACGGGAGTACCGGCCACTTCAGAGCAGAAGTAGTACCAGCCGTCGATGGTGCCGGGATAGTACAGAGACATGTGGGGAGCGCGATCCACGGTAGCCAGTACACCGGAAGTGTAGGTGGCGAAGGTACCGATGGCCAGGTTGTTGGTGCCGGAGGTGGGATCAGCCTGCTTGGCAATGGTCAGGACACCGGTGGTGCCGTCCAGCTTGCAGTAGCTGTAGTTGATATCCCACTTGGTGGCATCTTCAGCGTTGATGGTCACCACACGGTTGGTGATGGCAAACTCGGTGATGTCGGTGTTGGCGGGAGCGGAAGCGGGAGCAACCAGGAACACCACGTCGGTAAGAGCGCCGTTCACCAGATCAATAGCCGTGTGAACAATGAAGTAATCAATGTTCTGAGGCAGAGTGTCCTTGGTGTAGAAGGTCACAGCGGACTTAGCAGTGTTGAAGGTGCTGTCGGCAGTAGTCATAACTGCAAAGACAGCATCGCTCTTCGCGCTAACCAGAGTACCGGTGCCGGCGAACTTGGCAACCAAGAAAGCGCCGGTGTTGCGCAGAGACATGCCGGTCTGAGCAGAAGCGTTCAAGTCGGTCTTGCCGCTCATGCCGGGGAACACGGTGTCGATAGCACCGGCGGCGGTAGTATCAAAGGCAACAATGGTCTGAGATACCTTCTTCTGCACGTAGGTGTTGCCCAAAGCAGAGAAGTAGGTGGAGGACAGGCAGTTGGTGTTGCCGTTATACACGGTTCTAAAGGTGTAAGCGCCGGTGGCAGCGTCTACAGAGTAGATGTAGGGCAGGTTGAACCAACGAGCGTCGTCCCAAGCAATGATGCCGGCTTGACTGGAACCGTACAGCTCAACTTCGTTCAGCACGCCGGTAATGGCAACGCCATCAACACCGACAGCAGTGAAGGAGACTACAGGCTTGGCAGTACCGGTGGTAGTGTCAAACACGTAGCTGGTCTCGATCTTGTTCAGCAGAGCCCAGTTCAAACGGGTGTACACAGCGCCGGGAGCAGTGGCAACGATTTCAGCTGCATAAGCGATCTTGCCGAAGCTATCCACGTATACGTTGGTGTTAGCACCGGTGGGGTTATCGGTAATCATGGCCACGGAACCGGCATAAGCGGATTCCTGATACCAGTTGTCACCGAACTTGTAGGTGTTTTCGCTGTAAGCATTGTACTTGGCAGTGCTCTTGGTCAGCTTGTAAGCATCCATCACAGCACCGTCGTAGAAGTACTCAACGTAGCTGCCGGAAACAACCTTGTTCAGGTTCAGAACGGCATTTTCTTCCAGATCCAAACCGGTGCCGATAGTAGCGCCGGCCAGCAGACCAGCGTCGGCGGTAGCAATAGCAGCCACACCGAATTCATACTTGGTAGTGCCGGCTCTCAAATCGGCATAGTAGCGACCCACAGCACCCTTGGTGACGTAAGCCACACCATTGGCCACGAACACACGGTAAGCGGCAGTGCCGGTGGGAGCAGCCACAGCGTAGGTACCTACGCCGTTAGCCACGGTGGCAACCAGCACGTTGGCGGGAGCAAAAGCAGCGCCGTTGATGACGTAGTTGCCTGCGGCATCGGTGGTGATGCTGTTGACGATGGAGCTCTCGATGGTGCCCTGCTGGGGAATGCAGATGCTGTTGGTGTAAGCGCCGTTAGCATCCACATCAGCCTTGTAGAACACCTTCACGGTGGTGCCGAAGTAGGCATCCATCTGAGTGGCGGTCTCGGCGTAGAAAGCCTTGGTGCCGGTAGCATTGGTTACCTTGTAGCCGTTGTGGGCGGCATCAAAGCGAGCAGCAGCGGCAGCAGTGCCCAGGTTGTTGGTGGCAGCCACGTTACCGGTGAAGGTAGCGTACTTGAACACACGCTCCATGATGGAGGTGCCGATCTGCTGCACGTTCTGGTTCAGGGTGGTGTTGTACTTCACGCTATCCAGGAAGATGGCGTTGTACAGCATCACAGCCACGAAGCCACGGGTGGCCTCGGTGCCGGCAGTGAAGGTATCGGTGATACCGTTGAACAGGCCCTGAGTCTTGGCCGTGCTCATGAAAGTGCTGGGCCACACGATGGTTTTGAAATTGTAACCCAAAGCGCTGATGATCATACGAGCCGCTTCAGCCACGGTGATGGTGTCGTTGGGGCGCATGCCGTTCTCGTCACCGCTCATGATGCCCTCACCAACAGCGTAGTTGATGAAGCCCATGTACCAGGCGTTAGGATCGCAATCAGCGAAATCGGAATAGCCCTTCAGGAAATCGGCGTTTTGTTCGCCGGTCAGGGCAGTGTACAGCAGAACTGCGAATTCTGCACGGGTGATGCTCTGTTCGGGCTTAACGGAACCGTCTTCGTAACCGTTAAATACCTTCAGAGCCTTCAGGAGGTCGAAAGCAGAAGTGTAATACTTGTCAGCCTCGACATCCTCGAAACGGGTGGTCAAAGCGGCGTTACCGACAACGCCCAAGCACATGGCCAGGGACAGAGCGATCGCCAGAACCTTCCACAGTTTCTTCATGGTTGCTACCTCCAGTTAAAATATTTGGTGCTGTTGCACCTTACGGCATGATTATAACAAACCTTTTTTCGAATTGCAATAGGTTTTCCCGATTTGTGAGAATTTGTGAGAATTATGGCGAAGCGAGGAAAAAAACGAGCCGATTTCGCCGTTTGCGCGCTCTTTATATATAAATAAGGAAGTTTTTTTTCGAAAAGTTGAATTTTTGTTGTATATAGATCCGTGGCATTTGCTTTTGCCAAAAAAATCGGATTATATATAAAGCAGAGGGGGTGCGCTTTCTTGCGCGCCTGCTAAAAAAAGCAAAGGAAAGGACTTGAAATCATGGCAAATCTGCAAGAAAGAAGAAACAAAAAAGGGCAGCTGATCTCTTATTCCGTGCGGGTGTATCGCGGTCGCGATATCAACGGCAAGCAACTGACCCCCTACACCGCCACCTTCCGTGTGGAGCCCGGTTGGCAGGAAAAGACCGCCCGCAAAAAAGCCCAGGCTTTTGCCAACGTATTCGAACAGGAATGCAAGCAGGGTCTGCGAACCGACAACCGCCAGCGCTTCGACCAATATTGCGAAAAGGTGATTCATTTAAAGGAACAGCGCGGGCTGAAGCATTCCACCGTTTTGCGCTATAAGGAGCTGGTGCGGCGGATCTACCCTCATATCGGCCACGTGCGCCTGTGCGATCTGCAGGTGGAGCATTTAAACGACCTGTATACTGCCCTGTCTGCCGAAGGCCTCAACAAAAAAACAGGTGGGCGCCTTTCGGCCAAAACCGTGATCGAACACCATTGCCTGATCTCCTGTGTACTGGAGCAAGCCTTTAAGGAAAAACTGATTCCCCTGAACATTGCCCACCGCGCCCAATTACCGCGGTTGGAAAAGCGGGAGGTGAATTATTTTCAACCCTCGCAGATCGAGGCTATTAAGGAGGCGTTGGAGCATGAATCCCCCAAATGGAATATGCTGGTGCATCTGTTGCTGGTCACAGGGGCGCGGCGGGGCGAGCTGTTGGGCTTGAAATGGGACAAGGTAGAGCTAGAGCAAAAACGGATCTATATTTGCAACAACCTGCTTTACGCCGCCGACCGCGGTGTGTACGAAGATACCCCGAAAACCGAAACCTCCCAACGCTACATCTGTCTGCCGGACAAAACGGTGGCCGCTTTACGGGAATACCGCCGTCTGCAAAAAAACGACACGGAAAAGGGTTTTGTGTTTTGCCGCAAGGACGGCCGTCCCCTTCACCCCTGCAGCGTAACGGATTATCTGACCAAATTTGCCCGCAAGCACGGTTTGCCCCACATCAATGCCCATGCCTTTCGCCATACCATGGCCAGCTTGTTGTATTTCAACGGGGCCGACAGTGTTTCCGTGTCCAAGCGTTTAGGGCACGCGCAGGTCAGCACTACTGTGAACATCAGAAATCGTAACACAAATACATTGAACCGCCAAAGCTACTTGATTTTAAATTGGATACCGTGTGTTTCGCCAGTGAAGCACACGGTGTTTTTATATCGTCGAACAATAATCAGATACAGATAATGGAGC
>JAFWAE010000004.1 GCA_017507855.1 Clostridia bacterium
TATTTATTGACTTGTTTGTAATTATATGATATAATACTCACAGAATAATTTGTCACCGGAGGCTGTGTACCGTAGTACCGTAATGCCGGATTAGGTGTCCAAGTGAGCTTGGGTTATTGTTTAGCAATAGCCGAGGCTCTATTTTTATTTTGGAGGTTTTTTATGAAAAACACAAAGGTTACCCTTGTTCCGCTTACGGCAGACGACCGTGAGCAATTTATCCTTGACAATCAATGGGCGTTCAAGTATGGCGCGATGATGGAGTTCGGTGAGCGTGACGACCATATGGATTTTGACGGTGAGATCATCTCTCGCAAAACCATCGAGCGTTGTATCGACTCGCCCGATAGCGAGACCTACCGCATTGTTTTGGACGGGCGAAAGGTTGGCGGTGTGATCCTGAAAATTAACAAAGAAACTAACCATAACGAGCTGGAAATCCTGTTCGTTTCTCCCGAGGAGCACACCAAAGGCATTGGCTACGGCGCGTGGCAGGAGGTCGAGGCTCTGCATCCCGAAACGAAGGTTTGGGAAACCTGCACGCCCTATTTTGAGAAGCGCAATATCCATTTTTACGTAAACAAATGCGGCTTTCAAATCGACCAATTTTGGTGCGAGTATTTTCAGCCAGAGCATGATATGCCCGATGCAGACGAGCGTGATCCCGATGAAGGTCCTGACGAAATGTTCCGTTTTATCAAGGTAATGAAGCCGTAACCTGTTTTCTTTGTTTCCTCCGACGCTAATTTTAAGGGCTGACGATTTTTTTCATCAGCCCTCGCTGGTTATTCGGTTAACGTTTCAATAGCAATCTGCATACCGAGCTTGAAAGCATACTCAAATATGGCTTCTTCTGCTAAGCTCGCATACTCGCTCCAACAATCGTGAAACTTTTCGAAGATCTCTTTTTGTTCATCGGTAAAGCTCTTTTCCAAGTCCTCGTGATGCCGTGACATATATCCGAGCAGTTCTTTCATTTCTTTGGAGTTCGTTCTGCTGTCCTCTTGTGGTATGATGTTTCCGTGCCAAAGTTCATTGATAATCGACTTCATACCAACACCACCTCCCGCAAGATGATCTCTTCCGCACTCGCCTTGATATTGTTCATCTCGGCAATCCAACAGAGCATATCGCGAGCTTTCAAATCCTCGTCAATATCTCTTTCGTCAGCAAGGCGGGGGATGATGGTTTCAAGCATTTCGTTTGCTTGTACGTCGATTTCGTGAAGATGGGAGTTAAGTTTGCCTTCAGTCAAAAGTGTGGTGTACCTTCCGCGACGGTGTTGCTTGATGTAATCAAGGTGCATCCGTCCGTATTTGCCAATTTGATAGTTGGTCTGTTCGGGAAGGGTTACATCGGGTATAAAATGTCCGTTTTCCTCTCGGTAAGTTCCGCCGAGAGTTTCATAAAGGGAATCAAAGTTCTTTTTCATTGTAGTATCCTCCAAAATTAGATTTTGATTTTACTACAATTCATCCTCGCATCCAAACCAATCAACAAAGTTTGAAGGGAACCTGCTCTATCGCAGGTTCCCTTCGGGGCGTTCTTTTTTTGCCCGAAAATCAAAAAAATATTCATTTGCTTATATCGGGCATCTGTCCCAATGCACAACCGTCCGGCACAAAATTGCACCTGCTTCACGGCTGTTCGCAAACGCTGTATCACATTGAGGCTCCCTTGTGTAATTTGTAGGGGCGATTCATGAATCGCCCGTTGGAAGGGTTCGCCCATTGAGGTGAATTTGACGGGAATGCGTTGGTTTTGTTACGCCGTTTCGTAGACAGCTCCATTGAACAAACGGGTTACGCTTCGGGCGATTCGTGAATCGCCCCTACAAATAATCCCTCCGACTTCGTCGGGTCTGCCTCCTCGGCCACCTCCCTCCCGGAGGGAGGCTTGTTTGACCAACGCTGTTTCGTAGACATTTTCATTGAGCAAACGAGTTACGACGGGCGATTCGTGAATCGCCCCTACAAAATTTGGATTCGTCATTTTACAGACGCGGGCGTTATCTTCCCTTACGCAGGCCCATCCAGAGGCCGGTCCCTACAAAAATGCCTCCGAAAACACGCAAAAACGCCGCGGCTTCGCCTGCGGCGTTCGTCTTTTCGTTTATTCCGCCGTGACCAGCACCACCAGCACGTCGGGCACGGTGCCCTCGGGCATGGGTTGCACGGCTCGGTCACAATTTAAGAAAGGGTCTTGGGATACGCGCTGATACAGCAGCTCCAGATCTGCACGGCAAATCATACGGCCGCCCCCCGTTTCCAGGGTCTGCATCCCTTCAAACAGCGTTTGGCTTGCTTGCTCCCGCTTTTCGGGCGGGCAGATCACCTTCACCACGAAGGGGTAGATGGCCCCCGGCTCCTTCCAAAACCCGTCAAGCTTTTCCTCGTCCAGGATGTTGGCGGGAGGCTCCGCTTCCTCCGGCACGGGCATCAGCGGATCTGTTTGCCAATTTCCGTTTATCTGTTCCTTGTTGGGGTCAGACAAGCTGTCGTCGGCCAACAGGGTAGCCTGCCAAAGGCCGTATCCTCCCCCTGCCAGCAAAGCCAGCACGGCGGCAGACGCCACCGCGCCTACCCAAGGCTTGGAGCGCTTGCGGCGGGCAAAGCCCAACCGTGCCTCCACGGCAGAGGCCAACTCCGGCGGAGCTTGGCAGGACGTAGCCAGGGCCGCTTGACGTATACGCCGGTACTGCGTTTCCTTTTCGCGGCAATGGGAGCAAATCTCGGTATGCTCTCGGCAACGGCGCTGTTCTTCTTCGGGCAACTCTTCGTCTATCAGCCCATCCAGCTTTTCTTCAAACTCATGGCAATTCATTCTCCTTCCCCCTTTCCTGCTTCGTTAGACGGCCCTTGCCCACGGCAAGTTCCCTGTTTCAATAAAAAAAGTCGCATCTTTTTCCGTGCACGGCTGATACGGGATTTTACCGTTCCCGGCTCCAGCCCCGTCACGGCGGCAATTTGGTCGTAGCTGAGCCCCTGCACGTCCCGCAGGGTGAATACCACGCGGTATTCCTCCTCCAACCGGGCCATGCCTTGGCGAATGTCCTCCGCCGTCAAAAGCCGTTCCAGCACTCGGTCAGGGGCAAAATCTTCATCGGGCACGTCCCACCCGTTTCCCTCCTCCGCAGAGGTCAAGGAAACAGTAGAGTGGCGGTTGCGGGCCCGACAAAAATCTAACGCCGCGGTCACACAAATGCGGTAGATCCAGGTGGAAAGGGCGCTTTCAAAGCGAAAACCGTCCAAACGGCGGTAGATGCGTAAAAACACCTCTTGAGAGATGTCCATGGCATCGTCGCGATTTTGGGAAATGCTCAGGGCCGTGCTGTACACCAAATGCTGATACGCCTCCACCAGCTCCGAAAAGGCGGCCTCGTCTCCCTTTAAAATACGGCGCACCAGCTGTTGCTCGGCTGTTCTCATAGGGCGCCTTCCCTTTCCTGCATAGCACAGGCCTCCTCGCAAATGGCCGCCATCTCCCCTTCGGTGCAGGCCGCGTTAATACGCGCGCGCAGGGCCGCCGCACCACGAAAGGCACGCATATACCAGGCCAAATGCTTGCGGGCCTCCCGCACACCCACGTAGGCCCCCTTTTCCTCCACCAAACCGTGCACGTGGGCCATGGCCACACGCATACGTTCTGCCGCAGATACGGCGGGGCTTTCCTGTCCGTTTAATTGGGCGGTGATGCGCGCAAACACCCACGGGTCTCCGCAGGCGGCGCGGCCCACCATCACCCCCGCACAGCCCAGCTCCAGCATACGACGGGCGCTTGCCCCGTCCTCCACCTCGCCGTTACCGATAACGGGAATGCTGACCGCTTGCACGGTACGCCGAATACAATCCAGATCCACCGAAGGGGCGTACATTTGAGCAGCCGTCTTTCCATGGAGGGTCAAGTGACAAGCCCCCGCCTGCTCCATACAGCGGGCAAATTCTACGGCCACGTCGTCCTCCCGTCCGATTCCCTTGCGAAATTTTACAGAAACGGGCAGGCCCGAGGCTTTTACCATGGCTTCTACGCATTGGGCGGCCAGCTGGGGCGATCTAAGCAGAGAGCTCCCCTCCCCGTTGCGGGTGATCTTGGGGGCGGGACAACCTGCGTTCAGGTCCAAGGAAGCAAAGCCCATGGCGGCCATTTTTTCCGCCGCACGGGCTAAAATTTCCGGCTCGTGGCCGAAAAGCTGTACCGTCAGAGGCTTTTCCTCTTCCCCGCAGGACAGCAATTCAAAGGTGTGGCGGTCACCGTAGCAAATGGCCTTGGCGCTGACCATCTCGGTGACCAGCCCCGCCGCCCCGTAAGCGCGACAAAGCCTGCGAAACACGCTGTCGGTCACGCCGGCCATAGGTGCCAGATACAACAACGGTTCACAGGCTTTCACGTTTACTCTCTCTCCTTTTGATCGGTCCGATTATTTTTTGGTCAGGGTCACCCCGTCAATGACGATGGTGGTCTTGTTTTTGATATCCAGGGTATGGTCTGTGCCTGCACTGACACCGAAGACCTTGGCAGTAAGGGTCAGCGTTTCGCCGTCCACCTCATAGGTAAAGTCTACGTCCACACCGGCAATAGAATAGCTCCCCGTGCCGTTTTTGTTGAAGGTGTAGCTGGTCAAGCCCGTAGAATCCTCCCACGTGCCTACCAATTTGGAGGCCGCTCCGCAGGAGGCGAGAATCGTCAGGGCTACCAAAGCCAGGCAGATCCATGCAGTTTTTTTCATGTTGTTTCCTCTTTTCTGTGGTATTTATGTGTCGAAACCCGCCCAGCCGTACAGATGGGCGGCAATTTCGCGCAGATAATTGGGCAAAGCCCCGTACCATACGGTAGGAGCCGGCAATCGGGTGGCCTGCAGGCCTGCCTCCGAAGCCCGTTGAGCGGCACGGCGCATGTGAAACGCGTTGGTCACCACGGCCACGGTATATTCCCCGCCAAAGCGGGAATCCAATATTTTTTTGGTGAAAATAAAATTTTCCTCCGTAGAGGTGGACCGATCCTCTGTCAGGATCCTTCCCTCCCCGATTCCGTGTGCCATCAAATAACGCTTCATGGCTTCGGCCTCGGAAATGCTTTCGCCGGGCCCCTGACCGCCCGTTACGGCAATCAGCACACGAGGGTGCGCACGGGCGTAGGCAAGCGCCTGCTCCAGGCGTTTTTCCAAAGAGGGAAGCACCTGCTCACCACGGATCCCGCAGCCCAACACAACGAGCACGTCCTCCGTTCCCGTAATCGTGCTTTGAGACCCGTAAACGGCCAGCCAACCCGTCATTCCCACCAAAAACGCCATGCCCGCCACGGCCAGGGCCACCAGACCCTTGCCCCACCAACGGCGGGCCCAACGGGCCACGGTTTCAAACCAAAGGCCCCAGGCCAGCAGGATCAGGCCGCCCAGCCCCTCCAGCAAAATACCCGTATGCCAATTGTGAGTCAGCCAAAGGGCCAGGGCGTTCAGCAGGCAAAGGCCTCCGCAGCCCAACAGCAAGGGGCGGCCTATTCTTCGGACCATGAGCCACTGCCCGTGCCCTTCAGGCTTCCCGCTTTTTCAATATTGCTTAAATGCTCCTTACGCGTTTTGGCAAACAAGCTCCCCCCGTCGCCGGTGGCCACGAAATAATAATAGTCGGTATCCGCCGGATACAGAGCCGCAAAAATGGCGTCCAAACCCGGATTGGCAATGGGACCGGGGGTCAGCCCCTCGTACAGATAGGTATTGTAGGGGCTTTCAAACTTGGTATCCTCCCAGGAAAGCACCGCTTTGCGGGTATCCATCGCATAAAGAACCGTGGCGCAAGATTCCAGCTTTTTAAAGGAGGAGGAAGACAAACGGTTGTGAAACACGGAGGATACGGTCTCAAACTCGCTGATGATGGCCGCTTCCTGCTGAACCAGGGAAGCCACGATCAGCACTTCGTCCACCGTCATATTCAGCTCTTGGCAACGCGCGCGCAAGGAGGCGGAAAATTTACGGTTGAAGTTGGCCAAAAAGCGCTTGATAATGGATTCTTCAGATTCATTTTTATAAAAATCGTAGGTATCGGGGAACAGGTAGCCGTCCAAGCGATAGGTGCGTCCCGCTTTGGGCGAGGCATCTAACGCTTTGACAAAATCATAGTCATACGGAGCCTCGTTAATGGCCTTGACAAAGCCCTCCTTGGTCCCCATTCCGTTAGCCAAAAACACCTCGATGATGTCGTCGGTCGTGTAGCCCTCGGGGAAGGTAAGGCGGATGGTCTCCATACTGTTGTCAATGCGCTTGAGCACCGTCATGATCTCTACATAGTTCATGGAGGGATTCAGTTCAAAGTCCCCGCTTTCGTATTTGCCACTGTTGTTGCGCATTTGGGTGTACATATCGAAGAACCAGGCAAAACGGATCACGCCCGCGTCCTCCAAAATGTCTGCAATCTGGCGATCGGTGGCCTCTTCGGGGATGTTTACCACGATCTGTTCGTCCCCTTTGACCAGGGCGAACATGTCATTGCCCAGCACGATCACGACGTAGGAGATCACCAAAGACACCGCCAGGATCAAAAACACGTATAAAAAGCTGCCAAAGCAACCAATGCCCCGCTTTCCTTCAGGTTCTTCTTCCTCCTGCAGGGGTGCTCCCTCCTTGAAGCCACTGACTTTAATATCTTCTGCCTTCCCGTTTACGGTCTTGCGCACCATGGTAGGCTCGTTATCCGCCACATCCCCTTGTACTTCGGAAGCCTGAAGGGCCTGGCGGATGGCCGTAATGTCCTGAAGGGAAAAAGCCCCCTCCGAAACAGTTTTTTCCGGCGTCAGATCGCTGTTTTTTTCGGGCAGTTGGCCCTGTTTTTGCTCCATTTCGGGCTGTTCCATAAAAATGCCTCCTTTTAAACGGCAATGCCTTCCTCACCCTTTGGGGCGACGGTCATATAGTGTAGTGAGCTTCCCCCAAAAAACCAAGTGAGGTGAACAACATGGCTTGCTTCGGTAATCTGTTTAACGACGAGAACGGTTGCTGGTGGATCATCCTGATCCTCCTGGTCCTGTGCTGCTGCAACAACGACTAATTCCCCTCCGTTCCCCGGGCCTTCTCTTCGGAGGAGGCCCTTTTTCTATTGGACGGTAAAAATACGGATGACCCACACCGCCACCGTAGCGGCCAACCAGGGAGAAAGCAAGATCTGCACGGCGTTTTTTCCTTTTTTAAAGGGGGCAATATGCCCCGCGCGATACAGCGCCTCCCCTTGGCGCAAGGTCAAATACAGGGCCGCCAAGAAGGCGATCACCATCAAAGCCAGCACGTAGCCCGCTCCGTCCTCATTCAGCAACAAACGGTAGATCTGAGGTGCGTAGACGCTGAAAAGATTGTTTACCCCATGGGCTAGCACAGCCGGAAAAACAGAGCGGCAGGCGTAAGTTAAATAGGCGTAAGCCATCCCCGCCACCAACGGACCGATAAAATTGCTGGCCGAGGCGTGAATAAAAGCAAAAGCCACCGCCGAGGCCACACAGGCCGCCGCCGTTCCATAAGTCTCGTACTCGGAAAAGATCATGCCTCGCATAAGGATCTCTTCACAAACGGCAGGCAGTAAGACAATGACCAGCACCAACTCCGGCAAGGTATATTCCACTGCCGTGTCCATCCCACTCGTTTTGGGAAAAAGGAAAGCCAAACCGTAATTGATCAGCCCAATTCCCAAAGTAACGGCCACGGTAAAAGAAAGAATAAAGGGTAAAAAGCGGAACGAAAAGCCGCAAAGGCGTGATTTTTGACGTTCAAGCCGCACCACGTGCCCGTAAAACAGGGCGGGTGCCAGCAAAAAGGCCAGCTGAAGCAGGCAAAGGCTGAAGGCATCCGTACCGGAGGGTGCCAGAAAATCGGAAACCAACAGTAAAACAAACACGGTCAGCAGCAAAAAAGAGGCTCTCTTCGATGCATCAGAAAACATGTTTTTCCACCCTTTTCGCTTCTTTTTCCGTAATCAGCCATTCCACCGTGCAGTCGTGCTCATCCAAGGGCAAAGGCTCCTCGCTGACGGTAGCCTGAAAGGCCAACGCCGCCGTATGGCCGTGGTAGCGGGCCAAAAAGCGGTCGTAATATCCCCCGCCATAGCCCAAACGCCCACCAAAACGGTCAAAAGCCAAGCCCGGCACCACGCAAAGGGAAAACGTCTGAAAATCCGTGATCTCGGGGCAATCCTGCACGGGTTCGCGAATGCCAAAGGCCCCTGTTTGCAGTTCCTGCAGAGAACGTATTTCGTAAAATTTCATCTCGCCGGGTCCCAGGCATCGAGGCAGGGCCACCCGTTTTCCTGCACGAAGGCAGGCTTCTATCATGCCATCGGTAGGAGGCTCGCTTCCCGCTCCGGCAAAAAGCAAGATCCCCCCGCTACGGGTAAAGCAGGACATGGAAAACAAATGGGCCTTCATTTTTTCGGCGGCATCTGCACAAGCCTCTGCCGCCAAGCGGCGCACCCGGCGATAGGTCTGCCGCAAGGCTTTTTTATCCGTCACAGCTTCACTCACGGGCTTAGAAAAATTTCATGGTCCGGTGCAATTGGGTGGCTTGCTCTTCCCCGCACAGGACCTTGACCAGCTCAAAGCCAAATTCGGCTGCAGCCCCTGCACCCCAGGCCGTAATAAAGCGCCCGTCGCGCACCACGGGGCAATGGCAGATCTCAGCCCCTTCCAAAAAGGGTTCAAACCCATCAAAACAAGTGGCCTTGACTCCACGAAGCAGCCCCATTTTGCCCAACACCGAAGGCGCCGCACAAATGGCCGCCACCACACCGCCGCGCTGTGCGCAGGCCTGTACCATGGCGCGCACCTCAACGCTGGCATCCAAATTTTCCGTGCCCTTTCCCCCGCCGGGCAGAACGACGGCACAGGGCTTGTAATCCTGCACTTGGGAAAGCAAACAGTCTGCCTCCACGGTGATCCCGTGAGCACCCGTAACCGTTTTGCCCGTCACGCCCACCGTGCAGACTTCCAAACCCGCGCGACGGCAAATATCAATGGGCAGAATGGCCTCGGCCTCTTCGAACCCGTCGGCTAAAAAAAATAAAACCATCAAAAATCTTCTCCTTACTCAACCGTTTTGCAGTAGCTGGGCTTCCATCTTCTCGGGAAAGGGAAGCCCCGGTGGACAATAGACCATCAATGGGCAACGAAGCTCCTGCGTCCCACAAAGCACCTCCGGGGGAAGCTTTCCTCCGCAAATGCGCAAGCCCTCGTCAATCTCCTGCCCGGCCAAAATGGGAAAACGGCCGTTTGCCACGTAGGCAAGGACTTTTTCCTGCTTCACACAGAATTCCCGAAAGGCGGGGTGACTATCCCAGCATTCCGGACGTGGTGTATACTTTGCCAGCCACTGCTCCTTCGTGCAGGGGATCAATTCTGCCTGCGCAGTCCCCGTTTGCACCTTTTCGGGCAAGGGCCGAAATCCAAAGCGGCTGTAAAAAGAAAACAGATTTTCCTCGGCAGGCACGGTAAAAAGAAAAGCCCCTCGGCGACAGGCATGCTCGGTAGCCTGCCTGATCAGCTCGCTGATCAACCCTTTCCCCCGAAAGTCCCTGCGCGTGGCCGCCGCAAAAAGATAATCGGCAGGACGGCCGTACAGCATACCCGGAATCAGGTATAAAGCACTTGCGGGCTCTGCCTCGTCGTTGCAAAGGCAAAGCGCATGAGGAAACACCTCTTCAAAAAACGCCTCGATATAGGCGGGCTCGTCCTCAAAGGCCTCTGCCCATAAAGCTTTTAAAGCGGCAATGTTTTTCATACAAAGAAGGACTCCACTTGCTCCCAAATGCGTTGGGCCACGGTGGGAATATCGGCCATGCTTCCGTCCTCCCCAAGGCAGGAGATCAACGTCCACCCCTGGCGTTCAGCTACCCGCAGAGCCGTTTCATAACAGCGCTGTAAATAATCCGCGTCCTTTTCGTGGATATCCTTGGCTTCGTGGCGGCTGTCGATCATCTGCACAGCCACCCGAGGCGGCACGTCCAGCAAAAGGACCTTGTCCGGACGGGGCAGCTTCAGCTTGCCGTATTCAAAATCAGCCAGCCAATCGGTAAAGGCATCCTGTTCCGAAGAAGGAAGCTTGCAGGCCTGATGGTACATGTTGGCTGTCGTATAGCGGGCCGCCAGTACGGGCACCCCGGTTTGATAATCCTCTTTCCAAAAGCGGAGATAGGAGGCCAAGCGGTCCACGGCAAAAAACGTGGCCGCGGCGTAGGCATCCACCCCATCGGCACGGGTGCCGAAATCTCCGTTCAAATACATTCGCACAGGTGCGGAATAGGGCTGCTCATAATCGGGAAAGGTGACGGGACGGAACCTTTTTCCCTGCTGCTCAAGGCGTTGACAAAGCAAATGATATTGCGTAGATTTTCCGGACCCGTCAAGCCCTTCCAGCACCACCAGTTTTCCCACAATTTTCCCCTCCCTCTTTCTTTAAGCGTCTTTTTTCTTTTCTTGCCGCGGCAAAAAGCCCCGGAATGCGCAGCATTCTTTTTAAGCGCGTAGGCTGACAGAGCAAGCGGTACAGCCACTCTGCGTGAAGGCGAATAAACAGGGCGGGTGCGCGGCGCACCGTCCCCGCAAATACGTCCAAACTACCTCCCAGACCCACGCAGATCTTTCCTTCAAAAGCCTGTCCGTGGGCGGCGATAAAGGCCTCCTGCTTGGGAGAGCCCAGGCAAACGAATACGATCCCCGCCCCGCTTTGGGCAATATCCAAGGCAATCTGTTCTTCTTCCTGCGGTGAAAAATAACCGTTTCGGCAACCGCAGACCCGCAAACCGGGATAGGTGCTTTGCAAATTTTCGGCGGCGCGCTCGGCCACACCCGGAGCCGCCCCGAATAAATACAGGGAAACGCCCTCGCAAGCAGCGCGTTTGGCCAGGGCTGCGGCAAAATCCACCCCCGGAAGACGCCCCGTCAGCGGCACGTCCAAAATCTGCGCCGCCTTGACCACACCAATGCCGTCGGGCAAAAGCAGGTCTGCCTGCAACGCCAAAGCGTGCATGGCCTCGTCTTCAATGCAATTGCGCAGGATCTCGGCGTTGGGGGTAAAAACGGCACAGCGGCAACCGTCCCGCAAGCGCCCGAAGGCGACCTCCACGGCTCCCGCCATGTTTCCGCTGTAAAAAGGAAGCCCAAACAAAGAAACCGTTTCCATTTCGGCCTTTCCTTTCTAAAATTCGTTATACACAAACGCCACGCCGTCGTTTTTCACACAAGCGGCCACGGCAATCAAAGCTCCCAGCACCAATGCGTAATACAGCAAGCGAAGCCAGGCACTTTCGTTCAGCTTTTGGCTGATCTTATCCAACAAAGTCGCAAATAGCACGGTTGACCTCCAACCATCCCACCCATCCCAAATGCATCACGTCACACAGGAAATAGGGTGTGTATTCTTCTGCCGTAAAATCGGCCACCTGTACCTGATATTCTTCAGCCACGGCACGAACTTTTTGATAATACTCGGCCCGTTTTTCAGCCGTAAAGCCACAATAGTCAGACCAGGATCCGTGCAGGGGTACGCTGACGAACAGCGGCGTAATATCGTAAGCACGGCAGACCTCAAAAAGCAGGCGCAGATCGTCGTATTCCACGCTTTCACTGTAGCTGAGGTGGCTGTCCTTGCCCTTCATACGGGGCAATCTGGAGCCGATATAGGTATTGTAATAGCCGTTTTCGATGCCAAAATCGTTGTTGTTGCTTTCCCTTTTGGCCGTTTCTACAGCCTCCTGCCGAGCCTGTTGCCAATCAATGTCCGTCACTTGAGCAGGCTGATCCTCGGCCGTTTGAGCCAGCACCCGAGAAGCCTGTACCGCATCGGCCGTTTCCGCCAACACGGAGGACAGGCGAAAATAAGGGGAAAGGAAAAACATGGCTGCCTGCGAGCCCTTGTTATACAGGTTTGCCAACGTGTGAGCCGCCTGTGTGGCGGGAGCGCGAGTGCCGAACTGAGTCTCATACTGTTCCAGCAGCGTTTGCGTGCGTTGGGCAAACACAGCCTTCAGTTCTTCAGGCAGATCTCCCTGCATAATGCGCAAAAACTGCTGCTGGGAAAAATTGGCCGCAAACATATCCGGCGTGATCCCCCCGCTGACAAAGGACTGGGGCGAGGTAATGAGCACCACCTTCTTTCCCCGCAGGCTTTCGCCGTTGGCGGCAATGCTGAAGGCGTGGATAATGCTTTGGCAGGAGCCGCGGCCGATAAGATTCACCTGAAAGCCCCCCTGTCGGTATGCAAAGAAATTGGAGGGGTGGGTGGAAATATAGTCGGTGCGCAGTTCGGAGGAACCGTAGATCAGCACGTTATCCTCCCGCGCAGCAGACAGCTGGGTCAACAGACAGCCCTGGATCTTATTTTGGTCGGTGCCAAAGCCTACCGCATTGCGGTATTCGGGCACCTCCCCACGGGCGATGCCCAAGGCAACGAAGGGCAGGGCCAGCGCCAGCACCAACAGTACCGCACCGACGGCCAAGGTCTTTTTCATAAACTACATCCTCGCCTGCACACAGGCAATCAGCTTGGCGGGGGTGGAGATCTCTTCGCGGGTGATCTCAGTAGGCTCAATACGTACCCCCAGCGCATCCTCGATGCCCACCAGCAGGGAAATAACACCGAAGGAATCCAGCAGTTCCTCTTCGAAAAGCTCCAAATCGGCATCCAATTGATCCGCTTCGGTGCCGATCGCTTCGGCCAACACGTTCATAACAGTTTCTTCCATAATTCTTTTCCTCCTTCAAATCGAAGCTTATATCAGTTTCCCGGAAAACAGCAGCATACCCACGCTGACAAGCACGAACGTAAGGGCCATGAGCAGAGGTTGCCACCGTTTGTCTTTCTTCATCTTTTTAAAAGCCTTCCAGCGGGTGTCCAACACGTCGTTGAGGCACATAAGCAAGCCGTGATAAACGCCGTAAAGGATGTAATGCCAGGAAAAACCGTGCCAAATGCCCATGGTCAACATTGTCAAAATATAGCCAAGGTAAGAACCTGTGTGCTTGGACTTGAACCATTTTTGGCGCAGGGAGGCCATGGTAAAGCGGGTGTACACAAAATCCCGCAGCCAGGTGGATAGGGAAATATGCCAGCGTGCCCAAAAGTCCTTCAGATCGCGGGCCAGGAAGGGGCGGTTGAAATTATCCGGCACGGCTATGCCCAAAATATGGGACGTGCCCACCGCCATGGCACTGTAGCCGGCAAAGTTGAAGAACAGGAACAGCGTATAGCCCACCCCGTACAGCAACAGCCCCCACCACGTATCGGGTAGCTTTTCCAGCACGAAGGTATAGATCAGCTTGGAAAAAACAAAATTGTACAGCGCACCCGTAAAAAGCCTGCGCACCCCGCCGCGAAGAAGCCGTACATACTCCTCGCGAGTACGGGTGCAAGCCAGATCCGCACAAAAGCGACGGGAGCGGTCGATGGGGCCGGAGCTGACAGAGGGAAAAAACAGCAGGAAAAAGCCGTATTCCCAAAGGGAAAGGGCCGGAATCAACCCGTCATAGCTTTCTATCAGCACCTGCAGAGCACGGAAGGTCATGTAGGAAATGCCCAACAATCCTATTCCCCAGCCCAGCAGCCCCGAAAGCTTGACGGCCGCCAAAGGCACCAGAGCCAAAGCCACCGCCAACCAAAGGGTCCATCTCTTTTTTACAGTGCGCCAAAGGCCGCGAAAGAGGACGGTCAACAGGGTCTCCCACGCCGCAAAAATTCCCAGCGCCAGCAACGCACGGGGGGAGGAAAAGATCAACAGCAGAAAAAGCAGGTTTACTACGGCTGCCCAATGCTTCACGGGCCTTCCCAACAGCCCAAGCAGGGCCGCAGGAATCAGGGCCAGTATTAAAATGTAAAAAAACAGAAGCCCGTCAAACGGCGTCATCATAAAACCTTCCTTCTATTCTGCCCCGTTACGGACGGCTCAGTTCAGCGGCCAGGGCTTTGCGGTCCGCCTTGCCGTTGGTATTCACAGGCAGGCGATCCTTCACCACGATCTTGCGAGGGATCATGTAGGAGGGCAGATAGGCCTTTGCCGCCTCCTTGATCTTTAACATCTGCTTAAGGGGAGGCAAGCCGTCCGGCTCGCGCAAGCTGACGAATGCCGCGATATAGGCCACCTTTTCCCCGTCAAAAACGGGGATGGCCACTGCACGGTTGACGTTGTCGATCTTCATCAGGTTGCTTTCGATATCCTCCAGCTCGATACGGAAGCCGTTGAGCTTGATCTGAAAATCCATACGGCCGCAATAGTAGAACTGGTTGCCCAGGCGATAGCAGGCATCTCCGGTCCGATAGCCGCGCACGGTCTTTCCTTGGGCATCCTGCGTTTCAAAAAACACCTTTTGCGTCAGATCGGGGCGGCGGAAATAGCCCTCGCTGACGGAACGGCTGATGATACGCAGCTCGCCCCGCTCTCCTTCAGGCAACTCCTTGCCCGTTTCGTCCGTTACCAGCAGGGTCACCTCGGGCAGGGGCTCCCCAATGGGGATGCTTCGCTCGTCGGCGGCCATTTCGGCCGTGATCTCGCTGGCGGTCACCAACACGGTGGCCTCCGTGGGGCCGTAGGTATTGATGATCCTGGCCTTGGGAAAACGTTGGCGCAAAGTATCCACCAGCTTATGGGTCAAGACCTCACCGCAAAACAGGAAGGTGTGCAGTTTGGGCATCAACTCCCCGTTAAACAGGGCCGACGTAACACAAAGCTCTGCAAAGGAAGGGGTGGACACCCAAAAGCCCACGTCCGATCTTCCCAGCGTTTCCATCAAAGCGGCCATGTTTTCCGTCAAGGTTTTGGGCAGGGAATACAGCGTACGTCCCAGGCTTAAGCCGATATAGACAGATACTACCGACACGTCAAAGGCATAGGAGATCTGGTTGGTGTAGACCTCCTCTTTCTCGTGGGGATCGCAGAAGGGATACAGGTTTTCCGCAAAATTAGTCAGGTTGTCGCAATGAATGGGCACCCCTTTGGGGCGTCCCGTACTTCCGGAGGTGAAAAGAATGTAGCAAGGGTCCTTCCCTGCCACCCAAGTGTGGGAAGAAACTTCACGACCGCGGTATTCCTCCAGCAACTGTGCCAGAGCATCAGCCCCCAGCACGGGAATGCCGCTGTCCGCACCCACACCGCCACCGGGAAAATCCACGATTACACAGGGGTGGGCGTCTGCCACGATCTGCTCGGCTCTGTCTGCAGGCAAGGTAATATCCACGGGAATATAGGCACGCCCCGCCTTCAGCGCCCCGATCATACAGCAAAGGAAATCTTCTTCCTTATGCCCGTAGATCATAACGGGGTCCTTAACGGGATGTTTTTCATTCAGATAAGAGGCAAAGGCCTCGCTTCGCTCCCACAGCCGGGCATAGGTCAGCCTTTCACCGGCGGTGATCAGCGCACAGCGCTCGGGGATCTGCACGGCGTGCTTTTTCAGGGCTTCCAACAAAAACATATACAGACTCCTTGGTTTTGATTAATCGCAAACCGGATATTTTTCACGGTCCCAGCGGTGCAGATGCTCGATCTGGCTGTCCTTCTTCATAAAAAAGCTGCCGGGATCGTTGGTGTGATTGCGTCCGTAAAGGGGATCGAAATGGTAATACTCCCCGTCGATCTTGGCTACGATCCACACGTGGGCCACCCAGCTTTTTCCGTCGTCATCCAGAAATTCTCCGTTGACCATAACGGCCTCGTAGCCCAAGCGCTGGTACATCACGTACATCATGGCGGCGTAATGCTCGCAGGAGCCGTTGTACATCTTGGCGGAATAATCGGCCAGCTCATAGACCAATTGGGGGGTATAACCCTCCTTGTCGTTAACGGTAATATATTTATAACGCATTTTTTTGATGGTCCAGTCGTACGCCGCCCTCAGCTTTTCCGTTTCCGTCATCCCATCGGTCATGATGCCGTCGAAGATCTTGCCGATGTTGGAATCCAAAGTCTCCATGCCCGTCAGCTTTTGGAAAGCCTCTTGGGCACGGCCGTCCGAGCCGATAACGTACCCGTCCAGCTCCGTATTCACGCTCATTTTCCCGTCGTCGGCAAAATGGTACAACCCGTCATCCAGGGTCTGCCAACCCGTCAGGGCCTTCCCGTCGGCGCCAAAATAATAAACGGCCTCGCCCACGGTCTGAAACCCGGTTTTAGCTCCGCTTTTGTCAAACAGATACAAGGCTCCGTCAATGCGTTGCAGGCCTTCACCCAAAGCGCCCGCCCCGTCGAAATAGTACAGCACACCGCTGATCTCCGCCTTGCCGCGGGCCATCACACCGTCCGGGGCAAACCAATAGGTCTTTCCCTCCAGCTCCTGCCAGCCGGTCAACATACGGCCGTCGGTGTCAAAACGGTATACGTTTCCTCCGTCAGACACCCAACCGGTGCACAAAAATCCGTCGGGGCTGTAGTAATAGGTATGGCCATCCTCGCGCGTCACGAACCCCCGTTGGTCGGAGGGTGTTTCCGAGCAGGAGCCGAAAAGCAATACACACGCCGCCACTAAAAGCGGAATCCATTTGTTCATGTTCAAAATTCCTTCGTTAAAAAGTTCGGTCTACTGGGCGTTGGCGGCCATTCCCAGCATGGTCACCTTGCCGCCTTCCACAACGAAATACAACCGGTGGGTGCTTCCCTCATACACCAGGCTGATCCCCTCTTCCACGTAGCTGTCGCCGTACACGGCCACCACGTCCTCCAAGGAGGCGCCGATGCCCACGCCGGCCGCAGTCTTCGCCGCGCCGCCACTGACAGCTACCTCCAGCACGAAATCCTTGTCTCCGTCGGGGAAGGTGTAGATCTCGGTATCTCCGTAAACGTAGATCTTATCCAGCCCGTCGTAGGCACAGCTGATAGCTTCGGAATAACTGTCCGGCTCACCCAGGACCTTAAGCAGATCTGCCATGGGAGCCCCACAGGTCACGGTTTGGCCACCTACGTCAAGGGCAATATCCTTGTCACTGAAGCCCGCCTGTCTGCCGCCGCAGGAAACGCAAAGCAACAGCGCCGTCAAACAAACCAGGATCCTCAAAGTGTTTTTCATATTTCTGATAGCTCCTTCAACATAACTTGTCAAAATATTATACATGACCTCCCGCTTAAAGTCAAGAGAAGGCAAGGGGTTTCTTTATAAAAAACGGAAGCGTTTCCCTCAGCCGAAGTCCGCTTCCGTACAGAGTATTCTTTTCAGTTTTTCACCCCGAAAAAGCACCGAAAGATTTTTCTTGCCACGTCCATGACCCCCATGCGAGGCACCCCGTCAAAGGCTTTGATGCGGGCGGTCTCAAGTACCTGTCCTTCCAGCGTATAAGTGACCGTCCCCACCGTTTGGCCCCGTTCTACCGGGGCGATCAGCTCCCGTTCGAGCTCCACGCTGACCTCCACCGCGTTTTCCTTTCCTTTGGGAAGCAGCAGCGTTACATCCTCAAAAACGGCTGACACCTGTTCCTGCCTGCCCATCACCACGGGCACGGAAACGGGCTGGCGTCCGCCATCGCCGAACAAGGCAAAATTTCCAAAGCCGAAATCCAGCAGGCGAGCGGCTGAGGAAAAACGAAGCTCCGACGTTTCGCACCCCATGACCACCGCAATAAAAGAAACGCCGTCCCGCTCGGCCGAGGCGGCCAGGCAAAATTTGGCCTGAGAGGTCGAGCCCGTTTTCAACCCCGTGCAACCTTTGTAAAAGCGCACCAGGCGGTTGGTATTGGTCAGCCCAAAGGCCCCGTTTCGCACCGTATCCATCCAAATGGTGGAGTATTCGCTGATTTGAGGGTGCGCCGTCAGCAATTGAGCGGCCATAAGGGAAATGTCCCGGGCGGTGGTCACGTGCCCCTCTGCATCCAACCCCGTACAATTGATAAAATGCGTGTTGACCATGCCCAACTCTGCGGCTCGGCGGTTCATCAGCTGCACAAAGGCCTCCTCGCTGCCGGCGATATGCTCGGCCAAAGCACAGCAGGCATCGTTGGCCGAGGCCACCGCCACGGATTTGAGCAGCTCCTCCACCTCCATCTCCTCTCCCGCCGCCAGGTAGATCTGCGAGCCCCCCTTCCCCGCCGCCGTTTCACTGACGCAGACCCGATCCGTCAGGCTGATACGCCCCGCATCCAGCGCCTCCATCACCAACAGCATGCTCATGATCTTTGTCACCGAGGCGGGGGGACGGGGCTCATCGGCATTTTTCTCGTAAATGACCGTTCCCGTTTTCGGCTCCATCAGCAAGGCCGCCTCGGCGGCGCAGTCCAACACTACGGGATTATCTGCCGTCACCACCAGCTCTTGGGGGATCTCCTCGCTGAAAACGGCGTAATCATCCTGTACCAGCCACTCGTCATACACTCCCGCATAAGCTCCCAACGGAAGGGTGGCGACTACCAGAAAAACCAATGCATGCCCAAGCTTCTTTTTCATGTGGAATGACCTTCTTTCTCAAATTTTAATTTAAAAAACACAGTTTGTTCTTGACAACGATTTTACAAAAAGATATACTATTGAAAGTGTACGTGCGACACGGTCAAAATATGTTTTTTGCATTTTTGTATTTTCTTGTGTCAAGCCGTCGAATGTTTTAGAATTTTATAAAATACCAATGGAAAGAGAAAGGAATCTGCATTATGAAAAAGTGGCTTTTCCCTGTGGCTGCCCTGTTGCTTTGCGTAGCCATGGCCTCTTGCTCGGCACTTTCTGCACTGCCCCCTTCCTTCTCCCTGGATTGGGCTTTGTCCGGTTATCGCACTGCGGAAGTGTTTGAAGGCACAGCCGACGGCGAGACCGACAACACCGCCGCCTTGCAGGAAGCTGTGAACAAACTGGGTACCAAAAAGGCTGTGCTCAACGTAAAGGCCGGCACCTATGCCCTGTCCGGGAAGGTGACCGTACCCGCCAACGTCACGCTCCGTTTTGCAACGGGCGCCAAACTGCTGCTGCAGGAAGGTGCCGAGCTGAATCTGAACGGCGCCGGCGTGCTGGCTGCCCCCTATCAGATCTTCAGCGGCAACGGAAAAGTAAGCGGCACCAGCCCCTCCGTCGCCGTGCCCCAATGGTTCGGCGCCGCTTTCAACGGCACGGATGAATCCGCCGCCATGCAAAAAACGGTAGACGTTTTTGCCAAAGTTCTGATCAAAAATTCTTCTAACGGCATTCGCTTCGGCGACGTGCGTCTGACCAAGCCCGTGGAGATCTACGGTACCGCCTCCTCCCGCGCCAAGGTGCTGGTCGCTGCGGGAAGAAACCTGTTCATTTTAGCCAGCAGTGACGTATCCATCGCCAACCTCAACGTCACGGCCAACGGCGCTCAGGACAAAGAATCGGCTGTGTTTTATTTTGACACCAACGCCTGCTCCATGAGCAATATCGAGATCCACAACGTCTACACATGGGCCCCCGCTTACACGGTTCTGGACGCCCAATCGGCCACCAATACCGTCAGCAATTTTACCATGACCGAATGCACCTCCTCCGTCAACTACAGAGAAGGTATTTACATGACCGACTTTACCACGGGCATCGTAATGAAGGACGTGCTGATCAATAACGTGGGCGTGGCTCATCAGATCAACTTTCCCGGCTGGTACATGGAAAACGTAAAGGAAATGCTCATTGAAAACGGCGACGCCGCCGGCGGCCTGAACATCGGCGACCGCGGCCACGGCTTTATGGCTGTCAACTGCGAGGGCATCTCCTTCGTGCGCTGCATGACCGACTACGTCAACGGCGTGGGCCTGTACCTGAAAAACTGCAAGAACATGTACATCAACAACATGGTCGTTTCTCTGTATGAGGAGGAAGGCTACTATTTCGAAAACGTGACCGACAGCCTGTTTGAAACGGTAAAGGCCAACGGGATCTACGGCACCGCAGACTTCACCGACCGCGGCGTGCGTCCCGCCCTGACCTTGAAGAACTGCAAAAAGCTCACCTTTAATAACTTGACTATGCAGTACAACCAAAGCGACGGTCTGGTTTTGGACGGTTGCACCGAGATCACGGTCAACAGCCTGATGGGCTTGACCAACCGCGGAGCCACTTTGGTGGAAGGAAACGGTTGCAACCACAACGTATATAACGGTGTCGTCAGCGCTGACAACTGGGGCAGCGGTGCCTTGACCTTGACGGGCTCTGCCAGTAAGCTCATCGGTGCTGTATGCAACAAAAACTACACGGCTGAGCACACCGGTGCTATCACACTGAAGTAAGGGAGGACGACAGAATGAAAAAGATCTTAACTCGCGCAGCCGCTTGCCTGCTGGCTCTGCTGATGGCCTTTGCCTGTGCGTCCTGCCTGGAATCTCCCGAAAACCCGCCCGCTACCGAGCCCGATCCCGCCGAAATGTCGGTCAACGATATCTACTATCCCGACGTGGTCTACAATCCCACCTTTACGAACGTGAAGGATTTTAATGCCAAGGGCGACGGCGAGACCGACGATACGGAGGCTGTCCGAGCCGGCATCGCTGCGCTGAAGGACAAGGGCGGTACCCTGTTCTTCCCCGAGGGCACTTACAACGTGAAATCCGCAACCTTCCCTGCCAACGTCTGCGTCGCCTTCGAACGCGGCGCCATGCTCAACTCTAAGGGCAGCGTGGTCATCAACAGCTACCTGTACGCCGGCAACTACCGCGTCTTTACCGGTGACGGCGCCCCTCGCGGCACCTTCCTGAACGATTACGGCAACCCTGTTTGGTTCGGCGCCGTGGGTGACGGTGAGACCGACAGCACCAAGGCCTTCGTCCGCACGGCCACGTATTTCCGCCACACCCTCATCCCCGACAGCGAAAAGGGCTACGTAGTCAGTGCCATCACTTTTTCCGGCCCGACCCGTTTCTCCGGTGTTCCCATGGAAAACAAACGTGTCAAGATCATTGCCTCTGCCGAGACAGCTGATCTGATGACCGTTGCCGCAGGCGAAGTAACGCTGGAAAACCTGTTTTTGGATATGTCCCGCACTAAGCAGGGCAGCTGCGCGATCTACTTTAACACCTCCGCCCGCACCATTGAAAAATGCTACGTGCGCAACATCGAGACCGAAGGTGCCTACACCGCCGTGCGCGATGCCAAGCACGCCTCCAACATGGTTATCACTACCGTATTGGACGAATTCCTTTGCCGCAACAACCGCGGAACGGCCTTCGTCATGGAGGATTTCTGGGGCTTCATCTTCCTGCGCAACTCTGTTGTAGATAATCGAAAGACCCTGGAAACCTACGGTGTAGAGCCCAACTTCCCCGGTGTATCCCTGAAAGATAACGCAGGTTGCATTTTCCAGAACGTCAGCTTCTTCGGTTCCGGCAACGAGAGCAATACCAGAGAGCACGGTTTCGCCTACATCAACAACGTAGCCACCTGGATGGAGGCCTGCAAGTTTGACGGGTTGGGCGGCAACGCCGTGAACGTGACGGGCAATAACTCCCACCTGTATATGACCAACCTGACTGTCACCAACGCCATCAACACCGCCCTTCAGATCGGAAACACCTCCATGCTGCAGATGCACGGCATCAAGATCAGCGGCGCGGAAAACATCACCAAGGGAAGCGGCATTCTCTTTTCCGGTGTAAACTTCTCCCAGGTGACCGACTGCACCATTGAAGGCATGCACGACCACGGCATTTCCGTGGGCGGAAAAAACAACTCCTTTGTGAACAACACGCTGACCAACAACGGCGGCAACGCCGTCAAGGAGACCAGCGGTAGCGCCAACACCTTTGTGGGCACGGTCATGAGCGGCAACGGTTCCGACACCGTCAGTCTCACCGGCTCTGCCAGCGGATCCAAGTAAAACCGAAGGCCCCTCCGCCAAAAATGCGGAGGGGCCTTTTTCGTTTCAAATGCAAGCGATTTCCACCGCAAAGAAAAGTTCTTGCTCTTTTCCGTTTTTGAAAAAACCTTTTTCCTGTTTCTATTTTTTATTTTTTTAATTTTTCCTATCGTTTCTTGTTGAAAAAAACCGTTGAGCTGTGATATAATAATAAAGTCGTTTTATGTTGCCTTTTGGCCGTAATAAAATCCGGTGGTGACGCGCAAGGAGGGCTGTGCATGAAATTTCACCAAATGACGGCGGAAGAGCTTGCCCAGCGTTTCGGCGTCCGCTTTTCCCAAGGACGGTCTGCCGACGCCTCTCCTCACCGACGCAAGGAACGCCTCCCTGCCCGTCCGTCCTGTGCAGACAGCGTAGGCGTTTTGGCCTCCTGCGGTGCTTTGCTGGGTGCATTGCTTCGTGCACAATGGCAATGGTTGCTGATCCCGGCTCTGTTTGCGGCAGAAAAGCTTTTCCGCCTTGCCGTGCAAAAAAAGATCTCTTCCCTATCTGCCAAACGAGGGCTCGAATCCCCCCCTGTCAGCGCCTTGCGCGACGGGCAAAGGGTCCTTCTCTCCCCCGAGCAGATCGTGCGCGGCGACGTACTTTTCCTGACCGAGGGGGACCGTGCCCCCGTGCCGTGCCGCGTAGCCGCTACCGAACAGTTGACTACCCGCCTGGAGGATGGAAGCCTTTGCCCAAAACAAACGGCTCCCGCCGATTCCCCCCTGATCAATTGTCTTCAAGCCAAAGAACCGGTCGTTCAGGGTGCCGCCACCGTGCTGGCCCTGGAGGCGTATTCCGCGCTTCCCTCTTCTTCCGAATCCTCCCGTCAAAAATGGTTTGCGTTGGCAAGCTCTGCGGCCTTTGTATTCCTGTTTTTCTTTACCCTGTTTCTCAGCAAAGACGTTGCAGAGGCCTTTTTCACGGCCTGCGCAGGAGCATTTCTTCTCTGTCTCCACGAAACCGACCGTTTGGAGCGCCTGCCCTTGCTCCGCTTTTTAAACACCTCCGCTAAAAAAGGCGTTTCCTTTCGCGGGGAAGAAACACCACTCTCTTTGGTCGGCATTAACGTAGTCTGCGCCGACGAAAGGGGAATCGTGACCCGCGCTGTTCCGGTGGCTGTCATGGCCTACCGCGGTCGCGAGTTGATCGCCGTAGAACCGGAGCACCGTCAGGAGCTGACGCCTCTGCTCTCCTACGCCCGCCTGGCCGGCACCGGCGAAGATGAGCTGGACGGAGCCTTGGGCCGTGCGCTGGATTACCTGGACATGCCCGAGCAAAAATTGCTTACCTCCTTTTCTGGAGTCATTCCTTTGCAAAAAACTCCCGCCGGCTGCTGCGGAAGCCGTTTTTCCCTAAACGGGGAAGATTTTATGCTACTGCGAGGCGAGCCGGAGATCCTTCTTTCTCACTGCCGTTTTCTGGATGACGGTACGGGCCGCACCTGCGCGCTGGATGCCACTGCCTTATCCCGCATTCACACGGCGGAAGAGCAAATGCTTGAAAAATATCTCCGCCCCATAGCCGTTGCTTATAAAAAGGCCGACGAAGGAGACCGCAAGGGTCTGCAGGCGGCCGAACTGATCTTCTACGGCTTGGTGGGCTTTTACGATCCTCCCCTGCAAAACGTGCGCGAATCCATCCGCATTTGGCAGCAGGCCGGGGTGCGACCTTTGCTGTTCAGTCACCGCTCCGAGGCCTCTGCCCAGGCGCTGGCTCGCCATTTCGAATTGTTTGATGAAGAATGCCGTCTGCTGACGGGTAGCGAGATCCTGGCCATGGATTTTGACCGTCTTTGTGCCGAGGTGATGCGCGCCCCCGTTTGCTGTGACTGCTCTCCCAACGCCAAAAAACGGGTGATAGAGGCCCTGCACAAAATGGGACAGCGGATCTGTCTGATCTGCACCTGCGGTGAAGACGTCCAAATGCAGGCCGACTGCCTCGCTTCTCTGGCGGGGATCTCCCCAAAGGGAGTGCGAAGAAGCTCTCATATCGATACCGAACACGGTCTGTACGGCGTGTTTGAAGCCTTTGTGCGAAGCCGCGTGCTGGTGGCTTCCCTGCGCACGCTTCACATGTGCCTAAGCTTTTTCCGCCTGTCCCTGTTCTGCCTTTTGCCCTTTATTTGCTCCTCCGGCTTAGGGCGCTGCCTGTTAGCCGTAGGGCTACCTGCAATGGCTTCCTTGTTTTTGCTTTCTTCCTGTGCGCGTCTGCGGCGCGGCTGGTTTTTAATGCGCCAACGCACCCGTATTTGCCCCAAGGCATCCGTTTGGCTCGCTCCCATTCCCCTGTTGCACCGCAGTCTTTGGTGCTGCGCAATGGCTCTGACGGCCGGCTTTCTGTTCAGAGACCTGCTTCCCTTCAGCGCGGTGACCGCAGTCTGCCTTTGCCTTTGCGGGGCAGCCCTTCCCGTTCTGCTACGCGGCTCCAACGGACTTTCCTGGTTGGCGACCGTAACGGAAGGTCTTTTGTTCCTTTGCCTTTGCCTCTTGCTTTGCTGGCTGAGCGTCTTTGCCCTTCCCACAGAAGCTTTGCTGGCTGTTTCTCTGTGGAAATGGAGCCTGTTTGCCGTTCCGCTCCTGTTTTTTTCCCTATTGGAAATTTTCGCAAACTCAGGTAAAAAATATTTTTAGAAAAGAGTTTATACACCATGAAAAGATCCCCTCCCTCCTTTGAAACTAACGAAAACAACTACGCCGTGGTAGGCCGTTCCGCTGTAGCGGAGCTGCTTGGCGGCGAACGGGACGTTGATAAGCTTTTCATCCAAAAGGGTGAGCTGAAAGGCGCTATTCACGAGCTGGTAGCCAAAGCCCGCGCCAAAGGGATCCCTGTTGTGGCAGTGGATAAAGCCAAGCTGGACGCCATGGCCGCCGGAGCCGCCCATCAGGGCGTTGCCGCCTACGCCGCGGCTTTGCGCTATGCAGAGCCGGAGGAGCTGGTGGAACGCGCCAAGCAACGGGGCGAGGTGCCTCTGTTGCTGGCCTTGGAAGGCATTACCGATCACCAAAATCTGGGGGCCATCATCCGCAGTGCGGAATGCGCCGGGGCCCACGGCATCCTGATTCCCAAACGCCGCGCGGCGGGTGTCAGCGCAGCAGCGGCCAAAGCAGCGGCCGGTGCGCTGGAGCATTTGCCCGTTGCCAAGGTCTCCAATATGAACGACGCCCTGCAAAAATTACAGGAACAGGGGCTGTGGGTGTTTTCTGCCGACCGAGGCGGAAAACCCGTATATGAATGCGACCTGACCCTGCCCGCCGTGATCGTGATCGGCGGTGAGGACAGCGGCGTTTCCCGTTTGACCCGTGAACGAAGCGATTTCGTGGCAGAGCTGCCTATGTACGGGCACACTCCTTCCCTCAACGCCTCCGTAGCCGCAGCGTTAATGCTGTACGAAGCGGTCCGTCAACGTCATTTCAGCGAAAGGAGATAACGGTTTTTTCTTATGAGTGAAGAGAAAAAAGCTTCTTCCGACCGCAGCTATTTTAAAGAGCTCTACGAGATCCCCGATTATCAATACTCCACGAGCGACAGCCAGCCTTCCGAGGATATTGAGGACGTGCTCCGCTCCTTTGGCCGGCAGGCTCGCAACATCCAGCAGGCCGAAACTTCCGTTCCTGAAGAGGCTCCGCAGGCTCCCCCTCAGGCGCCTCAGTTGCAACACACCGTAGAAAAGATCTGGGATGAAGAACCCACCCCGCCTCCGCCCGCAGAAGAAAGCTTCGGCGAGCTGTTGACTGCCGATGGCAACGACGAAGCCTCCATGGACGATATTTACGCCGTTTTGGGGAATGAGGTTCGCCGCGAAAACCGTTTCGATTCCATCGAACAACGCTTCGATTTTGATACGGAAAAAGAGATTGAAAAAGAAAAACGCCAAAAGCGTCGCTTGAAGGAAAAGCAACGCAAGGCCCGCCGAGAGCTGGCCAACGCCGGTCTGCAAGGTGGCTTTGAATACACGGAAAAAAGCCAGGCCAAGCAGTTGCGCTCCCAACTGCGCGAATACGTGTTTGAAGCTCGCCTGCGCACCTGGGTCATGACCTTCTTGTCCCTGCTGAGCTTGTATTTAAGCCTTTCCCCCGTATTTAATCTGCCTATCCCCGTGCGACTTTCCGCCGTGCACAACCCCACCCTTTGGTTGCTGGCCTCCACCGTGTTGCTGGCCGCCGCGGGGATCCTGTGCGCCCATACGCTGTGCGGCGGGGCAGTATCCTTGGTGCGCTTAAGCGGCAATACCGACGCCCTTTGCCTGTCTGCCTTTTTGGCTGCTGCCGTGGAGCACATAGCTTTGTTTTGGCATACCGACCTGATCGTGCAGGGCAGAATGTTCCTCTTTACCCCCCTGGTCCTGCTGATCCTGACAGCCGACAGCATCGCCGCCCACCGTGCCATGCTGCGCGAGCGACTGAGCTTTTTGGTGGCCACTCCGCCCACTGAACCCCTTTATGCCCTGCTTCCCGTCCGCGACGAGCACACCATAGCTCAGCTGACGGACGAAGAATTCGCCGAGGAAGCTCTGCTTTGCGCCGCCTGCCAAACGGAGCATCCCGAAAAATTCTTTTCCCATTCCTCCGCCTCGGGGCGCGATCAGGCCGTCAATAATATTCAGGTGCCTGCTTCCGTTTTACTGACTGTGGCGGCCACTGTCATCTACGGCTTTGTGAAAAAGGATTGGCTGGGTGCCCTTTCCTGCTGGTGCGTGCTCAGCATCGCCTGCTGTCCTTTGGCCATTTTCTTTGCCGCCGAGCTGCCTTTGTTCCGAGCGGTAAAAAGCCTGTTCAGGCGAGGCAGCACCCTGTTGGGGCACCACGCTTACGAAAATCTGGCTGACATGGGCGCCGTGGTCCTGCGCGATGATGAGCTGCTAGGGCGCAACGGCGTAATGATCTCGGGTCTGAAGGTGTTGGGAAATCACCTCCTCAACGAGGTCATGACCGATATTCTGTCCCTGTTCAATGCCTCGGGCGGTGCCATTTTCCATGCCTTTGAGGCGGCTATCAAAGGGGCCGAAAGCGAACTGCGCCCGGTGGAGAAATTTATTTTCTACCCCGAAAAGGGAATTGCAGGCGCGGTGGGTGGCCGCGAGATCTTCATCGGCTCCCCCAATTCTGCCGTGAAAACGGCATCCGCGTGCCCGAGCTGAACCTGCCAAGCGGTGCCAAGGATAAGCTGATGATGTGCGTGGGATACCGAGGTTCCCTGGCGGCGGTATTTGCCGTGCGCTATACGTTAACGAGCCAGGCCCGTGAAGCGCTGGAGCTTTGCGAACGCGAAGACGTGCAGTTGCTCATCTCCACCACCGATCCCAACCTGACCGACGAGCTGCTACAAAGACTGTACGGGCATCCCCTGCGTTGCGTGCACATCGTAGGACGCAACGGCTCTCAGGAAGCCGCCCGCGCTTGTGCCCCCCGCCGTTCCACGGAAGCCCCCGTCTACGCCAAGGGCAATCCCCTGGCCCTGCTTTGGGCCGCTTGCAGCTGCTGCCGGGTAAAGGCCACGGTGTTCTGTGGGCTTTTGCTACAGATCGCCGCCGCCGTGTTTTCGGTATTGTTAGGGCTTTTGCTGGTGTTTAAAAACGATTTTGCTCAGCTTTCCACCTTGAACCTACTGATCCTGCAGTTGGCCTGGTTTGTACCTGTGGGCCTGCTTTCCTGCTTGAGGCGCTATTGATCCCATCGAATGGTTTTACCGTTACATATAGGAAAATAAAAAGGAGTTTTGTGTATGAAACAAGATTTGATCGCCATTATTGACCTGGGAAGCGAACATAATTCCTCCCTGGCACGCAAAATCAGAGACATGGGTGTGTATACGGAGATCTACCCCCACGACATCTCCGCCCAAGAGCTTTTGGCCCTGCCCAACATCAAAGGTGCCATTTTGAATGGAGGTCCCAACAATATCGTCGGCGGTCACCCGGTAGACGTTTCTTCGGCCGTGTACCGCTGTGGCTTACCCATGATGGCCATCGATCATCCCTGCATTCTCCCCACGGCCGAGCCCGGCAGCGTGAACGTGCTGAAAGATTTCGTGTTCAACGTATGTGCCTGCGAAAAGAACTGGTGCGTGGAAAACTTTATTGAAGACCAGGTGGAGCTTCTGCGCAAGCAGATCGGCAACCGTAAGGTTCTGCTGGCCCTGTCCGGAGGCGTGGATTCCTCGGTCGTGGCAGCTCTGCTGATCCGCGCTATCGGCAAGCAACTGGTGTGCGTGCACGTCAACCACGGCTTGCTTCGCAAGGGTGAGCCCGAGCAGGTGGTAGAGGTATTTGGCAAAAAGCTGGGCGCCGAGCTGGTGTACGTAGACGCCGCCGACCGCTTTTTGGATAAATTGGCGGGTGTGGAAGACCCTGAAAAGAAACGCAAGATCATCGGTGCGGAATTCATTCGCGTATTCGAAGAGGAAGCGCGCAAGCTGAAGGGCATCGAGTTGCTGGCCCAAGGCACCATTTACCCCGACATCGTGGAAAGCGGCACCAAAACGGGACATGCGGTCAAGGCCCACCACAACGTGGGCGGCCTGCCTGCCGATCTGAAATTCGAGTTGGTAGAGCCCCTGAAATATTTGTTCAAGGATGAAGTGCGCGCCTGTGGCGAAGCCCTGGGCCTTCCCTCCGATATGGTGCACCGTCAGCCCTTCCCCGGCCCCGGTTTGGGGGTGCGCTGCCTGGGCGCCATCACTCGCGACCGTCTGGAGGCCGTGCGCGAAAGCGATGCCATCCTGCGTGAGGAATTTGAAAATGCCGGTCTTTCCGGCAAGGTGTGGCAGTATTTTACCCTGATCCCGGACGTAAAGTCGGTGGGTGTGCGCAATAACGCCCGCTGCTTCGATTGGCCCGTCATCATCCGTGCGGTCAACACGGTAGATGCCATGACGGCCACCCCCGAATATCCCGATTGGGCACTGCTCAGCCACATCACTGACCGTATCCTGACCGAGGTTCCCGGTGTCAACCGTGTCTGCTACGATATGTCTCCCAAACCCCCCGCCACCATCGAGTGGGAATGACTTGAGCAAAGCTCAAGTCAACTATGATCGTTTCGCAGAAACGATCATATCATAACATTTGGCGAAGCCAAATTCATAACTCTAAACTCATAACTTCTCGTTCTCCTTCGCGAAACGAGTTATCAGTTATGATTGCCTGCGGCAAGTTATGATTGGCTTCGCCAAGTTTGAACTTGCAGGAGTTGAAAAT
This sequence comes from Clostridia bacterium, assembly GCA_017507855.1. GTDB lineage: Bacteria > Bacillota > Clostridia > Oscillospirales > RGIG5554 > RGIG5554. Next base: position 28,976 of record JAFWAE010000004.1, read on the forward strand.
GGCTGATAGCATTTTGAGGAACAAGTCCAAAAAATTTGCAAAAGATATAGTTTTTCTTTGTAGAGCATTAAAGCAAAACGGTGTGGAAGGTGCTTTGATAAATCAACTGTTGCGTTGCGGAACTTCCGTAGGCGCAAACGTTCACGAGGCACAATATGCACAAGGAACAAAGGACTTTATATCAAAGTTTGAAATTGCACTCAAAGAGTGTAACGAGAGTGAGTATTGGCTTGAGTTGTTGTATGAAACGGGCAGCATAAGCGAAGTGGAATTCAAAAATCACCAAAAATCATGTATAGAGCTTCGCCGCATGCTGGTTTCTTCTATAACTACTTTGAAGGAAAAATCAAAATGAAATATGTGATGAAATTACATAGCACGCCTTTTGAAATGATACAAAGCGGCAGAAAAACTATCGAATTGCGATTGCATGATGAAAAACGCAGACTTATATCTATCGGCGATGAAATTAAATTTGTTAGCTTATCTGATCCCACAA
>JAFWAE010000005.1 GCA_017507855.1 Clostridia bacterium
CATCGTCTAATTTTACCCAATAATAAATTTTATTTTTCCAGCAATCACAATTATCTTTATAGAAAATCAAGTTATTGTCTTTCAAAAAACTGATGAAATCCAAAGCGACTTCTTGTTCATCTAAAGGCAATTCCCTGCAAATATATTCTTCGATACTCGGTTTCATCATAGCCATCTTCTCCTGCCTTAAAAACATATCAACATATCTTATTTTTCGTTCTCTATTATCGCCAGTTTCGCCTTTGTATTACAAAGGCTTCGGGCAAAGCCCATACCCCTAAAGATGCACGAACGCGTCCAAAGGCTCCCTCCGGGAGGGAACTGTCAGCGAAGCTGACTGAAGGAGAGTGCGTTACAATGAGATGAATCCAAACTCAAAGTTACGCAGGCTCCTTCCACCGCTAACGCGGTCCCCCTCTCTCTCAGAGGGAGGCTTTTACACTACCACCATTATAACACAAATCGGCAGAGAAAGCAAGTTCCCTGCCGATATTTTGTACCCTCTATTTCTCCGCTAAAAATACAGAGAGAAGGTTCCGATCTTTTTTTCGTTATTTCTTTCCCTTTTCTTTGGCGCGCTTGTCGTTGATGATCTGCATGTGCTCGGCGGTGATCAGCTCTACGTTGTTTTCGCGGGCCCAGTCCACACAGCCCTTAAGCACCAAGGGCAAAAAGACACGGGGGACCCCCAACACGGTCTGCAGAGCCTCGTCGGTAAATTTGATCTTGTCGTCGGCGCGGTTGGCGGCGTAACGCACCGATTCCAGGGAGGTTTGGCGTACCTGCAACAGCTCGGCTCTCATGCGGCGTTTGCGGTGAAACCAGAAGTTTTTGCTGTCACGGTAGCCGTAGTCCACGGGAAGATTGGGAAAATCTTTGGCGCGTACGCCGTTGATAATGGCGTCCTTATAAGGCTTTTTCATCAAAATTTTGTCTACCCGCAAAATAAAATGAGCGCCGAATTGGCTGGTAATGCCGTTGAAATCGTGGTAAGGCCCTTCGTAGCCGTGCAGCTGACCGGGTCGGTCATTTTCCGCCCCGTCCAATTGGCGCATCCACGTACACTCCATCACCTGCATGGCCTCACTCATGACCATGGGGCGCTTATCGGCGAGATTTTCCTCCTCCAACAGGCTTGTTTCCAGCTTGAAGCGGCATTTAGGCATTTTTTCGGAGGGTTTGTCTCCCGGCCAGGAAAGCTTGACCGCCTCCTTAAAATATTTGGGCTCGTCGGTAATGAAGTTGATGGCGCATTTGCCCGTGCGAAGAATGTTTTGGGCTGTATTGGAGGAATTACGGCAACAAAGCAGCATGGCGTAATAATCCTTGCCTGCCACGTAATAGGGCTGCACCAGGGAGTAAGGCCCCAAATTGGTGCTTCCGTCCTCACAAAGGGTGCTGATCAGCACGGTGGGCATGGGGAAAAACAGCGAAGTTTGGTAAAAATTATCCACAATGCGAAGGTTTTCAAAGCTACTCATAAATGCCACTCCCGTTTGTAAGATTATGGAAACATTGTATCACATTTGACCCTTCTTTTCAAGCCCAAGACGGGGAAAAGACGTTTTTTACTTGACAAAGCGGAGGACTTGTGGTATGCTTTCAAGCAAGGGAGAAGGCGAAAAGGCTTCTCTTTTTTTGCCACAGATCTTAAACCGAAGGGAGAGGGCGCTTTGACCTTTTTGATCAATAATCTGTTGCTGGGTGTGGGTTTGGCGATGGACGCCTTTTCCGTGTCCTTGGCAAATGGCTTGAACGAGCCTGCCATGTGCCGCCGAAAGATCTGTGCCGTGGCGGGGGTATTTGCCTTTTTTCAGGCGCTGATGCCCTTGCTGGGATGGCTTTGTGTGCATACCCTGGTGCAGTATTTCCGGGCTTTTGAGGGGTATATCCCCTGGATCGCCTTGGCCTTACTGGGCTTTATCGGAGGTAAAATGCTGGTGGAGGGACTGCATTGTAAGGACGAAGGCTGTTGCTGCGGGAAGTTGGGCGTATGGGCCCTGCTGGTGCAGGGGATAGCCACGTCCATCGACGCCCTTTCGGTGGGCTTTACCATTGCCGAATACGGCTGGGCGCACGCGTTATTGGCCGCCGCCATCATTGCCGCCGTCACCTTTGTGATCTGCTTGGCAGGGGTGCTCATCGGCCGCAAGGCGGGCACCAAGCTGGCAGGAAAGGCGGGCGTGCTGGGCGGCGTGATCCTGATCTTTATCGGCTTGGAGATCTTTGTGACGAGTTGGTTTTAAACAAAAAGCCGGCGAAAGCGTAACGGACACGTGCAATTGCCGGGGAATTGGCAGAACAATGTATTATAGAAGGTTGAATAGTTGTTGGGCTTAAATATAAAGCACCGCCTTTTTGTAGGCGGTGCTTTTTCGTGGGGGAGTTAAAGGAGAGGAGAAAGGAGATGCTTGGGATGAGGATCTCTGCATTTGTTAAGATCAGTTTGTTGGAATCTCGTAGGGGAGATTCAGGAATCGCCCATTGGCAGGGTTTGCTATTTCAATGAATTTGAGGGGCATGTTACGCCGTTTCACAGACGGTTCCGTTGATATTCGCCATGTGAAAAAACAACACTCTAACTTTGTTAGAGAAGCTTTGCGCGGGCAACTTCCTATGGATGCCAAAGCTGTAAAAGAAGCTCTATATTTGTTGTCGCAAGGAAAAGGAATTGTTACGACCGAAGCTTCTTTTTCTAACAAGGGAGAACGAACCATTAAAGTTAAGATTCCCGTGAACGGGTATACCGTGTACATTGAACGTCCTTCCGATTTAAGAAACAATGCCCTTGAATTGAAAGGCGTAACAATGTATAAAAAAACCTACTGACGGAGCGAAGGGCGGGTCCACAATTAATGCGGAGGGCCCAACTCAAACTGTCAGTAGGTTTAATGCCGATAGTCTATCACAAAAAAATAGAATTGTCAATAGGCATTTTGGCGTATTTTAGGGTAAATGCAAAAATGACGAAACCCCTTGAGAATACTGGGAAATCCAGCATTTTCAAGGGGTTTTGCTTGTCTATGTGCTACAAAAAAGATATCTGAGCAATTATCATTAGAGATCTGACCCCGCACAAATACTAAGTTTAAAAGCAAAACACCACTAAGTCCAACCCAACGAGGTTAGATTTCAATGGTGTCTTCACTTATGATTGCGCACCGTCCGCATACGCATCTACCTGATCAATCCGCACCTCTAGAAGCCGTTTCAGCATTCGCATGTCCTCCTCGTTGTAACGAATATCCTTCCCTCGTTTGCCAATAGCAGAGTTACAAGGCATGGAGGCCAGCCGCCGCACGCCGTCGATATCCACCCAAACGCCGCAACGCTTATCAAAGGGTTTCGCACCGTTACAGGAGGTGCAAACGCAGATGCCGTCTTGAATGTAGGCAATCAGCGCGTCACGATCGGGCTGTTCCCGTACGACTTGCAGAAAACGATCCAAAGATTCGATGAGAACCTTTTTGTTATCCAGCCGATAGACAATCAATATGCGGAAAAGGTCATTGTGAAGCTCAAAGGAATAGAGTTTTTTGTAAATGTAACGGATGGTATAGGGGTTTTTCAGTTCCGGCTTCAGTCCTTTGGACAATGCAAAATTGTGCAGATTAAGGCATACTTCCCGATCTGCATCCGACAAGGGACGAAGTATGTCGTCCAAGGTCAGCTTGATTTTTGGGGCGAACAGGCGAAAGTCCAGACGCGCCAAATAACCGCCCATATTCTTCTTACGCTCTTTGAATAACTGTGCCATGCGGGGGTAGTAGGTAAAAAACAGCGGGTAGCGCGGATTTGACCATTCGTCGCTGACCTCGTCAAAGACGAAGCCGAACCGATGTAGCCTTTGCAGGTATCGGTAGTATTCCTCTGCATGATTCTTTTGTGGCTTTGAGCGGCTCGTCAGCCACACAAGATAGTCTCCTGTATACCAGCGGGGACTTTGACTGTATGTATCGGTATGCTCGTACATATCCACGAGGATTTCCATGATACAATTGTAGATCTGCCTACAGCCCTCACAGGTCTCGGGATCGGTCACATCGACTAAAGAAACGTCAAGGGGCATCACGTGGACACCCTGCTGCCAGACCATCTTTTGGAGAGGGGAGGTAAACTCGGTTTGGTTACGGTCAAAGGTCATAACATTCTCCTTTTTTTATATTGAAATATAATCTCCCATACTTCTCGCTCACAAGAAAACGCCTTTTCTTTTGCGGTTATATTCTTGCAATACTCAGCAAAATTTCTATTGGCTTGGTTGTTATTTCTTGTCTACCGACAAAGGTGCGTTTTTTGTTGCGATATTGCGGATAAAAGGTGTCTAAACGGGGGTAATTGCGAACAAAAGGTGTCCGCACTTAACCGTATTTCTCGATAGTCCCTCCGTAATACGTTTCAAACAGTTTGACTACTTTCTTGTTTTTTGGAATACACGCTTTTTCCCATAAAGGAAATCTTGTTTTGAAATAAGCAATTTGGTACTCTCTCCACCAAGGTAGCACTCCGCTTTTTGAGTGATGATCTTCTACATACTTTAGTTTGTTCCAAGCGACTCTTTTTCTTATAAAACCAAATAGATAATATACAGTAACTCCTTGCGTATTGATTACATAGCAAATAGGAAAAGCGATCGCGTACCCAAGAAACAAGAAGCAGCCAAGAACGATTATAGGAATGGAAACTACTTCATCTATAGTCCATACTCCAAAAGCGATTAATATGGAAAAAATGAGAAGAAAAAAGACACATCGATTGTTAATGACAAAATTTCTCATTATATCACCGCCTTTCTACTGTTATTATATCATAATTTAGATAGCTTTTCAAGTGAAATATTCGGCTTACGCCGAATGTGAAATAATTTCCTTGCGGAAATTGTGAAATATCTCCCTTTGGTCGATGTGAAATGAAATTTGCCCACATTCGCGAAGCGAATATTTCACATTTGCGGAGCAAATATTTCACAGCGGAGCTATTTCACATGGCGAAGCCATATTTCAATCGCCGAAGGCGAATTTCGTTGAAAAAAGCCAAGTCTTACGACTTGGCTTTTTTCTGGTGGGTTAGCAGAAATTCGGTGATGCACTTCTCGCACGTTACCA
>JAFWAE010000006.1 GCA_017507855.1 Clostridia bacterium
AACAAAATATACTTTTTCTCCAACTCTTTGCACACAGTCCTCTGAGATATATTTATGAAGCTCATCAAGCAGGTTTTCGGAGACAACCACTTCGTAAAAATATTTTATAATGTCTTTGTTGCTCATTGCACATCTCCTTCGTCAAATTCTTATTTATCGGTGAGTTTATTATAAACTAAAATCAACTTTTATGCAATCTATTTTGCGTGGACAAAAGAAAACTCGCCTTATCATAAGGCGAGTTTTATAAATTGTTCAATTAAAATCCCTAAGAGTGACGCCCTTTGGGGCTATCTCTTTTTTGGCGTAACGGCTTATATGTTTGTGGGATCTTTCAGCAGCTTTGCTACCTCTTCCTTGACAACGGCAAACAGCTCGTCCGAGATCTCGGCAGGGTGCTCCGTCAATTCTTCGGGAGAGGCGTGGAGCAGTAAGCAAGCCCAAAGCACCGCCACCGCGTATTCCCCGTTGGCGTTCAGATGCAGCTTATCTGCGGAATTGTGGAAAATGCCCCCAAAGCGGGCGCTCAAACGGTGGATCAATGCCCCTGCGGGAAGCATCCCGTCAAAAGCCCGTTGTGGCAAGATCTTGGCCTTTACAGTCTCGGCAATAGCCTCGTACATTTTCCCGACGTCGCAACCGTAGTTTTGGAACCCCTGTACCGAGCACCCCTGCTCGTAAGGCCAGGTCATATGCCAAAAAAGCTTGGCATGGGGATGCACCTGCTTCACCAGCCCGATTAAATGAGCCAGATCCTGCCCGTAAGTTTCGGGAAGGCCGCTCTCGGCGCTGCATTGCTGAAGGGTAACTACGTCCCATTCCCCTTGGCGGAAACACTCTGTAAAATGACAGTTTTCGCGGTGGGTGAATTCCCCGCCCGAGGAGGAAAAATACCAATAAGCGGGCTCGTCGGAAAGGGAAAATTGGGCGTGCTGATGCAGGGAGCAGCCCCCGCGGTACACGATGCCCACCTCGGCCCTACACCCTAATTCACGGGCTACGTGGGGAAAATAGTGCAGGGCGTTAAAAGCGTAGCTGTTTCCAACGGCCAAAATACGAATGGAAGAAAGCTTTTCCGAGCTCATCACCAAAACCTCCTTAAAGTACCTGCATTGTACCAAAAAAAGTGCTCTCCGTCAATAGCCAAAAGCAAGTTTTTCTTCGTGCACCTCCCGCACGGCACGCGCATACATTGGATTGAAAAGCTGCGGCAAGTGCCCATTGACTCGTCCAAGCTTACTTTTATTTATTGAAAGGAGAATTCCCATGGCATCCTTTACCAACGTTGCCACGCTATCCTATAACGGCAACCTGATCAGCTCCAACACCGTAACAGGTGAGTTACAGGAAGCCCTTTCCGCCTCCAAAACGGCGGCGCTGACCGAATACACCCCCGGCAGTGACATCACCTATATCATCAGCCTGGTCAACTCCGGCTCTGTTTCCCTGAATGGTTTGACCCTGACGGATAACCTGGGAGCCTACGAATTTGAGGGCAATACCCTCTACCCCCTTGCTTATGCAGACGGCTCGCTGAAATATTTTATCAACGGCGTACTGCAGGCTTCCCCCGCCGTAACGGCAGGTCCTCCCTTGAGCGTCAGCGGCTTAAGCGTGCCCTCAGGAGGAAACCTGATGCTGGTGTATGAGGCCGCCGTTACCGCCTTTGCCCCCCGTTCCGCCGAAGCCTCCATCGCCAACGTGGCCACCGTAAGCGGCGAAGGGCTGAGCGAGCCCTTGACGGTAACGGAAACGGTGTTCCCCGCTGACGGCGCCTCCCTTTCCATCACCAAGGCCCTTTCCCCCGCCGTGATCAGCGAAAACGAACCGCTGACCTATACCTTTACCATTCAGAACACGGGCAACACCGAAGCCGGTGCAGAGGCAAACATCATCCTGACCGATACCTTTAACCCCGTGCTCAGCAACATTTCCGTCACCCTCAACGGTGTTGCCCTGACCGACCCCGCCGACTACACCTACAACCCCAATACGGGGCTGTTTACCACCGCCGCAGGGCGCATTACCGTGCCCGCCGCCACCTTTACCCAAAATGCCGACGGAAGCTGGGTCGTGACCCCGGGCGTCAGCACGTTGGTCGTAACGGGAACGGTATAATTTCCCCGAATATAAAGAAAAAGCCCCCCGTGCTTACGGGGGCTTTTTCTTTGGGAACGGCGGGGTTTTCGGGTTACAAAAAAACACAGCGGAGAAGATTTCTCCGCTGTGTTTGGGGGTTATTTTACTTACCCAGAATGTTCTGGCAATAGCACATGGCTACCTGAGCCACTTCCACGCGGGTGGCGGAATTGGTGGGCTTCAGGCTTCCGTCGGGATAGCCGCTGAACAGGGTGTTACCCAAGGCCCATTCCATGGCCGTCTTGGCCCAGGAAGCGGTGGTATCACCGTCGGTATAGTTGGCCAGGGAGCCCTTGACGGACACGTTCACGCCCTTGTACTGGGCATAACGGTACAGGAAGCAGGCGATCTCCTGGCGGGTCACCACACCGTTGGGGTCAAAGAGCACGTCGCTCTTACCGGCGGTGAGGTTGATGGAGGCGGCCCAGTTGACGGCATCGGCGTAGGATGCATCGGCGGGAACGTCGGTAAAGCCGGCAGAGGTGGTCACGGCGGGCTTGCCTTCCAGATTGTACATGACCTGCATCATCATGGCGCGGGTCAGGATCTCGTCGGGCTTAAAGAGGGTGCTGCCTTCCTCGCCCATCAGGCCGTGGGAGACTACGTAGTCCACGGGCTTGTGCATCCAGGCCAGCTTCACGTCGGTAAACTTCAGCGTGGGGCACTTGGAGGGATCCTTGCCGTCACAGCCTTCTGCGGTGAAGGTGGCGCTGACGGTCACCTTGCCGATGGGCTGAACGTAGGTAAACACGCCGTTGCCCTTGGCGGTCAGCAGCAGAGGACGGTTGTCGGGGCCGGCCACGGTGAGCACGTTCAGGTCATACCCGGCGTTTTCCTTCACGGTGACGGTCACCACAGAGCCAACTGCGGGTTTGGCGGGATTGACGATGTAGCTGCCGTAGGGGCTGCCTACGATGTAGGGGGCATACGCGATCCGGCCGCTTCCGTCGAGTTCGGCATTGGAGACAACATAGTCCTGCATGCCGGTGGTATCTTCAAAAACGCCACCGGAAATGAAGGCGTGAGTGGGAGTGCCGTAGCAGATAACGGAATCCATGGAACCGCCGCTGACGGACACATTACCTTCCGTCATCGTCGTGCTGGTTTTGCCGTTGAAAGCCAAAGAACCATTAAGCGTACCGCCGGCAACGGACACTTTGACATCTTCCGCGCTGTAGCCGGTACCGTCTTGCATCCAAACATACACAGCCAAGCCGTAGTTGGTATCGTTAGTAGTCAAAGTACCGCCATTGATATTCAGCTCCACGTCGGTGGTATTGCCCATATTCAAGTTAACAGCATAGCCCACTTCGCTGATGATCTCGCCGCCGTTGATAGTCAACTTGGCCAAATTGTCGGACCAGTTGAAAATACGTACGGTAGTAGATCTCGCGGTGAACTTGCCGCCGTTGATGGTGGTGGTGCTACCTGCGTAGCAGTCCAGAGCGTAGCAAGCAACGCCGCTGGCAGAGGTGTTTTCGATCCAACCGCCGTTGACTACCAAGATGCCGTGGTTGCTGATGGTGTTGCTGGCGTAGGACTGGCCGCCGGGAGTGGTGGTGCCAAAAGACAGCTTACCCGTACCCACGGAATCGTTGATCGTCAGGTTTCCGGTGCTTGCCACCGTGATCATGGAGCAAGCCGCGCCGGAAGCATCGGCCATAGAGATGGTTTTTCCGTTAAGATCCAGAACCAGGGTATTGGAAACGGTAATACCGGTCTCCAGCACCAGGTCTTTTACCAATTTAATGGTACCGCCTGCGGCCAGAGCGTCTTCCAGCGTGTAGTAGTTGATGCCGTTGGCAATGGCTACGGGCACGCCAAGTACGGTACCGGTGGAGGAAACGTCCAGCCCCTCGGCCTTGATGTCCTCGATCAGAGCGGTATTGGAGGGATCCACATTCAGGGTGGAGTTGGGCAGGAACTCGGTTCCGCCGATCAGACCCACATGGGCATCGGAGGCTTCGGGAAGCAGGGTCAGGGTGGCGCCCTCTTCCACGTTCACGGTGTTGCCGGCAACCTTCAAGCCCACAGCGAACACACCGTTGACGTTGCTGCCCTCGCCAATGACCTGGGTGCCCGCCTTAAAGTTGACGGTGGCACCCTCATCCTCCAGCACGACGGCTGCAAAGGAGTTGGACACATGGTCGGGGGAATTGTTCACACCCGTCAGGGTGGAGTTGATGACGTTCACCACAGAGCCGGTGGTCACGCCGCCGCCGGTTCCCTTCATGTACAGAGCGGCGTAGCCGGTCAGGGAAGAGTCCTTGATGGTGATGTCGGCAGGAACCCACACGATAAAGGCATAGTTGGAATTTTCGGCCACGATCTCGCAACCGTCCAGCGTGGCCTTCACCTTGGAAGTGGTATCGGTGTCGCTACCGCCCAGGGCCAGGGGATTATTGTTGCCGTTCTTGGTGATGGACATCTCCACCCCCGTCAGGTTCAGCTCAATGTACTCGCTGCGGGTATCGATGCAGCGCTTGCCGGCCTTCAGGGTGAGGTTGTTGACGTTGACCACGTTAAAATCGCTTACCGTGGCCGAGCCCTGCACGACCTCAAAGAGCTTGTCGTTGGTGGTGATGATGCTCACGTCACCCACACCGGTGATGGTTACGTCCTTTTCAATGGTAAAGCGGACGTTACCGGCGTCAATGTTCTGAGTTACAGAGATGTAACCGCCTTGAGCCAGTGCCTCGGTCAGTTCGGCAGCGGTGGTGACCACGTAGGGGTCAGCCTCCACACCTGTACCGGTCAAGGCAGCGGATGCGGGCACGGCAAACAGCGCCACAAGCAGCGCCACGACCAGCATGCCCAGCATAGCCTTCAGTTTCATGAAAAAACCTCTCTTCATTGTTTTTTTGCCCGTCCAAGAGAAAGAAACGGGCATTATTCCACGGAACACATTATACCACAACCGAAGTCCTTTGTCAAACCTTTTTACAGTTTTTATGCAGGCAATTTCAGGTTTTTTCTTATTTCAAGGCAAAATCCTCAAAGCGCGGCTCGATGACCCACTTTCCCTGCCGGTCGATGACCCCGTACAGTTCCCCTTTTTTGGCCACGGCGTACCCGTCGTCAAAAAAATCTCCCGCCCCGCCGTACAGGGAGGTGGTATAGAAATACTCGAATTGGGCGGCGATCACTTCTTCCCCGCTTTCGGTGTCCAGGTATCCCACGCCGTTTTCCGTGTCCACAAAATACACCCGCCCGGCGCGCACGGCAAAGCCCATATCGTAATACTTGGGCTTTACGATATAGTTTCCCTGCTCGTCGATCAGGCCGTAGCCCCCTTCCCCTGCGCTGACCACCGCCACGCCCTCGTAAAATTCGTGGGCACTGTAAAATTGCGGTTGGATCACCATTTCCCCGCTTCGGTTCATATACCCATACAGGTCACCCAGACGCACGATGGCCAAGCCGTTGGCCCCAAAATCCTTCACCGAGCGAAACATGGGTGTCACGATATAATGCCCCAGGGTATCGATATAGCCCCATTGGCCCCCTTCCTCCACCATGGCCGCCCCGTTTTTAAAGGGGTGGGCATCGGAAAAGACCGCTTCCACGCGGTAGTTGCCAAAGGGATCCACGTACCCGTATTTCCCCTGCAGGCACACCAAGGCCAGCCCCTCTTCCGTAAAGGAGGCGGCGTAGTCCAAGCAGGGCTCCAGCACGTGCTTGCCTTGGGCATCCACGTAGCCCCAAAGGCCGTTCACACACACGGCAGCAGGGCCGTTTTCAAAGGAATAGGCGTCCTCATACACAGGTTCAATGGCAAAGCTCCCGTCGGTGGTGATAAAGCCGTAGCCGCTGTCGGTCTGCACCAGGGCCAGGCCGTTTTCCGCAAAGGGGTAGGCCTTGGCAAAGCGGGGCTCCACGGCGTAGGTACCGTCAGCGTGCAGATAGCCGTACACGCCGTCGGTCTTCACGGGGGTGGGAAAGCGCCCCGTAAAACCGCGCACCTCGTCAAAAACAGGGTTGATGGCGTAGTTTCCCTTTTCGTCGATCCAGCCCCATTTGCCGTTTTCACACACGGCGGCCAAGCCGTTTTCGTCAAAATAATAGGTATCCTCAAAGCGGGGGGCCACCACCCATTCTCCCTGCACGTTCACATAGCCGTATTTGCCGTTTTGCTTGGCTGCCAGCAAACCGCGGTTAAACAGGTTCACCTCTTCGGAGAAAGCGGGCTTACGGGCTGTACAGGCCGTCATGCCGCTCAAGCAGAGCAGAGCTGCCAAAATCCACGCCGCTGTTTTGGTCAATTTCATAGCCGGGCACCTCGCATTTTTTCAAATCTTTTCCCGCTTACGCGGGTGTTCTTATTGTACATCAACGCACGCACCTTGTCAACGGCTACGTCTCTTTTCTCCTTTTCCCACCGCCCTCTCCAACAAAGCAGACAGTCCGTCGCCTTTCTGATTCCTTTGGGGCGCGGGATATCCGCCTTCGGCGGATGACACTTCGCATTTTGCCCCTTTTTCGGCAAGCCGAAAAAAGCCGCTTCCGCGGCTGAAAATGCTCGTGTGCGAACGGCGTTTCTTCTCAAATCCCTTATTTGACCAACAAAGCAGACAGTCCGTCGCCTGTCTGATTCCTTTGGGCGCGGGATATCCGCCTTCGGCGGATGACACTTCGCATTTTGCTCCTTTTTCGACAACCCGAAAAAAGCCGCTTCCGCGGCTGAAAATGCTCGTGTGCGAACGGCGTTTCTTCTCAAATCCCTTATTTGACCAACAAAGCAGACAGTCTGTCGCCTGTCTGATTCCTTTGGGGCGCGGGATATCCGCCTTCGGCGGATGACACTTCGCATTTTGCTCCTTTTTCGGCAAGCCGAAAAAAGCCGCTTCCGCGGCTGAAAATGCTCGTGTGCGAACGGCGTTTCTTCTCAAATCCCTTATTTGACCAACAAAAAAAGACAGTCTGAAGACTGTCTTTTTTTGTTGGTGGAGATAAGCGGGATCGAACCGCTGACCTCTTGAATGCCATTCAAGCGCTCTCCCAGCTGAGCTATACCCCCAAATCGGCTGACGGGTGAGATTATACCACAGTCTCGCTCTCCTGTCAAGCCTTTTTTTAAAAAAATTTGTTTTTTTTATTTTTCTTTTCATTCGTCGAAGCTCTCGTCAAAAATTCCGTCTTCCGGGGCTTCCTCTTCCCCGTTTTCTTCCGCGAACTCCTCGTCGTAAGCTGCGGTTTCTTCCTCGGTAGCCTCCTCCGTTTCCGTCCAAGCTTCTTCGGCAAGGGGCTGTTCCTCCGCGCCAATGATCTGTACGGGTTCCGAGACCTTGGGGGCCGGCTCGTCTCCCATACGGCGCAGTTTGACCGCCGCATTCACACCCATAGCCAAAAGTCCCAACACTACCCCGTGGAACACGATATCGATCATAAACTCGCTCAGAGCGTTGGCGGTAGTGGCAAACCAAAGCAGACCCAATGTATCCGCCGCAAAGAAAAGCGTAGCCGCCAGCAAAGCGCCGGGACGCTTTTTGGCAAAAAGCCAAAGCACCAAAAACAGGCCCACGATCAGTACCGCCAGGATCATACCCGCAATCAGGTACCCCTCCGCACCGGTCTGTTCGGCCCAAGCGGAGCCCAGGGCGTACACGATCATGGGCGAAACGGCCGAAAACGGAAAAGAAAAGGTGGCCTCGGTGAGCAGGGCCACAATGTTCACCGCACTGAGCAGGGCGACCAAAAACAGATCTGCCAGGGCCTGCTTATAACGAGTTTCATATTTTTGCCTAGGTGTCATAAAAGACTCCCCTTCACTGTTAAAAATCCGGACCCTCAAAGATCCGCTTTCATTATATCACACCGTCTTGCTTTATACAAGCTTTTTCAAATTTTTTCCTCGGGTCAGCCTTGCCTTTCGAGACAAAATCGATTATAATAAATAAAGAAGGAAGGTGAAAAGCCGTGAAACGCCTGTTATTTTGGGCTGCGATCTTGGGAATATCGTCCATACTTCTCGTCTTTTTTCTCGGCCCGCTTCAACGTCCGCACACCGTACAGCTTCCCATTTTGATGTACCACCATATCAGCGAGGACGGTGCAGGAGGCTCAGCCATTGCCAAAGCAGAATTTGAAGACCACTTGCAGATGCTGACCCAAAACGGCTACACCGCCGTCTTACCCGCAGATCTGCTTGATTTCGCAAACAAGGGGCGTCCCTTGCCCGACAAACCCATTTTGCTGACCTTTGATGACGGATACGCCAGTGTTTTTACAGAAGCCCTTCCTCTGTTAAAGGAATACGGTCTGCGAGCGGCTTCCTTCGTCATCGGCGTTTCCGTGGGCAAAAGCACCTATAAGGATACGGGCATGACCATGACGCCCCACTTTTCCTTCGACCAGGCCCGTCAAATGGAAGCCTCGGGGATCTTTGACGTGCAAAGTCATACCCACGATCTGCATCAGGTTCCCGCCTACGACGGAGAAAATTGCCGCGTAGGCATGGTCCGCCTGCCCTCCGATACGGAGGATTCCTTTGCAAAGCACGTGCTGGAGGATCTGAAATTATCTCGCGAGGCGTTGGAGGCCAACCTTCCCTCCCCCGTTTTTGCTCTGGCTTATCCCTACGGCCGCTACGACGAGGTAACGGAATCCCTTTGCCGCCAATCGGGCTTTTGCATGACACTGACCACCGAGCCGGGTCTCAATTGCCTGACGGCGGGCGACCCCAACTGCCTATACGGCCTGCGGCGCTTCCCCGCCGACGATCTGACCGCGGCAGAATTGCTGGCACTGTTGGAAAACAGTGCCTCCTAATCTTTTTTAAAATAAATATCCCCCCGTAAAACGGGGGGTATTTCAGTTTCGGGCATAGCCCTAATATTACTGGCTGCGCACAAGTGCGCTTTTTATTGGCCTGCCAGCCATGCAATTGTTACTTGCTACCCGTAAACGGGTTTCACCATAAGCCTCCCCTGTGTAAGGGGAGGTGCCATTTTCGCAAGAAAATGACGGAGGGGTTGTAAAGGATAAAATCTCTTAAAAACAATCCCTCAGTCTCGCTTTTGCTCGACAGCCCCCTTTACACAAGGGAGGCTTTCACACATAAGTACATCCTGCGCTTACTCTTCGTTTGCTATCTGTTTATCGGCATAGCCTTTTTTGAACCACGCGACTATCGCGTGGTTTTCGTTATACAAACAAAAACGCAGAGAAACCTCTGTGCCAGTAAGACAGTAATCCGAAAAAGTAAAATTTTACGGCATCTGTCTGACAGGGTTGGAAGCAAACAA
>JAFWAE010000007.1 GCA_017507855.1 Clostridia bacterium
AAATCCTCCAAATATGTTTTTTTAGTTTGACTGGCAGGTCGTTCTAATTATATCATATTTGGAGGATTTCTTCTCACCGGTTAACCTCTTTTGAACCACGCGACTATCGCGTGGTTTTCGTTATACAAAAAAACACCGCCTCACAGGGCGGTGTTTTTGCATTCTTTATCTTCCGTCATCAAGCAAGGTGTTCAAGCGATCCTTGATGCGGGCAAAAATGCTGTCGACGTTTTCGGGCAGGGGAAAGTCGGAGGAGGCCTTGGGTGTGACGGATCCCAGCAGATCCAGCGCCTGTTGGGCGGATGTGACGGTGCATTCCAGCTTCGGCAACCGTTTGGTCTTGGGAAGGGAGGCGTCATAGCGGGATTTGTTTTCAATAAAGCGCAGGATCTGCGCCAGCGCGGCGCGGCCTTCGCCGTCGGTCAGATAGGAGGCGTATTCGTCGATCACCTTTTCAGGGGTAGCCGCGGGATCGTTAACGAAGCGGGCGTAGCCGTACGTGTTGATCGCCATGCCCAAATAGCCCTTCCACGTCCAGTCGGCCATGATCCCGTCAGCTCCCAGCTCGCGCATGGCGTTGACGTCGCGGTGTACATAACGGAGGCTTGAGGTGAAGGAAGCGCAGTAATCCGCGTTTCCGTCGGAGCCCAGCAGATTGAAGGGCCAAAGCCAGATCTCGGTATCCCTGTCCGTCAGGGGTTGCAGATCTTCAACGGTGGGAAAGAGAGGAAAATCCTCCATTTGCTTAATACGGACAGCTTGGTTATAAAGCTTCAACAGCTTGGGGCGGTAATAGTCGTGGCAGGGGATGAAAAGCCCCAGATCCTCTCCGAAAAAATCCTCTTTTAAAAGCAGATTGCGGGTCATTTCGTTTTCGTTGATCCACCATTGAAGCTCGTGAACGGAGATGTTGGGTGTTTTAAAGGCGGATACGGCCCAAGTGTTGGCGCGCACCTTGACGTTGGGGGCGCATTCCTTGGCCACCTCGTTAAAGGCCTCAACCAATTTTGCATAATCGTATTCGTCCCCTTCGCCCATACGGTCGGTAATGCCGCCGGGATCTCCGGCCTCAATGGTGAAATAGTCGGCTTTGGCGCAAGCAGTCATGAGCATACGGGTGTAGTACAGCTTTTCGTTTAATGCTTCCTCGTCGTCCGGATGAAACCAGACTCCGATGCCGCCGCTATCCTTGTCGTATTCGTACTCCCCTTTGTACTGCCTGAGATTGGAGAAAAACAGCACGTCCACCAGAAAACCCGCTTCATGGAGCCGGTCGATGTAAGAAGCAAAGCTTGCTATACGCTTTTGGTACTGTTCCTCGTCTGCGGCCGAAAAATACCAAAGACGCTCGGAAAGCTGTATGGTGTCCACTCCGCAGGCCTTCCAGAATTCGTATTGAGAAGGGACGTTGTCCCAAGTGTACAGACCGCAGTGAGCAAAGTTCGTTCCCGTAAAGGTAACGGTGGGCTCGTCGGAAGCGGGAGGCACTGGAGAGGTGGCGGGAGCCTTAGGGGAGCAAGCTGTCAAGCTCAGGAGCGCTGTCGTCAGCGCCAGAAAAAAACAGAGCGTTTTTGAAAAATGCATTTGAACAACCCCTTTTTAGAGTGATTATTTTCATTATACCGTTTTTTCGGGTCTTGTACAAGGCTTCTTTGCTAAATGTCAAGCTCGGAGATCAAAAGGAGAAAAAATTGATTTTTTCACAAAAAACTTGTCAAAAAACATGGGGTAGTGTATAATCGTAAACAGAAGAGAGCAAAGAGAGGTGCGCCTGATGGCAAATATTACCATAGTCGGAGCGGGCATGATGGGCTCGGCTCTGGCATTTCCCGCCTTGGAAAACGGGCATTCGGTGCGGCTGGTGGGAACTCCGTTGGACGCGGATGTGATTGAGCATTGCCGCTTACACGGCCGCCATCCCAAATTTGATACGGCCTTTCCCGACGGGAGAATCAGCTGTCATCAGGTAAGTGATCTGGCCCTTGCGCTCAAGGGTGCGGATCTGGTCATCGGCGGTGTTTCCAGCTTTGGGGTGGATTGGTTTTCTCAAGAGGTACTGCCTCTGCTGGCGGAAGGGACGCCTGTGCTTACCGTGACCAAGGGGCTGATGGATATGCCCGACGGAACGTTAAAGCCGTATCCGTTTTTGTGGGAGGAAAAGCTTCGGCAGTTGGGAAAGTATTGCCCCCTGAACGCCGTTGGCGGACCCTGCACCAGTTATGAGCTGGTTTCCCACGATCAGACTCACGTGGCCTTTTGCGGCCGCGATATACAGGTGCTTGAAAAAATCAAAGAATGGATGCAAACGCCCTATTATCACGTCAGCCTTTCCACAGACGTGATGGGCATCGAAAGCGCCGTGGCTCTGAAAAACGGCTACGCCTTGGCTGTGGCGTTGACCATTGGGGTCAATCAGCGTCAATTTGGGGAGGACAGTCCCCTTCATTTTAATTCCCAAGCGGCGGTGTTCGGCCAAAGCGTGGTGGAAATGGAACGTCTGCTGAAATGGCTGGGAGCCTATAGCTTGCATAACCTTTCCGTGGGGATCGGCGACCTGTACGTGACTGTGTACGGAGGCCGTACCCGTCAGATCGGCATCTTGTTGGGGAAGGGACTGGATATCGATGAGGCTCGCCGTCGGCTGGACGGTGTCACGCTGGAGTCCTTGGTGGTGGCCGTGCGGGTCGCTCGGGCATTGCGCGCTGCCGCGCAGCGCGGACTGGTGCGTGAAGAGGATTATCCTTTGCTGTTACATGCAGATGAGATCTTGACGGAAAAAGTGCCCGTAAATATTCCGTGGGAGCGGTTTACCTTTCGGGAAGAGGTTTGAATATGCGGGAAAATGAAGCAGGGCAGGGGCGCTTGATCCGTCCCATTGCCCATATAAAAAGCCAATTTCCCACCAAATTCGGCATTCCGCGACAAAGCGGCCTGGTGGAGGAGCTGGAGGCGCAGGTGATCTTTGAACCTGAATTCCGCAACGAGCAAGCCCTGCGGGGGATCGAAGAATTTTCCCACCTGTGGCTGATTTGGGATTTTTCCCAAAACGGAAGGCAAACCTGGTCACCCACGGTACGCCCTCCGCGCCTGGGAGGCAACACGCGTAAAGGGGTGTTTGCCACCCGTTCTCCCTTCCGTCCCAACTCGCTGGGATTGTCCCTGGTGCGGTTGAAGGGGGTGCATCGCCACCCGTCCTTGGGATGGGTGCTGGAGGTGGCAGGTGCCGATCTGATGGACGGTACGCCCATTTACGACGTCAAACCCTATCTGCCTCATATTGAAGCTCCGGCTCAGGCACGGGGCGGCTTTGCCGAAGAAAAGGCCGCCTACAGACTTGAGGTGGTCTTCGAGGATCTTTTGCAGGAAAAGTTGCCCGAGCATTGCCGCGCGGCCCTTTGCAAGCTTCTCGCGCAAGATCCGCGCCCCGCTTATCAGGAGGATCCTTCGCGGGTATACGGTTTTGAATTTGACGGCTTTGAGATCCGTTTTCAGGTGGCTGAAGGTCGCCTAACGGTTCGCGACGTCCTTCCCTTATGTGAAAAAAATTCAGCAGATTTATAGTAAAAAGGAGTGCAGAGATCATGAAAAAGAGAGTGAAACAATGGCTTGGTTGGGGGTTGGCTCTGGTCATGGCGCTTTCCGTACTGGGTGGTTGCCAAGTGAAAACACCCGCTACTGTGCCCACCATGCCTGCTACACAGCCCGTTACGGAACCCGAGCCTACTAAGCCCGTAACACAGCCTGCTACGGAGCCCGAGCCCACCGTGCCTGTGACACAGCCTGCTACGGAGCCCGAGCCCACCGTGCCTGTGACACAGCCTGCCACGAATCCCGAGCCTACCAAGCCTGTGACACAGCCTGCCACGAACCCCGAGCCTACCGTGCCTGTGACACAGCCTGCCACGGAGCCCGAGCCCACCGTGCCTGTGACACAGCCTGCCACAGAGCCCGAGCCTACTAAGCCCGTGACACAGCCTGCTACAGATCCCGAGCCTACTAAGCCCGTGACACAGCCCGCCACGAACCCCGAGCCTACTAAGCCCGTAACACAGCCTGCCACAGAGCCCGAGACCGAGCCTCCCACAGGGATCCCGGTGCCCGAAAAGGTGCTGGGCGGTTTTACCGTTCCCGCTTACTACATTCCCGAAGAGGGAACGGGATTGACCTCTCCTCAAAATACGCAGATCGAGTTTGCACCTCAGCACGCCCAAGGCACCAACAGTATGGCCGAGTTCATCGGCGCCAACCATATTTGGGGCGGGTACACCCATCTGGGGTATGACGGAGTGACCGAGGGCGGCATTCGCATGCAGCAATTGGGGTCCAAAAGCATTAAAGTATATTTGGTCAACTATTACAAGGACAACTATCCCGTGGCCACCGATTGGGGCACGGAGAAGATCCCCAATGCCGTAGAACTGGCTCAGCACAAGCATTTTCGCTCCCTTTTTGACTTGGATCTGAGCACTTACGTGATTGGTACTTATATTTTTGACAATTCCTTTGGTCATCCCGCTACGTATTTTATCAATACCTGGACGGAGGAGAGCCGTCGTATCGAATATCAACAAATGTACGACTTGGTATACTACCTCTGCAAGACCTACGAAGGCACGGGAAAAAGCTTTATCATTCAGAACTGGGAAAGCGACTGGTCCTGCATGCCCTCACCCGATGTGAATTACGACCCGCCTCAGGAGGTGTTTGATCGCCTCATCCAGTGGATCAACACTCGTCAGGATGCCGTGATGGCGGCTCGGCGTGATGCGGGCTGCAAGGACGTGTACGTGTATAACACGCTGGAGGTCAACCTGGTAGATAAAGCCATGCAGGGAAAGCCCTGTGTGACCAACAACGTCATTCCTTACACTTATTGTGATTTCTACTGCTATTCCGCTTACGATACGGATACCGATGAAACCAAATTTGCCGCTGCGTTGGACTATATTGCGGCCAAAGCGGCCTCTAACCGCACCGGCGGGCAAAGCCGTTTGTACATCGGCGAATGCGGCTATCCCGACAGCATGGATGACGGAATGGGAGCGATGGGTGCCAAGGTAGCGGAGACCGTCATCAAGGTAGCCCGTGAAAAGGGATATTGCCATATGTTTTGGTGGGCACTTTTTGATGCTTATACCGAGGGGGCCCAGCGCGATCAGGATTTTATGGGGTATTGGCTGGTTACTTATAGTGGAAAATTGCATCGCGTTTGGAACGTCTTTTATAAGGCGATCAATGGAGAAGACGACCCCAATTACGTTCCCGGGCCCGAAGAGGTCATGCCGGAATTTCCCCTTTACAGCTATGTGGATGACGACGGGGATCTGGTAGAAAACGGCATGTTCTTCCGCAATTTGGATTACGACGGCCTTTGTACTTATGAGCAGATTGCCGGCCGTTGGTGTGTGAAAACGGTGCAGAACAACGTGTATTATAAAATCAGCAATCTGGCCATCACTCCCGAGGATCATAACGTCAAGGTGACGATCACCTATTACGACGAGGGGACCGCGCCCGTTCAGTTGCAGTATAACAGCAAAGCGGGGGAAATCGCCAAGGGCGTGTCCTTTAACCGCACCAATACCAAGACCTGGCGCAACTACACCTTTATCCTTATAGATGCCGGCTTTAACGACCTTTTCCACCAGGGCTATGCGGATATCCGCATTTGCGATTGTGGCGAAAGCTTGAGCATCAGCCGTGTAAGTATTACCAAGTAAAAAAACAAAAAAAAAGACCCTGCAGCGCCGTTTACGGCCTGTTCGGGGTCTTTTTTTTACTTGAGCAGCTCTTTTTCAATGGCGTGGGCGGCCTGTCTGCCTGCGCCCATGGCCTGAATGACGGTGGCGGCCCCTGTTACGGCGTCGCCGCCCGCATATATGTGGGGCAGGGAAGTGGCCCCGTTTTCATCGGTTTGAATACAACCGCGTGCGTTGAGGACCAACCCCGGTGTGCGAGAAGTGAGCAAGGGGTTGGGAGAGGTTCCCAAAGCCATGATCACACAGTCGGCTTTTAATACAAATTCGCTGTTTTCTTTGGGAATGGGACGGCGGCGTCCGCTTTCGTCAGGCTCGGTGAGTTCCATTTCCGTACAGCGGATGCCACGAACCGTTCCGTTTTCTCCCAGCACCTCAAGGGGGGCGGCCAATTCTCTCAGGCGGATGCCCTCCTCCAAGGCGTGCTCGATCTCTTCGGCACGGGCGGGCATTTCTGCACGGGTGCGGCGGTATAGAAGGGTCACGTTTGCTCCCAAACGGCGGGCACAACGTGCTGCATCCATTGCCACATTTCCTCCGCCTACCACCACCGTGTCGGCCGTATTGGGCAATGGCGTATCGTAGCTCTCCTCGGCCGCGTGCATTAAATTGACGCGGGTAAGGAATTCATTAGCGGAAAGCACGCCGCAAAGGCTTTCTCCGGGAATGGAAGCAAAGGCGGGTAAGCCTGCTCCCGTGCCGATAAACACAGCTTCAAAGCCCTCGGTAAATAAAGAATCCAAGGTAAAGGCGTTGCCGGCTACCGCATTGGTGACCAGCTTTACTCCCAGATCCGTGAGACGTTGGATCTCTGCGGAAACGATGGGCTTAGGCAAGCGGAAGGCGGGAATTCCATACATCAGCACGCCCCCGGGTACGTGAAGAGATTCAAACACCGTGACGTCAAAACCGCTTGCGGCCAAAGTACCCGCACATGTCAAGCCCGCAGGACCCGCGCCGATCACCGCCACACGGTGACCGTTAGAGGGCGGGGGAGTGGGGGCACTTGAGCGTTCGCTCAAGGCTCTGTCTGCGGCAAAGCGTTCCAGACGGCCGATGGCAACGGATTCGCCCTTGATAGCGCGTACACAACGGCTCTCACATTGTTTTTCCTGAGGGCAAACGCGGCCGCAAACCGCAGGCAGGGCATTCGTTTGCGTAATGGTTAGGTAGGCTTTATCCACCTCGCCTTGGGCGATCTGCTCGATAAAGGAGGGAATATCCACCCCCACGGGGCATCCGCTGACGCAAGGTTTATGGGCACAGTGCAGACAGCGAGCAGCCTCCGCTCGAGCTTCCTCCTCCGTGTATCCCAAGGCGACCTCTTCAAAATGCGTACAGCGCATCTTGGGATCTAAGGTGGCCATGGGTGTTTTATTTTTCGCGTTATTCATGCTCCTCCGCCTTTCTGAGTAAACGGCAGTCGGCTTCCCGTTCTTGGGCGCGGTACGCCGTATTGCGGGCAATGGCCTCGTCAAAATCCACCGCATGACCGTCAAATTCGGGACCGTCCACACAGGCGAAGCGTATCTTTCCGCCCACGGTTAGACGGCAACAGCCGCACATTCCCGTGCCGTCGATCATAATGGAGTTCATGCTGACCACAGTGGGAATACCGTAGGACTCGGTGAGTCGGCAGACAAATTTCATCATAGGCAAGGGGCCGACGGCGTATACGGCATCAAAGCGCTCCCCTTGCTCCAACAAGCGGCGCAGAGCGTCGGTCACAAAGCCCTTTTCACCCATGGAACCGTCATCCGTCATCAGGGTCAGATGCTTGGAAACGGCAGCCATTTCCTCAAGCAGGATCACTTGCTCGCGGCTGCGAAAACCGGCAATGAGCTCGGTTTCGCATCCCTGTTCATGCAGAGCGCGGGCCACGGGATAGGCAATGGCGCACCCCAGACCTCCGCCGATAACGGCGGCTTTTTGGATGCCCTGCAGGTCGCTGGGCTTTCCCAAGGGACCTACTACGGCAAACAAATCTTCACCGCATTTCTTTTGCGCCAGCAGGCGGGTGCTTCCTCCCACGGATTGAAAGATCATGGATACGGTGCCCTGCTCGCGGTCGTAATCGGCTACAGTTAAGGGGATGCGCTCTCCTTTTTCGTGTACCATCAGCACCACAAATTGCCCGGGCAAACAACGTGCCGCCACCAACGGAGCCTTTACGGAGATCAACACGGTGTTTTCATTCAACTGAATACGTTTGGTCAAGGTGTACATGGAAAACTCCTTTTCTATGCGTTGATGAGGCGGTCGAACTCGTCCTCGTCCAAAACGGGCACATTCAGCTCGCGGGCCTTTTTCAGCTTGCTTCCCGCGTCCTCGCCTGCCACCACGAAGGAGGTGTTGGAAGAAACGGAAGAGGCGGCCTTGCCTCCTTGTTCGCGGATGATCTGTTCGATCTGAGCACGGCTGTATCGGCGAAGCTTGCCTGTGACCACCACGGTTTTTCCCTCCAGGGCGTTCCCCAGCACTTGCTTAACGGCGGTGAAACGCAGTCCTGCCTCGCGAAGTCGCTGTAAAGTAGAAATGCTTTGCGGGTGTGAAAAATAGTCGCGCAGGCTTTGGGCCATCACTGCACCTACGTCGGGCACGGCGGTCAAAGCCTCTTCCGTGGCTTCGGCCAGGGTGTCCAAGCTTCCGAATTCCTCCAACAATACGGAGGCCGTCTTTTCGCCGATATGGCGGATGCCCAGGGCAAAAAGGAGCTTGGCAGGGTCGTTTTGCTTGCTTTTTTCAATGGCGGCAATTAAATTGGCGGCGGATTTTGCACCCATGCGCTCCAAATCTGCGATCTGCTCCTCTTTCAAGGTGTAAAGGTCCGCGACATTACATACCAATTTATTCTCGAAAAGCTGCTGGGCCAGCGCTTCGCCAAGGCCGTCGATGTTCATGGCATCGCGGGAGGCAAAATGGATCAGACTACGCACCAGTTGGCTGGGGCATTCAGGGTTGGTACAGCGGATGGCGGCCTCTTCGGCGTCCTCGTATACGGGCTCGCCGCAGGAGGGACAGGTGCGGGGAAACTCAAAAACGGTCTCCTCTCCCGTGCGCTTTTGCCTGCAGACCTCTATGACCTCGGGGATGATGTCGCCTGCCTTTTGTACCACCACCGTGTCTCCGATACGAATGTCTTTGGTGCGGATATAATCGCGGTTATGCAGGGTGGCCCGCGATACGGTGGAGCCTGCCAAATAAACGGGGGTCAGAACGGCGGTGGGGGTCAGTACGCCCGTGCGCCCCACCTCTGTGACGATATCCAGCACGCGGCTCTCCTTTTGCTCTGGGGGGTATTTGTAGGCCACGGCCCAACGAGGCGCAGTCGCTGTGCGGCCAAAGCTCTCACGCAGGGCCAGATCGTTGACCTTGACCACCGCGCCGTCGGTGCCGAAGGGCAAGGAAGGGCGCAACTCGCCCAAACGGGCAATGCTGTCCAAAATGCCCTCGGCATCTCGGTGAAGCTCGCAAAACGGCACCACGGGAAATCCGAGTTCGGCTAAAAAATTCAGACTTTCTTTATGGGTCTTAAAGGGCTGTTCGCTGCTTTCCTGTACGTTGAAGATAAATACGGACAGGCGGCGGGAGGCCGCTACCGAGGAATCCAATTGCCGCAGGGATCCGGCCGCTGCATTTCTCGGGTTGGCGAACAGAGGCAAGCCTTGTTCTTCACGGCGGCGGTTCAGCTCTTTGAATACGTTATTGTCCATGTACACTTCGCCGCGCACGGCCAAATAGGCAATGGGGCGGGGAAGGACCAAAGGCAGAGCACGGACGGTCATGACGTTATGGGTCACGTTTTCGCCGATTACGCCGTCTCCGCGGGTGGAGGCGCGCACCAGGCGGCCGTTTTCGTACTCAATGCACACGGAAAGCCCGTCGATCTTGCACTCCACGCTGTATTCGGGGGCGTGAGTGCGCTGCACAAAATCCTCTACCTCCGCCGTGTCGAACACGTCGGAAAGGCTGTCCATGGGGATGCGGTGTTCCACCTTTTCAAAGCTTTCCAGCACCGTGCCTCCCACTCGCTTTAAGGGAGAATCGGGATGTGCCAGATGGGGATACGCCTGCTCCAGCTCCCGCAACTCGCGCTTGAGCGCGTCGTAGGCGTAGTCGCTTAAGGGGGAATCGTCCTCGTCGTAATATTTACGGTTGTAACGGGAAATTTCTTCCGAAAGGCGGTCAATGCGCTGGGCAATGACGTCCTCTTCCGCTTGCGGGGCGGAAAACAGGGAGATCTGTTCCATAAAAAATACCTCTTCGTTAAAGGGTGAAAATGATCAGCGTGCGGTGGCGTCTGTGCTGCTTTCCTCGGCGCTGTGCAGGGTCAGCACCACCCCGTAGGGGATGCAAACGCTGACGTCGCCGTTGCGGGACAGCCAGCCGGTGTGTACGCAGGAAAGGTCGGGGCATTGGGAGGAGGAAAAGCGAACGCCCTTGGCGGAAAACTCAATGGTCTTATCCTCCCATACGACCGTTTCAGGCGGATCAAGGCGGGAAAAATGCCATTGCTGCAAGACCTGGCCGTTGCAGGTCAGCTCGGCGGTTAAAAGGTCCCCGCGACCGTTGCGGGGAAGCCAAAAGCAAAGGGCTACCGCCAAGACCGCCGCCGCACAAAGCACGTCTCCCAACAGCGACTTGCGGCGCAGATGCGGAAAATTTTCGCCTGACTTCAAGGCACACCCCTCCTTTGGCAAAAGTTTACCCCTTATTGTACCACGTTTTTTATTTTTTGCATAGATTATTTTTGAAAAAATATTGAAATCGAGGGTGAAATTGTGGTACAATACTTCGAATCGCAATTTGTAAAGAACGAAAGGTTGAGTGCTTTGAAAGTAGCCAAATTCGGCGGTACCTCGTTGGCAGATGCCGCGCAGATCAAAAAAGTATGCAATATCATGCTGTCCGACCGGCAGCGCCGCTTTATGGTGGTGTCCGCTCCCGGCAAGCGCTTTTCGGAAGATATTAAAGTTACGGATATGCTGATCGCCTGTGCCGAGGCGGTGAAACGCGGCGAAAGCGGTGAGCCCGAAATGGAGGCTGTGGCGGAGCGCTACATTTCCATTGCCCAAGAGCTGAACGTGCCCCAGGCAGGTGACAAGATCCGCGAGGATCTGCTGGCCCTGCTGAAGGGAACCTATGCAGACGAAGCCCGCCTGATGGACACCATGAAGGCCGCAGGCGAGGATAACTGCGCCAAGCTGGTGGCGGCGTATCTCAACAGCCTGGGCGAGCAAGCCACCTACATCCATCCCGGTCAGGCAGGCTTGTTGCTGACCTCCGAATTCGGCAATGCCAAGGTGATCGAAAGCTCTTACGAAAATCTGGCCGAGCTGCGTAAGATGAAGGGGATCGGCGTATTCCCCGGCTTTTTCGGCGTGTCCGAAAAGGGAGAGGTAGTGACCTTCCCTCGCGGCGGAAGCGATATTTCCGGAGCTATTTTGGCGGCGGCCTTGCGCGCCAAGGTTTACGAAAACTTTACCGACGTGGACTACGTCTGTGCCGTAAATCCCAAGCTGGTGGAGAATGCCTGCCCCATCGAGACCATTACCTACCGCGAAATGCGCGAGCTTTCCTATGCGGGCTTTAACGTGTATCAGGAAGAGGCTCTGCTCCCTGTGTTCCGCCGCGGAATTCCCGTTAACGTGCGCAACGTCAACAACCCCTCCTGTCCCGGCACCATGATCGTGGCCGGCCGTGAATACGAGGAACTGCCCGTAGTAGGCATTGCCAGCGACGACGATTTTTGCTCCATTTACGTCAGCAAATACCTGATGAACCGCGAGGTGGGCTTTGGCCGTCGCCTGTTGGAGATCTTGGAAAACGAGGGCGTTTCCTACGAGCACACCCCCACCGGTATCGACGACCTTTCCGTGGTCATCCGTGAAAATCAGCTGACCAAGGAAAAACTCAGCCGCATCGTCAACCGGATCAAGTTTGACCTGCAGGCCGACGACGTGCACGTCAAGCATCACCTGAGCTTGGTGGTCATCGTGGGCGAGGGCATGCGTAACAGCGTGGGAATCGCCGCCAAGGCTACCGCCGCTTTGGCAGAATCCGGTGTCAACATCGAAATGATCAGTCAGGGAAGCTCCGAGGTAAGCATGGTGTTTGCTGTCAGCAACGAGGACAGTAAGCGCGCCGTGATCACCCTGTACAACAAATTTTTTCAGCAATAACGGGAAGGTCTCGTGACCGACCGCTAGCTTTGTTCGGCAGTGCCCGTTCTTTTTCTTGGAAGAGCGGGCGCTGTTCCGTTTGAGACAAAGAGATTTTTTTCGATCAAGGCCGTCTGTGGCAGAAAGGCAGGTAGCTATGCACCGTAAAATAGAACGGCAACTGGCTTATTGGGTGGAAAAGACCCGCTTGATGAGGCAGCGCCTGCAACAGCACGGCTTTGAAGTGCATTTCGTGGGCGGTTGCGTGCGCGACGCCTGCCTGGGCGTGCAGGCCAAGGATGCGGATATGACCACCAACGCGCTTCCCGATCAGATGAAAGAGGTACTGGCTGATTTCAAATTGCTGGAAACGGGATTGCGTCATGGAACGCTGAGCGTGTTTTGCGAAGATTGCCCGGTGGAGATCACTACCTATCGGGTGGAAAAGGAATACGCCGATCATCGCCATCCCGATGGGGTGAGCTTTACCTCCTCCTTGGCCGAGGATCTTGCGCGGCGCGACTTTACCGTCAACGCCATGGCTTGGTCTCCCGAAACGGGGCTGACTGATATTTTCGGCGGAATACGGGATCTGGAGGCGGGGATCATCCGCTGTGTGGGAAACGCGCAAAAACGCTTTTTCGAGGACGCTTTGCGTATGCTGCGGGCCCTTCGCTTTGCTTCTGTGCTGGACTTTACTCTTGACGAAGAGGTCTGCCAAGCCCTGCGTGAAAGCCGTGAAGAACTGCGCTTCGTTTCGGCCGAGCGGGTGTTAACGGAGCTGAACGGCCTGCTTTGCGGAAAAGCCGCGGCAAGGGTGATGACCGAATATACGGACGTGGTAGGCGTATGGCTACCGGAGCTTTTGGCTATGAAGGGCTTTGAGCAGCATAATCCCCATCACCGTTTTGACGTGCTGACCCATTGCCTAAAGGCGGTAGAGCAGGTGCCCGCCCAGCCCGTGCTGCGTTGGGCGGCACTGTTGCACGATTGCGGAAAACCCCTTACTTTTTCCGTGGACGAGGCAGGAGTGGGCCATTTTTACGGTCACGAAAAAGCGGGAGGGGCGGCGGCCGAGGCGGTGTTTACACGCTTGAAAAGCAGCAAAACCCTTCGCCGATCCGTTTGTGACCTGATCCAATGGCACGGCCGACCTTGCCCGGAAGATCCCAAAGGGGTGGGGCGGATGCTCAACCGCCTGGGAGAAAAGTCGTTTTTTGACCTGATGTGCCTGAAACGGGCCGATTGCCTGGCCCAGGGAACGGACGTTGCCGCACGTTGCGCCTGCATTAAACGGGCCGAGGAGACTGCACGGGAGCTTTTAGCCAAGCAGGCCTGTTTTTCCCTCAGACAGCTGGCCGTGGACGGGCGAGATCTGCTGGCACTTGGCGTGGAGGAGGGCCCCGGGATGGGAGCTCTGCTCGAAGCCCTGCTGGAGCAGGTGGAAAAGGGGGAGCTTCCCAATGAAAAGGAGGCTCTGTTGGCCAGGGCAAGGCTTAGCCTTAAACCGGATCCGCCAAAAGAAAAAAACAGTTCTTTTTTGACTTGACTTTGTGGACAAAAAAAGGTACAATGACAAAAAAACAGAGGGAGCCTAAAGTGACCATGTACGAGACGATCGGAGTTAAAATACCGCAAATGCTCCTTCCCGCCCAAGGGAAGACCGAGCTTGAAAAATGGGCTGTGGTGGCCTGTGATCAGTTCACCTCTCAGCCTGAATACTGGCAGAAGCTGGACGGGCAGATCGGAGAAGTGCCCAGCACCCTGCGCCTGATCCTGCCGGAAGCCTTTTTGCAGGACGAGCCGCAACAGCGTATTGCGGCCATTCATCAGACCATGAAGGAATATTTGGCCGACGGCGTTTTTGATGCGCCCTTTTGCGGGTTTATGCTGGTAGAACGCAGCACCGATACCATGCCCTCGCACAAGGGGATCGTGCTGGCTGTGGATTTGGAGGCTTATGAATACGCCCCCGGGAACCATGCCTTGATCCGTGCCTCCGAGGCCACGGTGGCCGAGCGTCTGCCTGCCCGCATTCGCATTCGCGACGGGGCAGAGCTGGAGCTGCCTCACGTGATGTTGCTGATGGACGACCCCGAAAAAACGGTGATCGAGCCCTTGTTTGCCCGCCGTGACGAGCTGGAAAAGGCTTATGATTTTGAGCTGAATGCAGGGGGCGGCCGCTTGCGCGGTTGGAAGATTGCCGACCCCGCACCCGTTTGCCGTGCTTTGGAGGCTTTGCTGGAGCCCCGCACGCTGATGGCTAAGTATGATTCTTTCGACCGCTTGCTCTTTGCGGTGGGCGACGGCAACCATACTTTGGCCTCCGCCAAAGCTTATTGGGAGCAGGTGAAGGCCACCCTGCCCGAGGACAAGCGGGCCGATCATCCCGCACGCTATGCGTTGACGGAGATCTGCAACCTCTACGACGAGGGCATTGCTTTTGAGCCCATCCATCGCCTTGTTTGCGGGGCAGAGCTGAACGAGTTTTTGGCTGTTGTCAAGGCGGTATACGGCGATGACGCCTTCGTGCGCCCCGCAGGGACCTCCTTTGTTCCAAAGGGCCATTGCGTGACCCTTTGCGCTCCCGAAGGGAAATATACCCTGGAGATCCGCAATCCTCACAGCGTCATCGAGATCGGCACGATCCAGCAGCTGTTGGATGCCTTTTTGGAGAAAAAACAAGGAGCGGAACTGGATTATATTCACGGCCGCGAGGCTTTGGAGGAGCTGTCCGCCGTTAAGGGCCGTTTCGGGATTCTGCTTCCCCCCCTGAATAAATACGGTATTTTCAAATCCATTCTCAAGGATGGGGTATTTCCCAGGAAAGCCTTTTCCATTGGCGAGGCGTTTGAAAAACGCTACTATATGGAGGCCCGGCGTATCACGGAATAATTCCTCCTCCGCAAAGTTTTTTTCCCGCTTTACGGAAGAAAAAAGCGGAATGAAAAAAATTTTAAAAAACTTTTCCAAACCTCTTGACATTTAAAAATGAATCTGTTACAATATGGGGCGTTGGAAATGTGCCGCTAGCTCAGCTGGATAGAGCGTCTGGCTACGGACCAGAAGGTCGCGGGTTCGAATCCTACGCGGCACGCCACAAAAAAGACTCAAGTCGTAAGGCTTGGGTCTTCTTTTTTGTTTTTTTATCTTCGCGAAAACGGAGGACTATAAAAATAAAAGAAGATAAATCAAAAGAAAGACTTTACAAACGGGGAAAAATAGGGTAAAATAATTGGGAAATAAAGAAGGGCGGGACTTATGATGGAACTAAAATATCGTCGTGTGCTTCTCAAACTTTCCGGAGAAGCTTTGGCAGGAGAAAAGAAAGTGGGAATCGACCCGGATATCGTGGAAAAGATCTGCGCCAGTATTAAGCTTTGCGTGGAAAAGGGCGTGGCCATGGGCATTGTCATCGGCGGCGGTAACATTTGGCGTGGCCGTCACGGCAAGGAGATGGACCGCACCCGTGCAGACCATATGGGCATGTTGGCCACTGTGATCAACGCCTTGGCTTTGCAGGATGCGCTGGAGCGCGCGGGGGTACCCACGCGTGTGCAGACCGCCATTGAAATGCGTCAGATCACCGAGCCTTATATCCGCAACAAGGCCATCAGCCATTTCAGTAAGGGAAGGGTCGTCATTTTTGCCTGCGGTACGGGCAACCCCTTCTTTACCACCGATACAACGGCAGCCCTTCGCGCCGCAGAAATGGATGCCGAGATCCTTCTGCTGGCCAAAAACGTGGACGGCGTGTACAGCGCCGATCCCCGTCAGGACAAGAATGCCGTCCGTTTTGACGACCTAAGCTATCTGGAAGTGATCGACCGTGGCCTGGGCGTGATGGACAGCACGGCCACCACCCTTTGCATGGATAACCGCATTCCCATTCTGGTGTTCGCTCTTTCCGAACCCGAAAACATTATTCGGGCTGTGTGCGGCCAAGCTGTCGGCACGCTCGTCCATTAATCCAAAAACAGAAAGGAAGATCCCCTTATGCACGCTATGCTCAACGAATTCGAATCCAAAATGAAAAAGACACTGGAGGTTTTCTCCAGCGAAATGGCTTCTATCCGTGCCGGCCGCGCCAATCCCGCTGTGTTGGATAAATTAACGGTGGATTATTACGGTGCACCTACCCTGATCAGCCAGCTGGCTTCCGTATCCGTGGTGGAAGCCCGTACGTTGGCCATTCAGCCTTGGGACAGCTCTGTGCTCAAGCTTATCGAAAAGGCCATCCAGACCTCCGATATCGGCATCAACCCCCAAAATGACGGCAAAGTGATCCGCTTGGTATTTCCGCCCCTGACCGAGGAACGCCGCAAGGACCTGGTCAAGGGTCTGCGTAAAACTGCCGAGGAAGCCAAAGTCTCCGTGCGCAATATCCGCCGTGACGCGGTGGACAAGGCCAAGGCCGCTCAGAAGAAGAGCGAGATCACCGAAGACGACCTGTCCAAGATCGAAAAGGATATCCAGGCGTTGACCGATAAATACGTCAAAGAAGTAGACAACGTTGCTGCCGCCAAAGAGGCGGAAGTCATGACCGTTTAACCGAAAAGAAATGCTTTTTTTAAACAAAAAAGCGCCTGTGGAAGCATTGCCCCGTCACGTTGGCATTATTATGGACGGCAACGGCCGTTGGGCCAAGAGGCGGGGCATGCCCCGTACAGCAGGGCATTCTATGGGGGTCAAGGCTTTTCAGCGCTTAAGTGAATACGCCTTGAAGCGTGGAATACGTTGCTTGACTTTTTACGCCTTTTCAACGGAAAATTGGCGAAGACCGGCCGCAGAAGTGGAAGCTTTGATGCGGCTTTTGTCGCAATATTTGGCCGATTTGAATCGGCAACAGGACGACCGCAACGTGCGTATTCGCTTTATCGGTGAGCGCTGTGTGCTCAACGAAGAATTGCTTCGCCTAATGGAAAGCGTGGAAAAACGCAGTGCCCAAAACGACGGCATGCAGCTGAATATTGCCATCAATTACGGCGGACGGGACGAGATTGTGCGGGCCGCAAATGCCTGCCTGCGGGCGGGCGAGCCCCTGGCGGAAAGCACGCTGGAGAATTACTTGGATACGGCCGGAACCCCTCCGCTGGATCTGATCATCCGCACGGGTGGGGAATCGCGTTTATCTAACTTTTTGCTTTGGCAGGGGGCGTATGCGGAACTGTATTTTTGCCCTATCTTATGGCCCGATTTCGGCCCTGCCGAGTTCGAGAAGGCCATGACTTGGTATGCCGGACGCAACAGAAGATTCGGAGGCGTTTGAATTTGCTGAAACGAACCGTGACCGGCGCAGCCCTGGTGGCTGTGCTGGGCGTGATGATTTTTTGTATCCCCTCGTGGGGGTTTGCTTTGTTTGCGGGGCTTTTGGCGGCCGTCGCCGTTTGGGAGATCCAGGGGGCTGTATCGGAAAAAAGGCAACCGTGGCTTTTGGCCGTTTCCTTGCTGTTTTCCGCGGCCTATCCCTTGGTGGCTGTTTGTTGGCCCCAATACGGTAGTTTTTTGATTTTGGGCTTCTTTTTGTGTACTTACGGCATATATCTGTTTTTGTATGAAAAAGAGGTTTCCGTACTGCAACTGTTTACGGCAGTAGGCATGAGTGTGCTTTTGGCCATGGCCTTTTCCTCCATGGCTCTGATCCGCCATTCTTCCCAGGGCACGAAGCTGATCCTGACCGTGTTTTTGGGCTCCTGGTTGAGCGATACCTTTGCATATCTGGTGGGGAGCCTTTTCGGCAAGCATAAGCTTTGTCCCAAAATGAGTCCCAAAAAGAGTGTGGAAGGGGCCTTGGGGGCTGTGTTTTTCACGGCCTTGGCTTTCGTGCTGTACGATATGGCCGTGTTGAAGGGCGGAAGCTGGCTTTTTGCGGCTTTGGGAGGCATCCTTTGCTCCGTGTTGGCGCAAATGGGAGATCTGAACGCCTCCTGCTTGAAAAGAAAATTGGGAATTAAGGACTACGGTGCGCTGCTTCCCGGACACGGGGGTGTACTGGACCGTTTTGACAGTGTAGTGCTTACCGCACCTGTGCTGTATATTTTTTACACCTTTACGGGAATGCTGTAAAAAGGAATTCCCCGCAGAAAGGAGACTGTTGGCTTGAAGACAAAGACCTTGACCGTGCTGGGGTCTACCGGTTCTGTGGGGACACAGACGTTGCAGGTGGCCGAGCATTTGGGCATGAAGGTGCACGCCCTGTCCGGCTATGGGAATATGGCCCTGCTGGCTCAGCAGGTGCGCCGCTTTGATCCCAAAATGGTGGTGTTGCCCGATGAAGGGCGAAAGGAAGAGCTGTTTGGCCAACTGAACGGAAATTGCAGGGCAAAGATCCTGTATGGGGAGGAAGGCCTTTGCACGGCTGCGTGCGAGGAAGACGGTGACGTGGTGGTCACGGCCGTTTCCGGGGCTGTGGGGATCCGCCCCACGGTAGAGGCCGTTTCCAGGGGAAAGACCGTAGCTTTGGCCAACAAAGAGACCCTGGTGGCCGCAGGCAGTGTGATCATGCCCTTGGCCGAGAAAAGCGGGGCCGCGATCCTGCCCGTTGACAGTGAGCATTCTGCCATTTTTCAGTGTCTGCAGGGAAACCCGACGCCCCCCTCTCGTTTGATCTTGACCGCTTCAGGCGGGCCTTTTCGTGGATTTTCTAAGGAACAATTGGCCTGTGTGACTCCGGAGGATGCCTTAAAACATCCCAATTGGACTATGGGCAAAAAGATCACGGTGGACAGCGCAACGCTGATGAACAAGGGTCTGGAACTGTTGGAGGCCCAGTGGCTTTTCGGGGTGAAGCCTTCGCAGATCCACGTGGTGGTGCATCCCCAAAGTATCGTTCATTCGGCAGTGGCCTTTGCAGACGGGGCGGTGATCGCCCAGCTTTCCGTGGCGGATATGAAGCTTCCCATTCAATACGCTTTGACCTATCCTGCGCGTTGCGAGGGCTTGACGCCTCCTTTGGATCTGACCCGCTTGTCAGGGCTGACCTTTGAGGAGCCGGACGAGGAGACCTTCCTGCCCTTGAAACTTTGCCGCTTGGCGGCAGAGAGGGGGGGGACACTTCCCACTGCGCTGAACGCAGCCAATGAAGTGCTCGTGGGCCTCTTTTTGGAAAATAAGATTTCATTTACGCAGATCTTCGACGGCCTGCAGACCGTTTTTGATACCCATATTTCACAGCAGGATCCTTCCTTGGAGCAGATTCTCTTGGCAGATCGGCAGGCCCGTTTGCAGGTCTTGTCTATTTTTACGAAAGGCGCCGTATAACGGCGGGGAGCAGTAGCCATGCCATTTGTCGCAAAAATCGTTTTGACCTTGGCCGTTTTCGGTCTTTTAATCTTCGTTCACGAGCTGGGCCATTTTTTGATGGCTAAAAAAGCGGGCGTTTTGGTGCACGAGTTTGCCCTGGGAATGGGGCCGCGCCTTTTCAGCTTCCGCAAAAACGGCACGCTGTATTCCATTCGCCTGTTGCCTATCGGCGGTTTTGTGCAGATGGAGGGCGAGGACGGCGACGGAGAAGGCGAAGGGTCCTTCAGCCGCAAGAAAAAAAGCGTGCGCCTGGGGGTGCTGGCTGCGGGGGCAGCCATGAACCTGATCCTGGGCTTTGTGCTGACCTTTGCGGTCGTGGTGTCTGCACCTGCTTTAGGGGGCAAAACGGTGCATTCCTTTGCTCAAAACGCCACTTCCAATCTGTACGGCCTGCAGGCAGGGGACGAGATTTTAGCCATTGCGGGAAAGCGCGTGAGCGTTTCCAGCGATATCTCTTATCTGATCGTGGGCTACGGGGCCGAGCCCTGCGACGTTTTGGTACGCCGCGATGGAGAGAAGGTCCTTTTGAAGAGCGTGGAATTCCCCAACGGGCTGGATGAAAGCAGCGGCCTTCGTTACGGAATGGTGGATTTTAGTGTGCAAGCTGTTCCCAAAAACGTGGGGACGGTGCTGCAGCATACCTTTTTACGCACCGTGTCCACGGCCAAATCCATTTGGCGCTCTTTGGGCGATCTGATCACGGGTCGTTACGGGATCAAGCAAATGTCGGGCCCTGTGGGTATGACGGACACCATCGGTGCCTCCGTTGCGGACGGTTGGCGTTCCTTGGTCAGCCTGGTGGCCTTTATCACCATTAACCTGGGGGTCATGAACCTTTTGCCCTTGCCGGCTTTGGACGGTGGGCGCATTCTGTTTTTACTCATCGAGGTCATTCGCGGCAAGCCCATGAAGCCCGAATACGAAGGGTATATCAATTTCGTGGGGTTGGTGCTGCTGTTGCTTTTAATGGTGGTCGTAACCTATAACGACATAGTGAAACTGTTTGTGTAACGGAATGGAGGCGTTGACATGAAGCGCGTGTCTGCACAGGTGCGTGTGGGAGATCTGTTGCTGGGGGGCGGTGCGCCCGTCAGCATTCAAACCATGTCCACCCTTTCTCCCGCAAAAACAGATTTGTGCGTAGAGCAAATACGGCGTATCGAGGCGGCAGGTTGCCGCCTTATCCGTTTTTCCGTGCCCGATGCTCAAGCGGCTGTGGGCTTTGAGGCATTGCGCCAACAGACGAATGCCTTGCTGGTGGCAGACGTGCATTTTGATTATCGCTTGGCGGTTTCTGCCGCTGAACACGGGGCCCACAAGATTCGCATCAACCCCGGCAATATCGGCAGCCGCGAAGGGGTCAAGGCCGTGGCAGACGTCTGCCGAAAGAGGGGCATTCCCATTCGCATCGGCATTAACGGAGGGTCTTTGGAAAAGTCTATGCTGGCCAAATACGGAGGGCCCACGGCTGAGGCTTTGGCGGAAAGCGCCCTGCAAAACGCTGCTATGCTGGAGGCCTTTGACTTTTCGGATATCGTGCTGTCTGTGAAAAGTTCTTCCGTCAGCAAGACCATTGAGGCCTACCGCCTTTTGGCCCAACGTTGCTCGTACCCGCTACATTTGGGGGTCACCGAAGCGGGGGGCGCCGAAATGGGAATGATCAAGTCAGCTATTGGCATTGGCTCTTTGCTTCACGATGGCATTGGGGATACCCTGCGCGTGTCATTGACTGAGGACCCCGTGCGCGAGGTGGAGGTGGGCCTGGAGATCCTTTCCGCCTTGGGGATCCGCCGTGACCATCCCGATATCATTTCCTGCCCTACCTGCGGACGTTGCCGTTGTGACGTGATCTCCCTGGCTGCCCAAGCGCGCCAGCGCTTCGGTAAGCTGGACCGCGGCATTACCATTGCGGTAATGGGTTGCGAGGTAAACGGCCCCGGAGAGGCCCGCGAGGCCGACCTGGGTGTGGCCTGCGGTACGGGAGAAGGACTTTTGTTCCGCAAGGGAAAGCCTTTGCGCAAAGTGCCTTTTGAACGTATTTTGGACGAAATGGCTCTTGAATTGGAAAAGGACGAATGAAAGCAAAGAAAAAGGGGATTCTTTTTTTATGCAGGAACTGAAACATTACCGCCAACTGTTTGACGGCGTGCAGTTGCCCGCCCAAACCTTGGCAGATATAGAACGTGCACAAAAGCTTGAAGTGGAATTGAACAGGCAAACACGCAGCCTGCTTTTGAAGCTGTATTATCAGCAAGCCCCCTTTGCCGTGCATACGGAGGGGGTGCAGGAAGGGCTGTGCCTCCGTTATTGTTTGCTGCATTGCAAGGTGGAAACGGTGTTTCTGCCCGCTCAGGCACAGCCGACGGATCAACTGGACACCCGTGAGCAGATGCTGCGCGAGCTGATGCGCAAAAGTGCCGAGGCGCGCAAGCAGCCTCAACCGGCTCGGCCGCTCGCCGACGAGCCTCCCGTCAAGCGGGAACTGCCCGAGATCTTGACCCAGCATTTTGATTTTTCTTCTGCTTCCGACCTTTTTGGCCGAAAGCCCCCCAAACGTCCAAACCGCTTAATCTCCTCCTTGAAAGCAGGACCCGAGGAGGTGGCTGTGTGCGGCAAAGCCTTTGCCTATGAAGAAAAGCCTCTTAAAACGGGAAAGATTGCCGTTACCTTTGGAATTTACGACTACACCGCTTCTATCACGGTCAAGCTGATGGCCGAGGAAAGCGACATCATGCCCCTGCGCAAGGCCATTGAAAAGCCCCGTAAAAACGGTTATCCCGTGGCAGTTTTGGTCCGCGGGCGCGTGGTGGACGATGACTTTCTGAAATGCCTGTGCATCAAGCCTGTGGGCATTTCCTCCATTTCCCAGCGCCAGCGTATGGACGAAGCTCCCAAAAAGAGGGTAGAACTGCACCTGCATACCAAAATGTCGGCCACCGACGGGATGATCGACACCCGCGACGTGGTGCGTTTGGCCCACCGTTGGGGAATGAAAGCCATTGCCGTTACAGACCATGGCGTGTTGCAGGCCTTTCCCGAGGTGGCTTTGGAACTGGGCAATTTAAAGCGGGATTATAAAGACAAGGTCAAGGCCGCAGAAAAGGAAAGAGAAGAGGCCCTGCAAGCCGAGGACGAGGCCGCACTGGCCGAAGCCGAGGCCAAGCTGGTAAAGGCCAAGCAGTCTATGGCTGACCTGCCGAAGATCATCTACGGGGTAGAGGGCTATTACGTGGACGATTCTTCCAAGATCGTCATGGGAACGGATGAAAGCGAGCTTTCGGACGCGCAGTTTATCGTCTTTGATACCGAGACCACCGGCTTGAACGCCGGTACGGATGCCATTACGGAAATTGCGGCTTATCGGGTAGTGGACGGAGAGATCACCGATAGCTTCAGCACCTACGTAAACCCTCAGCGTCATATTCCCGAAAATATCACCCAGCTGACGGGTATCAGCGACGAAACTGTGGCGGGAGCCCCTTCTATTGAAGAAGTGCTGCCCCGTTTTATGGAATTTTGCGGAAACGGGATCTTGGTGGCACATAACGCCCCCTTTGATATGGGCTTTTTGAAGGCTGCGGGGGAAAAAATGGGAATAGAGATCCCTAACACCTATATTGACACCGTGGCTTTGGCACGTTTTTTATTGCCGGAGCTGAAAAACCACAAGCTGAACAATTTGGCCGACCATTTTCACCTGTCCTTCGAGCATCACCGCGCTACCGAAGATACCAAGGTACTGGCGGAGATCTTTAACCGCTTGATCTCTGAGCTGAAAAGCCGTGGTGCCAAAACCGTGACGGACATCAAACATCTGGCCGGAGAAACGGGAGACCCCAAAAAAGGACGCAGTCACCATATCATCCTGTTGGTCAAAAACAAGGTGGGGCTGAAGAATCTGTATAAGCTGGTCTCCGAAGCACATATCAACTATTTTTACAAGCATCCCCGTATTCCCCGAAGCCGCTTGGTGGCCCTGCGCGAGGGGCTGATCATCGGCTCTGCCTGCGAAGCGGGAGAACTGTACCGGGCTGTGCAAAAAGGGGCTCCCTGGCGGGATCTTTGCGAGATCGCCAAATTTTACGATTATCTGGAGATCCAGCCCCTGGGCAACAACCAATTTATGGTGGACGAGGGAGTGGCCACCCATGAAAAGCTGATTGAAAACAACAAGACCATCGTGCGCCTGGCCGAGACCTTGAAGATTCCCGTTGTGGCTACCTGCGATGCGCATTTTCTGGATCCCGAGGACGGGCTTTTCCGCCGTATCATTCTTTGCGGGCAAAAGTTTTCCGATGGAGACAGGGAGATCCCCCTGTTCGTTCGCACGACGGAGGAAATGCTGGAGGAATTCTCTTATTTGGGAAAGGAAAAGGCCTACGAGGCTGTGGTGGAGGCTCCCAATCGCATTGCGGACATGATTGAGGTCTTTGACCCCATTCCTCAGCAGCCCTGCCCGCCCAGCATTGACGGGGCAGAGGAGCAACTGCAGCAGATCGTGTGGGGCCGCGCCAAGGCGGTGTACGGCGATCCCGTGCCCAAGATCGTGGCCGACCGTCTGGAAAAAGAGCTGTACCACATCATTAAAAACAACTTTGCCATTATGTATATGTCGGCTCAAAAGCTGGTGGCTCGTTCAGAGGAGGAAGGGTATCTGGTGGGATCCAGAGGCTCTGTGGGTTCTTCCTTCGTCGCGACTATGGGTGGCATTTCCGAGGTCAATCCTTTGCCTCCCCATTACGTTTGCCCCCAATGCCGCCACAGCGAATTTGTACTGGACGGCTCTGTGGGCTCGGGTTTTGACCTGGCAGACAAAAACTGTCCTCAATGCGGCCATGCTTACCGCAAGGATGGGCACGACATTCCCTTTGAGACCTTCCTGGGCTTTGACGGTGACAAAACTCCCGATATCGATTTGAACTTTTCCGGTGAGGTGCAGGCCATTGCCCATAAATACTGTGAGGTGCTTTTCGGGGCGGACAACGTGTTCCGAGCCGGTACCATCAGCTGTATTCAGGATAAAGTAGCCTACGGTTACGTGCGCAACTATTTGGAAAGCCACGGGGGCGAAAATGCCCATCCGGCCGAGATCAACCGCCTGATCGACGGCTGCTCCGGGGCCAAAAAGACCACCGGTCAGCATCCGGGCGGTATCGTAGTAGTCCCGCGGGACAGAGACGTGTACGATTTTACCCCCGTGCAACGCCCTGCCGACAAGGAAGAGGCGGACAACGTGACCACCCATTTTGCCTTTACCTATCTGCACGATACCTTATTGAAGCTGGATATTCTGGGGCACGATGTGCCCACCAAGTACAAGTATTTGCAAGACCTGACAGGGGTGGATATTTTGTCCGTCCCCATGGATGACCCCAAAGTGTTGGAGCTGTTTGCCTCCACCAAATCTATCGGGGTCACCCCTCAATCCATCAACAGTGGTGTGGCCACCTTCGGTCTGCCCGAAATGGGGACCAAGCTGGTTCGCCAAATGCTGATGGACGTAAAGCCGAAAAGCTTTACTGACCTGATCCAGGTTTCCGGCTTCTCTCACGGAACGGGTGTGTGGCACGGCAATGCCCAAGATTTGATCGAAAGCGGCACTTGCGATACCTCCCAGGTGATCGGTACCCGCGACAGTATTATGCTGTACCTTTGCGGCAAGGGCTTGCCCAATAAGCTTTCCTTCTCCATTATGGAATCTGTGCGTAAGGGAAAGGGGCTAAAGCCCGACTGGGAAGTGGCCATGCGCGAAAACAACGTGGAGGAATGGTACATCGAATCCTGCAAAAAGATTAAGTACATGTTCCCTAAGGCGCACGCGGCGGCCTACGTTATTTCCGCTTTGCGTCTGGGCTGGTTTAAAGTGCATTATCCCAAGGAATTCTACTGTGCCTACTTCAGCGCCCAGCCGGACGGCTTCGACGCCACCATTGCTTTGGCAGGAAAAAAACGGGTGGAGGCTGAGATCAGCCGTATTGAGAACACCCCGGGAAAGGCCAGCCAAAAGGACGCCGCTTCTTTGAAGGCGTTGGAGCTGGTCAACGAATTGCTGGCCAGAAACATTCAGCTTCTTCCCATTGATCTGTACCGTTCCGGCGCTAAAAAATTCCGCGTGGAGGGGGATGCTATCCGTTTGCCCTTTAACACGCTACCCGGTCTGGGAGATGCGGCGGCGGAAGCCCTGGAGGCTGAAGGGCAAAACGGGGAATACCGCACCGTGGAGGAATTGGTGGATCGCACAGGTGTGAACAAAAGCACCGTAGAAGTTTTGCGTGCCGTGGGCGCCTTGGATGGTCTGCCTGAAACGGCTCAGATCAGCCTTTTCTGATCTTTCCCCGGTTTTTTATAGAAAAAATTCCGTAAAAAGAGGAGAAAATACATATGACTACTCAAAAGATCTATATCGGCGTGGATCTGGGCGGCACCAACATTGCCTGCGGCGCCGTGAACGAGCAAATGCAGTTGATCTGCAAGGCCTCTGCGCCCACCAAGCTTCCCCGTACGGTGGAGGAGGTTTGTGCTGATATTGCCGTGCTTTGCCGCAAGGTAGCGGCACAGGCCGGAGTAGAGTTTGACAGCATTGAGGGCATCGGTTTGGGCTCTCCCGGTACGATCAACTGCGAAACGGGAATGCTGGAATATTCCAATAACTTTCATTGGGAAAACACGCCCCTGCGTAAGGTGTTGCAGGAGGCTACGGGGTGTTCCCGTGTGGCTTTAGGCAACGATGCCAATGTGGCGGCCCTTGGAGAATTTGTGGCCGGCGCGGCTAAAGGCTGTCGCAATGCGGTGATGATCACCTTGGGTACCGGCGTGGGAAGCGGCATCATTGTGGACGGCAAGCTGCTGACGGGTCATAATTTTGCCGGGGCGGAACTGGGGCACATGGTCATCCGGGCAGACGGCCCTTTGTGCACGTGCGGGCGCCACGGCTGCTTTGAGGTGTACAGCTCTGCTACGGCCATTAAGCGCATGAGCCGCGAAGCTATGCAGGCCCATCCCGAGACCTTGATGTGGAAGCTTTGCCCCAATTTGGAGCAGATCAGCGGAAAAACGGTCTTTGCTGCCGCAGAGCAGGGCGATAAGGTGGCCGGCGAAGTGGTAGATACCTATTTAAATTATTTGGCCTGCGGGCTCTGCAACGTCATCAATATTTTCCAGCCTGAGGTGCTGGCCTTGGGCGGCGGCGTGAGCAACGAAGGACAAAAGCTGATCGACAGGCTGGAACAGCTCATGGACCCCATGCAATACGTACACGATAAAAGCAAGCGCACCAAACTGAAGATCGCCGGCTTGGGCAACGATGCAGGCATTATCGGTGCCGCGGCGCTTTTGTTGCAATAAAGTCTTAATTGGGAGGAAAAAAGCCTTGATTCTTCACGAAACCTACACTCTTCAAGATCGTTTTGCCGACAATGGGTTAAAACGATCCGTGGAGGCTGCACATGCCAAACTTCAAACTTACGGTGGGATGACCGGCTGGCGCGAGCTTCCTGCTCAATCCGAAGAGTTGATCCAACAAATTCAGCAGGCTGCAGAACAGATCCGTCGGCAAAGTACTTTGCTGGTGGTGGTGGGGATCGGCGGTTCGGACCTTGGCTGCCGAGCTGTCAGCGAGTTGATGGAACATCGCCTCAATGGGGTAAAGCTGGCCTATTTGGGCGGAAGCCTGGATGCAGTCAGCGCCAAACGCACGTTGGCTCTTTGCCAACAGCACGAGGTCAGCACCTGCATCGTTTCCAAAAGCGGTGGCACCATGGAGCCTGCCGTGGGCACCAAGTTGATCCTGGATTACCTGCAGCAAAGATACCCCAACACCTGGCAAAGCCGTGTGTATGCGGTGACAGACGGCCAAAAAGGAAAGCTGCGTGCCCTTTGCCAAAAGCATGGCTTCGTTTCCTTTACCGTGCCTGAAAACGTAGGTGGGCGCTATTCGGTGCTTTCTCCCGTGGGGTTGCTTCCCCTTGCCGCCGCCGGGGCGGATATCCGTGCCTTGTTAAAAGGGGCAGAAAAGGAGCAGGCTCTGTGCGAGACCTTGGATTGGGAAAACAACGGGGCTTTGCGCTACGCATATTTGCGCAATCTCTATTTACGAGCGGGACGAAACGTGGAAATGCTTTGCGGATTTGCCCCTTATACGGCCTCTTTGGGGCTTTGGTGGCGGCAGTTGTTTGGAGAAAGCGAAGGAAAGAATGGCCTTGGCATTTTCCCCTCTACGGCAGTCTATACCGCAGATCTTCATTCCATGGGGCAATTTGTGCAGCAATCGGGCGGTCGCCTGTTTGAGACTTTTTTAGTTCCTGCCTTGGATGAAGAGGTGCTGGCCGTTCCCGCCTTTGAAGATGGAAATGATTATCTGGACGGTACTGAGCTTTCGGCCCTTTGCCGTATTGCTTCTCACGCTACTGCCGATGCCCACAACGACGGCGGTGTGCCCGTGATCACGTTGGAGCCGAAGGATTTTTCCG
This sequence comes from Clostridia bacterium, assembly GCA_017507855.1. GTDB lineage: Bacteria > Bacillota > Clostridia > Oscillospirales > RGIG5554 > RGIG5554. The sequence goes on from JAFWAE010000007.1 coordinate 27,688, forward strand.
AAGAAGGCATCGGAGAATTGATCCAGTTTTTCTTGAATGCCTGTGCTATTTCCGCTTTGACATTGGGAGTAGAGCCCTTCGATCAGCCCGGGGTGGAGGCTTATAAGAAAAATATCCGCGATATGCTGGCGGAATAAACGCAAACAAAAGCAGGACGACGGCTTGGGCCGTTTGTCCTGCTTTTTTGTAAAAGGCTTTATTGCTCGGTCACGTATTCCAGGGGAAGCTCTACGTAACGGTAGGGCGGGTCACGGAAGTAGGTCAGCACCTGCTCGTCCAGATAGACCACCAGGGTCCCGTCGTCCTGTAGCTGTTGAGAAAGCTCAATACGCTCTTCTCCGGCCAGTAAGTAAAATTGGGTGGCCCTTGCCAACTCGCGGGCAATGAATTCAAAGCGGAGCTCTGCTTTTTGCAGGGTCATCTGCTCTTTATCAAAATGGAGGGACCAGGTGTTGCTTTTGGTGGAGGAGGAGCAATAGGCCTGCTCCAGTTTGCCTACACCGGTGATCTGAACTGTGGCTTTTTTCAGCGTTTGGTTTTTGGTATCGGCCGAGGCGGCGATGGTCACGGTGCGCTCGCTGTTAAGCAAGCGGTCTTCTTTATCGCTTACACCGTCCAGATTAAAGTCTCCAATGGCCATAAAATGCAAAATACCGCCCTCGTCCACCAAGGCGTACAGCGGGCCGCTGTTAGCTTTGAAGGCGTAGTAATTGAGGCCGTAACCCATCACGGGCATGGCAAAGGCGATAATCAGCAGCACCCAGCGGTTGATCTTTTTGCGGAAGCAGGCTTTTAACAGCAAGGCGCCCAGCACTGCCGCAATAACAATCAGCAAAAAGTACAAAAGCAGGGTGAAATAGGGCGGAAAAAGATCGGAGCCGCCCTTGGTGGTATCGTAGGCAATGCGATGGTTTAAAATAAATACGAAGCTGCACACCAGCAGAATGATCAAAGCAAAGAAGATATACGGCAAAATAACGTTGTGTCGTTTTTGTTTCAAAGCATGTTCCTCCTTTTTGTGACAGAAAGCCTGTCCTTATAAAATTACCATGAAATCCAAAACTTGTCAACCTTCTTTGACCAAAAAGTTTTCCGGACCAAAGCAAAGCTGCTTGAGAAACGGAAGCCTTCGGAAGAAAAAATCGGCAGAAGAGGCTAAGCTGTATGGCCTTTTATCAGCACGAAAAAACGCGGCCGCAAATCATTGCGGCCGCGTTTGGATCATACGGGATCTTGTCAGGTATTATTCGGCAGAGGCCTTCTTTTGAGAAAACTTCAAAATGCAGACAACGCCCACAAACAGAGCCAAAGCCACCGCCCACATGATCAGGCAGGAAGCAACGGAGCCCAGGGAGACCAACAGGCCACCCACTACGTACGTCACAAAGGTGATAGCGGCCATCAAAGCAGCGTAAGGAAGCTGGGTCTTGACGTGGTCTACGTGGTTGCAGTTGCCGCCGGTAGAGGCAAGGATGGTGGTGTCGGAAATCGGGGAAACGTGGTCGCCGAATACGGCACCGCCCAAGGTGGCGGAAACCGTCAGCAGTACCAGCGTGCCGCTTCCACCCAGAATGGTCACGGCAATGGGAACCAATACACCGAAGGTGCCCCAAGAAGTACCTGTTGCAAAGGCAATGCCGCAAGCCAAAAGGAAGAAAATGGCGGGGAAGAAGGCCTGCAGGGTGGCGGGCATGGAAGCGATGTTATTCTGCACGAAGGCCTGAGCATCCAAATAGCCGCCCTTAGCACCCATAATACCGGAAATGGTCCAGGCAAAGGTCAAAATCAGGATGGCGGGCACCATGGTTTTGAAGCCCTGGGTGAAGCTGTCGGTGATCTCTTTAAAGGATACGACCTTAGTGGCCATATAGTAGATGGAGACCAACACCAAAGCGATGGTGGAACCGATGGCCAAGGAGGTGCCGGCATCGCAGTTGGCAAAAGCATCGATCACGTTGGCGGACTGGAGAGCCGTGCCGTAGGTGCCGGTATCCCAGTTGTAATAAAAACCGGAGTAGATCATACCGCCGATGCAGCAGGCGATCAGGATCAGCACGGGAATGATCAGGTGGCGCACCTTGCCCTTGGGGTTGGAAACGATAGAAGCGTCTTCGTCGGTGGGAAGGTCGGTCTCGCCGGCATTCAGGTCACCCGTGGTCTCTGCGATCAACTCGTTTTTCTTCATTTTGCCGAAATCAAGCTTCAAGAAGCAGAAGGAAAATACCATGATGATGGTCAAAATGGCGTAGACGTTAAAGGGAATGGTTTTAATGAACACCATCAGACCATTGCCCTCCAGCTGGCCGGAAACGGCGGCAGCCCAGGAGGAAATGGGGGCAATGATGCATACGGGAGCAGCGGTGGAGTCGATGATCCAGGACAGCTTGGCGTGGGACACCTTAAATTTGTCCGTCACAGGACGCATGACAGAGCCCACAGTCAGGCAGTTGAAATAGTCGTCTACAAAGATCAGGCAACCCAGACCGGCGCTGGCGGCGATCGCTCCTTTTTTGGAGCTGATCTTTTTGGAAGCCCAAGCACCGTAAGCCTTGGAACCGCCGGATTTTTGCATCAGAATGACAAAAATACCAAGCACAACTAAGAAAACGATGATGGAAACGTTTTGTCCCACTTTTTCACTCATGGCGGTGTAAACAGTGCCCAATGCTTGCAGGGGGTTACCGCCCGTAAACAGCAGGGCGCCCGTTAAAATGCCGAGGAACAGGGAAACGTACACTTGCTTGGTCAACAGGGCCAATGCGATGGCCACAATGGCGGGCATGAAAGCCCAAAATGTACCTACCACGGTAATAACAGCCTCCTAAACAAAATTTTGCATATAGTGATACTTCATATTTAACCACATCTGTCGCATTTTGTCAATCATAAATTTACAAAGCGTTTACATTTTTGTATTCTTGTTTTTGAAAATCAGTAGATCGGTAAGCTTTGCACGTGCTCAAAAAGGAAAATAAAAGGAACGTTATTTTTTTACAAAAGGGGTTGACAAGGCACGCGATGTGTGCTATAATTCTATACGGTCATTTAGGGGTATAGCTCAGCAGGTAGAGCAGCGGTCTCCAAAACCGCGTGCCGTGGGTTCGATTCCTACTGCCCCTGCCAAGAAAAAAGCCATTCGCAAAAGCGAATGGCTTTTTTCAGTGAAATTCGTTCCTGCGGAACGAGTGAAATACGCTGACGCGTGTGAAATTGCCTGCGGCAGTGAAATACGCCTGCGGCGTGTGAAGGAACGAATTTTATTTCACATCGACCAAAGCCGTAG
>JAFWAE010000008.1 GCA_017507855.1 Clostridia bacterium
AAATCCTCCAAATATGTTTTTTTAGTTTGACTGGCAGGTCGTTCTAATTATATCATATTTGGAGGATTTCTTCTCACCGGTTAACCTCTTTTGAACCACGCGACTATCGCGTGGTTTTCGTTATACAAAAAAACACCGCCTATGTTTGTAAGCGGTGCTTTGGGGTATTGCACTATGACAGTACTTGTATGATTTGATTACGGCACATATATCACGCGAATTCCTTCGTACTCCCAGGGGGAGTTGTGAGTTCCAAATAATTCACCCGGAGAAATCGTTTGAACCGAATTGCCGAAATTGTCGCAAATGTATTCTCGTGTATAACTATCATTGTGAGAAGAAACAAAAACTTCTTTGACTATATTATTGCAATTGTCATAAGTGTATTCGTTAGAAACCATGTAGCCATTAGGCCCTGTTTCAACCGTTTTCATCATATGTCCGTGGTTATCGTAAGTATATTCTGTAGTATAGGCTTCACCATCAATGCGTGTAAAGACTGCTTGGACTACATTATCTCGGTTATCATAAGTGTATTCGGAGGTACCGGCAACATGAAAGGCATCACCGAAACCATCCACAGAGTAAAATGGATACACTTCACCATTACTATCGTAAATATCTATTTTTACCACGTCGCCGTGGCTATTGTAGACTTGTTCAATGGTGATTTTTTCATAATCATCATAAACTATCTTTATTGCGTTTCCATTAGCATCGTACGTATATTCACGCGAGGGCCGTTCGTCTACCATTACCATATTACCATGGTCATCAAAGAGGTATTCGATTGAATCGTAGTAAATATCATCACCTCTGGGGTAACTGTAATTAAGTTTATTGTAACAAACTTTAAAGTGAGAAAGATACTCTACACTATCTTTATAGCCGTTCAATTGGCGAAAGATGAGAAATGCTGCTTCATAGTTACCAGATTTTAAAAAGTCAAGGGCCTTTTGGTATTCTTTAGAGTTGCGCGTTTCATCACCATCATAGATTACGCGCATTTCCGTGTACTCGTATTCAGTGGTATATACGTCGTACTTATCAGTTTCAACTTTTTTTACCACATTGCCTAAATTGTCATAAGTATACCTAGTTGTGCGAGCACTAGAGTCAGAGCCGTTTGACTCAACTACCTCTACTAAATTCCCAATACTGTCATAACCGTACTCATAGCGGTCATAAACACCAGTAGGAGCGGTTGCAATTGCTTTCACCAAATAACCGCGATCATCGTAAGTATAAGAGTGTTCGGCGGAAACATAACCGAGGCCATTAATAAAATCTTTTTCAACTAAAGTATTGTTACTGTCATAAGTGTACTGATTGACAGCGGCATTGCCTTGCTTATCTCTTTCGATTTTTTTTATCAAATTACCTTGGTGATCATAACTGTACTCAACTTGCTTGTAGGTTTCTCCGCGATAATTTATGTGAATTTCTCTTATTTTGTTTCCTTGACAATCATAGGTATAACAAATTTCATAGCCGTAAGAACCGACTTTCACCTCTTTAGTCAAATAGCCATTACTATCATAGGTATATTCAAAGTGGGTGGCCTTACCGTCAGAACCATAAACAATTTTCTTATCGTAACAAACTTTGAAGTGAGAAAGATAGTCCACACTATCTTTATAGCCGTTCAATTGGCGAAAAGTGACAAAGGATGATTTATAATCTCCGGCTTTCAGGAGTGCCAGTGCATTTTCATATTTTTTTTGCTCACTGGTGCCGTTTTCATTAGAGTTACCTGACCCGCAGCCAAAAGAGCCTAAAACGAGCAGGACGCACAAAATAACCGATAAAATCTTTTTCATTTTCTACTACCTCTTTTGTACATTTAATCGCTTAATGGCAGTTTCACGAATGGTATTCTATTCCAAAATTTACAAATTGTCAATAAATTTCTGCATTTTCGCACGAAAAAGCACCGTCTACAGTTCGTAAGCGGTGCTTTGGTAGAATTTAGCCGTTATTCTGTGACTTCTTCTTTGAGTGGGCGGTATGTAGAGACTTCCGCTGTTGTCATTTCGTAATACATCACCTTGTTTTCGTGATCGTATTGGCCTACCACTCTGTAACGCTTTTTCGTATCGTAATCTTTGATAAGACCACGCAACACTTCAAGCAGATTTTTATTCGAAATGGCAAGCGTGGCTGTCTGCTCGGCTTTCGGTTTAGAAAAAGGCATTGCCTTAGCTTCGTTGCCCTTGCACGGGCGGATTGCAAAAACGCGGTTTTCGGCGTCGATGCAGTATTGGACATTCTGCGGATAGTTCAAATCTTCAAGCACACGCTTAGAAAAGGTAACACCGTTTGTTTTGCTCAACGGTTGTGCCCATCATTTTATCAACGAGTGCGATGTGAACTTGAAAAAGGGCGCAGTCGTGTTGATCCGTCCCGAAAACACGCACGACTATCTCTGCGTGAACGGCGAGCCATTTTCCATGCTCCATTTCGCTTTTACGCAAAAGACCAAATCCGCCCTTTTCGAGAGCGGCTTTCATAACGCGAGCCGGGCATCCGAGTTCTTCCTTAAAAAAACACGGCATATCTCGAAAGGAGATATGCCGTGTTTTTTTAAAGCTGTCCTTTAGAGCAATGCTCTATCGGCAGAGCCTTTTTTGTCATTCCAGATCCAGCTCGGGAGGCACGTCCAATTCATCGGAAACATATTTTCCGTTCTTTTTACGCTGACGCACACATTCGCTGAGCAAATACTCGATCTGCCCGTTTACCGAGCGAAAATCATCCTCCGCCCAGGCGGCAACGGCGTTATACAGCTTTTCGGACAAACGCAAGGGGATCTGCTTTTTTCCATTATCCGCCATGGTTTAATACAAGCTGCCCGAATTGACCACAGGCTGTGCATCACGGTTTCCGCAAAGGACCACCAACAAGTTGGATACCATGGCGGCCTTGCGCTCTTCGTCCAATTCCACGGTGTGGTTTTGGCTCAAGCGCTCCAGGGCCATCTCCACCATGCCCACGGCGCCGTCCACGATCATTTTGCGGGCATCCACCACGGCAGAGGCCTGCTGGCGCTGCAGCATCACAGCAGCAATTTCCGTTGCATAAGCCAAATAGGTAATGCGGGCCTCCAGGATCTCAATGCCGGCCTCTTCTACGCGAAGTTGAATCTCGTCACGGATACGTCCGGCCACGATCTCGCTGGAGCCGCGCAGAGAGCCATCATCAGCTACTCCGTCACCGGTGGTGTCCACGCCGGGGGCCACGTCGTAGGGGTACAGGCGTACGATATTGCGCAGAGCGCTGTCGCACTGCAAAGACAAAAACTCCTTGTAGTTATCCACGTTAAACACCGCCTTGGCCGTGTCCACAATGCGCCAGGTCACGGCAATACCGATCTCCACGGGGTTACCAAGGCAGTCGTTGATCTTTTGGCGGTTGTTGTTCAAGGTCATGACCTTCAAAGAAATATGCTTGTTTTCCAGCTCGATGGTCTGGCCGTTGGGCTGAGCCACCGCCTGGCGCAGAGTGCTTACGTCCCCGCTTTGATTCAGGCGTGTCTTGGCGGCGGGATTTACAGCCACGCAAAACGGATTGACAAAATAAAAGCCGTCTCCCTTCAACGTGCCAATATATTTTCCGAACAAGGTCAGCACCAAAGCCTCCTGGGGCTTAAGCACCTTTAAGCCGGGCCAGGCAAGCCAGCCGATACACAAATACACTAAAGATACGACCAAAAGCCAGGCAGAGCCGCCCTCATCCAACATAATGCCACCGAACACACAGCCGACGGTAGCCGCCAAATAAAGCAGCACGCTGAGGATCAGCACGGGCATCCCGTTTTTCTTAGTCTGTAAAACTTTTTCTTCCATAAACAAGGCCTCCAAACTCTTTATGATATCAAAATAATATCATATTGTCATCTGTTTGTCAAGCCTTTTATGTATTTTTTTGAAAAAGGAAAACGCTCGCTGTAAACAACGGGCGTTTATAGGTGCTGTTAACGGCTTTTTTTGCGGTGCTGGATGGCATAGGCCGAGCGCAATTGCAAGCGATCGCCCAAAAAAGGGCTGAAAAAGCGAGCCAATTTCATGGTCAAACCAGGCACAATAACTCGCTTGCCGCGCAAGAATTTTTTGACCGTATACGCCGCCACCTTGCGGCTATCCAGGCCGTGCAGACTGAAATGCACACCTGCCACACGGTCAAAATCCGTTTTCACAGGCCCCGGACATAGGGCACTGACCGTAATATGACGCAGACCCTGGTTGTGCAGTTCCTCCGCCACGGCCCGTGTTAAATTCAGCACGTAGGCCTTGGAAGCGTAATAGGTAGCCATTAGGGGACCTCCGGGCATGAATGCCGCCGCCGAGGCTACGTTCAACAGCTTTCCCCGCCCCCGCAAAACAAATTCCTGCACGTAAAGCTTGGTCAGCAAATGCACTGCCTGCACGTTGACCTGGATCATATTCAACTCGCGGTGCAGATCGGTCTGCGTAAATTCTCCAAACAAGCCAAAGCCTGCATTATTGACGACGATGTCCGCATCCCGATGAGCTTCAAACAGCCTCAGACAGGCATCCTCTTCTCCCAGATCTGCCTGAAAGATCTCGCTTTCGGGCAATTCTGCAGCTAACATTTGCAAGGGTTCTAAGCGGCGCCCCACCAAGACGGTTTTCATTCCCAAGGCGGAAAACTGCCGTGCCAACTCGCGGCCAATGCCGCTTCCGGCACCTGTTACAACTGCTTTCATTCCTTTTCCTCCAATTGGATGGCAAACGTAGCGATCTCGCGGGGGCGCAGACAGAACTTCAGCCCGCCGTTTTCTACGCAAACCGAAGTATCTTCCAACACATTCCCCAGCAGATCCGTTTTTTGCACTTTCTGCACCTTAGCGGGAAGCTCGGCCGTACAGGTCACCTCTTCACCCGAGGCCTCCCACACACGCAACACCCAGGCTTTGGCCTGCGCATGCAAGGCCGAGACCCGTACCCGGGGATCGCTGAGCTTCAGCAGACTTGCGGCGGCAGGTAAAATCCCGCTTCCTCCGCAGGGAGAAGTTTTAATCAACGGCACACGAGTAGCCTCCGCCTGTGCCTGCAGCTCGGTCTCGGACATACCTTCTCCGACCAAAAGGCTATGGCGGAACACATGCTCTCCATAACAATTAAAGGCCGTGCGGTTCACGTTTTCCAGCCAAGTATCTGCCTCCGTATAGCCCGTAGCGTTGGCGATATGTCCTACACTGCCGGTATCTCGGTCGTAAACAAAATAGCGGTCACCGCTTTGCACGGCCAAGGCAAGATTCACTCCGTTTTGCGGGGCCAAAACACAGTCTTTTCCATGGAACAGACCATCCTGCCCGCGGTGCACGCAGCCGATATCGTCCCACCCTCCATTGTCCCCGTTTTGGATCAAATAGGGCTCCAGATCGATACGGCGCGCCTCGCGGCCAAAGGGAATACCGGCCTTCAAAGTAGTTACGTCACAGGGGATTTCCAAGGTCACAAAGCCGACCCCTTCCCCCTCGGGCCAGTTGTAGCGAGTCTCAAATTCCACCTCGGCACAGCCTGCCGTCAAACTGATGAGCTGGCAAACGGGATGGCTGCCCACCTTGCCGTACAAGGCTAACGTTTGAACGGCCTTGCCTTCCGTGCGGATCTCGTAGTTTTCCCACCGAACCTCATGGATCTGCTCCGTGCGGCACAGAGGGGGTGCAATATATTCTTTCCCATATTGATGGAAACGTATTCCGTTATAAGGAGTTCGCCCTGTCAGCACGGCGTTATTCGTGCGGATATGAGTCAAATTCCCCCGCTCAAACTGCAAGGAAAGGACGTCGTTGGCCCATACGGTCAATTCTTCCACAGGGTGCTTTTCAGGGCGTTTGGGGGGCGTCCACGGAATGCTGTGCATCACGCTCAGTTCCCCTTGGGTGGCTATAAGGGTATTATAACCGTGAGCAGGCAGGTCCATGACCACTTCAAAATCCCACTCCCAGATCACGTCTCCCTGAAAGCCGAATACATAGGGCCAAACAGGCTGAAAAGGCACCTCGGCTCCAAATCCGTCCACCAACTTCAGCTTTTCGGGGTCGGGGGTAGGAATGGTCAGGCGGATATGCCTCCGCACAGCTGTGTCGGAAGGGTTGAAAAACACCGCCACCGAACGGGGATCGAAGGCCATACATTTCGTCAAGGCTGCCGCGCTTTCGCCCAGGCTCTCGTCCGCATGGTCCAACACACGGCAAGCTCGCTTGGTCAGGTCAGCGTAGTCTTGATGATAGGACCATTGGGAAGCATGGCAGGAAACAAAAAGGTTTTCCTTCCAATCCTTGGTGAAATCAGCCGGTGCCCGGATCCCAAGCATCCCTGCTATCGCATTCATTTTTTCAGCGCAGACCAACCCTTCTGCCCCGCGCAGGCGCTTGTCCACCAAACTTTGCTCTCCGCCTAAACTGAAGTTAAAGCAAACGTCACCCATATCGGGCGTACCTTCCAGCACGTAAAGCTGTTGACGCTGGGCCTCCAGCCTTTGAAAATACTCCTCGGGCGTGGCAAAACGGATGCGGATCCCCTCGTTGCGGAGTTGTTTAAAAAGGGCGGGCAGGTCGATCCTCTCTGCGGGATGATAGTAACGCAGGGGAACGCCGTCGTCGCTTCCGTTGCCTTTTAAAAACACATCTGCCCGGAACTGTTCGAAATGGTTCTCCTGAAACTCATATTTCCAAAGGGCTTCAATGGCCTTGTCGCGATCCTCGTCAAAATACAGGGGCACGGTATCCCGATTCCAAAAGCCGGGGGTCGGCGCCAAAGAGGCAATGACCTCGCTCCCGTCCTGCCCGCGAAACACGAATTCGTGAGGGATCTTTTTATAGGTCAAAACTTCCCAGGGCCGTCCGAAGCGGAAATAGCGATAGCCACCCCGGTTCAACAACTGAGGCAATTGGGAATGCCCTGCCGCTACGTCTACCGTATCGCTGTAGACGGTCATTTCCTTATTCCCGAACAGCTCGGCAAAACAGGCACGGCCAATGGTCATGTTGCGGATAAAGGCTTCCCCGTCTACCATATTGGGGCGCACGTTGGCGTAGGTACCGCAAATGGAAAGGCGGCCTTCCTCGGCAAAACGGCGCAAACGGGGAAGCAATTCGGGATTGCGGGCCAAAGCAGGCTCCAAAAAGCTGCTGACACAATCCACCCAATAACGGTACTCAGGGATCTGTTCCAGGATATCAGCCGCTTCCTTCAGCACCGTAGCGTAACGAAATTCATGCCAAACTCTAGTGTGCACCCAAGAATAGTCTGCATGGCAATAGGGAGCTACCAAAATTTCTTTTTCTTTCAGTTTTTCCCGAATCTGCTCGGTATTCATCTTGTCCTCTCTCCTCATTTTTCGTGTAAGGACCCGCATACTCGCGTTGCCGCCCGGGCATTATCCAAAGGCATTATAAATGCTGCCCGGATGTTTGTAAAGTTTTTTGAGATATCTGTCCGTTTTTGTCTTCCCCCAAGATAAAAAACTCCTGTGAAGACTTTTCGGTGTTTGCAAATATCTCTTACGCTGATTTTATAAAAAACGCTTTTCTTTGTCAAGGCGGTTTTCCTCTTTTCCTCATTCTTCTGCCAATTTATTTATAAAAAGTGTTGACAATCATTTGACTATGTGATATAATCATATCGACATTTAAAAGAAAGAGGTGATTTTTTGACGTGTACACTTCCCGGAACCACCCTTAAGACCGATTGGAGCTCCCCTCAGGCCGCTGACAAGGTTCTTTCCGATATTTTTGCAGTAAAAGGGTTAGTCCTGTCACAGGTTTCTCATCTTACGGGGGTAGAACCGTACGTGATCCAAAATTGGGTCAAACGGGGCTTTTTGTCTCCCCCAAAGCATAAACTGTACAGCCGCAGGCAGTTTTGTCGCATTGTGCTGATCAACATGCTTCGCGAAAGCCTGCACATGGAACAGATCGTTTCCCTGCTGGCCTACATCAACGGCCACCTAAACGACGAAAGTGATGACATCATCGACGACACCGTACTGTATGACTACTTCTTCCGCATGCTGCAAGGCCATCTTTCCCCGCAGACGGTCACGGAAGATTTTCAGGAGCCTTGTCCGGGCGCCCGCCAACGCTTAACGCAGGTGCTTACCGTCATGCAAACTGCCTACGAGGCGGCACAACTGCAGCAAAAAACAGCCGCTTTGTTAGCCGGGCTTTTCACCGACCCCGCAAAATAAACACAATTTTTGGAAAGGAGTTTGTTATGACACCCTATATTTGGCTGGCGATCATGCTGTTTTGCCTGGTTACGGAAGCCATCACGCCTCAGCTGACCACCATTTGGTTTGCCGCAGGCGCCTTGATCGCATTGCTCGTTTCCCTGGTTGCCCCCACCCTGCTGTGGCTACATATCGTACTGTTTCTATCCGTTTCTGTGGTGTTACTTCTGTTCACCCGTCCCCTGGCACATAAATTTCTTAATGCCAAAAAGGTGCCCACTAATGCAGACCGAGTGTTGGGGCAGGAAGCCCTCGTTACGGAGGAGATTAACAACCTTTTGGAGACAGGTCTGGTCAGCGTAAAAGGAGCTTGCTGGAGCGCCCGTTCCGCCGATGGCCTGCCCATTGCCAAAAATGAAATCGTGATCGTTCGCGCCATTGAAGGCGTAAAGCTGATCGTGGAAGAGCAAGACTCTTCCAATTAAAAAACGGAGGTAAAGACATTATGGATCCCATTCTTACGACCCTGCTGGCAGTTCTTTTCGCCATCATCGTACTCCTCATTTCCTGCATTCGCATTGTCCCCCAATCCAAGGCCTACGTCATTGAACGCCTGGGGGTGTACTCCACCACCTGGCAAACGGGCCTGCATATGAAATGGCCCCTTATCGACCGCATTGCCAAGATTGTTTCTTTGAAGGAGCAAGTGGTGGATTTTCCCCCGCAGCCCGTGATCACCAACGATAACGTCACCATGCAGATCGACACGGTGGTGTTTTTCCAGATCACCGACCCCAAGCTGTTTGCTTACGGCGTGGAACGGCCCTTGCAAGCCATTGAAAATCTGACGGCCACCACTCTGCGTAACATCATCGGCGAGCTGGAGTTGGACCACACCCTGACCTCCCGTGACACCATCAATACCAAGGTGCGCGTTATTTTGGACGAAGCCACCGACCCCTGGGGTATTAAAGTCAACCGCGTAGAGTTAAAAAATATTATCCCCCCTTCCGAGATCCAGGATGCCATGGAAAAGCAAATGAAAGCCGAACGTCAGCGTCGCGAAGCTATTTTGCGCGCCGAAGGTGAAAAAGCCAGTAAGATTCTGGTGGCGGAAGGCTTGAAGGAAAGCCAGATCCTGGCCGCCGAAGGTGAAAAGCAATCCCAAATTCTGCGTGCAGAGGCCGTACGCGAGCAAAAGATCCGCGAAGCAGAGGGTGAAGCCCAGGCTATCCTTTGCGTACAACAGGCTATGGCAGAGTCTATCCGCCTGATCAACCAGGCCGCCCCCGAGGAAGGCTATCTGCTGCTGAAAAAACTGGAGGCCGTGGCCAAAATGGCCGACGGAAAGGCCACCAAGCTGATCGTGCCCAGCGAGCTGCAGGGCATTGCAGGCCTGGCCGCCGGGATCAAGGAGATCACGGCAGATCCCCGTCCCGCCCCCAAACCTGCCACCCAAGCCCAAACCAAGGAGCAGTAAATCATCCTACTGTCAAAAGGCCCTTGCGATGCCGAATCGCAAGGGCCTTTTTGTTTGAGCGTAACCAAAACCTGATTTTTGAGGGATAAAAATATTTTCAAATGGAACAAAATCCCTGTTTTTTTCCGTTTCTATTTGGCTTTTTCGCTATTTTATGATATACTGAAGAAAAGGGAGCGTATCTCCAATTGAAGTTTGCACAGAAAGGATTTTTTTATGAAGATCAAACTAAAAAAAGGATGGAAGATCACACTGACCGTGCTTCTCTGCCTGACCTTGGTCTACAGCGCGATCGCCCTGCTGCCCCGCAGCCAAAACTACGCCTTTGAAAACCCCATGCGTACCGACCGCGACCTGCCCATTCTCATCGCCCACGGTGGCGGAAACAAAGAATTCCCCGACAACACCCTGGAAGCCTTCTATAACGCTTACAGCGTAGATCCTCGGGTCATGATGGAAACGGACGTCAGCATCACCAAGGACGGCGTGGTCATCCTTTCCCACGATACCACTTTGGACCGTAAAACCAACGTTACCGGCGCCATTGCCGATTGGAATTACAGCGATCTGATGGCGCAGAAGATAGATTTTGGTTACACCAACCCCACTCAGGACGGCGTGCTCAATGGCGAACGCCAGCATTTCAAGGATGAAAACGGCGTGGAAAAATTCCCCACCGACGTCACCTATCCTAACGGTGTCTCTCCCAGAGATGAAAAGGTGTTTTTGGCTACCACGTTAGAGGACCTGCTGGTGGCTTTCCCCGAAAGCCGCATCAACGTGGAGATTAAGCAAGGCGGCGAACTGGGCTTTAAGGCGTTGAAGGAAGTTTTGCGTCTGTTGGAAAAGCACGAAGCCTTTGACCGCGTAGTGCTGGCCAGCTTCCATGAGGAGATGTATGACGAATACCAACGCTTGCAGGAAGCCGAGGAGGTTCCCGCCAACTTTATGTACTCTCCCTCCTACGACGGAGTGACTCGCTTTTTCATCACCCAGTTGCTGAATGCAGACCTGTTTTTCGGAGACAAAATGTGTGTGTTCCAGGTTCCCATGAAGGAAATGGGCTTCACCTTGGCCACCAAGCATTTCGTCGATACCGCGCACAAGCATAATTTGGCCGTGCATTTTTGGACCATCAACGACCCCGAGGACATGAAACACCTGATCCGCATCGGGGCTGACGGCATTATGACCGACTATCCCCATCGCCTGCAAGAGGTATTCGACGCCTACACCGCCGAACAACAGTAATTTTCCCACACAAAAAGGCTTTCGGAAGCTCCGAAAGCCTTTTTTTATTACAAATTCAGCAAAACGATGGAGGCCACCGCCATAAAAAAGCCAAGTTGCTGCAAACGGTCCAGCTTTTCCTTGTACAGCAACCGCGCCACGATCACCCCTGCGGCCATGGTGCTGGCACTGGTAAGGGGATATTGCAACGAAGCGGGGATCCATTCTCCCAAAATGGAGGCTAACACGTTTACACAACCGTTGGCACCTCCGGTAGCCGAGGCCAATCCCAGGCAATCCTTCAACAAAGCCCCCGTTTTTTCGCCCTGTTCTTTTTTGGAAAGCAGTGCGATCACAAGGCTGAGAGTCAATACCACCGCCATGCCGTACACCAAAAACTCGGTACGGTGTTGCCCAACAAACATATGCTGTTGCATTTTCAACGCCGAGGAGCAGGTACCGTTTCCCACAAAGACCCCTGCGGCCGCCAATAACCATTTTTTAGAGATATGGGTACTTTCCGTTTTGCGGTTAAGCAAATAGATGGAGACGGCCAACATAGCAATGGCCGCAATGCGAAGCAGTCCCAATTTTTCATCCAGCCAAAATACGCCGGCAAATACGGGAATGATCAGCGAATAAGAGCTGACCAAAGCTGTTAGTGCCAAGGATCCTTCTTTTGTAGCGATAAGTATGCATTGAACGGCGGCCGTATAGCCCACGGCAAAGACCAAAGCGTAGGGTACCACCGCCGGTTGCCAACTCAAGCGGAAGCCGCCCAATACCAAAAACGTGATCAAGACCGCCGCTGTCATAACCACTGTATACCAGCGCATAGCCGCCCCGGAACGGGGACGGCGCAAGGTATACTGCTTGCGGAAAATATCTTGGGCAGATACGCCGCTGACGATCAGGATCAAAAACAGAGCCTGTAGCAAACCAAGCCCTCCTTTCACTTCATTCAGTTTACCTGTTTTTTTCTGTTTGTCAAGGCTTTCAACAGAATTTCCCGTCATATTTTCTTCGGGCCTTTCATAAGCTTAAGCAAATCAGAATACGTGCAAAAAAGGAGGCCCTTTTCCCCATGATGATCTACTCTGTCAAAGTAAGCAAAACCAAGCTTCTATTGGCTGCAGTGCTGGTGGTGGCTTTGATCGCAGGCCTGGTATGGCTTTGCGCATCCGCCGGAGGAAGCAGCCGTGCCAGCGCCTCGCTGAAGGCCGACGGCGCCACCGAAGAACAGCGAAAGGCTTTTATTTCTTCCCTGGGCTGGACGGTAGAGGAGGAGGCTGTGGAAGTGGTGCAAGTCACCGTCCCCCGAGAATTTACCGAGGTCTACCAGCGTTATAACGAGTTGCAGCAAAGCCAGGGCTGTGATCTGGAAAAATTAAAAGGCAAGGTGCTTAAGCGTTACACCTACCGCATCACTGATTACCCCGATTACGAAGGTGAGGTGCTGTTGAACCTTTTGGTCTACAAGGGAAAGATCGTAGGAGGAGACGTGTGCTCCTCTGCCCTGGACGGTTTTATGCAGGGCTTGTACCGCGTTCAATAATCTTTTTTCACAAAAAAACCGGTAGCTTTCAAGCTGTCGGTTTTTTTGTTTACAGGGACGCCATATTAAATTTGAAATTTGCGCGCTTATTTTTTCTTATAGGAAATGATGCAAGCTTCGGGGAAGGAGGTAAAGCTTACCTTCCATGCCGCCAGCTCCGCACCGGACATTTCCACACCTTCGCCCAACTCAAGATCCTTCACGCGGCGCACCTCATACGTGGCAGTGGGATCGATCTCGCGCAAGGGCAAGGTAGCTGCGGTAAACAGGCATTCGGGATGAGCCACCACCAATGCCACGCCCTCGTCCTTTTCGGGGCAATGGAACTGCCAGGCACTCCATTCGCGGGGATCGCGGCTATAGGGCAACAAAGCGTAATAATTGCCGTGCAGAACGTGAGCCAACTGCTTATGAAGCTTGATAAAGCGGCGGATACCGTCGTAGTTGACCCCCTCAGTTCGCACGTCGTAGTCCATAGCGATCCAGCCGGCAAAATTGGCGGCAAAGATATAGTCGGTGTGGGGCTTTTGCTCCGTCAAGCCCAAGGACCCGAAATAGGGCAGCCACTGATACAGGGAATGGTGGAAACCGCAGGTAATCAGAGGGCCTGCGCTGTTATAGTCGGATTTGCACAGGGCAATAGAACGGCGCACCGTTTCCAGCTCAATGCGGCGACCGCCGGAAGCGCAGGTGTCGATGATCATGCCGGGGTGAGCTTCCACCAACGCATCCCAGTAGCGGAACAGGTTGACGCAATATTTGTTTTCCAGCATACCCACACGGTTCGGCTCATCGTTCTGCTGCCACACACGCAAGGGATTGGTATTCATATCCTGACGGTACAAATCAATGCCGTTGACGTCAATGGTGTGATTGATCTTGTCGATCAGCCAATCCGTCACACCGTCGTCCGCCAGATTCAACAGACGGGAATTATCAATAGAGGCATTGGTATCCGTCCCCATGGCGCCCTTTTGGATCTCTTCGCTCTCTGCGGCAGGAGTGGTCAGGGTAAACTCGGGACGCTCCTCGTAAATATACGTACCGGGAGATACACGCTCCGGCTCAAACCAAGTCAAAAGCTGCGCGTTGATCTCATGCAGACGGTCGCTGATGGGCTTCAGCGTGTTGGGGAAGCGCACGGGGTCTGCATCCCAAGTGCCCACGGGGCACCAGTTGGGCAAACGCTCCGTGCCGCAATCATACCACATAGCGTCGATCCACCAAAAATCGAAGGGAATATTGTTCTTCGCATAGGTATTGATAAAGAAGAGCTGATTTTCTTCTGTGGCGTGCTTAGCCTCATAAAAACGAGCGTTCGTACCAATGGAACACCAGGGAGGCAGCAGTTTCCCCTCCTTGGTGCGGGGGGTATTGTCGTATACCATCCAATTACGCCACAAATTGATGCAGCGCTCCTCGTCGGCATCCTCGGAAAATACCAGAGCCACCAAAGCTGTACGAATCTTCTCGCCCGGTTTCAGGTAAGCATCGAAATACTGCAGTTTGGTGCTGAATTTTACGCCGTTGAGCCAATCAAACTCAAAAGAGGTCTCCCACTGTCCCTGCCAGCTTACCGCAATGGCAATCGCCCGCTCGTGAGAGCAAAGGCGGTAATAGGGGAACTCCGTGCTGCAGGAACGG
>JAFWAE010000009.1 GCA_017507855.1 Clostridia bacterium
AACAGGGAGCTCTTAACAGGGAGCTCTTAACAGGGAGCTCTTAACAGGGAGCTCTTAACAGGGAGCTCTTAACAGGGAGCTCTTAACAGGGAGCTCTTAACAGGGAGCTCTTAACAGGGAGCTCTTGACAAGCCGATAAGATAAAGAGCTCTCAGGCCGAGAGCTCTTTTTATTTTTTAAGACTTTTAAATTTCTGAGAAAAAGAGACTCTTTACGCTTCTGTTTTTTTGCATTGGCTATCCTGCCGTGTTTTTCCGCAACACAATCTTAATCTTAACCTACGACTTCACAGGAGGGATCCCCCATGGAAAATCTGGAAAAATATCACCTTACGTCTGATAAGCTTGACGTGTCCCATTGGAACAGTATATGGAACTACTATATGTTCCCTCAAAATGACGGAACATTACAGTTCGGCATGGGTGTCAATGAGCTATATTGTCTGGGCTCTTACCTGGATCACGAAGACCTGGCCGATAAGGTGGTTTCCTTTGATATGAGCCTGATTCTGCGTCCCGCGATGAATCTTTTGATCCGTACTCCCCGGGAAGCCAGCATTGGTCCGGGTAATCCCGGCTATATGCTTTATTTCTATGACGACGGTAACAAAATTACCGTGAAATTGTCCCGCTGGGACGACAACGGGGCGGAAAGCGCTGTGCTGGCCGAGCTTGTGGATCTGACGGAAATTATTGATCTTTGGGATTACAACCATTACGAAATCGCCGTACTCAACGAAGGCGAAAACGTGCACTTTATGGTTGCCGTGAACGGGAAATCGGTGATCGACTGTGTGGACGAAGCCCCCGGGGAAACCTATCAAAAACCCGGCAAATTCTTCTTTCAGGGTGGTCACAGTATAGTGCGCCTGCGCGGTACGGATAGTGACGTGCCCTCCGCCATAGCTAAGCCCGTCAAAACGGGTGAGGTCAAAGGCGTGGGAATGTACGACGTCAGTGCCGTGGAGACTATTGATACCCGCATCATGTCTACCATCACTACTCCTCGCTCCTTTGTGGCTTCCAATGGCTTTACCGTCAATTATCGCATCTATCTGCCCGCCCATTACGATCCGGCCAAGAAATATTCCCTGCAGATGCACCTCCACGGCGGCGGTTTGCGCGGCAGTGACAATATGACCCAGCTGATGGGGGACTTCAACCAGTTGAATATGCTGGTGCAATATCAAAAGCAGGAAGAATTTATCTTCATTGTGCCCGAGTGTCCTATCGACCGCTTCTGGGCAGATTCCCAAACCTATAACGCCGCCGAAGGCCAATACTATATTAACATCAGCGGAACTGCGGAGAGCACCCAGGTTACGGCACTTATGGAGTTGCTGGGCAGCTTGGCAAAGGAATTCTCCGTGGACGAAAACCGTTTGTATCTGTCCGGCGCCTCTATGGGTGGATTTGCTTCTTATGATATTGTTAGCCGCTATCCTCAAACGTTTGCCGCGGCCTTTATCGGTTGTGCAGCGAGTGATTTGACGGTGGTGGAGGCTTTGGCCAAAACTCCCTTGTACATTGCTCACGGTGGGGCAGATGCAATCATTCCCGTGCAGAATTCCCGTAATATGGACGCGGCCTTTAAAGCCCTTGGCATCGACAACTATGTGTACGTGGAATATGAAGGACGCGGACACGACTTTACTACTATGCCCGATCTGCTTGCAGCTATGAAGTGGTTGCACAGCAAGACTCGATAAAAACAAAAAAAGGAGATGCACACAATGAAAAGATTTTTCGCAACCTTGCTTGTTTTTCTGATGGCCATTTCTATGGTGGCCTGCGGCGACAAGCCTGCCACCACCCCCTCAACGACCCCCTCAACGACCCCTGATGCTGACTCTTATCATGCCAAGTACGGTCTGCCCGACGTAGACTTCAGCGGCAAGACCCTGGAAATCATCGACGGAACAGGTTGGGCCAGTAAAGCCAGCCTGGAAGGCGATCATAATCAGATCGCCCGTTTCGAAATGTTCCAGCAGTTCGAGGAAGAAACCGGTGCTACAATTGTTGCTTCAGAGTCTTCCTACACAACTCTGATCACCGAAGCACAGTCTTATACGATGTCCGGTGATAAGTACGGTGATATTTGGCTGGATATGGGCTGGACTTTGGGTCAATTCTACACATCTGATCTTCTTAAGCCTATGAACGATTTGAAGTATTTGGATACCACCAAGGATTATTGGCATCCCTCCATTCTGGAGACCTTCACCATAAACGGAAATCTATACGGTGTGAGTGGCGACATTGCACCCATTGACAATCTCTCTTTTATGCTTTTCTACAACAAGTCCGTCGCCGAGGAGCTGCAACTGCCTGACCTGTATCAGCTGGTGCGTGACGGCGATTGGACTTTCGATAAGTTTATCGAATACTGCGAAAAGGCCATGAAAGACAACGGCGATAACGTCTGGACAGCTGAAGACCGTTACGGTTTAGGCGGACCTCCCAGCACGATTGAGCAGGAACTGTTCTATAGCATGGGCGGCTATTTTTATAACATTGATGAGAACGGAAAATACTATTGTGCTACCATTGATGCTCACAATACCAAAATCATTGATCTGATTACTGCTAACGTGCGCGATAATCACCTTTCCTACGACCTGTCCGGCGGAGAAACCTGGGAAGTAAACACCAAGGAAATGTTCCCCACCGACCGCTTGCTTTTCTGTTGCTATGCCGCTTCCGGCCTAGAGTTGTGGAAAGAAATGACCAGCGATTTTGGTCTGTTGCCTATGCCTAAGCTGAACAAGGAACAGAAAGAGTACCGTAACGGCGGCACTCAGGCTGTTTTCACCTTCTTTATCGGTAAGAATGCTGATCAGTTGGATCTGACCGGCTACTTCCTGGAATTCTGCGGTGCTTACGCTGATGATGTACTGCAGACCGTAAGCGATACCCATTACGAAACTCTGTTCCGTGATGAGGACTCCTTGGAGATGTTACATTTGGCTTTCGGCAATCCCTATTTTGAGCGTGTGACCGTTATGCTGGCCAACACCGCCGAATACAGCGTGCTGTTCAACACGGCTCAGGCTGCTTTTAACTATACGATGGCTACCCCCGGCGCATCTATCACTTCCCTCTACGAAGCTTCTATCGAAGCCGTCAATTTGAAACTGGCCGAGCTGTTCGGTTATTAAAAAAATACTTTGCGGTATCTCTCTGATCGCTGTTGCCGGTTTGGGTCTGGTTGCCGCTTCCTTGGCTTCCAAGAAAACATCGCTCATTTCTAAAAGCCTGCATTGAGCCTGTTATCCATAAGACAGACTTCTCTGTATGGCAAACATAGTTCTCCTTATTCTAAGTAAAAAGAGCCTGCTTTCACAGGCTCTTTTTACTATAAAATCCACATATACGGGAGTTTTGAAAGATGAAAATCAAGTGTTTCTGCTTGGGGGTAGCTTTGGTTACTCTCCTCGGATTGGTCTCCTGCGGAGCCCCTGCCTCAAGTCATAGCTTTGATACGGTGGGTTACTACGCTTTTCGCGGGGTTTCCGCCGCTCAGGCTAAATTTTGGAAAGCCAGTGGGATCGACACCATCGAGCTGTTGGATATCGGGTGGATCTTCAAGCCCGGCGAGCCCTTGGATACGTACCGTCAGCAAATGAAGTCCGAAATTATGACGGCCAAGATACAGGGTCTGAAGGTGTACGTCATCTTTCTGACTAATTTAGAGCAGTACAAGGGTCCTGCCGACGTATCCCCCGACGGTTCCGGCACGGTCTTCAACCCCGCAGATGAGGGAAAGATGGCCGAGCGTCTGTCCTACATCGAAGAAAGCATTAAAGTTTGGGACATAGCCGACGGATTCTCCCTTTTTGCCGGTGACCCCGGCGGTGTGAGCGGTCTGGCTACCCAGGGTGGATTGGAATATTATACCGATATGGTATTAGATGTTCACGAGCTGGTGAAAAAACACACCCCCAACGCAAAGTTTAATGCCAATATTTGGGCTGTTTCCCAGTACGTTCAGAAATATGCCAATCCTTTTAGCGTAAACTTTTGGCTCTCCGAAGGAACTTTGGGGCGTCAGATGTTAGCTATGGAAAACTTTATCGGCCCCGAGATCGGTATTGAGATTCCCGGCCATGACTATTACCGTGCTTTGGCTCTGCGTCTGTACCATCAGTCAGGCAAGACACCCGAGGTCAAGTTCCCCTCCGCAGAGGACGTGAAGCTGGCCAAGAAAAATGGTGCCGACCGTATTTGGGCTTTCAGCCATTTTCTGCTCGACGAGTTGGATGACGGCGACAATGCCGGTTCTTCCCGTGTGGGTACGGAAATGCCCAACCTCAACACTCGCTATATCAAAAAATATATCGACACTATGCGCGAGATCAAAATGACGGGTGCCATTGCGGGAAACGCCGGCATAAATAACGCCCTCAATGTTTACGCTTTTGCCCGCTTTGCCCACGATCCCACCCTTACCCCGGAAGACGTTCTTCGTGAGTATGCCTCCTTCTTGGTCAAGGATGACGGTGTGGATACCTTGACGGAGATCTTCAAGTTTCTGGAAAACGATTCCAATTGGCCGCAAAAGCTCCCCGAAACGGAACGTCTTCCCATGTTTGAGACCTCTATCGAGAATGCCGAGAAAGCCTTGGAGGCCTTTGACACGCTGACCGCGCGCACTACTGCTGAACTTCTTCATCCCCTGCCTGAATCTCCCCGCACGATCTTGACCCGCGTGCGTCAGCGTATTGAAATGATGCTTCCTTAATTTTTCATAAAGTGAAATGCTTTGTGAAGTGAACCATTATTATTAAAACCTATCTAATGCGACTTATTAGTTGCGTCTCTCCTTATAGTAAAAAGGACCTGCCACCACGCAGGTCCTTTTTCCGTTAGAAAATGCTTGTAAACGTTGGTATAAAATGCTGACAGCGACTTTCCATTAATTTTGATACAAAAAAACACTCCCAACAGATTTTAAAAATCTATTGGGAGTGTTTTTGTTTTGACGCTTCGAAAGAAGATCGCGCCATTACATATTCAGCGTTTTTTTCTTGGGCGCGATGTGCTGGGGGCAGTTGTAAAGTAAAGTGTATTCCGACGAAGCGTCACCGGCCGCAAGAATGATCTTGCATGTTTCCGCGTTTGAAATAACTGGCAAGCAATACCGTAGGGTTGGACCTGAAAAATTGGTGTTTGCCTCGATATACGGTACTTCCCAAGTCATAATACGAACGGGATCTTCATTTCCAACCTGCACTAAAACAACGATTTCCATTGGATCTAACGGAGAGACGCCGTCGTTAAGCAAAAACAGGTCGAATTCCAGCATTTCCTCAGCGCGGTACCGTAATTTGCGATAACGAGCCGTTGCGGCAACCGGTCTGCAGGCTTTGGCTATTTCATAATAGGAGGGCTTTATGCTGTTTGGATAACAAATAACACTGTTGTTTGCGATGCAAGGCCACGGTTCATTGAAACACCAGTTTATGGCCATTGAGCAATGCGGTTTTTGGCGCCTTGCTTCTTCAAAAATAAAACGATAACCGACTTTTTGCAGAAATTGTCCCCGATTTACCAGCTGCTCCAATGAATTGCTTTCACCAAAATAACTTTGAATGGTATCTTTTGAACACCATGTTTGCCCTTTACCCCATGCATCAAATCCGTGGTGGGCACAGGTTACGTCGTTTGCAACCATGGGGAATAAATTTTTCAGATCCGTGATTTGCTGTAGGCAATCCAAGTTTGAAAAAGCAGGTACGCCAAACTCTGTATAAGCAGTATTATTTGAATGCTGCATGACCTCCACGACTTCCTTGCCGTTATGGTACACAAACAGATAACTTCCATGTCCCATCCCCATCAGAGGAGAGGTCGCCAGAAAAGGAATATTCGGTGTGCGCTCAAAAGTTATACTGTTAAGCAAACGAAGTGCTAAAGACTGATCGGTCATCCCGGACCAGGAGTTAAACAATTCATTTCCACCGCACCAAATAGCGTGGCAGGCGTGACCGGCAACTCGGTCTATAATGTCATTTGCTTCGCACTTCAATAATTCCATATAATGTTCGGTGGCATGGTAATTATTGCAAGCAAGGGGAAATTCTTGCCATACCAATATTCCCATTTCATCACAAAGATCGAAGAAGGATTCTTTGTTTACGATTGCGCCGCCCCAACACCGCAGAATATTCATATTGGCATCTTTGACAAGTTGCAACTGCTCCCGATAACGCTGAGGTGTCAGTTCGGAATAAAAAATTTCGGGGCAGACCCAGTTTGAGCCCTTCGCAAAAATGGGGATGCCGTTTAAACAAAGTGTAATAGGCGGACAACTGCGTGACTTGGGAAAATCGGGAAGACTCCATGTATTGGCGTTCATTTCCAGAGAAACGGTTTTGAAGCCGATCTTGCCACTAAACGTCTCCTCTGTATCTCCGCAAGGTACTGTCAGTTCCCAGGTGTACAAATTGGGAGCGCCGTATCCGTTGCACCACCAAAGCAGGGGAGAGGCAATTTCAAAGTTCTCTGAAGGAGAGACTCCCTCAAAGATTACCTTTCCGTCAGGATCAACAAAGCGCCATTTGACGTTTTCGTCAACGTTAACACGCAGAGAAAGCGCGGCAACATCACGCTTTGTGTTTAACGTATATGAAATGTTGGGCTTTATGTGTTCTGGCAAAGAAGAAGTTTCGATGTAAGCTTCTTCCCAAATTCCAAGCGGGATTAAACGCGGATGAAAGTCCCAACCATAACTTACAGCAGGTTTGCAACATTGATTTTGTTCATCGCGTGTGTTGGGGGAGGGAAGGCCTACATTGCTTTTGGGAACCGGATGCACCACGATTTTTAAGGTAACGATTTTTCCAATGTATTCATTTAAATCCAAAATAACGGTGCGGTACATTCCTTCGTGAGAAAACTTTTTTGTTTCGTTTACGTAAATATCGTATTTATAGTCAATTCCTTTAGCAATAAAACGCAAATACGGTAAATCGGTGTTCCTTGCATCATACTCAGCCGAATAGACCCAATATTTATCTTCCATCCAGCGATATTGCTCAAAGTTGGTTTCAAATCGGTAATCCGGCAAACCGTAAGCGGCTGCATAATCCAACTGTACAGAACCAGGAACCTTCGCAGCAAAAGTTTCTTTTGGCATAGAACTTTCGGTATCACAGTATCCAAGATTCCAAACTAAGCTTGTTTTCATAAAAGATCCTTTCTGTATGGCCCTATTATTTTAACGAAATTTTAAGGCACTTCGTTCCGGTAAGTTGGCAACTTAAAGAATCCGGCTGATGTCCTCCTACAAAAAGCCAAATACTTCCGTCTGCTTCAACTCGCTCACCGGTCTCCAGAACTGCTTTCAGCCAATATGAATCAATTTCTATTTCGGTGGAAACCTTTTTAAAGGGCTTGAGTGTAACAGCTTGTACTGAGCACAGCTGGTAATTGGGCGTTATAGTTCGGCTGTCGCTTATTTTAGTATAGACCTGTACCTTTTCAATTGTTTCAAATTTGCCTTTGTTGATTATATCAACACGGATCTTAACCGTTTTTGCGTCAGTAGATAACACGTTAAGATTTGCATATTCTATTTTACTGAATCCTAACCCAAAACCAAAAGGAAACAGAGGCTCCTCTTCGATATAACGGTACGTTCTCCCTTTCATAGAGTAGTTGGTTGTTTCAGGAAGAAAATTTTCTTGCTTATAGAATGTAATTGGCAATCTTCCGGAAGGAGAAAATTTTCCGTTTAGCATTTCTGCAACGGCCAGTCCTCCTAAAGCTCCGGGATACCATCCTTGAATGATGGCCTTGGCATGAGAGTTGATTTTGTTTCCTAAATCAACCGAGCTTCCGCTTAGTACTACTACTACCAAATTTTTGCAAATGTCGCAAATCGCTTCAGCAAGACGGATTTGTGTTTGAGGTAAACTGGTTAATTTTCTGTCACCGCCTGCGGCAAATTCATTCTCAAAATTTAATTCCTCTCCTTCAATATTACGGTCTAATCCAAGACAAAGCACCGTAAGATCAGCTTCGCTAGCAGCTGCAAGCCCTTCGCTCCTTAAGTTTGTGAATCCACTCCCATCGCCCATTTTTTCTTTCCAGATCAGCGATCCGTTTGCTACTGAAATTTTGGATTCATTAAAGGTTCGCCGCATACCTTCTGCCACCGTAATGTACTCCGAAGCACGGCCGTTATAATTCCCTTCCAGGGCAACAGTGGAATTTGCATTTGGACCTATAACGGCAATCCTTTTGTATTGTCCGTCTGCAATTGGCAAAAATTCATTTTCATTCTTAAGCAACACTAACGATTGCTTGGCAGTTTCATAGTTCAAACGCTTGTGTTCTTCGCAATCTAATTTGCTGTAAGGAATATCCAAGTAGGGACGTTCTTTCTCAAATTCACCAAGCAAAGCTCTTACAGTATAAAGTCTTTCAACAGAGGCATCAATGTCGTCTTCGGTGATGAGATCTTCTTCATAAGCATCTATTAAATGAGCGTAAGCCTCTCCGCAGTTGAGGTTGCAGCCTTTTTGTAAGGCAATGGCAGCTGCTTCCTTCATAGTTTCAACGAAATGATGATGTTCACTGATATCTGCAATAGCGCCGCAATCCGAAACAAAATAGCCGTTGAACCCCCATTTCTCTTTCAATACATGCTCCATAAGATAATTGTGGGCACAACAAGGTTCACCGTTTGTGCGATTATAAGCCCCCATGATTCCGATTACGCCTGCATTCACAGCATATTCAAAAGCGGGAAGATAAGTTTCCCAAAGATCCTTCATGCTTACTTGAGCATCAAAAGAATGCCGCAAGTTTTCAGGCCCGGAATGTACAGCAAAATGTTTGGCGCAAGCAGCCGATTTAAGATATTGTCCTGTTCCTTGTAAACCTTTGATGTAAGAAACGCCCATAATCGAAGTCAGGCAAGGGCATTCTCCGTAGGTTTCCTGACCTCTTCCCCAACGAGGATCCCTGAAAATATTGATATTCGGTGTCCAAAAAGTTAATCCTTTGTAGATATCATAATCATTAAATTCAACGCTTTTATTGTATTTGGCTCGCGCTTCGGTAGAAACAGCGTCGGCAACTTGGTAGATCAGATTCGGGTTAAAAGTTGCAGCCATGCCTATGGCTTGAGGAAAAACCGTAGCAATGCCTGCACGTGCAACGCCGTGGGCAGCTTCGTTCCACCAATTGTATTCTTTAATGCCAAGTCGTTCAATAGCAGGGGAGTTGAAAACCAATTGAGACATTTTTTCTTCAACCGTCATTTTGGAAACCAATTCTTTGGCTTTTTTTACAGCGTTTTCAAAATTCATGTTTTTTGCTCCTTTTATTAAAAACTATACTCTTACAGTGAAATCGTTATACATACTAATGAAGTACGAAACATATGTTGCGGAGGCCAATGTGTCCCATCAATACTTTTCACAAGCGTAATTATATCACACACATGTAAATGTTTCAATATACTTTTTCAATTGGTAATAAGATATCACAAAAACTCTATTTCTTCAACGAGATTTAACAAAGTCGCAGGTTCAAGACCAAAAGGTAAGGAAAAGGTGTAATGGTGAAAGAAGTCGCTTTTTACAAAAAACAAAAAAGCCCTTGAAAATCAAGGACTTTTCGTGTTAGGGTGCAAATGCAACTTTCCGTTTGCGCGAAGGCAACATCATTGATGCGAAGCATCACATCGTTGGCGCAGCCACATCGTTTTGTGTCCGCAAGCGGAATGATGTTTTTGCTTTGCAAAAAATGATGTTGACCGCAAGCGGTCAAACGATGTTGTGTCCTTGCGGACACAAACACAAAAAGAAAGACACGATTTTCATCGTGTCTTTCTTTTTGGCACCCCCAACAGGAATCGAACCTGTAACTAACCCTTAGGAGGGGTTTAT
Organism: Clostridia bacterium; assembly: GCA_017507855.1. GTDB lineage: Bacteria > Bacillota > Clostridia > Oscillospirales > RGIG5554 > RGIG5554. Next base: position 9,899 of record JAFWAE010000009.1, read on the forward strand.
TATATCCATTTAACTATGGGGGCGGGAAGTGGGCAAGACGTATTGAGCTTGCTCACGGGGTATTATACTGTAAAACTTTCTTTTTTGTCAAGAGTTTGAGGAGCTTTTGCGGTGTTTTCGCTCCAAATAATCTTGCAGAATGATCTCGGCAGAAAGGGTATCTACCACGTTTTTGCGCTTTTGCCCGAAAGTGCGCGTGTCCTGCAGAAAATGATGGGCGGAAACGGTGGTCAGCCGTTCATCGTAAAGCTCAATGGGCAGGGAAGTGTGTTCCTTAAGCTGTTCGATAAAACGGGCGGTTTTTTGCGCTCGAAAGCCGGCGCTTCCGTCCATGTTCAGGGGATTTCCCACTACGATCAGTTCTACTTGATGCTGTGCGGCCTTTTGAGCCACCTTTTTAGCCGTTTCGGCAATACATTTTTCATGGACGGTCTCCAAGCCCGAGGCAAGCGTTTCACTTGCATCACAAACAGCCAATCCTGTGCGGCTGTCTCCAAAGTCTACTCCCAAGATCCTCATAAGCTTTCTCCCTTCCAAAGTGCTTTTGCGGTCAGCCTTGCATTTTGCTCGGCCCGTGCCCTTAACGCGGCAATGTCCTCTTTTCTTGAGCTATAGGTGCTCAGGATCTCATCCAGCAGTTTGTAAAAGCCTTTGGCATCCATTTGTTCAATACGAATATCGGCCGGAATCTGTAGCTCCTGCAAAAAGCCATCTACCTTGGGATCGTAACAAATGCCGCAAACGGGGACGTCACAAAGCAACCCAAGCACCAAGGCGTGAAGCCTCATGGCTACCACACCGCTGCTTTGGCAAATCAGCTCCGTCAATGCCTTGGCTGTGTCAGCCTTTTGAATGCGGGAGGGAACATGTAGCAGGGAAGAGACCTTACGGCTGATTTCCTCATCCACAGCATCCTGCATGGTCACAAATACCAGCTGTAGGTCTCGATCGCCGGCTACTTGATCCAATACCCAAGCCGTTTTTTCGACAAAGTCGGGGTCGGTATCCTTCCATTCGCGTAAGGACACCACTAAGTATGACGCTGCAGGAGCCTCTTGAGACGGTTTTTTCGGAGAAAGCGTTAACACCTCGTCGGCGGTTAAAAACACCTTTTGAGAGGGGATTTGAAGGCTTTCAAGCAATTCTACGGAATGGCTGTCTCGCAGGGTGATCAAAGTGGCTCTGCTCAGGGTCTTGCGAATGCGGCGTAAATTTTTGCCGTGCTTTATCGGGCCGATTCCATTGGCATACAATACGGTCTTTTTGCGAAAAAACTGTGCGAAAGACAATAAAAAATTATAATACAGCAAAGATTTTGTGCTGGTTCCGTCCTGCAACAGACTACCACCGCCAAACACAAGCGCCCGACTTCGCAAAATGCTGTTCATCACCGAGAAGGGAGCAAATCGGTTTTTGGCAAACACTCTCAGCTCGTTTAAGATGTCGGCATATTGGGCGCGGTGACTCATCAACAGGGCAATGCGGCATTGCGGACGATGAGCGCGTAGGTTTTTGATGACCTGCTGAAACAGAATATCGTCCCCAAGGTTGCGGTGGCCGTAATATCCGCAAAGGACCAGGTCGTAACGGCCACGCTTCCTGGTAGAGATCACTCGATCGTATACCCATTGGGCATCCAGGGACATGGTGTCCACGGAATAATGCTTCGCAATGGCCTTTCCCATGTCCTCCAGGGCTTGTTTAGGAAGGGACGTGGCTTGATGGAAGGCCTCTTTTAAATCCTGTAAATAGGGTTGAGAAAGCCCACGGCAGGTAAAATTATGCGCGTTAAAGCTTGACAGCTTTTCAGGGGTAACCGCCCCGCCGAACCCCGCATTGCCGAACAGCACTGTGGGACAACGGCAGCAAATAGCCTCCAAAGCAGAACGGGCCACCCCAACGAAGGCATCGGCCGTGTGTAAAAAACGCTCCACGTCGGCTCGGTTTCCCACGCTGACAAAGGCGTTACGGCCAAGCCGTTCATTCAGCCCTGCGGCAACTTGCCGAAGCTCCTCCAGCTTGCTTCCGCCGCCCACCCAAATCAGCGTGGTGTCGGTATCGAAAATTTCCTCAAAATGATGGGCCAGATACATGGCGGGAACACAGGCATCTTCATCCAGGCGGCTGACGCCCACGACCAGTTTGGATTCGCGGGGAAGATGCAGTTCCTCCAGTAAGGAGAGATCCTTTTCTCCCTTGGAAAAACGCACCCCGTCGATCCCGTTTACCGTAACACGGATCTTAGATTCGGGACAACGGTATTCCTCCAGCAAGTACTGCTTTAGGTCCTCGCTGACCGCCAATTGGTATTCCCCCCAATGGGTCAAAAAGCGCAGCAAAGGAGTTACCTCGTACCGCCCATGCACGGTTGTCACCAAAGGGTATTTTCCCAAGGGGTCTGCCAAGCGGCAGGCCAGGGCGGGAATACGGGCGTGAGCGTGAACCACATCGGGCTTCAGGCGCTTGAAAACACGGCGCAAAGCCAGGGCACAACGCAACAGGGTGGCGGGACTGTGTACGTCCAACGGGCATGAAATATGCTCGATCCCGCAAGCGGTAAGCTTATCTGCCAAAATTCCTCCCGCAGATACCACGCTGACACGGTGTCCGGCACGTTGCAAAGCCAACGCCAACTCTACGATATGGGTTTCGGCTCCCCCCAGGCGCAGACTCATAGCCGCAAGCAAAATATGTTTGTTCGACATTTTCAAGGTTTGCGCCCTCCTTAACGAAATTCTTCTTCTCCTACGGTGTATTCGTAGAAATATTCATCCCGCCTGGCATTGACAGAGAGCACCACACCTACGCCCAGAAAAACGCTGACGATGGAGGAGCCTCCGTAGCTGAAAAAGGGAAGGGTAATGCCGATAACGGGGAAAACGGCTAAACACATGGCAATGTTACAAAGGATCTGAAAGGTCAGCATGCCGAAAATTCCGGCGCAAAGCAAGCGTCCCATCATATTTTTAGCCATAATGGCACTGTAGGCAATTTTTCCGCAGATGAGCAGCAACAGCAAAATAATGGCTGCCGTTCCCACAAAACCAAGGTCCTCGCCTGCGGCGGCAAAGATAAAGTCGGTATGCTGGGCGAAAAGGGCTCCCTTTTGTACATGGGGCCCCTGCATATACCCATAGCCCGTGGTTCCTCCGGCGCCGATCATCATTTCGCTGAGCAGTGCTTGATATCCATAGCCGGAAGGGTCGCCCTGAGGGTAGAAGCCGTAAATAATACGCTGTTGCTGATAAGGCTTTAAAAAGTTCCACAAAACGGGAGCTGTAGCACCAACTACGGCAAAAGCGCCTAAAAAATAGAAAATATTTAAACCGGCCGCAAAAAGCATCGTTAATACGATAAACACAAAGACCAGGGCGGTTCCCAGGTCCCCCTGCAGGGCCACCAAGCCCATAATCACGCCGGCATGCACTCCGAGACCAAGTAGGCCGACAATGCTGTTTACCCGCTCCTTCAAGCGACTTAAATGACAGGCAAAGGTAAACACAAAGGCGATCTTGACCATTTCAGACGGCTGAACGCCTAATTCAAAGCCACCCAATTTAAAGCGGATCCAGCTTTGGTTTCCCGTTTCCTCGCCGCCCGTCCCCATGATCAACGTAGCTCCCAACAGAGCCACGGAAACAGCCATGAAGATCCAAAACAGCTTTTTTAGACGGTCGTAGTCGATAAAAGCCATGATCAGGGCGCAAACCAGCCCCAAAAACAGGCCAATTCCCTGTACCAATACGTATTTGTTGCTGCCCGTGTAAGCCGTTGCACTGTGGATGATGACCATCCCATAGGCAGAAGCGGTCAGGCAAAGAAACAGCAAAATTTTATCCAAACGGGCCCAGTAAAGGGCCAAAGCTTCTTTCAAGGCTTTCATGCTCTGTTCTCCGCAAAAATAGTTTCAAGCTGCTCTTGTAGTGCCGTTTCGTTTAAGATCTTATAAGATCTGCCTGCCGTTTCAATCAGTCCGTCGCGGCACATTTGGGAAATCGTACGGGAAAGGGCTGAACGATTGGCCCCTAAAAAAACAGCCAGTGCCGTTTGATTATAAGGCAGGGTAAAGGTGTTGTGGCCAAATTGCTTTTTGCAATCCAGCAAAAAAGCCGTCATGCGGGCGCGCAGGCTTTTGATGGTCAGATAATGGACCTTTCTCGTCATTAACTGAAGCTTTTCGGCCAGCAGGCCTGTAAAATTTTTTCTTAACTGTACGTGTTCCGGGCATTGGTTGGAACAGCCTCCCATAAGCAGGTCATAGCGCAACAACAAAACGCGGGTTCCGGCCGCGGCCTTTAGACGGCAGGGCATCGGACGCTCTGTGGCGACCGTGGCTTCGCCGAAGACATCGCCGATCTCCACCCGCGCCAAAAGACGGACGTTTCCGCTTTTGTCCACTTCTTCATAAGCCATTTTTCCGGCCAAAAGAAGCCCGAAAAACGGATATGCTTCTCCTGGCTCTGCCAAAATGGTATCTTGCTCGTAGACCGGCATTTTCCCTTGCAGACAATGCACCAGTTTTTCTGCTTTTTCACCGCTGATGTTTTTGAAAAGGGGAGAAGCGGCCAAAAGGATCTTCTGTATCGGCAAATTAAAACCACCTAAAAAGTTGCTACAGCAACATTGTTTTTTCTTTATTATAGTATAATACCTTTGTAAAAGCAATAGGTTTGATCAAAATATTTACAATGAACAAAAAAGCGAAAAATTACCCGTGATGGGCAAATTTTCGCTTTTTTCGGTTTGGAGCAGTTCTTAGAGGATCACGCCTGCACGAATTTATCGGTCAGCTCGCCGAACACGCTCGTTAAAGCGGGGCGAATTCGCATAAAATCGTGGGAATTGATAATGCAGGTAATGCTGAACAGGGAGGTAGTGATCAGCACGGGTTCGGTTTCGTTATCCAAGAAGAAGCGAAGGACTTTAGCCGCCACACCGGGCGTATCGCTCATTTTTTCGCCGAAAAACGTCAGCTTTACGTTTTGAGAGTTCATTTCGGTGCGCAGGTCTTGGCAGATATTTCGCATGGCAGAGGTGGTTTTCAGCACACCGGCCACTTCGGCATCATCCGCCGTAAAAGAAACGCGCACGCTTCTGTCCATGGGGGCACTTTGAGAGATCATGTCTACGTTGACATCGTTTTCGGAAAGGCTTTCGAAGTACTTGGTGATAAATTCGCGTTGTGCGGCTTTAGCTGTCAGCGTCACCACAGTCACATCCATCAGGTAAGATACTCGGGTAATGGTTTCCATGTTCTTGTTCCTCCTTGATCTGGGGAAGATCGTTTAAAAATTTGTTAAGGTCTCTTCGACCAATTGGTCCATGTTGTACATACCTGCCGGCTTGTCAGCAACGAAACAGGCCGCACGCAAAGCCCCTGCCGCAAATACGTTGCGACTTTGGGCGTTATGATGCAGGCTGATCGTTTCGTCCACCCCGGCGAAAAGCACCTCGTGGTCACCGACGATGGTACCGCCGCGAATGCTGGAAATGCCAATCTCGTGCTTGGAACGCGCCTGGTGAAGAGAATGGCGCTCGTACGTGTAGACAGGCTGTTGGGAAAGGGAAGAGGCTGCCGCATCTGCCAGCATTAAAGCCGTGCCGCTGGGCGCGTCTACCTTTTGGTTATGGTGCCGTTCAATGACCTCAATGTCATAATCATCCCCCAATACGGCGGCACAGCGCTTCACCAAATGGCTTACTACCGCCACGCCAAGGGACATATTGGCACTGAAAAAGACGGGAACCGAGGCCGCCGCTTTTTTCAGCAGTTCCCGTTGCTCGGGTGAATGGCCGGTAGTGGCTATCACTGCGGGGACATTGTAGGAAACGGCAAATTTTAAGGTAGACATTAAACTGGAGGGTCTGGAAAAATCCACAATCACATCCGGCTTTTCGCGGCATTCTTCAATCGTGGTAAAAACGGGAAAAGCAGCAGTGTTTTCCGAGAAAAGGTCAACCCCGGCCACAATGCGAAACTGCTCGTTTTGACGGCATAATTCCGTAATGACACGGCCCATTTTGCCGTTGCAACCCACCAAAAGGATGTTTAACATAGCGGTACCTTGTTCCTTCCTGTGGCTTGCCCTTTACAGCAAGCCGAATTCTTTCATGCTTTGTGCAAGCTTTTCACGATTGGCCGCAGTCATTTCCACCAAAGGCAAGCGGGGAATACCTACGTTCATCCCCAACAGATTCATGGCCGCTTTTACGGGAATGGGATTTACCTCTGAAAAAAGATTGGCGATCAAAGCAGACATTTGCACCTGTAAGGCGGCGGCTTCGGCGATTTTTCCGTCAAACCAAAGCTTGCAAAGCTTAACCATGGCGGCTGGGCAAAGATTGGCTGCCACGGAAATAACGCCCTTAGCTCCCAGAGAAAGCATGGGAACGGTCAGCTCATCACTGCCGCTGTAAACAAAATATTCTTTGCCTGCACGATGCATGGTCTCAGCCACGGAAGCCATATTCCCGTTGGCCTCCTTCAAACCAATGATGTTGGGATGAGCTGCCAAGCGTGCATTGGTGGCGGGAAGAATATTCAGCCCCGTTCGGGAGGGAACATTATAGGTGATCAACGGCAGATCCACGCGGTCTGCAATGTAAGTGTAGTGGGCCACCAGGCCGTCCTGCGTGGTCTTGTTATAATAGGGGGTGACCACAAGCAGGGCATCCGCCCCGGCTTGCTTGGCAAACAAAGACATCTCCAGGGCTGATTGGGTGCAATTGCTTCCCGTGCCCGCAATGACGGGTACGCGACCGTTGGTTTTTTCAATAATAAAACGAATAACCTGCTTTTTTTCCTCCGTGCTCATGGTGGCGGTTTCCGCCGTGGTCCCGCAGGCAACGATGGCTTGCGTGCCGTTTTCCAACTGCCATTCTACAAGCTCGGCAATTTTATTAAAATCAATCCCGCTGTCTGTAAAAGGGGTGATCAATGCCACGGCACTGCCTGTAAACACAGGTGTCTTCATATAGGGTTCCTCCTGTAAAAAATTAAGGGGTAGAGGCTTTTATTTGTTGTCCTGCTCGATCAGCTTGCGGGCGATCTGCACGGCATTGGCGGCGGCACCCTTGCGGATGTTGTCTGCTACGACCCACATGTTGATACCGGATTCCACGCTGTCGTCGCGGCGCAAACGGCCGATAAAGACTTCGTCGTGCCCGGTGGCGTTAATGGCCATGGGGTAGAGCAGCTTGTCTGGATCGTCTTGCAACACCACACCGGGAGCAGAGGCCAACAGTTGGCGCAGTTCCTTCATGTCGAAGGGCTTTTCAAATTCCACGTTGATGGATTCCGAATGGCTGTTGAAAACGGGGACACGCACTGTGGTAGCCGTTACACGCATATCGGGGGTATGCAGGATCTTGCGGGTCTCCTGAATCATTTTCAATTCTTCTTTGGTATAGCCGCTTTCGGTAAACACGTCAATATGAGGCAGGCAGTTGTTAAAAATGGGGTAGGGGAACTTGGCGGGAGCTTCTCCCTTGATGCCGTTTTCCAGATCTGCCCAACCTGCCTGACCGGCACCGGACACCGCCTGGTAGGTGGAATACACCACGCGCTTGATGCCGTAACGATCCAAAAGGGGCTTCAAAGCTACCATGGCCTGAATAGTGGAGCAGTTGGGGTTGGCAATAATGCCCTTATTCCAAGCGATATCCTCGGGGTTTACCTCCGGAACGACCAGGGGCACCTGGGGATCCATGCGCCAGCAAGAGGAATTATCGATTACGATACAACCTTTGGAAGCGGCAATGGGGGCAAATTTTTCACTGGTGGAACCGCCGGCAGAAAACAGGGCAATATCAATACCGCGGTCAAAGCTGTCCTCGCGAAGCTCTTCCACCGTATACTTTTTGCCCATAAAATCCAGCGTTTTTCCTGCAGAGCGGGCAGACGCAAAGAGGAAATATTCGGAAGCAGGCAATTGATATTCTTCCAGCACCTTTAAAAAGGTGCGGCCCACCATACCGGTAGCGCCTACAACGGCAATTCTGTAAGTTTTCATGTTTAATAACCTCCGTTACATAATTAACAAATTGATCTTCATTGGCTTTGGTGGCGTAAAAAAACCGGCTTTACAGCCGGCCACCAATACTACGAAGCTCAGCCATAGAGAGCCCCGTCTGTATTGATAGCCCTCCATCATATGAGAAAAAGACCTACGGGGCAGGTCGGTTTCAAATATATGATGACAATCGGACAATTGTTCATACGCCCGATCAGGAAATACAGCCTCCGTACTGCATCCTTCGGCAAAAGCCCCTTTCTCCGCGTTCACTGATTTCGGAAATCTCCGACGGATACTCTTGACATTTGCGCCTCTATCCAATATATTATTATCATACACATTTTTTGTGTCCTTGTCAACCCATTATTTACTATAAAACGGAGAAAACATGCATGAAATTGTCTGATTTTCAGTACGAATTGCCTCAAGAGTTGATTGCCCAATCCCCTTTAAAGCAAAGGGACGCCTCTCGACTTTTAGCGGTAGACCGTCAAAATCACCGCTTTGAGCACCGTCATTTTTACGATCTTCCCGCTTATTTGCGCCCGGGTGACTGTCTGGTCATCAACACCTCCAAGGTGCTTCCCGCCAGGTTGTATGGGAAAAACCCCAAGCACACCACGCCCATTGAAGTGGTGCTGCTGAAAAATGTGGAGGCAAACATTTGGGAAATGCTGGTTCGCCCCGGAAAACGGGTGCCGGTGGGGGATACGGTAGTTTTGGGAGATGGAAAGCTGGAAGCCAAAATCCTAAGCATCGGCGAAGGAGGCGTGCGAGTGGCCGAACTTGCCTACAAGGGCGAATTTTACTCCCTGCTGGACGAGATCGGCCAAATGCCTTTGCCTCCTTACATTACTCGGCGTTTAGAGGAAAAGGACCGTTATCAAACGGTATATGCCAAGCAACCGGGTTCTGCCGCCGCCCCTACTGCCGGGTTGCATTTTACTCCCGAACTGCTGGATCTTTTATCTCGCCAAGGCGTTCAGATTGCTCACGTGACCCTTCACGTGGGTCTTGGGACCTTCCGTCCCGTGAAGGTGGAGGAGATCAGTGAGCATAAAATGCACTGCGAAAGTTATTTTGTGGATGAAAAGGATGCCGATCTGATCAATCGCACGCGTCAAAACGGCGGCCGTGTCATAGCGGTGGGAACCACCAGCATCCGCACTTTGGAAAGTGCTGCGGATGAAAATGGGATGATTCGGGCCGGCGGAGGGGAAACGGAGATCTTTATTTATCCCGGCTATCGCTTCAAGGCGGTAGACGGATTGATCACCAACTTTCATCTGCCCGGCAGCACGTTGCTGATGCTGATCTCTGCCTTTTACGACAGAGAGAAGATCTTGGCCCTGTATAGGGAAGCGATCAAGGAGCAATACCGCTTTTTCAGCTTTGGGGATGCCATGTTGCTTTTGTGATTTGCGAGAGGAGAAAAAACGTATCATGTTTGAAATTTTGCTTCGGGAAGGGCGGGCACGTCGCGGACGGATGACCACTGTGCACGGCGTGATCGAAACCCCTGTTTTTATGAATGTGGCCACGGTGGCTGCCATTAAAGGTGGTGGCTCTACCGCAGATTTGGAAGAAGTTGGGTGCCAGGTAGCCTTGGCCAACACTTATCATTTGCATTTGCGCCCCACGGATCAGGTGATCCATCAACTGGGAGGCATTCACCGCTTTTTTAGCTGGCAGCGCCCCGTATTGACTGACAGCGGCGGTTTTCAGGTCTTTTCGCTTTCCTCTCTGCGCAAAATCGATGACAGCGGCGTGACCTTTGCCTCTCACATCGACGGACACCGTATTTTTATGGGGCCTGAGGAAAGCATGCAGATCCAATCCCATTTGGCCTCTACCATTGCCATGGCCTTTGACGAATGTATTGAAAATCCGGCTCCGAAAGAGGTTTCCGCCGCGTCTTGCCGACGTACTGCCGCCTGGGCTTTGCGCTGCAAAGAGGAGATGGTGCGCCTGCGTTCCTTGCCCGATACCATCAATCCGGATCAACTCCTTTTCGGCATTGGCCAAGGAAGTACTTATGAAGATCTTCGAATTGAAAACATGCAGCAACTGGCACAGTTGGATCTGGACGGCTACGCCATCGGAGGCCTGGCTGTGGGCGAGAGCACCGAGGATATGTACCGCATTATTGATGCGGTAGAGCCTCATATGCCCGTTACTAAGCCGCGCTACCTAATGGGGGTTGGTACGCCCGACAACATTTTAAACGCCGTGCGTATGGGGGTGGACTTTTTCGACTGCGTTATGCCCACCAGAAACGCCCGTCACGGTCATTTGTATACGGCCGAAGGGGTCATCAACCTAAACAACGCCTGCTATATCACAGATCCACGGCCCATTGACGAGGGATGCCCCTGTCCGGCCTGCCGCCGTTATTCCAGGGCGTACATCCGCCATCTGCTGAAAGCGGGAGAGGTGCTCGGCTTGCGTTTGGCCGTGCTTCACAACCTGTATTTTTACAATAACCTGATGCAAAAGATCCGCGACGCCCTGGACGCGGGGTGCTTTGAGGCCTTTTACAAAGAAAACGTGGGCAGATGGACCCGGCGGATTTCCGGGGAAAAGTGAACGCATTGTTAATTTCTTATCCGTTCTGGAAAAACATTGACTTTTTTTTGAAAAAGCTATATAATAACCGAAATTATAGTCATTATAAACAAAGGGAAAATTCTCGATGAACGTAAAACTTTTTGCCCACGGTCCTTTGCGCACCAACACATATCTGTTGGAAAGCGGCGGGGAATACGCGGTGATCGATCCGGGGCAGCGCAACCAACCGCTTTTTGACTTTCTTCGCAAGCAGGGCGTACAACTGAAATGGATTCTTGTCACTCACGGGCATTTTGATCACATGACGGATGCCGTTCCGTTGCGGAGTGAATTTGGCGGTCGCATTGTGATCCACCATGCGGATGCCGCCGCTTTGACAGACGACCGGGTGAGTATGTTTGACAGGGTGTCCAACCGCCCGGCTCTTCACGGCCTGCCTGACATGACTGTTTCCGGCGGGGAAGAGCTGAGCCTGGGTGAGGAGCGCATACGTGTGATGCATACGCCCGGCCACACTCGCGGTGGCGTTTGTTTTATTTGGCAAGACGTGGTCTTTTCCGGGGATACGCTGTTTTACCGCAATGTAGGCAGGGTTGATTTTGATGGGGGAGATGCCCAACAGCTATTGGCTTCCATTCAAACTCTTTACGACCTTCCGGGGGACTACCGAATCCTTCCGGGACACGAAGAACCCACGACCATGCAGGAAGAACGTGAATATAATCCCTATACCAACGGCTACTACTCTTTGGTGTAAGGCAAAGGAGAGCAAGTATGAAACACTATTTAAAATTTGTTCCGCGTCTTTGTATGTATCACCTTTTGGGGATCATTTTCGGCGCAATGATGCTCATTCCAACCTCGGTGATGAGTGAGGTCCTTTTTGCGGGGGCCAGCCTGATTGCCGTGTTTTTGTATTTATTTCTTCATTTCGGCCTGTATTACGATTGTGGCGCCAAAGACAGAAGCCGCATCGCCTCGGGAGTTATTCGCAAGAATTATGCACGCTCGCTGTTGCCGTATGCTATGGCTCAGTGCTTGGTTATCTTAGCTACCGTGGCCTTTTACATTGCTTTTTTGAGCAGTACGGAATTCAGGGAGGCTATTGCTGCGCTGGACTATAACTCCACCCTGTCTCCCGCGGATCTGCAGACCATGGGGCGGGAAGTAGTTGTTACTACCTCCATGGGAAAACTGGGAATTTTGTCCAATGGGGTTCTGCGCATTTTGCAAATGCCCTATCTGGGCCTTTTACAGACTTTGTTTTTAAACAATCCCTTCCGTTTCCTGATCGTTTTGTTACCTATGCCCATCGTGTCTGTATGTGCTTATTCGCTAGGCATTAACGACACCCACTTTATGGATCTGTTCAGAAAAAAAGAAGCATAAAACTCGGCAAAAGCTGAAACTTGTATCACCGGTTCATAGTTATGAAGATCCTTTCATACACTGGAACCGGTGATGTACTATGAAAAAAGAAATCGCTTTTGCATTGAAAACCGTTGTCGTTTGTCTTCTTTTTGCTTTGCTTCTGCTGATCTTGGGAGGATTTTTTTCCAGAGAGGGCCGTTTCGTTTTTGCTCATAACCCCGTGATCGTTTTAGATGCGGGGCACGGTGGCCCCGACGGAGGTGCGTCCTCTGCTTCGGGCGTACAAGAAAAAGATGTGGCCTTGGCTATTGCGTTGCAGTTACGTAACATGCTTGAAACGGCAGGAATACAGGCAATCATGACCCGTAGCACGGACCAAGCTTTGTGCAAGGAAAATTTCAACAAAGCTGAAGATATCAAAAACAGATTTTCTTATATGGAAAACTATCCGAATGCTGTTTTTGTCAGCATTCATCTGAATTCATTCACCCAATCGCAGTACAAAGGGGCACAGGTCTTTTATGGTCAGGGAAACGAAAAATCCTGTCAAATAGCCGAATCTATTACGCGGGCCATCGTCTCCCGCCTTCAGCCGGACAACAAGAGGGCTGTTCAGGCGGCAGGTTCCAACATCTATTTATTGCATTATGCCAAATCGCCTGCAGTTTTGATTGAATGCGGCTTTTTAAGCAACCCGGACGAAGCCCGTCTTTTAGCTACGCAGGAGTATCAAAAGAAGATGGCTTTGGCTATTTTTGAAGGTTTAATGAATTATTACAGCACAGAACAATAAATGAAAAGGGGAAGTAGAGTAGCATGAAGGAACGCGAAAAAACCTGTTTCGTATGCACGGAATGCGGGGGAGAAAGCTCTAAATGGTATGGAAAATGCCCCGCCTGCGGAGCATGGAATACATTGCAAGAGGAACGGCGTTTTACCGGCTCTGCTTCCGCCAAAAACACCAAATATGCCTCTGAACCCGCAGCCACAGCTACCTCTATCGCCAATTTGGAATTGCCGGTGGTGGAAAGGACCTCAACGGGGAGTAACGAGCTGGACAGGGTTCTTGGCGGGGGATTGGTGCGAGGCTCCGTGGTGCTCCTCAGCGGCGAGCCCGGTATCGGCAAATCCACCATTTTGCTACAAATCTGCAATACCTTAGCGACTTCTTCCAAGGTGCTTTACGTTTCCGGTGAAGAATCTCCCGGTCAATTGAAACTGCGCGCTAAAAGATTGGGCGTGGAGCCTGAGCAACTTTTGGTCATGACTTCTACCGATATTGCCGAGGTGGATAGGGAAATTGAGGACAAGGCCCCCGGCGTGGTGATCGTGGACTCCATCCAAACTATGTATGACACCACCTTAACTTCCGCAGCAGGTAGCGTTTCTCAGGTTCGCGAATGCACGTTGAATTTGATCCGCATAGCCAAAACAGCCGGGATTAGCGTGATCATTGTAGGTCATATCAACAAAGAAGGCGCTGTGGCCGGTCCTAAGGTGCTGGAGCATATGGTGGATGCAGTACTTTATTTTGAAGGAGAGAAGCAGCATACTTACCGCATCATACGCGCCATTAAAAACCGCTTCGGTCCCACCAACGAATTAGGTGTGTTTGAAATGACGGACAGCGGTCTGGAGGAGGTCACCAATCCTTCTCAGATGCTCCTTTCTGGACGCCCGAAAAACATTTCCGGAAACTGTGCGGTGTGCGTTATTGAGGGAACTCGTCCCATTGTGGCGGAAATTCAAGCACTGGTGACCCCCTCTGTTTTTGCCGCACCGCGCCGCATGGCAAACGGCATTGACTATAACCGCCTAACCCTGCTTCTTGCCGTGCTGGAAAAGCGATTGGGGCTACGCTTATCCACCCAAGACGTGTACGTGAACGTAGTGGGGGGCTTAAGATTGGAAGAGCCGGCGGTAGACCTGGCTGTAGTTTTAGCCGTGGTTTCCGGCTATAAGGATAAACCAATCAGTGACACGCTGATCGCATTTGGCGAGATCGGCCTGGCCGGCGAATGCAGAACGGTCAGCCAGGCAGAGCGGCGGATTAAGGAGGCTGAAAAATTGGGCTTTACCTCAGTTATGCTCCCTGCACGCAGCCAGATCAAGGGCGGGGTACAGGCTGAATTGCTGAAGATCAAAAGTATTTTTGATGCGTTAGATCTGTTTTGATCGGCTCGGCGGTCGAAACTTTTTTCATTTGACTTCTGTACAGACAAACGCCGTCATCGGAAAGACTTTGCATTTCCACCTGTGTGTCACAACGCTCGCAATAACCGTTTTTTTGAAATTCACATTCTTCGTCGCAACGAACTATATTCATTGCTCAAAACACCTCGTCGGAGAATTTTGTTGATAGTTTTCTGCAAAAATCTAAATTTCATACCCTAAACGCGGGGAAGAGAGGTTTTTCTTCCCCGCATAAATTTTAAAAATTTTAAAAGCATAATAAATGTTATGTATTAAAAATAAAGCTTTTTAACGCAAATTCGCTTAAGGGTTCCTTGAGCCCCAATTGTTATTGCCAAAACCAAAACAGCCTTCTTTAATTAAACGGCTTTCTTGTTTTCTGATTTTACTTTGATTTGAGTGATTCAATGAATTCTTTTTTTCTTTTATTACGTTGAGTTGAATTACAAAATCAATCTATCTTCTACGGAATTTTATTTTATAATTTTTCGACCTATAATCGATTCCTTGTTTATTGGCGTTTATTGTTATAGCTTTTATCCTGTACCGTTCTTTCTGAGCTTTCATTTTTAATGCTATGATCGCGTCGGTTTACGCACGAAATCCTTGGCGCCGGTTTCGGTTTTGGTTTTCTTTGAAAGCTTGTTTTTAAATGTCTTTTTATACCCTCTATTAAAATCAGGCGTTTTATAATAACTTTTTTGCACGATCTCTCCCAAGCCAGTGCACACAAGCTTTTTAAAACATTCTCTTATCCATTCTCTTTCATGCCCCCATGCGTTTGAACAAATGTTCTGCATAAAAAGGAGATCCTCTGGCAATTTGAATGCCCGAGGATCTTTTTTGTTATTTCTTTATTTCGTGCGTCTTGCTTTAACCAAACCGTTTTTTCTGGCAAATACATACAGCAAAACGGATGCAACCGCCATATACACACCCAAAGCCAAATACACTGCACCGAACCAAATATCGCGTACACCGAGCATTTCGGCATGGTAGATCAGGCACGTAATTCCTGACCCGACAGTAAACAACGATACGATAACCGCAAAGAAAAAGCTGATTCCGTTGGGTTTCAAGCAGAAAAAGGCGGCAATAATCAAGCTTGGGAACATTCTTGTCAGCAGATCGATGTAAGTTCCGTTTCCAAACGTACCGTCCAGGGTGATCAGATCTGTCAAAAACGCTGCTGCGTACAAAACAGCCGAAATTCCATAGACCCATTGCAGGGTCTTTTTCTTACTCTGCACTGTCATCGTCCAACAGATCCAAAGATTCCAGACATTTTCCGGTGCCCAAAGCAACACAGGAAATAGCTTCGTTGGCAACGTACACGCGAATTCCCGTGCGTTGAGCCACCAGACGGTCGAAACCGTACAGCAAGCTACCGCCGCCGGTCATAACGATGCCGTTGGCAATAATATCACTGACCAATTCGGGGGGCGTGTTTTCCAGCACGTTGTGAATGGTGTCACAAACCAAAGAGGTCGTTTCTTCCAAAGCTTCCTGGATCTCTGTGTCACAAATAACTACAGATTTGGGCAATCCCTCTACCAAGCAGCGACCCTTGATTTCCATGGTGCAGCTCTCTTCCCTGGGAATGGCGCCACCCAAATTCATTTTGATCTCCTCGGCAGTACGCTCACCGATCAAAATATTGTGCTTGCGGCGGATGTATTTAATGATGGCGTCATCAAATTTATCGCCGGCAATTTTAACCGATCTGGAAAGAACGATATTGGACAGAGACAGCACCGCAATATCCGTTGTGCCGCCGCCAATATCCACGACCATGATACCGCTGGGTTTGGTAATATCCAAACCGGCGCCGATAGCCGCCGCCTTGGGCTCTTCAATGATCCAGATCTTTGCCGCACCCGCAATCTTGGCGGCATCCTTCACCGCTCGTCTTTCCACCTCGGTCACACCGCTGGGAATGCAAATGACTACACGGGGCTTAAAGCTGGCTGCGGTTTTACAGGCCTTGTGAATGTAATATTTCAGCATTTCAGAGGTAGCATCGATATTGGATATAACGCCGTCCTTGAGCGGGCGGATCACGGCGATATTTCCCGGGGTACGCCCCAGCATTCGCTTGGCCTCTTCTCCGATTTTGAGGATCTTTTGGTTTTCCTTTTCAATGGCAACGACGGAGGGCTCGTTAAATACGATCCCCTTACCACGCACGAATACAACCGTAGAGGCGGTGCCAAGGTCAATGCCGATGTCCTTTCTAAACATCTCGGTTCTCTCCTATCTGTAACAGTTTTTACATTTCTTTTTCGTTTTTGAGAACAGGCTTCCAAAGTTGCAGGGTCCCTAAATCCTGCAGATATTTTAAAAACATGACAAGCATGGGAAGTAAAAACAAGCCAACAGCGCCAAAAATCTTCAAGCCGGCATACATACTGATCAGCGTAATCAGCGGGTGCAAACCGATATGTTTGCCCACAATGCGCGGTTCCACGATCTGGCGAACGATCAAAATGATCACATATGAGATTAAAAGGCCGATGCCTAAGGCGTAATTTCCAATGATCAGTTCCACGACAGCCCAGGGGATCAAAGCGGTCCCCACTCCCAGCACGGGCATTAAATCAATTACGGAAATGATCAATGCCAACGTGACTGCGTAATCAATATTCAAAATCAGCAAGGCTAAAGAAAGCTCGATAAAGGTCAAGGTCATCAAGGTGAAATAGGCTTTGGCTAAATGCAACACGGTCTTCCCTGTTTGCTTGCTTAAGCGGTCGGTGACCGCGCGCCACTTTTCAGGCAATTGAGCTACGATAAAACGGTTGATGCCTTCAAATTCAAGCATAAAATAAAAGCAAGACACCACAAACACGATGATAAATACGCTGACCGAAGGCAAAGCAGAAGCCACGGCAGCGATCAGGCTGACCACCGCAGAAGACAAAGTCAACAGCATATCCGGCGTGCGAGAGAAAAATCCGTCAAGGAACTCCACCGCTTTTGCCTGAATCTCCGGAAAATCGTCAAACCAGGCCACAATGGTTGCTGTGAGCGTGTTAATGCGTTGTTGCACATCGGAAACGGAAATGTTTTTGGCAAAATTGGTGATCTCCGCCACGATACGCGACGCCAACATTCCCAATACAGCGATCACAGCCCCCAAAAACAGCAAGATGACCGCGATAGAGATCACCTTTCCGTTTATGCGAAGCTTTTTCATTAAGAATTTCACGGCAGGGTGCAAAAGGGCCGCCAATGCCCACGCCAATAAAAAGGGAGCCACCCAACCAAGCATATACTTAAAAAGCACATAGGCTGCCAAAGCGCCCACCGCTATATATCCCACGGTAATGAAAAAAACGATATGCTTGCGAAGATTCATTTTTCCTTTTCTTGCTTGGACGGCAAGATTCTCCTTTTGAAAAAATTCCCCCTTTATTTAATTATTATATAATTATGTTGTGTAAAACGCAAGACTTTACATAAAAAATATTTATGTTTTTTCTATCTTATTTCCTTGATTTTTTACTTTATTTGTGGTATACTCTTTGAAAAGTACACAATTGTTTTTCGTACGAGGACAAAAACGGAGGCGAAAATCATGAATGAACAGCAATATTACATTGTTGACGAAGCTGTTCTTCCCGACATTTTTGTAAAGGTCGTGGAAGCAAAACGGCTTCTTTCTTTGGGCATAGAAAAAACTGCAGACAGGGCGGCAAAAGCCGTTGGCATCTCCCGTTCAGCCTATTATAAATACAAAAACCGCGTTTTTCCTTTTTACGAAAAGTTTTCCGACAAGATCTTGACCGTCTCCGCTTTGTTAGAAGACAAAGCCGGGATACTTTCCAGCTGCTTGGCGGTGTTTGCCGCCAACGGTGCCAATATTTTAACACTGAACCAAAGTATTCCCACCGACGGATGTGCCCCTGTTTCCATTTCCTTCAGAACGGCCCACATGGCTGTTACGGTGGATGAACTGATTGAAAAATTGCGAAGCTGCGACGGCGTCTATGCGGTTACGGTTTTAGCCAGTGAATAAAAAATTACATTCTTGAAAGGATTGAATTGATATGCGTTCCATTGCTGTTATCGGCTACGGCGTTGTAGGTTCCGGTGTGGTGGAAGTGATCTACAACAACGCGGAAGTGATCGAAAGAAAGCTTGGAGAAAAGATCGAGGTCAAATATATTCTTGATCTTCGCGATTTTCCCGACAGTCCTTATGCCACAAAATTCATCAAGGACTTCAATATTATCCTCAACGATCCCGAGGTATCGGTGGTTGCGGAAATGATCACCAACGCCAAAGTGGCCTACGAATACACTAAGCAGGCACTGTCTGCCGGAAAAAGCGTTGTTACCTCCAGCAAGGCTGTGGTGGCCCAATACGGCGCAGAACTGCTGGCCCTGGCCCGCGAACACAATGCAGCCTATTTATTTGAAGCCAGCGTGGGTGGCGGCATTCCCATTATCCGTCCCATGCATCAATGCTTGGCCGCCAACGAGATCGACGAAGTGGAAGGCATTTTAAATGGCACAACCAACTATATCCTGACAAAAATGTTCCGCGAAAAGTTAAGCTTTGAGGATGCTTTGGGTCAAGCTCAGGCCAACGGCTATGCCGAGCTGAATCCTGCGGCTGACGTGGAAGGCTTGGATACCTGCCGCAAGATCTGCATTTTGGCTTCCCTGGCGTTCGGCAGACATGTCTATCCCGACCGCGTTCACACCGAAGGCATCACCAGTATGTCTTTGCAGGATATGGACAACCTCAACCAAGCGGATATGACGGTCAAACTTTTGGGACGCGCTTACCGTAAGGGAGATCAGCTGTTCGCCATGGTATGTCCCTGCGCCATCTCTCACGACCATCCCCTGGCGAACGTAGAGGATGTGTTCAACGCCATTTTGGTAAAAGGAAATGCTACGGGTGACGTCATGTTTTACGGCAAAGGCGCCGGTAAATTACCCACTGCCAGTGCCGTAGTAGCCGATATTATTGACGTATGCAAAAACGGTGACCGGAGCAAGGACATTTCCTGGAAAGCTGTGGACGTGGAATTTGTCAGCGATTATCAGCTCGAAAAGACTGCCTTCTATCTGCGTACCGAAGTGACCGACCGCCGCAAAGCGTTGAATTACGCCAAAAAACTGTTTGGAAACGTACGTGTGTTTGACGGCGCCGAAAATGAGCTTTGCTTCATTACCGAAACGGCCCTGGAAAACCAACTGGCAGGAAAATTGGAAGCCTTTTCTCAAAGTGCCGAAGTGTCTGCCGTTAAAAACAAGATTCGTGTCCTGTAAGGAGTGTTACTGTTATTATGAATTATATCAGCACCCGCGGCGGAGAGGCTCCCTGCCCTTCCGCGTATGCCATTAAGCAAGGCATCGCTAACGACGGAGGGCTTTTTGTCCCCGTCTCTATGCCCCGCTTGAGTGGTGACGACATTCAAAAGCTGGCCGCAATGGATTACCGCGCCCGCGCCGCTTTTATTTTAAGCCGATTTTTGACGGACTATACTTATGAGGAGCTGTTGCTTTGCGCCAATCAGGCGTACGGTGAGCGCTTCGATACCCCCGCAGCGGCTCCCCTGCACGCCCTTCAAAACAATTGCTACTGCTTGGAGCTTTGGCACGGCCCCACCTGCGCTTTTAAGGATATGGCTTTGCAGATCATGCCCCGCCTGCTTCCCCTGGCTTTGGAAAAAGCGGCGAAAAGCGTACTGCCGTCATTTTGGTAGCTACCTCCGGCGATACCGGAAAAGCCGCCTTGGAGGGCTTTAAGGACGTTCCCCATACCAAGATCCAGGTGTTTTTCCCTTCCGACGGCGTCAGCAATATGCAAAAGCTGCAAATGATCACCCAAGAAGGCGAAAACGTGGGTGTTTGCGGCATTTACGGTAATTTTGACAACGCCCAAAGCGGTGTAAAAGCCATTTTCTCTGATGAAAAATACGCGCAGACACTGAATGAAAACGGCTATTACCTGTCCAGTGCCAATTCTATCAACTGGGGGCGTTTGGTTCCTCAAATCGTATACTATTTCTCAGCCTACTGCGATCTGCTAAACCACAAGGCCATTGCATTGGGCGATAAGATCGATTTTTGCGTTCCCACCGGCAACTTCGGCGATATTTTGGCCGGTTTCTACGCCAAACAAATGGGATTGCCCGTAAATAAATTGGTCTGCGCCTCCAACAGCAACAACGTGCTGACCGATTTTATCCGCGACGGTGTATACGACCGCAACCGTCAATTCTACACCACCGTTTCTCCTTCTATGGACATTTTGATCTCCAGCAATATTGAACGCCTGGTTTTCAATTTGACCGACGGTGACGCCCAAAAGGTCAGTGGCTATATGGCTTCCCTGTCCAAGGACGGCCGCTATGAGTTGGACGACGATGTAAAAGCCAAGCTGGCCGAGCATTTCGAGGCCTTTTGGTGCACGGAAGAAGAGACCAAAGAAACCATCCGCCGCATCTATGAAGAACAGCATTACCTGATCGACCCCCATACCGCCGTGGCCTTCCATGCCGCCGAAGCTTATGCTGAACGCAGCGGTTCCTCTGCCCCCATGGTCGTGCTGTCCACGGCCAGCCCTTACAAATTTGCTTCGGCTGTTTGTGAAGCCTTACATTGCCCCGTCGCAGAAAACGAAGCGGATTGCATCCTGCAGTTGCAGCAGCACAGCGGCGTTCCCGCACCTGCTTCCCTGACTGACGTGCTGACCAAGACCGTGCGCCATAAAGACACCTGTGCGCCTGCTGATATGCAGAATACCGTAAGCCGCTTTTTGGGAATCCATGCATAAAAAAGGGGGGATTGACCCTTGGCACTGTTTGCATTGGGAGATTTGCATCTTTCCCTTTCCTGCAATAAGCCCATGGATATTTTCGGAGGCCGTTGGCTGGACCATGTGTCTCAAATAGAAAAAAACTGGTTAGCCTGTGTCAACGCCGAGGATACGGTAGTCCTTTGCGGTGATACGTCCTGGGGGATGGATCTGAACGAAGCGCTGGAGGATTTTCGCTTTTTGCAAAATCTGCCGGGGCGCAAGATCATTTTAAAGGGCAATCACGACTATTGGTGGAACACGTTGACCAAGCTCAACGCTTTTACAGCCGAGCACGGCCTTACCTCCCTGCATTTTCTGCACAACAATACTTATACCTATAAGGATTATTCCATTTGCGGAACCCGCGGATGGCTGTTTGAGGAAGCTGCTAAGGAAGCGGATTTTAAGATCATTGCACGTGAGGCGTTGCGCTTAAACGCTTCTCTTTCCGCCGCACCCGCAGAAAATCAAAAATTGGTTTTTTTGCATTATCCCCCTGCATTTGCCAACTCTAAAGCCATTGAGATCATAAAGGTCATGAAGGAACACGGCGTTACAGTCTGTTGCTACGGCCATTTGCACGGAGTCTCATCGTCGCTTTTACAGCATAATGCGGACGGCATCTCTTTTCATCTGGTTGCAGGAGATCACATCGCCTTTGATCCGCTGAAATTAGCCGAATAACAAAGAGCTCATCTGCTTTACAGATGAGCTCTTTTATTTTGTTTCTGTGCGCTTCAATTCAAAAATGTTCTTCTATCCAGCACTTTTTTCTATAAAAGACTTTTTTCAAATTTTCAACGTTACCGTTGATTTTAACGTCAGAAAACATTTCAAGCGAGTCAAGCGGGGTTCTTCCCAAAATGCCCGCGGAAAAGGATCTGATATCCATTTCAATATCGGGCTCTCCGCCACGTTCTACTGAGGTTGTTTCACCAAATTTGACAGTAAAGCAACCGGTATTCCACGGGCAGTAGGGATCATTCGTAATTCCGATCGTCACAGTACCGCTTCCTCGGTATTCCGCAATCTTTAATACTTCTTCAACGTCTACGACTCTGGATAAACCATCGTTTGAAATTTTAACACTTGCATGTCTTTTTCCAAAGCCCGAGCAGGAGTCGATTATGGGCGAAATATCCACGTCAGCCGGCAGGTGTATATAAACCTTATCCGAATAAGACTTTTGCGTGGAAAAATAAGAAAGAAGACCTCTCAAGCCGGAAAAAGATTTAAAATACACTCTGCTTACGATAAAATCAGAGGGTCTGTCTTCATGTTCCTTCATCGTATACATCATGAATCCGTCGGCCACCCCGTTCACGTAGCTGACAAATATTTTCTTGCCGCTCGTGTATGCCCTGTTTTCCAAAAAGAATTTATCCCAGAAGTCTTTATCTCGAACGACAGACATATTTCGTTGTTCCGAAAATTCTTTATAAATATCCGCGATCTCTTGTTTCATTTTAGCGGAATCGTCAAAGGCAACGAATTTTGCACCGCTAAAGCCCTTGAATGCAGAAATGGGAATCTCCCATACCGTACTTTCACAGCTTACCTCGTACCCGTACTGTCTGTAATAGTTTTGCTCAAAAGGATACAGGTGCGAAAACAGTATGTTTTTTTCCTTCATCAACTTGAAGGCTTTCTTGAAAATTTCTTTGACGGCTCCTCTGTTTGGTTGATTAAAATCGGACACAACGCCTCCGACACCGTGCATGGTGAGCTGCTGATGATCAAAGTTTACTGTATAAGCCGTAAAGCCTGCCGCTGCCCAAAGTCTGCCGTCGGCAAACGCGCCAAGCCTGAAAAAATCGGGCGAAACGGTTTCATTAAAGTTTTTGACAAACTCTGCCTTATCATCCAATCCGCTCAAAGCTACGCGGAATAGCGTTGCGTTGATTGCTTGGTATTCAAAACAGCTTTCAGCATCGTTAAATTCTCTTATTTCATAGCACATATTTTAACTTCTCCATTTGTCAGCAAAAAAATCTCTTATTCATCCAGCATCTCGGTCACCGCGGCACGCGCGGAATCGGTAATCTCCTCGCCGCTGATCATTCTGGCCAACTCTGAAATACGCGCTTGGCGGTCCAGCTCTGTAACACCGGTAAAAACACGCCCGTCCCGTTCGGTTTTGGAAATCAACAAATGTGTGTCGGCCTTGGCCCCGACCTGCGCCTGGTGTGTCACACAGAAAACCTGCTTGGCCTTAGAGACCTCCTTTAGTTTAACGGCAATTTTCTGAGCTGCACGCCCTGAAACCCCTGTATCTACCTCGTCAAAAATCAGCGTTTGCACACCTTCGCGGTCTGCGATGACATTTTTCAAAGCCAGCATCAGGCGGGACAGCTCGCCTCCCGAGGCGATCTTGGATAAGGGCTTCAAAGGCTCGCCGGGGTTGGTGGATACTGTAAATTCCACTTGATCCATGCCCATTTCCCCCGGATCCGTTAAAACAAAAGCCGTTTGAAATTGCACCTTCTGCATATCCAAAAAAGCCAATTCTTCCATAATGCGGCGATCCATAATGGCCGCGGCTTCACGACGTTTTTGCGAAAGAGCCTCTCCACATTGAACCAACTGACCGAAAACTTCTTTTTTCTTCGCTCCCAACAGCTCCAGCTTCCGATCCGAAAAAGAAATATCGTCCAACTCGTTGCGGCAGCGCTCGCCGTAGGCAAGGATCTCCTCCACCGTTTCTCCGTATTTGCGCTTCAACTGACCGATCAGCTGTAAACGCCCTTCGATCCGATCTAAAGAGGCCGTGTCTCCTTCTCCCGCTTCCTCCGCCAGATCGGACAGCTGACGTTCACAGTCATTGAGGGCATACGCGATCTCCTGCAAGGCCAAAGCAAGCTCCTTGGCCGCCGGGAGTGTGTCTGAGAGGCTGTTTAAAGCCCTTTTGGCTCGGTCTACGCGTTCCTCGGCATCCGACCCTTCTCCTCCGAAAAGAGCCGTTTGAGCGGCCTCTACGGCCTTGGTGATCTTTTCGGCGTTCACAAGCAAACTGCGCGAATCCTGCAGCTGCTCCTCTTCGCCTTTCTCCAGGCCTGCCGAATCGATCTCCTTCAGTTGATACTCCAGCATTTCAATACGGCGCTGTTTTTCCTTTTCGTCCATAGTCAAACGCCGCTCCTGCGCGCATAGATCCATATAGCGGTCATACGCTTCCCCGTAGGCCTCCCGCAGAGAGAGCACCTGGGCATAATCGTCCACAAACTGCAAATGCATTTCGTTTTGCAGCAATAGATGGCTGCTGTGCTGGCCGTGGATATCCACCAGCAAACGGCCGCACTCCCGTAACATGGCTGAGGTCGCCGCAACACCGTTGACCCTTGCCGAGCTTCTTCCGTCAGCGCGCACTTCCTTCTGTAACAACAGCTCTCCGTTTTCAACGTCAATGCCCAGGGAAAGAATTTTTTGAACGACCGCCTCGGAAAGGTCGGTAAACAAAGCCGACACGGAGGCTGCTGCGGCACCGGTACGTACCATCTCTCTGGACGCCTTTTCCCCCAAAATGAGGTTGATAGAGTCGATCAGAATGGATTTGCCTGCACCGGTCTCGCCGGTCAGCACCGTAAATCCGCGGTCAAAATCAATATCCGCTTGCTGAATGACAGCCACATTTTCAATATGCAGATTTCTCAGCACAGCCCTTGCGCCCCCTTTCAACGTCAAGCCTTACTTGCGCTTGATCCACTTTTTCAGCTCTTCCAAAAACGATTCCGCCTCCGCTTCGGTACGGAGCACGGCAAAAATGGTATCATCTCCGGCCAAAGTGCCCACCACCGAACCTTGCTGAAAGGCATCAATGGAGGAAGCCGCCGCATTTGCCATACCGGCGTAGGTTTTGATCACCACTAAATTGCCTGCGGCCTCGGCTGAGATCATGGTTTCCGAAAGAATGAAGCCGTATTTGGCGTTTTTGTTTTTGGCTTCCTCGGTTTCGGGGATGGTATATTTGGAAACGCCGTGAGAGGTGGGCTGCTTGACCAGACGAAGCTCGCGGATATCCCTGGAAACCGTAGCCTGGGTCACAGAAAAGCCTTCTTGCTGCAATAGCTCCAGCAATTTTTCCTGAGTTGTCACCTCGTGTTTACGGATCAACTCAATAATTTTTGTATGTCTGGGTAACTTCATACCTCTTCTCCTTTCTCGCGGCCATGCATTTTTTTATTCAAAAGTCCGATAAAGTGGTATTCCGACATTTTAACGATCTCCAGCGTACAGGTTGAGAGACGCACGCACACCTTATCCTGCGGCAACAGTTTGAAGGCCTCTGCCCCGTCCACCGTTACGTACGCTTCTCTTTCCTCTTCCGATTCGTTGACGATTTCCAGCACAGAGTCTTGAGGTAGAATCACCGCGCGACTGCCAAGGGAAAACGGACAAATGGGGGTCAGGCCAATCATCTGCACGGAAGGATCCACAAATGGCCCGCCGGCAGACAGCGAATAGGCTGTAGATCCGGTAGGGGTAAAAGCGATCAGGCCGTCGGCACGGAAGTCTCCCAAGAAAACGCCGTTACACCAAGCGGAAAGGTCGATGATTTTGGAAAGGATTCCTTTGGTGATGACTGCATCGTTCAAGCCCGTAGCATGATAGATCGGATGCCCGTTTCTCACCACGTTGACATCCAGCAAAGCGCGTTTTTCAATGCGGTAATCCGCCTTTGCCAAGCGTTGAAGTTGGTCTATTTCCTCGGGCTCCAATGAAGTCAAATATCCCAAGCGTCCTAAATTAATGCCCAAAATCGGGACCTGCGCTTTTGCAGCCGCCGGCGCACAACGAAGCATACTTCCGTCCCCACCTAACACCAGCAACAGCTTACTTTTTTCCAATGCTCTTTCCAGCTTTTCCAAAACCAGTAAGGAATTGGGCTGGAGAGCCTCAAAGGCGCTTTGGTTGTCTAAAAAGATGGTCCGGCAAAAAGAAGACAGGATCTCCACGGCTTTTTTTGTTATTTTAAAATCAGGGTCCTTGTGGGAACCTACGTGTACACAAACCGTCATAGACGAGCCTCCTTTTTAAAATGATCAAAGGTTTCCTCAACCAATGTCTCACAATCTATTTGCGGGTATGAACCACCGTCTTTTGTCAACCAAATCCAATATTCAATATTCCCGTCTCCGCCTTTTAAGGGCGAAAACGTCATACCGCGCACTGTCAACGGCAGATTTTCAGCCGCTTGGACTATTCCTTGCAGAACTTTGACGTGTACAGTTTTCGACTTTACAACCCCGTGAGACGACAAATGTTGCCTTCCCGCTTCAAACTGGGGTTTGATCAACGCCAGCGCCATACCGTTTTCCGGCAAAAGGCGGTAGATCACGGGAAAAATTCGAGTCAAAGAAATGAAGGAAACATCCACAGAGATCCTCGTAACACCAAAAACCTGTTGCGCATCCAATACACGCGCATCCGTGTTTTCCATAGAAACAACCCGCTCATCCTCCAGCAAAGAAGGCGCCAGCTGACCGTTTCCCACATCCAAGGCGTACACCTTCGCGGCACCGTGCTGCAACCAACAATCCGTAAATCCGCCCGTAGAAGCACCGATATCCAGCACGGTAGCCCCTTGAGCATTGACCTGAAAAAAGTCCAAAGCCTTTTCCAGCTTAAATCCGCCACGACCAACGTAGCGTTCGTAAATATCGTGAATTTGAATATCCTCTTCTCCGGTTACGGAAAAAGAGGGTTTTGTAACTGTAATGCCATTTACCTTTACGCACTCTTGCAAGATCAAAATACGGGCACGCTCTCGGCTTTTGCACAAACCATTTTGCGCCAAATAAGCATCAATGCGCATTTTCCACGATCTCCTTTGCTTTTTGGGCAATTTTTTCAGCCGAGAAGCCGCAAAGCTCCCAAAGCTCTGCCACACTACCATGGGGAACGAAGCCGTCTTCTATGGCAGTAACGTGTATGGGCCGTTTCAAAGCCGCTTGCAAAGCCTGTGCCACACCACCCGCATAATTTCCTTCCTCCACGAAAAAGCAAGGAACGCCGTGCGGCAGCCACCCGGAGATGGTCCCTGCATCCAAAGGAATCAAGCGATTGATTTTAACCACGGCGCTGGGAAAGGAAAGCTTCTTCCTGGCTGCTTCCACTTCGTTGATAATCGTCCCGTAAGTCAAAAAAACGATGCGGGGATCCTCATCTCCCCAAAAAGACACCGTGTCAGCCATGCCATCCTGCTGATAGGCCCCCTGAGAACCCCGGGGATAACGAACGGCGCTTAAAAGCGGGGCTTGTCTGCACAGTTCAAGGGCCGTTTCCAGCTCCTTATAGGAAGCAGGTGCGTAGAGCGTACAATGGGGCACGGAAGAAAGCATTGCCACGTCAAATACTCCGTGGTGTGTAGCACCGTCGCTTCCCACTAGACCGGCTCTGTCAATGCACAGCGTTAGCGGACAGCCTTGCAGGGCCACATCGTGCAGGATCTGGTCGTAGCTGCGCTGTAAAAAGGTAGAATATACCGCAAAATAAGGGTGTGCCCCGCCCTTTGCCAAGGCCGCTCCAAACGTAACGGCGTGTTCCTCGGCGATGCCCACATCAAAGAAACGTTCCGGAAAGCGGGCGGCAAATTCACTCAGTCCCGTGCCGTCTGTCATGGCGGCAGTGATGGCCACCAGGCCGGAATCGCGTTCTCCCTGTTTGCAAAGCCATTGACCCGCGCGAAAAGAAAAATCCTCCTTGGAAGGTGACGGAGACACGCTGTGATAGCGTTGCGGAGCCTCTTCGGCCTCTTGCATTCCCTTTCCCTTTACAGTAAGAATGTGCAACAAAACGGGTTTGTTCAACCTTTTGGCGTGCTCCATAAGCACGCACATTTCTTGAATATTGTGCCCATTGCAAGGTCCCAAATAGGTAAAGCCAAGCTCGGAAAAAAGAGAGCTTTTTCCGTACACCCACCTTTTTAAGCCGTTTTTAAAGGATTTGATCCCCTTATACAAGGAGTTGCCTACCTTGGGTATCTTCAGCAGGAACTGTTCCGTGGCACGCTTAGCTTGCAGATATCCCTTTTTTCCGCGCAGTTTTGCCAGGCTTTTGGCCAAAGCCCCCACATTTTGAGAAATAGACATCTCGTTATCGTTAAGCACTACGATCAGCCGTTCGCCGCTTCTTCCGGCATTGTTCAGCCCTTCAAAGGCCAAACCGCCTCCCAAAGCTCCGTCGCCGATCACAGCCACCGAGGTGCCTTCTTGCCCCTGCAACCGCTTTGCCACGGCAATCCCCAACGCCGCAGAAACAGACGTGCTGCTGTGCCCCGTTCCAAACGCGTCGTAAAGGGTCTTACTCGGTTCCGGGAAGCCGGATAACCCTCCCATCCTCCGAAGGGAGGAAAACTCGCTGTAGCGCCCTGTTAAAAGCTTGTGGGCATAGGTCTGATGCCCCACATCAAAAACAAGAGAATCCTCCGGCATTTGAAAAACCTTATGCAAGGCAATGGTGCATTCCACCATGCCTAAATTGGAAGCCAAATGGCCTCCGTTGCACAAGGTCGTTTCTATAATTTTTCCGCGGATCTCCGTTGCCAGCTTTTGCAATGCAGCGTCATTCCAAGAACGAAAGTCCTTCGGAGAATGAATGCTTTCAAGCAAGGGATACGTTTGTTTCAAGGGCAATCACCTGCTTTTTTTGGAAAATGAGAAAAACTCCAGAATTTTGGCCACAGTCAAGAGCATGGCGTTGGCCTTGCGAACTCCCAAAAATTTTCCCGCAGCCTTTCCTCCCACTGTTACAGAAGAAATGACAGCTGTAAAAAGGGCGGAATACCACAGCATTCCCTTTTGGATTCCCGCCTCCTGCAAAATTCCCATTAAAATGGCCGCAGCCGCCGTGCCACTGATTACACCCGCAATATCTCCTACCACGTCGTTGCAAAAATTAGCCACTTTTTCCGAATTTTGGATCAGCCAAAGGGCCTTTTTAGCGCCGGGCAGCTTGCGGGAAGCCATGGCGTGAAAAACGGTGGGATCCGCCGAAACTACGGCCATGCCCAACGTATCAAACAGCACGTTCAGCATAATCACCAACAACAAAACCAGCAAAGAAAAGAAGGTGTTTAGCTCGGAGATCAAGTTTTCGGAAATCAGCGAAATCACCACAGAGATCAAAAAGGTACATATCAGTATTTTGACGACCCAGGAGGTCTCGCCGTTTCGTTTATTCTTTTTATTGGCGGAAGGGCGGATATCCTTTTCCTCGCCTTTTTTATCTACCAACTCAGTTACCTCCAAAATAAAAAAAGAAAATGGTGGCCGCTCCATAAGTAAACCTTGCGCCTTAGGTCAAGTAGGGTTTCCCCGTTATCTACTCCTCGTCGCCGCAGAAGCGGTTCCCCTTTAAAGATAACGGCGGAGCGTCTCCGCATCCGCGACTTGATTGCCACTTAGTACGCACCGCAATCCTTATGGTGCATCAGCCTAGGAGTTTTCCCCACAGTACAATCCTTTTCTTAGCCTATTTCGCAGAAACGGTTTCAACGGACGATAGCGTTTTGAGCCGCGGCCGCAACTTAAACGCGTGATTCCGTATCCTCCGCACCCGCTACAAGGCAGGCTACTCTGCTCACAGCGCCAAAATGCACCGCAAAGCAGGTTTAATCTCGTCCCGTAGCCGCCCTCACCGCCTAAGCGTGTCTTGTTAAGGCCACAAAGCCGAGTCTCCTGGCGAATGGGACGGATTTCGCATGCCATTGCAAAACGCCCATTTCGCTTTTTCTTTCAGCACCCACCAGAAACTGGCATTTCAAGCAAGCACAAAAAGTTTCATCGATATGCCCTTGTGCGGATTTTTAGCCCCGCCTTCGGAATAGGTTGTACTGACTAGGATACTGTGCCACCATCTCAAGTATACCATAGCTTTTATGCATTTTCAAGCGAATTTTGTATATTTTTTCTTTTTTATAAAAAAACAGCAAGCAGAGTTTGTGGAGGATTCTCCATATCTGCTTGCCGTTTTTTACATATCGCAGTTCACAGCTCCATAAGGGGTACCCACAAAGGTCGCACGGCGATTTGGACAATCCTGCCTGGGACAGTAGCTACAGTTTTCATAATGCTCTTTTCCATGAAAGAGAATGCCTGAAACACTTTTAATGGGAAACATCAAGAAGCTGTCGCTTAGGCGGACACCCACCGTTTCTTCGGGATTCTCTACCAGTTTAAAAAGCATAGGCTGTTCGGAAATGGGCCACACCGGCAGGGATCCCGGATTCAAATGCGAAAGCGCACTTTCTTCTACACCTGCATCCTCGGCAATGGCAGCGATCACCTTTTTCTGTACGGCAGCCAGCGCTTGCAGCTGAATACATTCCAGCCAAAAGTCCGCCAACGGATCTCCAAAGGTATCCATTTCATCCAGCTCTTTTCCGCAGGTAGCCACATAAGGATATACAACCTGCGTTCCTTGAAACTGGTCGTCCATCAAGGCGCAGGAAACCGGTTGTTCACCCAATTTTGCTACCTTTTCTCCCCCCGCATCAAAAATAACGGGAAGCTTGGACATGACCGCTTTGGGAAGAGCGATTTTTTCTGCCTGATCTGCAAAATCCAAAATCTCCTCTTCCAGTTCGTCGCCCTCTTCTATATGGGCGCTTTGCAAAAGGAGTTTGCGATCGACCGTAAAATCTGTTATACGAATGATTTCAGATGTATTCGTCGTCATTACTTTTTCCCCTTCTTATCCTTCAAACGGTCAAAAAAGCTTTTGTTGTTTTTAAACTGTGCATCCCCGCAGGTTTCCGCGAATTCACGAAGCAGGCTTTTTTGTTTTTCGTTCAAGTTGGTTGGGACTTCCACATGAACCGTAAAGACCAGTTCTCCGCGGCCGCCACCGTTGATATTGGGAATTCCCTTCCCTTTCATAGAAAAGCTTGTGCCCGTTTGAGTGCCCTCGGGCAAGGAAAAGCTGTAAGGCGTTTCCAGCGTAGGAATTTCGATCTTGGCGCCTAAAGCTGCATCTACGATGCGTACGGGAATGTCGCAGTAAATGGAGGTGCCTCTTCGTTCGAAAATCGGGTGGGGACGCATGGAAATGGTAATAAACAAATCTCCGGGAGCTCCTCCGCGGCGCCCGGCGCTACCTTGCCCGCGTACGGAAACGGTCTGGCCGTCATCAATACCTGCCGGAATAGAAATATCCAAAGTTTTGGAGGCACGCACCTGGCCCGCCCCTTTACAGCGCGAGCAGGGCGTTTTAATAATTTTACCCGTACCCTGGCAACGATCACAGGCTTTGGTCGTAGAAAACGTGCCAAAAGCCGTTCTTTGCTGCTGCTGAATACGGCCGCGGCCTCCGCAAACGGGACAGGTTTCCGCAGAAGTTCCCGCCGCACAGCCGCTACCGGAGCATTCACTACAGCTTTCTACCCGTTGATACGTTACGCTCTTCTTGCAACCGAAAGCCGCTTCTTCAAAGGAAAGCACCAACCGCATGTGGATATCCTCACCGTTTACGGGTGCATTGGAATTTCTGCGCTGGCTTCCCCCGCCAAAAAAGTTTTCTAAAATATCGTCAAACCCGCCAAATCCGCCGAAGCCGCTGAAGCCACCAAAGCCCCCGCCTTGGCCGGCGTTGAAATTGGGATCCACTCCCGCAAAGCCAAACTGATCGTAACGGGCTCTTTTTTCACTGTCGCTGAGAACCTCGTAGGCCTCGGAAGCTTCCTTAAATTTTTCTTCGGCGGTTTTATCGCCGGGGTTCATATCGGGATGGTATTTTTTGGCAAGCTGGCGGTAGGCGCGCTTGATGGCGTCCCCATCGGCAGACTTGTCCACTCCTAATACCTCATAATAATCGCGTTTTTCCTGAGCCATTATATTCACCCATTATCAAAAAATACGCCACGTGGGACAGAGATCAACTCTGCCCCACCGTAGTCATCGTTGTGAATTTTGCGTTTTCGGAAACTTACTTGTTATCAGGCTCCGTGTATTCAGCATTATAGGTTCCGTCGGGGTTTTGGGCACCGTTGGCATCGCCCGTGGCGGCCTGCTCCTGCTGATACAGCTTGGCTGCAATGGGATAGAAGGCCGTAGAAAGCTCTTCCATGGCTTTCTTGATGCCCTCGCTGTCAGTCCCCTTCAAAGCTTCCTTCAAAGCTTCCAGTTTTTCTTCTACAGGCTTACGCTCGTCCTCGGTCACCTTATCGCCCAGGTCTTTCAAGCTCTTCTCGGTCTGGTAGACCAGCTGGTCTGCATTGTTGCGCAGCTCGGTCTCCTCCTTGCGCTTTTTGTCGGCCTCGGCAAACTGCTCGGCCTCTTGCACAGCCTTTTCAATATCCTCCTTGGAAAGGTTGGAGGAAGCGGTGATGGTAATATTGGTCTCCTTGCCGGTACCCTTATCCTTGGCGGATACGTGCACGATGCCGTTGGCATCAATATCAAAGGTCACTTCGATCTGAGGGATCCCACGGGGCGCGGGAGCAATTCCATCCAGCATAAAGCGGCCCAAGCTCTTGTTGTCAGCAGCCATTTCACGCTCGCCCTGCAGCACATTGATCTCCACGCTGGGCTGGTTGTCGGCAGCCGTGGAAAAGATCTGGCTCTTCTTGGTGGGAATGGTGGTGTTGCGGTCGATCAGGCGGGTAAACACGCCACCCATGGTCTCAATCCCCAAAGACAGGGGCGTGACGTCCAGCAATAGCAGATCTTTCACATCGCCGGACAGCACACCGCCCTGAATGGCAGCGCCCACGGCCACACATTCATCGGGGTTGATACCTTTAAAGGGCTCCTGGCCCATAAAGCTCTTCACAGAGTCGTATACAGCGGGGATACGGGTAGAACCGCCCACCATCAGCACCTTGTTGATCTGCTCCACCGTAAGGCCGGAATCCTTAATGGCCTGGCGGACAGGCTCCATGGCCTTTTCTACCAGATCGGCGGTAATGCGGTTAAATTCCGCGCGGGTCAGGTTCATATCCAAATGCAGGGGGCCGGCAGGAGTGGCGGAAATGAAGGGCAAGTTGATGTTGGTCGTAGTCATACCGGACAGCTCGATTTTCGCTTTTTCAGCCGCTTCCTTCAAGCGCTGCATGGCCATACGGTCACCGCTCAGATCCACACCGTTTTGATTTTTAAAGTTCTCCAGCATCCAGTTGATGATGCGCTGGTCAAAATCGTCGCCGCCCAGTTTGTTGTTACCCGCCGTAGCCAGTACCTCAAATACGCCATCGGCAATGTCCAAAATGGAAACGTCAAACGTACCGCCGCCCAGGTCATAGACCATGATCTTCTGCTCTTTTTCCTTATCCAACCCGTAAGCCAAGGCCGCAGCCGTGGGTTCGTTGATAATACGCAGTACTTCCAGGCCGGCGATCTTGCCGGCGTCCTTGGTAGCCTGACGCTGAGCATCGGAAAAATAGGCAGGCACGGTAATCACAGCCTGAGACACCTTGGCACCCAAATAGCTTTCGGCCGTAGCCTTCAGTTTTTGCAGCACCATGGCAGAGATCTCTTGAGGGCTGTACTTTTTACCGTCGATATTCACAGCGTAGTTAGTGCCCATTTCACGTTTGATGGAGCTGATCGTGCGGTCGGGGTTGGTGATGGACTGACGCTTTGCCACCTGACCCACGACACGCTCGCCCTCTTTGGTGAAGGCCACTACGGAAGGCGTAGTTCTGGCCCCTTCTTCGTTTGCGATAACAACGGGCTCGCCGCCTTCCAGCACAGCCACACAGGAGTTGGTCGTTCCCAAGTCAATACCAATAATCTTACTCATCGTTCATTCCTCCGTAAATTAGTTCAAAATATTTGAAACAAGCAAAAGCTGTTTGTTTTCGTTAATTTGCTACCTTGACCATAGCCGCGCGGAGCAGCCGTTCCTCACAGCGGTACCCCTTGGCCAAAACCTCTACCACAACCTGTTCTCCCAAGCTTTCGTCTTCTACGTGCATAACTGCGTGGTGAACGGAAGGATCAAAGGGGATGCCGGTTTCAGCAATCTCGGTGATCTTCAGCTGATCAAAAACGGTTTTGAGCTGCTTTTGAATCAGCAAAACGCCCTCCAAGAACGCCTTATCCGTACATTCAGCCATTAAAGCGCGATCAAAATTATCTGCCACTGCCAGCATGGTCTTGGCCGCCTCGCAAATTCCTGCTGCGTAAAGGCCTTCCTTTTCCTTGGCACTGCGCTTGCGGAAATTATCGTATTCCGCCAGCAGGCGTAGATAGCGGTCGTTCTGCTCTTCCAGGCGCGCCTTCAATTCCTCGGCGACGGAAGCAGATTCTGAAACGGCCTCGGCTTGCTGCACCTCAGGCGTTTCTTGTTCTTTTTTACTCATGTTCCTATGTCCCTCTCTTTATTTTTTCGGGGTTATAAAAGATCATCTACAGCCGCTGTCAACCGACGAATGCGACTTAGGAGAATATCCTCACGGCTCTCCTCCACGCTTCGGTGAAGCAGACGGCTGATATTTTTGGCAAAATACGCGCTGTGAGCGATGACACGACTATAGTCCAACCGCGTAGGCCCAATGATGCCAAAGGTTCCCATAAACCCATCCTCGGTAACGTAGGAAGTAATAACCGAGGAAACACATTCCAGCTCCTCCAGCGGGTTTTCCGAACCGATATACACGCTGATACTGTTTTCGGGAACAGCAGAAAGCAGAGTGCGCCCTTTTTGGGGATCCTGAAAGGCGGAAGCGATATCGCGAATGGTTTTTGGTGCATTTAATTCGGGCTTGGACAAAAGGTGAAGCACCCCGGCCGTATGCACACGGTCTTCGGAAAAAGCGGCAATGCAACGGTACACGGCGCGAAGTACGGGCGGGCTGACGGAGGCGTATTCCCCCATGGCACCTTCCAGCTTCAGGACGTCTGCCAGGGTCAGTTTTTCCACGTTCTTTCCAACCAAGCCCCTGTTAAGCACGGTAAACAGGCGTTGCAGAAGCTCGGTCTCCAGCAAAATATCAAAACGGCAACGACGGCTTTGCAGCAGCCCCGCGTCCGTCAACACCATCAACAAGAAAGAATGGGAATCGATCCGCAACAGATCAAGGCGGCGGATTTGCATATTGCGCATTTGCGGCGTGACCGTCACAGTCATAAGCCCCAGCGCTTCGCTGACAACCTCACCCGCTTGCTCTACCAAGCGGTCCGGCTCAGAAAGCCGGCTTTGCATAATGCTGTTGATAGCCTGCATTTCGCCAACAGACAAGCGATATTTTGTGAGCAAATGATTGACATAATACCTGTACCCTGCCTGTGACGGTACGCGCCCTGCCGAAATATGAGGT
The DNA here is from genome assembly GCA_017507855.1 of Clostridia bacterium. Taxonomy (GTDB): domain Bacteria; phylum Bacillota; class Clostridia; order Oscillospirales; family RGIG5554; genus RGIG5554. Next base: position 45,116 of record JAFWAE010000009.1, read on the forward strand.
TGCAAAAGAAGCCCCATGGCTTCCAGCTCGGCCATCTCGTTACGTACAGTAGCGGAAGAAACCCCCAACTTGGAAGTCCCAAGCAGGGTTTTGGAGCCGATCGGCTCTCCCGTTTGGATATAGGCATCGGTGATGATCTTTAAAATAGCCGCCTGACGTGTTGTCAGCATTGCGGGATAGGCCATTTTACCCTCTCCCTTCGTTTAGCACTCTTTATTGTCGAGTGCTAACATCTTTAATTTACCACTAAATTCCCTTCTTGTCAATAGTTTTTTGAACTTTTTCAAAATTGTTCACAATCCATTCATATTTCTCCTTTTCAATAAAAAAAGAACGAGGGCATTTGGCCTTCGTTCTTTCTTTTACGATCTTTAAGAAGCGCTCTTTTTTGTACCCACAGTCACGATCTTGGACAGGGGCTTGTATACCGTGGTGTTCACCTGGCGTTTTTCTACTTCATTTCCTTGGGCATCGGTCACGACCAGATACACCTTGGTGGTATTTCCGTCGCGCCCGTTCTGGGTCACACGGGAGGTCCCCTCTGCGTATTTATCGCTGTACTTGGTGACAGTGGAATACTTGACCACCTTTGACGTGGTGGTGGACAGCGAATAGGTGTAGTCGTTGGTTTTAATTCCCAAAATCTGGCAATGGAGAGTATCCTCCTCTCCCCAGCAAAGGATCATAACGGGAGTTTCGCGGTTGTTCTTGAAACGAAAATCAATAGATCCCCAGTAAACGGTGGCATCATGTCCAAAGGGCGAGTAAGGCACCCAGCAGGCATGATTTTTCCGTTCTACGATCTCCAGATCAGCCAAAAGCACCGCAGGATAGATGGTGGAAGAAACGTGGCAAATACCGCCGCCCACGCCGTCTACCAATTCCCCGCCGGTCAAAATAGCACCGTCGCGGAAGCCGGCTGCATAGGTGCGCTTGCCTACCACCTTATTGTAGGAAAATTCTTCGCCCGGCAAAAGAATCGTGCCGTGGATCTTGCTTGCAGCCAATTCTACGTTATGGGTGCGGTTGGGATCTTTTCGATCCAGTTCCGTGTAATAATCGGAAAGGATATCTTTAAATTCGGGAGGCAACAGATCGGCCTGAGTGACCTCCGCAGGGACGGACAGGAAACTTCCTTCCACCGAGGCGCCGTACTCAGCCTTGGCTACTGCATCCTTTAAGGTTTGAACGTCCAGTCTCCACCCTTCTTTTTCCGGGACCTTAAACACGTCCTCTCCTTTTTTGCCGTAGCAAGCGTTTACAGGGGCTTGATACGCCAATGCTTCAATTTCTTCAAACGGAAGCTCGGCAGGCTCTGTTTTGGTCACCACCGCTTCAATATCGTCAAAGCGGAAGGTACGGATCTCCTCGTTCACACGGCGAAGCAGATCGGATTCATCCAACTCACGACCGTAAGTTCCCTTGACCAGGGTCACTTTTTTAGAGGCCGCTTCGTAAGTGGATTCCACCACACGGCGGGAAAAGCGCGTGGCAATATTTCGGATCTCGTGGGCGATTACACCCTCGTCGTATGTAAAATCTCCTTGGATTTGCACCCCCTCCTTGCGAAGGCGGAAGACCTCCCTCACACGATCCAAAAACTCCCCTTGGCGGTTATAACTGCAGATGGCTTCCACAATATGATCCAGGGAATAAGCCTCTTCGTACAGCGCAGGAGTGATCTGATAGGTCTCCCCGTCAGCACTGATGTGCACGATCCCGCCGCCGATATGCTCGTCCAGGATACGCTCCACCCGAGCTTGTACCTGCTGTTTGTTAAAACCGGAAAAATCCTCTCCGGCCCAGGACACCCCTTGATATACCAAAGGATCCTGAACTAAGTTCTTACAGTAGAAATAAGCTCCAACAGCTGCGGCGATCAACAAAACAAGGAAAATGACCAACGCAATGACCCAACGGCCACCCTTGCGCTTGTTTTTTGCTGCTTGTTCGCGCAATTCGGCAGGGGTCATCTCGTCTATTTCCGTCAGCGTTTTCTTTTTCATGCCCGCTCTCCTTTCAGGATTCTGTTTTCATTATAGCAGATCGGCAGAACTTGTCAAGTTCTGTCTTGTTTTTTTGCGAAGAAGGAATAAAATTCCTCCGACGTCATAATCACGTTCACCGCGTCAAGCAACGCATTGGCCGTTAAATAAGGGGGAAGGCCCGCCTGCTGACAAAAGCTTTTTCGCAAAGCAGCGGAATTCTCGCGGCCGTTCAGGCCAACCTCGTAAAGATCCTGCTTGGAGATCATGCGCCCGGAAGTTCCCTGTTTTTCACCGATGCCCGCTCGAAGTAATGCCGCACGCAGCACCTCCCCGTCCAGGCCCTCCACACCCAGGATCCCTTCGGCAGAATCCTGTTTTTTTCGACTTTCGCGGCCTTGAATACGCGGCACGTAAACCTGAGTCACATGCTCTTTTCCCACCACGGAAGCCACGTAGGCGCGGATCCTTTGCCCTGCCCGGTCGCTGTCGGTCACAACAACCAGTCCCCGCTCCTCTGCCGCCGCAGTCAGATATCGCCTTAATTGGGGATTGCTGAAAATGCGAAAGCCGTCTGTGGTTAGAATAGGAGCCTCCACGACTGTTTGCAAACGCTGTTTGTCATATTTCCCTTCACACAAGATCAACGCCTTTGTATATAACTTGTCAGGCATACAGCATTTCTCCGGTCATATGCACCAGCAATTCCTTGGTGCCTATGGGTGCACTCTTGGAAAGCTTATCCGTCTGTTCCAGTACGGCAAAGCATTTTTCATAGTATTCCAAGCTTTTTGACCTGGCAATTCCAACAGTTTTGTCTGCCCGATAGCGGATGCCAAGCTTTGTGCCAATGTCCTGAACACTCATTCCGGCCTGAGAATAGACCTTGGCCAAATAAAGATCCTGAATACGCTTGGCTACCGCCGCCACCAACATCACGTTTTCCACTTTTTGTTCCAGCAAGCGGTATAAAATGGAAAATGCCTCCGCCTTTTGTTGGCGTACCACCGCATCCGTAAATTGATATACTTCCGTTTCGAAAGTGGGGTTAACGGCCAGTTTTGCTTCCGCCAAGGTGATTTTTCCGTCTTTGGCCAAAGCGATGGCCTTGGCAACCTCGTTTTTCAGCATAAACAGGTCGCTGTCACAGCTTTCAATAATGTAATCCAACGCCTCGCGAGTGATCTGGCGGTTGGCAGCCATAACGTCTCGTAGGAGCACCTTTTCCACGTCTGTGCGGTCGGTGGAGTCGGCCTGGAAGACCACACCGAATTTTTCCACCATTTTGCGCACCGTATCCGCCTTATCCTCGCGTCGCGTTTTTTTCGGCTCTGTGCGGGTATAGTAAAAAGCTACCGTCACGTCTTCGGGCATATCTGAGAGAATGCGCACCAAGCCCTCGTCCACTTCCTTGGAAGAATCGATGCCGCAATGGTCAAACAACACAAAGCGCGGCTCGGGCATGAGCGAAATGCATTGCACGGCGGCAGACACCGTCGGCAGATCCGTAATACTTTCCTCATCAAAGCAGGAAAAACCCGGACTTTGGCGGCTGCCCACCGTTTTTTTGATCAACAATTCCAAATATCTGGAAAGCACATAGCTTTCCGCACCATGAAAGAAATACATTCCGCTGAAGCGCTCCTGCTTCATATGCTCGCGCATTTGTTTTTCGGTCACAGCAAAATCTCCCCCTTTTTCGGCACACGCCGGATCATCTGAAAAAGCGCTTTAATTTCACGTAAAGAAATGCAAAGATCTTGGTTAAAGCCAAATCGTAAACCGCAAACACAGCCAACGCCGGCAAGGCATACCAAAGCTCCGGCTTCGGCAAAGAGCCCCCTAGCCATCTTAAACCGGCATAAACCAAAGCCGCTTCGCTTGCAAAAAATATCCCTTTCAGTAAAACGGACAAGCGGGGTCCGGTCTTTTCTGCATACCATTTGATCAGCGAATACAGGCCGAAAAAGGCCGCGTACTCCCCTGCGATCCAACGGCTGGGCAAAAGGAGGAGGGCCAAAACAGCGGTGGCAACGTACGTAGACCAGGCCGCGGACGGCCCGGCAAACATCAACACCGCGCCCACCGCAATACCGGCAGCTGCGGCCGCTGTCATATCCAATACCTCCAGCAAGGTGCCGCCAAACATACATACAAGGCTGACAGCTGTTGCCATGCCGCAAAACGCAACCTTAAAAGACGGTCTTTTCATAGACACGTTTCCCTTAGCAACAGCTGATGAGGTCTCCGCCGCAGCATTCACACATGCAATCGGCACACATCAGCCCCGTGCAAATATCACAGGAAGAACAGCTGTCTCCCCCTGCACTGCTTCCCTTTCTGTAAGGGGAGTATTGGTGCGTCCGTTCGTGCAGATCTTGGGAAGCCCTTTGAAATTCTCTATTGGAGGGATCCATACGACAGGCGTTTTGATAGGCACGGGAGGCATCGTCATACCAGCCCTTTCCCTCGCACACACAACCTTTCAGATAATACCATTCCGCCGTGCGCGAAGCCGAATCGACAGAATCCAGCACAACCTCCGCTTCGGAATATCGACCTGCCGTTACCAAATTTTGGGCCCGTTCAAACCAGGATGCACTCCCCTTCCAGTTCTGGCCGCCGTTTTGAGAAGCAGAAAAAATGATGGCATCATAAGCCTCGTTGATCTGCTCCATTTTTTCGGCAGCAAAACCCGTCAGCGCCTCTCCCACCAGGCCCTGAGGGTTGTATTTACGCGCCAACGCCCGATAGGCCGCCTTGACCTCTTCGGGAGTTGCCTGGGGAGAAACGCCAAGTACTTCATAAGGATTCATGAATACGATCCTTTCTTTTTATAATGTGAGAAGGATGCCCGCCTTCCAGCAAAAACTTTTGCATACGCGGCAATCCCTGTAAAGCCAAATTTTCAAAAATAGGCTGCAAAGGTGATTCGGGCAACTCTGCCACGGCCCGATTGATCTCCATCAGGGAGGCATTTAAGGAGAATTCCGCCCTTTGGCGTGCCTGAGGATCGCCCTTCAACGGGTTGTAAGCGCCATTTTGAGTATCCTCCTGCAGGTCCTCCCAGGCATCGGCAATGTAGATCCAACGCCCAACATGATAAGCCAAGCGATCTGCCGCTTCATGGGGAGGCATTCCCTCGGATGCCACCCACTGAACCAATTCCGCAAAAGGCGATGCCGCTACGTCCAAAGAGGTTTCTCCCGCCTGCTCTGCGGCGTGCAGGCGCTCAAGCGCCTGTCGGATCTTCTCTTCGCTTCCCTTTAAAGTTCCGTGTTTGGCCACGCGTCTTTTTATACCCGCTGTAATGGGCAGCAACAAGCAGGCGCGCAGGCGTTTTTTCAAGCTTCCGCAGTCTTCGGCATCATCCTTCAACTGATAATGAGCCAAAAGCAACGAGGCGCAAGCAGATGCCTCCAACTGTGTTTGGGACACACAAATGTTCACCTTTTTGAAGGGATTCAGTGGGCAACGGCAATTGCAGGCCTTGAACTCCTCCCCTGCACGGAGCATACGCAGAGCCCCCAGAAACACAAAATCATACTGCAATGTCCATCTGGCCAAGGGCCCTCCCACACGCTTCAACGCCTGGCACATTCCGCAATAAAGGCTGTGATAGCGGGCATAGTCTTTATAGGTCATTTCCGGTTTATATAACCTGATGTAGCCGAACAAGGGCCTTCCTCCTTTTAGCGGGGGCCTGCCGAATTAAAACGAGGATCACGCTTCTCAAACGGCGGATTCTCACCGAGAGGAGGGGGTCCGGGACGGCGTTTACTGCCGTCAGGTGGCAAGGGATTCCCGTTTTCCTCCTCACGGGTGGTTTCCAAATATCTGCGGGCCTGGGTATTAAACAGCTCGGCGTATTTGCCGTTTTTGGCCATGAGGGTGTGGTGATCGCCTAATTCCACCACCTGTCCTTCCTCCAAAACCACGATTTTGGAGGCCAGCGTAGCACTGGACAGACGGTGAGAAACAAAAATGGTCAGTTTATCACGGCTCAAATGCTCAAACTGATTAAAGATCTCCTGCTCGGCCATAGGATCCAGCGAGGCTGTGGGTTCGTCCAGGATCATAATGTCGGAATCACGGAAAAAGGCACGTGCCACGGCGATCTTTTGCCACTGGCCGATGGAAAGTTCGGTTCCCGTTTCCTCAAAAGTGCGCATCAAAGGCGTCTCGTATCCCTGTTTCAGCCCGCTGATAAACTCGTCGGCCGCGCTTTGCTCGGCGGCTTTTTCGACGGCCCGACTGTCATCCGAACGGCTGTGCTGACCAAAAGCAATATTCTCGCCCACGGTAAAAGCATATTTCCCGAAATCCTGAAAAATGATACCAAAGACTTCGTACAGATCCTCGGGCTTGTATTCGCGGATATCGTGCCCGTCAAACAGAATCGTCCCCTCGGTGGGATCGTAGAGGCGCGTCAGCAGTTTCAGCAGAGTGGTCTTCCCTGCGCCGTTCAAGCCCACGAGCACCACCGTTTCTCCCGCCTCCAAACGCAGATCAATATGGCGGAGCACATATTTGCTGCTGTTGGGATATTTAAAAGAAACGTCACAAAACTCAATGGTGTGACCCACGTGCCTGATTACGGGGCGAGGCTCCTCCAATACGGAAACAATGCGGGTCGGTTCCTCCATAAAGGCCAACATATTGTCAATATACAGGGTTCCCTCGTAAATTCCTGCTGACGTGGTGATCAAAGACGACACGTTGTTGGAGATGGAAAAAAGAGCGTTGGAATACAGGGAATAATCACCCACGGTAAAGCGGCCGTCAAACACTTTTTTTGCAATATAAAGGAAAACGCTGCCGCTGGTCACCGAATTGAGCAGGGCCAGCACCATCCCCCAAACTCCTTCACGGACGATCAACTGACGAAGGCCGCGGTAATACTCCTTAAATACCGTCACATAGCGACCGATAAACAGATCGGCCAAATCGAACAGCTTGATCTCCTTGACCAGATCCTTGTTGACCAACAAATTGCTGAAATATTCCATTTTACGGCGTTCCTTAGAACGGCGGCGAATATAGCGAAACATTTTGCCGCGGTATTTGTAAGTGATCACGGCCGAAGGAATGGCTGTGAGGATCACCGCCAAGGTAGCCCAGGGAGACACTACGTTAAGAATAGCAATAAAACCAACCAAGCTAATAATCAGGGACACCATATTAAAGCTGGCGCTGAGCACCTCCAACGGCCGTGCGCTGGCTTCGCGGTTGGCGTTTTCCAGCCGGGAATAGAACTCGGGGAGGTCAAAATTGGCAAGGTCCACCGTTTTGGCCTTATTCATGATCTTCAGCTTAATGGTGTTGACCAAAAGCTGATTGGCAATATGGTTGACCATACGATGCAGAGAGTTGAAAAAGATAACTAAAAATTGAAAGCCGATCTGCAAGATCAACAGGCCGCCAAGTTCCCAAAAGGAAGCCAGTGTCCCGGCGGCGGCGCTGGCCAAACCGTCCAGCAAGAGCTTGGCAATATAAGCGCTGATAACCCCTTGCAGGCCGTTAAACACCGCCATAAAAGTCATCATCAGCAAGATCCAAGGCTTGGTCTCCCATACAAGTTTGTAAATATAAGCCAAGCGACGCCAGGTATCCTTGGCTCTTCCCAACAAAACCTTGATCAGTTTTCCGGGCTCTTTAGGCAAGGCCTCGCGCTGGCCGTTGTCACGCCCCATAGGTCCCGGACCCATGGGCATAAATCCAAATCCCATACACACTTCTCCAATATGCTTAAACTCGTACTTATAATTTTATATGATTTGAAGAAAAAACTCAAGTTTTCACAAAAAAGTTAACAATTTGTTCTTTTTATCATTCAGCCATTTCGAGGCGCAAAAAAAGGATGCCCTGGCCCTCTCTTATAAGCTAACGGTGTACAGCTGTAATGTTTAAAAAACAGGCGGTCAAAATAACTAACATCCTTATACCCAACTGCCGAGGCTGCGTCCGCCACGTTTTTTCCGCGAAGCAACCAAAGGCCGGCTATTTCCATGCGCCGATGAATGACGTATTGCAAGGGGCTTTTCCCCATTTTCTTTTTAAAATCGCGGTAAAAGGAGGCTTGGGAACGGCAACAAAGCTGGGCCATTTTTTCAACCGTCCATTTTTCCTCGATATGCTGCTCCAGATAAGTCAAAAACGAAGAAAACTCTTCCTCCAGAAAAGTAATGGGCGAGCTGATAGGCTCCGCATGGGAAAAGATCTGACTCACAATATCCGTCAAAAGCCTCTGCTGCTCCAATTTGAAATAAAGCTCAGCGTGAAAATCCCCCTCTGCAGGAGGCTCTGCCTGCAACATGCGGCGGATCTTTTCGCCGATTTTTACCGTTTTTTCACCGGTTATGATCACCGGAGATAAAAACAAACTACTGATCTCCGTTCCCATATAAAAAGCATTAAACTGAAACCACGTTCCGGTATAATGAACCGGATTGATCCAATGGCAATGTACATGTGCACCGATCATGATTAAGGCGGGAGCCTGTACCTTGACCAACGGCTCTTGTTTACCCACCTCCACATAGCCACTTTGAATAAACACCACAGAATTACAAGGACAGGTATCCGGCCACAAAAAAACCCCCGGGCTTCTTTCAATGTGCTCCTCACCCATAAACCACGACAGTTTCAAGCTATTAAACCATGTTTCGTCAGACCAAATTTCCATTGTCAGTCCCCGTTTTTCATTTGTTTTTGAAAAAAAGGCTTCCGAAGAAAAGACTTTTTCTTCGGAAGCAACTTTTAAAATTCGTCCTTAATGGCTCTCCCGAATAGTTCATCCAAAGCATCCTTGGGCTTTTTTCCCTCAAACAGCACTTCGCAAACCGTTCGGCAGATAGGCATTTCCACACCATAAAACTTTCCCAAATGCTGTAAGGCAACCGCGGTAGAGACTCCTTCGGCTAATTTATCAAATTTTTCGCCGCGGACAAACATTTCGCCGAAACGGCGATTATGACTGTGAGGCGAGAATACGGTGGCTTCATAATCCCCCAAATGGGCCAGCCCGTAAGCCGACATTTCATTGCCACCCATGGCTTTGATCAGCATGGCGATCTCACGGGTTCCGCGGGCCATCAGTGCCCCCTTCAGCGAGGTCAGCTGTGCCCCGTCCAGCATACCTGCTGCAATGCCTACTACATTTTTTGTGGCTGCGCCCACTTCCGTCCCGATCAGATCGGTGCCATAGTAAAAGCGGATCAATTTACTGGAAAATTCCGAGACCAGGCGCACCTTCAACTCATCATCCAGTGAATCGATCACCATGCAACTGGGATGCCCTTGGGTAAATTCCTGCACATGGCCGGGCCCTACCCAATCAGCCACAGGAACCCCCGGCAGCTCTCGGTTAATGATCTGTGTTAAGCGGCAACCCGTTTCCTCCTCCAGGCCCTTCATGCAAAGTACAATGGCCTTACCGGACCAATCGAAAGCGGCCAGTCTTTTGGCAAAACCGCGAAGTGCCTGCGAACTGATGGAAATAACGACGATCTGGGCCGTATTGACAGCCAAGGACAGATCATCGGTGATCTTCACATCCTGTTCAAAGGAGATCAGATCATTGCGGCGATTGCGAGCCAACACCTCAAAAGCAGGATCTCCAGCAGGCCCCCAAACCGTCATCTCGTGACCGATCTTATGCAAATACCAAGCCAAAAAAGAACCCCATCGGCCGCAGCCGAGCAACGTTACTTTCATATTACAAACGCGCCCTTTCAAAGAAAATAGGAACGAATCAGAAAATCCGTTCCTATTTTACCATTCTTCTTACAAAAAAGCAAGAGTTATTTTTATTATGCCATCAATTTTACCATAACGGCTTTTTGGGCATGCAGACGGTTTTCGGCCTCGTCGAAAATTTCGGCGGCATGGGCCTCAAATACGTCGGCGGCAATTTCTTCTCCGCGGTGAGCAGGCAAGCAATGCTGGACCATTGCATCCTTTTTGGTGTAAGACATCAGCTTACCATCCACGATCCAACCGGCAAAATCGCGGCGCCGCTGCTCGGCCTCGCCCTCCATGCCCATGCTGGCCCACACATCGGTGAACACCACGTCGGCATCCTTGGTAGCCTCAAAGCGATCCTCCGTCATCAGGAAATCCTTGCCGGAGGCAAAATCCAGCACCTGCTGATGGGGTTTATATGCCCCGGGAGTGGCTACAGACACAGACATTCCTGCCAACAAGCCGCCCACGATCAGGCTGTTGGCCATGTTGTTTCCGTCGCCGATATAGCACATTTTCAAGCCCTCCAGCTTGCCCTTGTGCTCGCGGATCGTCATCAGGTCCGCCAAAACCTGGCAGGGATGGCAATAGTCCGTCAAACCGTTGATAATGGGAATATTGCAGTAACGCGCCAGCTTTTCCACGTCGCTTTGAGCGTACGTGCGGATCATAATGCCGTCCAAATAACGGTCCAGCACGCGAGCCGTATCTTCAATGGGCTCGCCACGGCCGATCTGCAGATCGTTGGAGGAAAGGAACAAAGCCGTGCCTCCCAACTGATACATACCCGTTTCAAACGAAACGCGAGTGCGGGTGGAGGACTTTTGGAAGATCATCCCCAAGGTTTTTCCGGCCAGATGGGGGTGAGGAATGCCGTTTTTCTTTTCATACTTCAACTGATCTGCCAGATTCAGAACCTCAATCAATTCCTGAGAAGACAGATCCTGCATGGCTAAAAGGTCGGTAAACATGGATTATTTCTCCTTTTCTTCCGTTTGTTCGCTTTCGGCAGCGGCCTCTTCCAAAGCCAAACGCAAAGCTCGCAGGCCCTGGTCGATCTCATCCATAGTAATAACAAGAGGGGGAAGCATACGAACCGTGTTATTTCCGGCCGTCAGAATCACCAATCCCTTTTGGAGACAAAGCTCGGCCACACGGCGGGCCTTTACAGCTCCGTCCAGTACAATGCCTCGCATCAGACCGGCACCGCGAACGGCTTTCATGCAAGGAAGACGCCAGGTCTTTATCTCACAATGCATATATTCGCCCTTCATTTTTACTTCGTCAAGCAAGGACTCGTCCAGCTGCTCCATAACACTGCAGGCGGCAGCGCAGCACACGGGATTGCCGCCGAAGGTGGATCCGTGATCTCCGCGCCCCAATACGTCTTTGGTCTGTTGCGAACAAAGAACGGCACCGATGGGCAATCCTCCGCCCAAACCTTTGGCCAAGGTGACCAATTGGGGCTCGATGGGAAGCGCGTGGCTGGCAAGGAAAGTACCTGTGCGCCCCACACCGGTTTGTACCTCGTCGGCAATAATCAGCACGTCCCGTTCGCGGCACATTTTTTCCACTTCAAACAGATAGCGGGTATCCAGGGGATAAACGCCCCCTTCTCCCTGTACGGGCTCCAACATAACAGCACAAACGTCGTTGCTTTGCAGCGCCTCCTTTAAAGCGGGGGCATGCCCTACGGGCACGGTGCGAAATCCTTCGGTAAAAGGCATGAAAAACTGATGAAAATGATCCTGCCCCGTAGCTGCCAAAGTGGTGACCGTTCTTCCGTGGAAGGAATTGGTCAAGGTCACGATCACGTTGCGTCCTTCGCCGTAGCGGTCAAAACTGTACTTTCGGGCGATCTTGATAGCCGCTTCATTGGCTTCGGCACCGGAATTGCAGAAAAAGACCCCTGCGTAACCGCTTTTTTCACAAAGAAGCTTGGCCGCTTCGCCCACCCGAGGGGTGTAATACAAATTGGAGGTGTGGCAAAGTTGCTGGGCCTGCTCTGCAATGGCCTGTGCATGGGCGGTATTTCCGTAACCCAAAGAAGAAACACCGATACCGGAGGTAAAGTCCACATAGGCTTTTCCTTCCGTATCGTATAATGTAGCCCCTGCTCCGCGAACAAATTCTACAGGGAATCTGGCGTAGGTATTCAGCGTATAAGTGTCACAAAGACGATCTGTCTGCATCAAGATCAATCCTTTCTGATCATAGTTCCGATGCCCTCATCGGAAAGCATTTCAATTAAGATGGAATGGGAAATGCGACCGTCGATAATATGGGCTTTCCCTTTGCCGCTGTTAACGTATTTGACGCAGCATTCCAGCTTGGGCAGCATGCCGCCTTCAATGATCTTATCCTCCCGAAGGCGTGCCACCTCGGAAGCTCTGATCTCGGAGATCAGCGTGTTTTCGTCGTGTGCGTCCTTCAAAACGCCCTTGGTATCCGTCAGCAGGATCAGTTTTTCGGCATTCAGAGCAATGGCGATCTCGGCTGCAGCGGTGTCCGCATTCACGTTGTACACTTGGCCGCCCCCGTCGATCCCTTGGGCCACGGTAGCCACCACGGGAATGTAGCCGTTGCTTAAAGCCATTTGAATGGGGCCGGCATCCACGTGAACCACTTCACCCACCTGACCGTACTCGGTCCCATCAGCCTCTACCAGCTTCTTCGCCTGCAGGATTCCGCCATCAATACCGCAAAAACCCAATGCGCGTCCTTTCATATTTTGTAAACGGCATACCAATTCCTTGTTGATATTGCCCGCCAGCACCATTTGCACGATACCGATGGTCTCATCATCCGTATAACGAAGACCGTTAACAAAATGGGTCTGCTTGCCTACACGCTGTAACATATTGCTAATCTCGGGACCACCGCCGTGCACCAGCACCACGTGAATTCCCACCAAAGAAAGCAGGACCATGTCGGAAAGGACGGCCTCTTTCAAGCCTTCGCGGATCATGGCGTTTCCGCCGTATTTGACTACAATGGTCTTTCCGTAAAAATTTTGGATATAGGGCAGAGCCTGGATCAAAATCTGTGCTCTGTCAAAATCGGATACCCCGGTACTCATGCAATCGTCTCCTCAAGTTCTGTAGTCGCCGTTGATCTTTACGTAATCGTAAGTTAAGTCGCATCCCCAGGCAGTGGCTTCCCCTGCACCGTCATGCATATCCACCAGGATCTCCACACTGTCACAGGTCAGCACCTGTTTGGCAATTTCCTCGGAAAAGTCGATGCCGCGGCCGTTTTCGCAAACGTCTACCTTTCCTGCTTGCGAGGCAAAGGACACCGAGATCTTTTCTACATCTGCCTGCACACCGGCGTAGCCCAATGCACAAAGCACACGTCCCCAGTTGGCATCGGCCCCAAACATGGCGGCCTTGGTCAGGGAGGAAGAGATCACACTTTTGGCTAACACCTTGGCATCCTGCACGTTGCGAGCCCCCTTGACCGTGCAGGTCAGCAGCTTGGTAGCTCCTTCCCCGTCGGCTGCGATCATACGGCTAAGGGCCGTACAAAGGGTCTTCAAGGCCGTGCAAAACACGTCAAAATCCGCATTTTCACAGATAATGGTCTCGTTTGCCGCCAAACCGTTGGCCATCACGCTGACCATGTCGTTGGTGCTGGTATCCCCATCCACACTGATCATATTAAACGTGTCGTCCACCGTGCGGCGCAAGGCCAGCTGCAGCATTTCGGAGGAAACGGCCGCATCTGTGGTCAAGAAGACCAACATGGTGGCCATGTTGGGATGAATCATGCCGCTTCCCTTACAGATACCGCCCATACGGCAGGTCTTTCCTGCCAACTCAAAGCTGACTGCCAGCTCTTTTTTCTTTACATCCGTGGTCATAATGGCTTGTGCGGCCATATCACTTCCCTCGTAAGAAAGGGAAGATACAAGGTTCTCCATCCCGTTACGGATGGGTTCCATGGGCAGGGGCTGTCCAATCACCCCCGTGGAAGCCACGATCACTTCACCGGCCCCGATCCCCATGTGTTTTTCCACCAGGGTGCACATTTCCAGGGCCTTTTCTTCCCCGTCGGCATTGCAGGTATTGGCGTTACCGCTATTGCAGATCATGGCTTGCGCCGTTCCGTTTTTCAGATTTTTCTTGGTCACGGCAATGGGCGCGCCCTTGACCAAATTTTGCGTATATACCGCAGCGGCGGTGGCCGAAACGTCGGAAACGATCAAAGCCAGGTCCGCCTTCGTGCGGTTACGGCGGATGCCGCAGTGCACACCGGAGGCTTTAAAGCCTGCCGGAGCACAAACGCCACCGTCGATCCATTCGATTTGTTGCATGTTTTTCATTCCTCTTTTCTCCCCTTTTAAAAGGCCGGGGGAATCATCATCAAGCCACAGGTCTGCTTCAGGCCGAAGCGGATGTTCATATTTTGCACCGCCTGACCCGCAGCGCCTTTGACCATATTATCGATGGTACTGACCACAATCAGCTTGCCTGCGTGCTCGTCTGCATGAAGGGAGATGTCACAGTAATTGGAGCAGCGCACATCGTGGAGATTGGCGGTCTTTCCCAAGGGAAGCAGACGCACGAAAGGCATGTTTTCGTACATCTTTTGGTAAGCGTTGTAGACCTGTTCCAAGGTCACTCCCTCGCAAAGATCGGCGTACACGGTAGAAATAATACCGCGGTTGACGGGTAACAGATGGGGGACGAAGGTCACCCTGGCCGCTTTCCCCGCCAAAATGCTCAGCGTTTGCTCGATCTCGGGCGTATGACGGTGAGCGGCTATCTTATAAGGGCCGAAACCCTCGTTCAATTCGGCGTAATGAGTGTTTTGGGTCAATTTTCTTCCTGCCCCGGTGACGCCGCTTTTACTGTCGATGACGATCCTGTCCGCCGATACCAGACCGTTACACAGCGCCGGTGCAAGGCCCAAGGCCACTGAGGTAGGATAGCATCCGGGATTGGCAATAATATCCGTTGCGGCGATCTTGTCTGCAAACAGCTCGCTCAAGCCGTACACGGCACGGCTGAGAAGGGCCTCCTCGGGAGCGGTCTTTCCATACCAGGTCTCGTACACCTGAGGATCCTCCAAGCGGAAATCGGCTCCCAGGTCGATGAGTACGGTGCCGTTTTGCACACATTTACGGGCAATGTCTTCGGAAATTCCCGCGGGAACAGCCGCAAACACTACGTCACATTTTTGGATGACTTCGTCGGCATCTCCCAAAATAAGGTCTGCAATGCCGCGCAAAGAGGGATAGATATCCGAGAGCGTCTGCCCTTCAAAGGACACGGAACTGACAGCGGTCAGCTCTGCTTCGGGGTGGGTCAGCAAAATGCGGACCAATTCCACGCCGGCATAACCGGTCGCGCCGATAATACCTGCCTTGATCACAAAGTTTCCTTCCTTTCTTCCAGAAACGCACGTAAGATCTCGATCTGTTTCTGTGTGCTCTCGGGGGCGGGACCGCCTTCCGAGCGCCGCTCGTTCACACAAACGGCGGGGTCGATGGCCTGATAGATATCTTCATCAAACAAGGGGCTGGCCATCCTGTACTGATCCAAAGTCAAATGCTCCAGGTCTGTTCCCTTTTCGCCGCAAAGGCGGATCAAGCCACCCACCACGCGATAGGCATCGCGAAACGGAAGGCCTTTTCTGACCAGGTAATCGGCGCAATCGGTGGCATTTAAATGCCCCGCGCTGACGGAAGCGCGCATCCGTTCTTCCCGGACGCGACAAGTGTCCAGCATGGCGGTAAACACCTCAAGGCTGATTTTGACCGTATCCACCGCATCGAAAATGGCTTCTTTGTCCTCCTGCATATCCTTGTTGTAAGCCAAGGGCAGGCCCTTCATCACCGTCAGCAGAGCCATCAGGTCGCCGTATACACGCCCCGTTTTTCCGCGCACCAGCTCGGCTACATCGGGGTTCTTTTTCTGAGGCATGATGGAAGAGCCGGTAGCATAAGCATCGTCCAGCTCCAAAAAGCCGAACTCACTGCTACACCAAAGAATGATCTCCTCCGAAAAACGGCTCAAGTGCATCATGATCAGGGAAATGTCGGAGGCCAGCTCGATCACAAAATCGCGATCCGAAACAGAGTCCATGCTGTTGGCCGTCACAGCAGAAAAGCCCAGAAGCTGCGCCGTGCGCTTGCGGTCAATGGGATAGGTGGTACCGCAAAGGGCGCCTGCCCCCAGGGGCATTTCATCCATTCTTTCCAGGCAATCCTCCAAGCGGGTCACATCACGCCGAAACATTTGGGCATATGCCAATAAATAATGAGCCAACGTAGTGGGTTGGGCCCTTTGAAGGTGGGTATAGCCAGGCATGATCGTGCGCAAATGCTGAGACGCTTTGTTCACCAGCACCTGTTCCAGCTTTAACACCAAACCTCGAATCTCCACGATCTGACCGCGCAGATACAGGCGGATGTCCAAAGCCACCTGGTCATTTCGGCTGCGGGCGGTATGCAGGCGTTTGCCTGCATCCCCCAGCCTTTGCGTCAACAGTGTTTCGATATTCATGTGAATATCCTCGGCATCTGCCGTCAGTTCCACCGTTCCGTTTTCAATTTCCTTCAAAAGGTGAGAAAGCTCCGCACAAAGAGCAATGGCTTCCTCGGTGCTGATGATCCCGCATTCCCCCAACATAGTAGCGTGGGCAATGCTGCCCTCGATATCCTCGCGGTACATACGCCCGTCGAAAGAAATGGAGGAATTGAAATCATTGACACGGTCGTCTACATCTTTGGAGAAGCGTCCTCCCCACAGTTTCATGCTAAGCTTCCTTTCAGTGCTGATTCTTTTCTTTCTTTGCCTTCTGCATGGCGGCCACCTTGATAGGCAGGCCAAACAGGTTGATAAAGCCCTCGGCGTCGCTTTGATCGTACACCTCGTCCTCGCTGAAGGTGGCGATTTCTTCATCGTACAAGGAATCAGGAGAGGTCAAAGAGGAGAGGATGATGTTGCCCTTGTACAGTTTCAGTTTCACTTCGCCGTTTACGGTCTGCTGAGTGCTGTCGGAAAAAGCGGTCAAAGCTTCGCGCAGAGGAGTATACCACTGGCCGTAATAGACCAGCTCGGCAAAGCGGATGGCCAACTGTTGCTTCTGATGCAGGGTGTCGCGATCCAGCGTCAAAGTCTCCAGAGCGTCGTGAGCAGCATACAGGATGGAGCCGCCGGGAGTTTCGTACACGCCGCGGCTCTTCATGCCGACCAGACGGTTTTCCACCATATCCACCAAACCGATACCGTTGCGGCCACCGATCTCATTCAGCTTTTCAATGATCTGCACGCCGCTCATGCGAACGCCGTCCAAAGCCACGGGAATACCCTTTTCGAAGGTCAAAGTAACCATTTCGGCCTTATCGGGAGCGGCTTGGGGAGAAACGCCCAATTCTAGAATCTCGTCGTACTTAGGCTCGTTGGCGGGATCCTCCAGGTCCAGGCCCTCGTGGGACAGATGCCAAAGGTTTTTATCCTTGGAGTAGCTGGTTTCGCGGGTAATGTTCAAGGGAATGTTATGGGCCTCGGCATAGTCGATCTCTTCGTCACGGCTCTTCAGGTCCCACACACGCCAGGGGGCGATGATGGTCATTTCGGGAGCAAAGGCCTTGATGGTCAGCTCAAAACGGACCTGGTCGTTTCCTTTTCCGGTGCAGCCGTGGGCAATGGCATCTGCCCCTTCGGCCTTGGCAATTTCCACAATGCGCTTGGCAATAATGGGACGGGCAAAGCTGGTGCCCAGCAGATACTGCCCTTCGTACTTAGCACCCATCTGCAGGGTGGGGAAAATAAATTCATTCACAAATTCGTCGCGCAGGTCTTCGATGTACAACTTGGAAGCACCGGTCTTCTTAGCCTTTTCCTCCAAGCCGGACAGCTCTTTGCCCTGACCCACGTCAGCGGCCACGGCGATCACTTCACAGCCTTCGTAATGCTCTTTCAGCCACGGAATGATGATGGAGGTGTCCAAACCACCCGAATAGGCCAGAACGATTTTTTTGATCTGCTTCATATAAAAAACTCCCTTTTGATTTATTGTTGAATATTATACATCCATTCAATTAAAAATGCAATACCTTGCGCCAAATTTCTTTAATTTATTAAAAAGATTGTGTATACGCACAAAGCAAAACGGGGAGTTCATTCTTTTTTGTGCAGTTTTCAATCCGTTTTTATACATAAATATACATTTTCAATATAATATTTATTCCTTTTGAAAGAAAAAGACCCGGCGGTCTTTACGAACCGCCGGATCAATGCTATGCCAAATGAATGCGCCAGGTGGCGATTTTCCAGGGAGCCAGGGACATGTCAAGGCGATTGCCGTCGGCCGAGACTGCAACGGCGTTTTCCTCACAAAGATCGCAGGCTTGCGCGGCAACGATAGGCCCGGAAAAGACCAGGCTTCCGCTCTGAGACTCAGCGCTGTTATTGTATACGCGTACTACCAGGGTATTCTTTTCCCCGTCATCGGGGCGTTTGATAATGGAATGGCAAAGACCTTCCCCGCCCTCCAACCGCATAAGCGAATAAGAGGCAGGCACAAAATCGGCGTGAGGCACGGAAAGAGTCTCCACCCCGCTTAACAGACAATCGCGCATGCGCTTAAGGGAAGCATCGCTGATCTGCGCCGTCAACGGCACGATCTTCAGCAAAAATTCATGTTTGCCCTGCAATTGACCGTCTGTCTCCCCGTTGGTCATCACGGTTTGACGGAAGCAACGAAGCAAAGTGGCGTACAAAGTACCGTCCTTATCCTTGGAAGAAGCGGCCTCGTGGACGCCGTAAGCAAATACCAAAGCCACACCGTTTCCATCTTGGTCCCGTTTTCCGAGAATACCGTCAGTGGCCTTATCTGCCACCCCCACCTCGTTCCAGTCGAAGGTCTCCTCCGGCGCACCGCAGGGACGGCTAACCGTACAAAAGCTTTGGCCGCAGAACCATTCACCTCCGGCGATCCCCGTGGGCAAAACCATGCGAAGACGATGGTCCTTGGCGGTGTTGTCCACTGTCAAGCGGACCGTGGGCTCCGCACACCCCGCATCCAACTCCACCCGTGCCGTAATGCGCAGGGCCACGGTATCTTCACTGCGGCGGATATGGTGCATTTTGTAAGTATGATATTCCATTTGAGCGGGAATCTGCAAGGTCTTGGTGATGGTGAAAACACAGCGCAGAGGGCTGTCCTCCGTAATTTCTGCCATAAAAGGAGCACCGGCAGACGTAACGTATCGGTCTGCCACGCCGGGCGTATGGTTCCACCCATCTCCCACTTCTCCCCCGTCCTCGAAGGAAAGCAGATTCCGGTAGACTCGGCCGTTTCGTTTGTCGGAAAGGGTCAGTGTGCCGTCTTTTTCCACCTGCAAAGCCACCCATTGGTTTTCGGCGCTCAAAACACCCGTGCGCAAGGAGCCGAAATGCCGGATAGGCGTGGGAGTGGGAACGATCTTCAGCTCCGTAACGCCGCAGGGAGCCAGCTTCACCCGCACCGTTACTTGATGGGGATCGGTGATCAGGCAAAGATGGCGGTCATAGCGGCGGACCACGTTGCGCTGAATGTCCGTGATCGTAAAGGGAAGCTGCTCGCCCTTTTCATCCAAAATGGCAAAGCGGTTGATCTCTTCGTTGCCCAACAGTTCCACGTAACGGGCCACGTATCCCGCTTCGAATTCAACGGGGATGCTGATGACCTCATCGCGCTCATACGGCAGGGGGTTAAAAATAGAAACCTTATATACGCATTCAGCAGGTGCCCCGTGCTTTTGTTGCTCTTTTCTGTAGGCCAAATACAGATCGTCCTTGACGGTTTTAACAATGTTGTCGATCTGATCGTAGCGGTAATGCATATCCCGATGTACGGCCTCAACGGAGCAGCCGCAGATAGAATCGTGAGGCTGATTCTGCAGCAGATGCAAAGAGGCATGATCCTCAAAAGCCTTGGGGATCTCCACCCCTTGCAGAGAGGCGATGGCCGTCATAGGTTCCAACCAATGCTCCAGCTTGCTTTGAGAAAGATCGTTTCTCCGCTTCAGGTCATAGCGCGAGGACAGCGTGTGCTGCAAAACCTGTTGGGCAATTTTGGCAGACTTGGAAAGTTCCCCCTTCAGCACCGGCATCTGATCCTTATACGCCTCCAGGTGCTGTCCCATCTCCTCCAAATTGACCATTTTGATCTCCGCATGGGGGTACAAGCGGGCAATACGCGCCATCCAATCCAGGATCTGAGCGTGCATATGCTGGTGGTCCGAGCCGTCCGTCAAATGCACCACGGGAACGTTGGAACGGGCAATTTCGCGATCCACATTGGTTTTTACCAGCTCATCCAACTGCTCTTCTGTCATATTTTCCGTACGGTTGAGATCCAAATTCAGATAGATCCACCCGTAGGTACCCATATCCTCCTGCTTAAAGGTGACGCATTCCGTGCCATCGGGGGCCTGCCAGCGGAAAAAGGCCGGCACTTCCCCGTCGTTCAAGCCGCGCCCCAGGGACGCGTTTCGGATCCCGAAACCGGAAAGGATCTGAGGCATTTGAGCCGTGTGTCCAAACATATCGCACAAATAGCCGTATTTCCAGGGCTCCACGCCAAAGCTGCGGGACACGGCAAAGCCTTTGCGCAGGTTGCGGATGAAGCTTTCTCCTGAGGGCAAAAACTCATCCGGCATAACGTACCAAGGACCGATGAGAATGCGGCCTTCACGGATAAGCTGCTCCAGCTCTGCTCTTCGATGGGGACAAAGCTGAAGATAATCGTCCAGCACGCTGGTCTGTCCGTCAAAAGTAAACACAAATTCCGGCAAGCTTTGCAACTTTTCGATCAAATCGTCCACCATGCGAACCAAGCGATAGCGGTATCCTTGAAAGGTTTGATACCATTCCCTGTCCCAGTGCGTAGCGTTCATGACGTAGATCGTCAGTTTTTTCTGTTCTTCCATGGAAACAGCCTGCTTTCTTAAACTATTTTTTTGCTTAATAGCCCAGTGCGCGCAATACCTCCGCCATCAAAATTCTATGCCCCTCGGCATTCAAATGGCAATGGTCTGCAGTAAGAGCCAAGTAGTTGTTGTTGTGCCGAGCGTAGTGGGTATCCAAAACAGCCTGCATATTCACAAACGTGATATTTTCGTGTTCTTGAGCCACTGCCTTAACGGCTTCGATGTAATGATTTACGTACTCGGTACGGAATTCATCGTCCGCATCAGCCACCCAGAAGGGAGCGATCAGCACGATCTTTTCGTAAGAGGAAGCGTATTTGTTCATCAAAGAGGTCATTGTACGCTTAAAGGAATTGGAGGAGTTGGCCCCGTTCGCATTACTCAAAGAGGCGTTATAGGCATCGTTCACGCCGATCATCATAACCAAATGGTTAGCCTCGGCCGCCTTTACGTCCTTCGTCCAACGGGAATTCAGCTGTTGGAGCGTATTGCCGGAAACACCGGAGTTATACACGATCGTCGGCGTCTGGGGATACATGGCTTGCAGATAGCCGTTGAGCAATGCGGCATAGCCGTTGCCCAAGTAGACTCCCTCTTCCAATTTTCTATCGCGTCCGCAGTCCGTGATGGAGTCGCCCGTACACATCAGGCGCACCGTTTCCACGGGGGCTACCGTTCCCTCGCGGGGAGACAGATTCAGCGTTTTAGCCATCAAAGCAGTCAATTCCGCTTGAGCAATGTGATTCAAAATGCCGTCATCCGTTACGCGACCGGCACTCACCCACGTATCCACGGCATCCTGCATAGGCATATACACCACGTTCTCGTAAGCCTCGGCCACTTCCTTTGCAGCCGTCTGATACAGGGACATGGTCTCTGTCCGATACACCTCATCCACGGATAAGGTGTACGGCTCAGCCAGCAACACGGTGTTGACATCCTTGGCAAGTTCAAAAAGCTCCTGCAAATTGGTACGGTATTTTTCGGGAGAGAAGGATTGGCCATATTTGGCATCGTTCAAATATTTTTGGGCATCTCCGTCGGACAGGCAAATTACCAACAGATCGGGAACCTGCTTACCTTCTACCAAAATGTTGTTGGCCAAACTATGCTTAACGCCGGAAATCATCAAGGTTTGAGCGGAATAGTTATAACTCTCGGGGTTTCTTTCCGCATATGTAGCGTAAATGGTTGCAGCCAAATAAGTAGCCGCGTTGTCCCCCATAAAGGAGTTGAACTTCTTATCGAGGTAGTTTCCCACCACCAATTGCTGATCGCCAAAAAAAACCGTCAAAGGCTTTTCGGAAAATTGCACCCGATGGACCTTTTCAGGAGCATCTGAACAACCTCCCATACATCCAAGCAACATCATCAACGCCGCCAAAACGGCAAAAATTTTACGAATCATTCTCTGTTCACCTTTTCGTTTTTAATGTTTGATTGTTTTTTTACGGAGTATACGTCCATCCTTCATCGCCGTGGTAGATCATCAAACGGGTCATCCCTCCGTCCACGGTCAAGGTCTGCCCCGTAATAAAACCGCTTTCGCTTCCGCAAAGAAACATCACGGCTGCGGCAATATCCCGTGGGCTTCCGATGCGTTTGACGGGATGCTGCTTCCGGTCCGCCTCGCTTTGCTCCGTTTGCGAATGATCGATCCAGCCCGGAGCCACGGCGTTAACCCTGGCCTTGCCGGCCAAGGTCACCGCCATCGCGTGAGTCAGCGCCTCGATACCGCCCTTGGCGGCCGAATAGCTTTCCGTATTCGACTGGCTCATGAACGCTCTAGTGGAAGAAATGTTCACTACCGCCGCCCCCGGTCTGAAATAAGGAGCCAACAGCTTCGTCAAATAAAAGGGCGCGCCGACGCCGACCCGAAGCACGTAATCAAAATCCTCATAGTTGCAGGTTTCAAGGCCTCCTTTGGAAAGGCATGCGTTGTGGATCAAAAAATCCACTCCTCCGTACTGCCCGATAACCTCGTCGGCAAAGCGCTCCAAGGTCTGTTTATCGGCAACATCTCCCACAAACCAAGGACCCGGAACACGGTCTATGATACAAACGTGAGCGCCAAGCTCCGCAAAAGAACGTGCGATCTCTTTTCCGATACCATTGCCGCCACCTGTAACGACAACGACCTTATCTTTAAATTTCATAGGCTCAATTTCCACAAATCAGCTCTACCAAAGCGTCGCAGGTCCGCTGAGCAATCAGCCCACAGGAATAGGTGGTAGGATGTACCAGATCCGGCGCCAAAAGCTCCGGCTGAATGCGAGTCATCTCATCCATAAACAGCTCGTACAGATCGATAAAGGGCATTTCAAACTCATCGGCTACCCTCTTCATGACCGTACGGTATTGGGGGATCAACGGGGCCACCGCCTTGGTTATCACTTGGCTGGATTCCATATCTTGAGGCTTAAGCAGATAGAATGGAGACATATACACAATGCCCTTTACCCCGCTCTCCTTAGCACGCGCCGACAGATCATGCAGAATTTTCCGAAAATAAGGAAGCTTGGCCTCCTTCACCTCAGGAGCAAAAGTGGTCACATAGGCATCGTTCGCCCCAATCTGCCAAACAATATAATCCGGCTGATAGGCCTCGACGTCCTTTTCCCAACGTTCGAAATTCAGCTGAGCCGTATCCCCACTAACGCCGCTATTCACAAACACGATCTCGAAATCCGGCAGACGGGTGCGAAGCATGGCTGCCAAAATAGCGGCATAGCCGTTTCCGTATTCCTCTGTGGGATTATCACGGTTTCGTCCCGAATCCGTAATGGAATCTCCCATCGCCACGATTGTCAGCTTCGTTTTTTCCTTGGGGACCTCACCGGTCTCATTCGTAGGGGGAGTCTCTTCCGCAGGAAAAGAATCGGTGGAAGCGCACCCAGCCAAAAGGCCGCAAGCCAATAACAGGACCAGCAAAAGCGCCAACAGCTTGAGTTTTTTCACAGTTCTCCCTCTTTCACATATCATATGGGCAGATTTTATTATTTTCCTTCGATTAGGCCGATCAAAGCATCGCAGGCACGCTGGGCGATCAGACCGTGAGCATACACTACGGGGTGTACCAGATCAGGAGCCAACAATTCTGCCTTGACGCGGGTCATCTCGTCCATAAACATATCATACAGATCGATAAAGGGCATTCCCTCATCCTCGGCAACCTTTTTCATCACGTCGCGATACAAGGGAGCCAAGGGGGCAGTGGCCTTGGTCATTGCCTCGGAAGTTTCCGTATCTTCGGGCTTCAGCAGGTAGAAGGGCGACAGGTATACGATCCCCTTCACGCCGTTGTCACGAGCACGTTTGGAAAGATCGCGCAGTAGTTTTTCGTAATTGGGAAGCTTGACCTCTTCCACCTCGGGAGCAAATGTGGTCACGTAAGCATCGTTGATCCCGATCAACCAGGTCATGTAATCGGGCTGATACGCCTCCACGTCCTTTTCCCAACGCTGAAGGTTGCTCTGAGTGGTATCTCCGTTGATGCCGCTGTTGACAAAAGTAATGTCGTATTCGGGCAAACGGGTGCGCAGCATAGCCGCCAAAATAGCGGCATACCCGTTTCCGTATTCCACAGTGGGGTTTTCGCGGTTGCGCCCGGCATCGGTAATAGAATCACCCATAGTCAAAATCGTCAATTTCTTGCTCATAACAAAGACCTTCTTTTTATTTTTTTGTATGTCCCGTATTTTGCAAACGGAACTTTTCTTTATCATACCACATTCAACAAAAAAAGAAAAGAGATTTTTCTATCATTTTTTTGTAACTTATTTTTGTATTTTTGCATAGTCTGCGCTTGAAAGGAGCGAATACATAGTGGATTCGGAAATCACCCCTGCAGAGCAGCTTAAGTCATATTCTTTCGAGGGACAAGTACTTCTCCTTTACAACATTTCTCTCGTTTTTTCGCCCGACACCACAGAAGCCAAACATAGAAAACAAGCCGAAAGATTTATCAAAAAAGCAGAAAAAGCTTTTTCAATTTTTGTTGAAAAGTCATTGTTTCAAGAGGCTCGAGAAACCTTTGTGCGCCAGCAATCCCCGTGGGGTTCCCCGTGGGAAGCCTCCTTCAACGGAAAAATCGAATTGCGTGAAAATATTGTTTCAGCCTCTTTTACATCCGCGATAAAAAAAGGCAAAAAGCTTTACACCCAAGCTTGGCAAGCAGATCTCGGTTCCGTGTTCAACATTCGTCCCGTTGCCTGATTTTTCTTTTTTCGAGCCCCCTTATTTTTGAGAAGGCTCTTGAACCGACGTTCACAATATGTTATAATGACAGCAGTTAACGTTTCCAAAAGAAAAAACAAAAGGACGGTTTTACACATGGAGCTTTACGGACAGTCTCTTTCCCGCAACGAAGTTTGCAAGCGCGTAGGCGACATTTCCCAGATCGCCGGCGTAAAAAAGTATGAATTTACCGAGGGCCGCGCCAAAGGCGTTTCCGCCTACGAAATCTATACAGCTTCCGGACTTCGTTTTACCGTGCTGCCGGACCGCGGTCTGGATATTGCCTTTGCCGAATATAACGGCATTAATTTTTCTTGGTTAGGAAATACCGGGGTGGTCTCTCCTGCCCTGTATGATGCAAATGGGGCCGCCTGGCTGCGCAATTTCTTTGGCGGCCTGCTGACCACCTGCGGCAGTCAGAACATCGGTTCCGCCTGCACGGATAACGGAAAAGCGTACGGCTTACACGGTCGCCTTTCCAACACTCCTGCCGAAGAGGTATGGGCTAAAACCGAATGGGAAGGCGACGAGCTGGTCATTCGCGTAGGCGGTAAGGTGCGAGAGGTCAGCGTGTTCGGCGAAAACATGACTCTGATCCGCGAAATCAAGGCCTATGCGGGCGGCACCCGTTTTGAACTGCACGACGTACTGCGCAACGATGGCTTTTCCGACTCTGAAACGCTGATGCTGTACCATTGCAATTACGGCTTTCCCCTGCTCGACAAAAACACGGTGATGTTCAAAAGCGAGGGCAAGATCATCCCCCGCGATGCCATGGCCAAAGACATCGAACTCTGCACCAGCTTTGACGCCCCCCAGCACGGTTATGATGAGCAAGTATTTATGCACGACATGGTAGCCGACGAGAACGGTAAAACTTTTGCAGGTCTGTTTAATAAGGCTCTCGGATTTGGCGTTAAAATGAGTTTCCTGAAGGAGCAATTCCCCCTGCTGGTGGAATGGAAAATGATCGGCGAAAGCGAATACGTAGTGGGTCTGGAGCCTGCTACTTACGCCCCCTTAGGCCGTGAAAGCGCCCGCAAAGACAACGCCTTTACCGTACTGAAGCCCGGTGAGGAGCGTCACTTTGATTTGACCTTTGAAATTGTAAAGTCCATTTGATTCCGTTTTTCGATAAAGCAGGAACTTCCGTAGAGGGAGTTCCTGCTTTTTTTCGGGAATTTTCGGTGTTTTTTAAACGGTTTATCCTTGCTTTTGCCTTCGTTTTGTGATATACTCATATAGAATATTCATGAATACTGTTTTGAAAGGATCCTGCATTATGGTCAAGCTTTCCCCTTCCCTTCTTTCGGCTGACTTTGCCAACCTCCAGCGCGACGTGGAATTGGCTGAAAAGGCCGGCGCCGAATACCTTCACATTGACGTGATGGATGGCGTATTTGTTCCCAACCTTTCTATGGGCCCGCAGATCGTAAAGGCCCTGCGTCCCCATTCCAAAATGGTGTTTGACGTTCATTTGATGATCGTTCACCCCGAAAAGTACATCGAGCCCTTCGCCAAGGCCGGCGCCGACTATATCACCTTCCACGTGGAGGCCTCTGAAAATCCCGCCAAGACCCTGCGCGATATTAAAGCTTTGGGCGTCAAATGCGGCATCGTGATCAAGCCCGCCACCCCCGTTTCCGCCATTGCCGAACTGTTGCCCCTGTGCGACATGGTCTTGGTCATGTCCGTGGAGCCCGGCTTCGGCGGCCAGGCCTTTATGGAATCCTCCTTGCCTAAGGTGGAGGAGCTGGCCAAGCTGATTGCCGAAAAGAACCCCGCCTGCGAGCTGGAGATCGACGGCGGTATCACAGCTGACAACGTAAACCGTGTAGTAAAGGCCGGTGCCAACGTCATCGTGGCCGGTAGCGCCATTTTCGGCAAGCCCGACATTGCCGGTGCCATTGCCGATTTCAGAAAAGCCTGCCAATAACCATCAGAAAGGAAGAACGATTATGAAAGAAGCATCCAAAAAGGCTATTTTCGAAGCCTTCGCCATTGAGGCCGAATGCCTGAAAAATGCCGTAGAATACGTTAACGAAGACTGCTTTGCCCAGGCTGTGGAGCTGTTGGCCAACGCCCAGCGCATCGGCGCTGCCGGCTGCGGTCACTCCGGCATTGCCTGCCAGCATTTCACCCATTTGATGTGCTGCATCGAGCGGCCTGCCCGTTTCATTTCTCCCGCCGAAGCCGTACACGGTGCCACCGGTTACCTGCAAGAGGGCGACGTGATGGTGTTTGCCTCCCGCGGTGGCAAGACCTCCGAGCTGTTGCCCATTCTGGACATCTGCAAGGCCAAGAAGGTAAAAGTCATCACCATCACCGAAAACACCGAGTCTCCCCTGGCCAAAGGCGCCGACGTGGTATTGCGCCAGTACGTAAACCGTGAAACGGATAAGTACAACTCCCAGGGCACCACCAGCACCACTTCCCTGTGCATGATCTTCCATGCTCTGCAGGCGGCTTTGGTGGAGGAGACCGATTACCGCAACGAGCAGTTCGCCCTCATCCATCCCGGCGGTGCCGTTGGCGAGCGCTTGAACAGCAAATAACTCACTTCAAAAAAAGGAACCCCCGATCGGCTCGCGCCTGTCGGGGGTGTTGTTTTTTTACATGACGTACTATCTATCCAGATAGGCCTCTGCTTCCTCCAGGATGGTTTGGTACTCCTCGCGCAGCAGAGCCCGCGCTTCTTCCCGAGTGGCCCAAATAAAACGTGCCACCTCTTCATCGCAGCAACGGCATTCCACGGTCGGGGTCTCTGCCAAAAAATACACGGCTTTTTTGATGATAAAGGGTTGGGGACGGTAAAACAGCTCATAGCAAAAGCCCGTATCCAAAATTGGCTGCAACCCGGTCTCCTCCAAAATCTCGCGGCATGCGGTCTGCTCTGCCGTTTCTCCGGGCACCTGATGACCTTTGGGAAAACCAACGTGCCCCCCGCGGCTACTTTGCACCAGCAAAAAACGGCGTTGATCGGCAGTTTGGTGAAAGATCACCGCCCCACAGGAGGTCTCATATTGCAAAGGCTTCATGTGCTTCTCACTTCCTTCCGAAAAAAGCTCGCGTTACATACGCAGCATTAAACATCCGATCCCTGTGACCAACAAGGCCGCCCCCACTGTAACCCATGCCTGAGGCAATAGCGTCAGAAAAAGCCAACAGCCTCCAAACATCAAGCAACCTTGTCCCACATTTCTTCGCAAACGGTACATACACGCCTCACTCGCCTTTCCTCAAAAAACTTTTCTCTTCACGCTAATGTATGAAAAAAGCGAGAAAACGGTGCATTAAAGCCGTTTTTTATAAAAAAGATCCGTTATTTTTTTGTTTGCCACTCTTTATAGCCCCGTAGCTGTTCATACAAGCGGCAGTAGTTTTCATGACGGCGTGCAAGGATCTTTCCCTCCTCCACGGCTCGACGCACGGCGCACCCCTTTTCAGAGGTGTGGGAGCAATCGTGAAAAAGGCATTGTTCTACGTAAGGGGAAAATTCCCGAAAAGCGGCAGGTAGCTGCTGCTTATCCAAAAAGCTGAATTCCTCCAGTTCTACCAAGGAAAAACCCGGAGTATCGGCCAAAAAACCGTTCTGCACGGCATATAGCTCCACCGTGCGGGTGGTATGCCGCCCCCGTTGGGAGCGTTGACTGACCTGCCCGGTGCGGATCTCCTGTTCAGGAAACAGGCGCGACAAAATGGTAGATTTCCCCACCCCCGAATTTCCCATCAGGCAGGCAATTTTCCCCCGGACTTTGGTTAAAATATCCTCCAGGGAGGTTCGCGGGTCGCAGGCAGAGATCAGGCGGGTCTCATAGCCGATGCTCGCATACTGCCCCGCCAACACCGAAGCATCGGCAAGATCTGCCTTATTGATCAAGATAACGACCTCGATGCCTAAATGCTCGGCAATGGCCGTCAGCTTATCGCAGGCAAACAGATCCGGCTCGGGCGCGGCGGCCAATACCAAAAAAATCAAATCCACGTTGGCCATTCGAGGACGGACCAACACGTTTTTTCTGGGCAGGATCTGCTCGATCACAAAACCGTTCTCCTGAGGGCTGCACAGTACCCTGTCGCCGGGCAAAGGGGACAAACGCTCGTGGCGCAAGGCCCCTCTGGCACGGCAAACCATCTTGGTACCGTCCTCCACCAAGACCTCATAATTGCCGCCGATCCCCTTCAGGATCAGCCCTTGCTTTGTCATCGGCAATCCACCTCATAGCGACCAAGGAATACACCGGCCACATATACGTCCAAATACGCAAGACCCGTATCCGTATACTCAAAGCTGATCTGTCCATCGGTCCCGCTATGAGTTTGCTCGTATACCACAAGGCCTCCCTTTTTCACACGAACCAGGAAGGAATCCCCTGCGTTGGGAATCTCGATCACCACTGTTTTAGTGACAGCTTTGTTTTCATCGGTTTTGGGTGGTTGCTGGGTCACAGGCGGGAAAAGTCCTGTCACGGGAGGCTGCTCGGTCACAGGCGGAAAAAGCCCTGTCACGGGAGGCTGCTCAGTCACGGGAGGCTGCTCAGTCACAGGAGGTTGCTCGGTTACGGGAGGTTGCTCGGTTATGGGAGGCACAGGCTCCACGTACAAAACACCGTTGCTGACCTTGATCTCCACTTCGGCTTTTTGCTTGACGATGGTGCCGTATTCCACAGATTGTTCGATCACTTCCCCTGCGGGACGGTCGGAATCCACCACAGTCACCACAGGCTCCAAAAAGCTACGCATGATCCGCGTGACCGCCTCGTTTTGATCCAAGCCGATCACGTAAGGCATAGTGGTATATTTAACCTCTTTGCCGGCGCTGACGTACAGCTTTACCGTCGACCCTCTTTCCGCCTGCTCGCCCTGGGCAGGATTGCAGGAAATGACCCGGCCCGCGTCCACAGCCTCGTCATACTGGCTGATGCGTTCGCATTTCAGCCCCACTTTTACGATCATAGCTTCCGCTTCGTCAGCCGTCAAATTGGCATCCCAAGCAGGCACCAGCACATATTGGCTCCCCTTACTGATCACCAAGGAAACATCCGCATTGCGCTTGACCAAAGTACCGGCGATGGGATTTTGGGAAATGATCTTCCCTTCTTCATACTCGTTGCTGTATTCATACAGCGTCTCGAAAATGCGCAGGTTGCCCGCGCGAATATCGCTTTGGATCTGCTGTAAAGTTTTTCCCTCAAAATCGGGCATCAGCAGGTCTTCCTCCCGCTGGGCTACCCCGATGCCAAGCATACTGGGGGCTACCAACAGCAAAAAGACCAACAAAGAAAGGGCCACCACGCCAAAGGAGGAGAAAACCCCCAACAAAACGGGAAGCAAGGAGCGCTTTGTATTTTTCTTTTGCTTCTTTTTCTTTTCGTCCTGCCCTTTTTGCACCATATCCGATAGCTGATCGAATTTAAATTGGGCTGTAGGTTTTTGGCGCAGCGTATTGATATCGTTACACATCTCCCTGGCACTCTGATACCGGGAGGCAGAATCCTTTTCCATCGCGTGCAAAATGATCTGCTCCAAACCCTTGGGGATCATTTTGTTCAGTTTACGGGGAGGCACGGGCGCTTCGTTGACCTGCTTTAAAGCAACGGTCACGGGATTTTCGTCTTCAAAAGGCAATTTTCCCGTCACCATTTCATACAGCATCACGCCCAGGGAGTACAGATCGCTGGTTTTTTCGATCTTGCGGCCTCTGGCCTGTTCGGGACTGACGTACTGTACCGTGCCGATGGTGGTATCCACTAAAGTAACCGGCTCGCTTTGCGGGATCATAGCAATGCCAAAATCAGTGATCTTAATAGATCCGTCCTTCAACAGCATGATGTTTTGGGGCTTCACGTCTCGGTGGATGACCCCCTTGGAATGGGCATGATCCAATCCGTGCAATACACGGACCACGTAGTACACCGCTTCCTTCCAATCCAGCGTTTTTTCCTGCTCCAGATACGCCTTCATGGTAATTCCGTCGATATATTCCATGACGATATACTTCAGCTTTCCGCTTAGCGACACGTCGTAAATATTCACAATATTAGGGTGCGACAGCATAGCTACCGCGCGAGACTCGTTTTCAAAGCGCTTGAGCAACTGCTCGTCATTCAGAAATTCTTCTTTTAGGATCTTGACGGCCACGTCGCGGCCCATCAGTAAATCGGTGGCTTTGAAAACCATGGCCATGCCACCTACGCCGATCAGCTCCTGGATCTTGTAACGCTCGTCGATAACTTTTCCGTTATATCTTTCAAACAGTTCGCTGTTAATATGTCCCATGTATCTTTTCCTCCTTACCGTGTCAGCACTGTTGCGGTAATATTGTCTACCCCACCCGCTTCGTTGGCCTTCAGGATTAAGGTCTGTACAACTTCTTTTTCATTTTTCAAGAGCATGCAATCCTCCATTTGTGCCGGCGTCAACATATCGGACAGGCCGTCACTGCAAAGAAGCAAGCGATCCCCCTCCTCAAGGGAAAGCTGATATATCGAAGGTTCGGTCAGCTCGTCGATACCGATCGCCTTGGTGATCACGTGGCGGTGAGGATGAGTGGCCGCTTCCTTGGCCGTTAACTGCCCCATCTCCATCAGCTCCTGTACCACCGAATGGTCGCGCGTGACGGTCTGCAGGCTACCGCCGCGATACAGATAACCGCGGCTGTCACCCACATTGACCAAAACAGCCGTCTCCCCATCTGCCACCGCCATAACCAAAGTGGTGCTCATGGAGAACATTTCAGAGCTTTTGGCTTTTCCCAAAACCGTATAATTGGCTTTGCTGACAGCCCGTTCCACACATTCTTTTACGGAAAAAGAAGTTCCCAGGGAAGAGGCCAACGCGGAAACCAATGTATCGCAAGCCAAATAAGCGGCTTCAAACCCACCGGCCGATCCGCCAACTCCGTCGCAAACGATCAAAACACCGTATCCATTTACCGTACCGGCAAAATAGCAATCCTGGTTATCCGTACGATGTTTTCCCCGGTCCGTACCGCCGAAACATTTCATGGCAGGTGTCATCCTTTCTTTTGCTCTTTTTGGCAGCTGTGGCGAAGCTGACCGCAAGAGGCGTTAATATCATTGCCCAGCTTTCTGCGCACAGTTACCTCTGCCCCTTTGCGACGAAGAAGCTCGCAAAACTCTTTAATTTCCCCTTCGGAAGGCGGATGAAAGCCCCGCTCCTCCACGTAATTAACGGGAATTAAATTGATATGGCTTAAAAAGCCTTCCGTCAGCGAAAGCAGTCGGTTGGCATCCTGCTTGCTCACGTTCATATCTTTTATCATAACATATTCAATGCTGATCCGTCTACCCGTTTTAGCAAAATATTCCTTGCAGGTCTGCATCAGCATAGGCAACGGATATTTACGGTTGACGGGCATCAGCCTGTCGCGCAGTTCATCGGTAGTGGCGTGCAGAGAAACGGACAGCGTTAGGGGAAAGCCCATCTCTCCCAGCTGACGGATCTGCGGAACCAAGCCGCAGGTAGACAGCGAAATATGCCTCATGCCGATATTGGGCCCCTGAGGCGCGTTGACCAGCTGCAAAAAACGTACCGTGTGATCAAAATTATCCAAGGGTTCTCCCGTTCCCATCAGAACGATATTGGAGATCTTGCATTGGCTATCCCTTTGCGCTGTGAAAAACTGAGCCAATATTTCGGAGGCGGTTAAATTTCGGTTCAACCCGCCCAGGGTGGAAGCGCAAAAGGCGCACCCCTGACGGCACCCCGCTTGAGTGGAAAGACAAACGCTTGTGCCGTGACGGTAGTTCATCAGCACGGTCTCCACCAGCTCCCCATCGGCGAAACGGAATAGATATTTTACGGTTCCGTCCGTAGAGACCAGTTTTCTTTCAATGACAGGGCGCGGCAAATAGGTCTGCTCCTCCAGCATTTTTAAAAAGCTCGCGGGAAGATTGGTCATAGCCTGCAGATCCCAAATTCCTTTTCCCAGCCAGTCCGCCAGTTGACGCGCCCGATAAGAGGGTTGCCCCATGGCAAGCACCACTTGTGTCAGCTCTTCGCCCGTCAAGGACGCAATATCCGCTCTTTCGCTCACGCCTCACACCTCTTTCGGATAAATTTGGCAATGTAAAACCCGTCTGTACCATGCAGATGGGGGAAAAAAGTCAACTGATCGCAAAGGTTAAAACCGGGAAGTTCAAAGGAGGCAGGGCTAAATTCCGTATGCTTCCGCAAAAAAGCCTCTCTCACCTGCTCGTTTTCCTCGGAAAGTACGGTGCAAGTGGCATACAGCAAAGTGCCACCCGGACGCACGTAACGGGACACGTTTTCCAAAATGGCCAATTGCTTGGCAGGCAGATGTTTGACCTCATCGTAAGGCTTTAAGCGAATATCCGGCTTTTTTCCCATTACTCCGAATCCGGAGCACGGCACGTCACAAAACACCGTATCTGCCGCATCTACGAGCACCTCAATTTTCTCCAGACTACTGGCTTTGTTTGCCGTCACACAATTGATCCCCAGACGCAAGGCAGAGGCACAAAGCTTTTCAAGCCCCTCCTCATCCACATCAAAGGAATGGATACTGCCACGGTTTTCCATATCCATGGCCATGCCCAAGGTCTTTCCTCCGGGGGCCGCACAAGCGTCTACCACAACGGTTCCAGGCTTGACACCGGCCGCCAGAACCGCCAATTGTGCCGCCTCGTCCTGCACAAACCAAAGGCCTTCTTCAAAGCCTTCGTGGGCTGTAATCTCACCGCTTCCTGCAAGCAAAAGGCCATAAGGGGCGTGTTTCATGGGCAAGGCCCCCGTTCTTTCGGCCAGCTCCCCGGGAGAAATGCGCAGGGTATTGGCGCGCAAAAGGCAGCTCGGATCTTGCATACATTTGAGCCAGGCAGGCATCCGCAAAGGCTTCCCCGTGCTGCCGCACCAAAGAAGCCGCCACATACTGGGGCACACTGTACCGCACGGCCAAATAAGCCTCGGCGGTCTCAAAGGAAGAACGCCGGATCCAGGGCAGTTCCTTTTCCGCGCTGACGCGGCGAAGCACCGCGTTGACCATTCCTGCAGCTTTGGGATTACGGCTTTTGCGCACCAGCGTTACGCTTTCGTTGCAGGCCGCGCTGTCAGGCACCCGATCCATATACAGGATCTGATAAGCTCCGCAAAGCAAAATGGCCATCGTATAGGGGTCCGGCTTGCGATCAATAAAACGGCGCAGACGGAACTCCAGCTCTGTCAAACGCTCGGTCACACCAAACACCAACGCCTGTAAAAAGGAAAGGTCCCGCGGATCCAGGCTATACGCCTGTGCCTGCAGCAAAACGCTTTCGCGGGCATCCGCCCTTTCTCGGCGGATCCTGTCTACCGCTTTAACAGCGGCCAATCTCACGCGGTCCACGGTCATCTGCGGCGCGCCGCCATCAGCAAGCGCAGGAGGTTAAACAGAGAAACGGCCAACGCCGCCACATAAGTCAGTGCCGCGGCAGTCAGCATTTTTTGAGTCTGCTTCTGCTCTTCTCCGTCCACGATGCGGCACTCCTCAACGGCTGCCAAAGCACGGCGACTGGCATTAAACTCCACAGGGAGGGTGACAAGTTGAAAAAACACCATAGCAGAAAACAGCAAAAGGCCCAGATTGCTCAGGGCGGGAAACGCCAAAAGGATCCCCATAAGCACCAACGGGACAGCCAACGCAGAGCCAATGTTGCACACAGGAACCATGGCCATACGCAATTTCAAAGGAGCGTATTCCGTGCTGTGCTGAATGGCATGCCCTGTTTCATGGGCGGCAATACCGACAGCCGCCACGGAAGCACTGTCGTACACCCCTTCGGAAAGATAGACAGTTTCCGTACGGGGATCGTAATGGTCTGTCATTTGTCCCTTTACGCGGGCGATCTGCACGCTGTAAAGGCCCTCTCGGTCCAACAGACGCCGCGCTACTTGTGCGCCGGTCAGCCCTGCGGCGGTCTTCAACGAAGCGCTGTGAGCATACGTAGACTTGACGTTCCACTGTGCCCAAAAGGTCACGGCCAGGGATAAAAGCATCAGCACCAAGCTATAGCCGCTGAAATAATATTCTCTGTAAGCGGAAACATCTAAAAGCATGAAAGAAAGTTCCTTTCTTCGGGATTATTCGAACTTCATCGTTTGCCAGGCATGACCGCAGGCGAATTCCACCGCAGTCATTTCACGCGAGCCCTGCTCCTGCAAGCGAGTCACGGCCACAGCCGTTTCATCACCGCAACAAACCAAAAAGCCCTGTACCTTATTATACCCCACCACTTGGCCGGGAATTCCCTGCGGCGCATTTTCAACAGGCTTGCAGGCGCAGATGCGCACCCGCTTGTCTGCACAAAAAGTGTATGCGCCGGGAGAAGGCCAGGCTCCGCGAACCAAATTGGCCACTGTTACAGCGTCTTTTTGCCAATCGATACGGGTATTTTCGTTGGTGAGCATGGGGGCGTAGGTTGCCAAAGTATGATCCTGGGGCACGCCTTGCAAATTTCCCTGAGCAAGGCCGCCGAGCACATGAAGCAGCAGCTCAGCCCCCGCCTCAGCCAGACGCTCAAACATATCCCCTGCCGTAGCATCTTCGGGAATGGGGACGCGCACCTGCTCCAAAATATCCCCTTCATCCATAGCCAAGACCATTTTTTGAACTGTAATGCCCGTTTCCTTTTCTCCGTTGATCACCGCCCATTGAATGGGGGCGGCTCCGCGATAGGCAGGAAGCAGTGATCCGTGTACGTTGATGCACCCCATGGAGGGGTATTCCAGCAAGTAAGCGGGAAACAGCTTGCCGTAGGCTACCGTCACGATGCAATCGGGCTGCAGCTCTGTCAATTGGGGATAAAAAGCCTCGTTTTTCAGCGTTTCCGGTTGAAAAACGGGAATTCCGGCTGACAAGGCAACTTCCTTTACAGGGGGAGCCGTCAGCACTTTTTTCCTTCCCACGGGCTTATCGGGCTGGGTCACCACCCCGCAAATATTATGCCCTGCCTCCAACAAAGCCTTCAAAGAAACGGCGGCAAAGGAAGGGGTTCCAAAAAACAAGATCTTCATAAATCTTCGTTTCCTCGCTTACTGATCGGTATACACTTCATCTGCCAGGTCAATATACAACTGTCCGTCCAAATGAGCCAGCTCGTGGCAAAAAGCTCTGGCAGTCAGGCCTTCTCCACTGTATTCCTTCCACTCGCCCGTGCGATCCTGAGCCTGAACGCGTACAAACATGGGGCGCTTAATGATGGCATTCTTTCCGGGCACGGAAAGACAGGCCTCCATGCCCTCCTGTTCCCCGCTTTGCTCCACGATGCGGGGATTGATCAGCTCCATCAGCCCTTCCCCCGTGTCAATCACCACTACGCGGCGAAGGATTCCCACCTGCACGGCGGCCAAACCGACCCCGTCTGCGGCGTACATCGTATCTGCCATGTCATCCAACAGACGGCAAATGCGAGGAGTAATCTCCTCCACAGCCTTACTGCTCTGCCTCAAAAAAGGATCGGGGTGTGTTACAATTTTTCGTATAGCCATGTTTGCCTAAACTCCTTCAGTGTGATCAGTTAAACTTTGCCGGATTCATATCTACCGACACGTTTAAACATTTAAAGCGCTTGTCTTTTCCGAAAAGATACAGCATCTCGTTCAAAAAAAGGCGCACGCGGGGATTTTCCCGGCATTTGATCAAAAATTTCATCCGATAGCGCCCGTTGACCTTGTACAACGGAGCTTCAAAGGGCCCGAAAATCTGCATTTTCTGGTCCCCGTAACGATGGGAAGCCACAAAGCGAAGCTGATCCTCCGCCAAGGGAAGCACCCGTTTCATTTCATATTCAAGCTGACTTTGCAGCGTCAGCACGCAAATATCGCAATAAGGCGGAAAAGCGCAAGCTTTTCGCAGGGCAATCTCGGCAGCATAAAAGGCCCGATAGTCCTGGGAAGCGGCATAGGCCAAGATCTCGTGATCCGGCACGTAGGTTTGAATGAGTGCCTTTCCCCCCCGCTCTCCGCGGCCGGAACGCCCCACCACCTGTGTCAGCATGGAAAAGGCCCGCTCGTTGGCCCGATAGTCTGAGGAAAAAAGCAAGGAATCCGCCGAAAGGACCGCCGAAAGTGTGACCAATGGAAAATCCAACCCTTTGGCCACCATTTGCGTACCGATCAAAAAATCATATTCGTGACGGGCAAATTTATCCAACAGTTTTTGGTGAGCATATTTAGCCGACGTGGTATCAGCATCCATGCGCAAAATGCGGGCTTTGGGGAAAAGCTCCTGCAATTTTTCTTGAGTGCGCTGAGTTCCGTTGCCGTAGCTGATCACATGGTCGCTTCCGCATTGGGAACAAACCGACGGACGCGGTGCGCTGTAGCCGCAGCAATGGCACATCATCCGCCCGTTGACGGAATGGTAGGTCAACGCCACGCTGCAATGGGGGCACATTTCCGTTTTCCCGCAATGGCGGCAACTGACCGTGGTGTGATATCCCCTGCGGTTGAGCAACAGCACCGCCTGTTCGCCCTTATCAAGGGTCTCCTGCAGAGCTTGCTCCAAAGGAAGGCTGATCAGCGTATCGGCCCGCTCGGGCGTTTCCAAACGCATATCCACCATCTCCACCTCGGGCAAAGCCATGCGGTTAAAGCGGTTTTCCAACGAATAAAGATGATAGATCCCCTCGCAGGCGCGATAATAGCTGTCCACACTGGGCGTGGCAGAGCACATCAGTAGCAAAGCTCCCTGCCCGGCACAGCGGTATTTTGCAATGTCCCTGGCGTGATAGCGGGGGGTATTCTCGGATTTATAAGCGCTTTCCTGCTCTTCGTCCATGACGATCAGGCCCAGGTTGGTCAAAGGGGCAAACACGGCTGAGCGTGTCCCCAACACAATTTTAGCCAAACCGGAACGGATCCGTTTCCATTCGTCCATACGCTCGCCCACGGAAAGCCCCGAGTGACTGATTGCCACTAAATCTCCGTATCTGGCGCAAAACAGGGAGATCATCTGAGGGGTCAAGGAAATTTCGGGAATCAACACAATGGCTGTTTTCCCCTGCGCCAACACGTCATCCAGCAGCTTCAGAATAACCATGGTCTTCCCGCTTCCGGTGACACCGTGAAGCAAAGCGGCAGCGGCGCTGCCGTTCAAATGGGAAGCCAGCCCTCGATAGACGTTTTGCTGTTCCGCAGAAAGCTGTACGGCCTGCCGTTCGTTTTCCTGCACAGGATGGGAAGGGCGGCGAAAGACCTCTTCTTCCGCCATATTCACCAATCCTTTTTTGTACAGGCCCTTGACTACAGATTCGGAAAGACCCGTCATATACAGCAGTTCCTTAACGGAAGCACTTCCCTCCCGTTCCAGCAGATCCAGAATCTTTTTTTGCTGAGAGCTCAAACGAATATCGTCATTTTTCCAGGCGTGCAGCTTTTCCTCATCAGAGGTCAAGCTGACCATTTTCTGCATTTTGTCGTGCAGTTCGCGGGCCGCTATGCTAACCTTGCGAATGATCCCCAGGCGCTCCAGATTGGCCAATTGAGGCACCACGTCTTCCCCACATTGCTCTTTCAAATAAGCCAAAGAAGCGCGCCCCTGAGCCTGATAGATATGCTCTACCACGTGGAGCAGATTGTTGGTTATGGGATCCTGCTGATCGTAACGGTCAAAAGAAAAGTCCTCGCAGACCTGATAAAACTCCTCCAAATGGATACGCATTCCCAAGGGAACCAGGCAACCCACTGCGTCAAAAAAGTTGCAAAAGCATCTTTTTTTCATCCAAAGAGCCAGCTGCACCCCTTCTTCGTTAAGGATGGGATATTCCTCCACGATCCCCGCAATGGGCTTGGCAAATTCGTGAGAGCATTCCTCTGCCAATTCCGTCACAATGCCTGTTTGGCGGCGGTTGGCATTGCCGAAGGGAACGATGATACGTTGCCCTACGCAAATCTTGCCGCGTAAGGACGGGGGGATGAAGTAGTCATATGCTTTATCAGCCCCATAGACGATGTCTTCCACGTAGACTTTTGCATACTCGTACATATGATCCCCCCTGTCAAAATGATTGATACCGCTTTAAAATTCCAGCTGCTCCAGATCCTTTTCCAAAATCTGGTATTCCCCGTTATGAAGCTTTTCAATAGCCATCTTCACGGGCTTTTCTTCCATGGTCATTTTTTCCTTTTCCAGTTCGGCGGCCAGTTTACGTGCACATTTTGCCGTGGCGATCACCAGCGCATAACGGTTAAAACGGCCATGATGGGTCAGTTCTTCTACAGAAGGATACAGCATAAAAGAAACTCCTTTATTGTGTTTTTTGTTTTCTTTATCGATAAAACGTTGTTCCGTTTTACAGGCTTTTCTTGGCTTGGGTAATTACGGCATACAGTTCGTCGGAGGCCTGCCGGGGCGTATGGTTGACGATCACCGTATCATATTCGTTTTGCCGCTTCAGCTCCTCCAGGGCGATCTGCAAACGGCTGTTGACCTTTTCCTCCGTCTCTGTCCCCCGCTGTGTCAAGCGGCGGCTGAGCTCTTCAAAGGAAGGCGGGGCAATAAAAACGCTGAGGCAATCGGGCATGGCCTGCTTGACGTGAGCGGCTCCCTGCACCTCGATCTCTAAAATCACGTCCAGGCCCTCGTCCAGCTTTTTCTCTACTGCCTGGCGGGGAGTGCCGTAATAACAGCCGTTATAGCAGGCATATTCCAGCATATCTCCGTTTTCGATATGAGACTCAAATTCCCGAGTGGAAATAAAGTAGTAATCCTTGCCGTGGACCTCCCCCTCACGCGGGGCACGGGTAGTGGCGGAAATGGAGTAAAAGAAATGGTCATATTGGGAAAAAAGCTGTTTAAGCACCGTTCCCTTTCCTACGCCGGAAGGTCCTGAGATTACGATCAGCAGTCCTCGTTTCAAGCTTCCTCATCCTCCTTACCGTCGTCTTTTCCGGACACACGATCAGCCAACACGTCCCCTGCCAATGCAGACAGGATCACGTAGCCGCTGTCGGTGATCAAAACGGTTTTGGTTTTTCTTCCGTAACTGGCATCGATCAAAATTCCTTGCTCGCGCGCATCGGACACCAAACGCTTGATGGGGGCCGAATCCGGGTCCACCATAGCCACGATACGGTCTGCGCTGACAAGGCCGCCGAATCCGATTCGAATAAGCTTCATTGCACTGTTCCGCCTTTCAAACTTACTCTATATTTTGGATTTGCTCGCGCAGCTTTTCGATCAGACCCTTCATTTCCACCACCAGTTGAGTGATCTGAAGGTCGTTGGCCTTGGAGCCGATGGTGTTCACCTCGCGGTTCATTTCCTGAATAAGAAAATCCATCTTTTTACCCGGGCAGGCCACCTCCGTCAGCAAGCTGCGGGCCTGCACGAAATGGCTGCGCAGGCGGGTCACTTCCTCGTCGATAGCGGCTTTATCAGCCATAAGAGCCACTTCCGTCAGTAAACGCCCCTCGTCTACGTGGGCATCCCCCATAAGTTCCTGAACGCGTTGATATAATTTCTCCCGATATTGGGGAACGACCTTCTCAGCCAAAGCCTCCACCTGTGCCACATAGCCTTCAAGCTCATCCACCTTTTGAAGCATATCCTTACCCAGGCGCGCTCCTTCGGCCGCCCGCATCGTTTCAAAATCGGCAGCGGCAGCTTCCAACGCGGGTAACACAGCCGCCCAGATCTCCTCGCGGCTGGCCTCTGTTTTTCGGCTGACAAGCACATCAGGATAACGAAGCACTGCAGACAGCTCCACTTTTCCCGCCAACTTATGAGTCTTTTTCAATTCCCGCATGGCCGCAATATAACGGGCGGCCAGTGCATGGTCCACCTGCATATCCACCGCTTCCTCGGAAGAGGTTTCGATTCCCACGAAAACGTCAACCTTACCGCGATTCATGCGCCCCTGCATAAACTGACGCACAGATTCTTCCAAAAAGCCGTAAGCGCGAGGGTACTTGACCCCCACCTCCAAAAAGCGGTGATTCACAGCCCGCATTTCCACGGTCACCTCGTGCCCGGAGCAGTTCATCCGGCAACGGCCGTAGCCTGTCATGCTGTTCATATTCGTCCCCCTGACATTTGTTTTCCATTATTATTATATTTTACATCATATTGCCCTGTTTGTCAAATAAATCGCGGGAAAAAAGGAGGTTTTTTCAGCTTTTTTCTTTCGCCAAAGCAGGCTTGACAATTCTTCTTTCAAGTCGTATAATGTTGGGGTAAAAATTCACAACAAAGAAGGAATCGCTATGGGCCTTGTTATCGGAATCGACGTGGGCGGAA
The DNA here is from genome assembly GCA_017507855.1 of Clostridia bacterium. GTDB lineage: Bacteria > Bacillota > Clostridia > Oscillospirales > RGIG5554 > RGIG5554. The sequence continues at coordinate 86,262 of JAFWAE010000009.1, forward strand.
GCACCACAAAGATCGTGGGAATACGCGACGGTGCATTTCTTTCCCCGCTGATGGTGCGCGCCAACGACCCCATTGCTTCTATTTTCGGCGCTTTCGGAAAATTTACCTCTGAAAATCATATTCCCCTCAAGGATATTTCCCGGGTAATGGTCACAGGGGCCGGTTCCACTTTTGTGGACACCCCCCTTTATGGCCTGCCTACCGGTTATGTGGACGAATTTATTGCCATCGGCCTTGGCGAACGCCACATGAGCGGCATTCAAAACCCTCTGGTCGTCAGTATGGGAACGGGCACTTCTTTCGTGCGCGTCAACGGAAATCAGATCCGCCACATTGGCGGCACAGGCATCGGCGGCGGCACCATTACGGGCCTTGCCGGCACCATGCTGAACGTGCGCGAGGTAGAAACTCTTTCGTCCATGGCTAGGGAAGGAAATCTGCAGAACATCGATCTGATGGTCTGCGATTTCATTACCAAGCCCGGCGGAAACCTGACGCCCGATACCACCGCCGCCAATTTCGGCAAGATCAAGGACGTGGCTACCAAAAACGATTTTGCATTGGGAATTTTAAACCTGGTCTTCCAAACCATCGGTATGATGGCCGTGTTTGCCGTAGGTGAAAACCGCGGCGAGCCTGTCGTTCTGACGGGCAACCTGACCACCATCCCTCAGGCCAAGGAAATCATGGACCACCTTTCTTCCCTGTTTCATTTTTCCTTCCTCATTCCCGAGCACGCCCAGTTTGCCACCGCTGTCGGTGCCGCTCTAGCCGCGCAGGACAGCAGCTATTTCCGCATTATTGAATAAGGAGACCCACTATGCCTGAACAGATCTTTTTTGACGAGATTCAAAAACAAGCCGCTCAAGTCGCCTGTGAGCTTTTGGCTGTGGCCAAACTGCAGGAAAACGACCTGGTCGTAATTGGCTGTAGCACCAGCGAAGTTATAGGAAAGCATATCGGCTCGGCCGGAAGTCCGGAAACCGCCCGCGCCCTTTGGGAAGGACTGGCCCCCGTTTTTCAAAAACAGGGCATCTTTTTGGCCGTTCAGTGCTGTGAGCACCTTAACCGCGCCTTGATTGTGGAAAAAAAGGCTGCAAAGCTATACGGCTTGACACAGGTCAACGCCGTCCCTCACGCTCATGCGGGAGGCTCCTTCGCCACGGTGGCTTACCGATCCATGAGCGAGCCCTGCGCCGTAGAACAGCTTTCCTGTGCGGCAGCAGGCATTGATATCGGCGATACTCTTATCGGCATGCATTTACGTCCCGTGGCCATTCCCGTGCGTATTTCCCTTTCCAAATTGGGAGATGCCCATCTGGTATTGGCCCGCACCCGCCCCAAATACATCGGCGGTGTGCGCGCTCAATACGACGAAACGCTCGGTTAAAGCAAGATAAAAAAAGACGGCAACTGTGATCTTCACAGTGCCGTCTTTTTTTGTGGAATATGACCTTAACCGCGGTCGATAAAAATAGGAGATAGTCCGTCGTCTTGCCCCTGCTTCTCCTCCTCGGGCTTGATCATGACCGCATAGAAATCCGGATACACGATATAAGTGGAAAAGAAGACGGGGAATGAAAAGAGGATGGCCAAGGGCATCAGCACAATGACCGGGGCAAACCAAGCCGTATAGCCCAAAAAGAAGATTAGGTAAAACACAGCGTTGAGCAAAAAGGCACCCACGTTTTTGATCAGGCCGTACAAAGCCATGATCAAGGAATTCTTCATCACGTGAACGACCTTCAGGTCAAAGGTGGTCTGCATCAGATAGATATAGTGGCGCACACAGGCATAGAGGATCAGGATCGCCACGCTGATAAAGAACAGCAACTGGTTTACAAAGGTAGATTCTGCTGCCAGCGCCCCGTAATAGGCATATACCGCATAGGCCATGATACAGGAGATCAAAAGGTCCACCAAGCCTACCAAAACGTTGCGCAAATAGCTTTGACGGAAGGCCTTTTTAAAATCAGACCAAATAAAGCAGGGCTTTCCGCTGACAAAATTGCGAATAATGCGCGTTAAAGCCGTGGTAGCCGGCCCAAAGGTAAGCACGGTAAACAACGTTACCCCTAAAACCAATAGCGGTGAAAAACCGTTCATGAAAAGGAACAGTAAAAACAGCATGCAGGCAGGACCCAGCACCAAAAAGCTTCCCACTAAAGGCAGGGCCACGTCCGACCACTTGGCCTCCTCCCCTTCGGAATCGGGAGTCGTCTCCGGCAAGGCAGTCTGCGGAGGCAGGGTCTCCACCGTCTCGGTTTGGGGTTGTCCCGTCATCGGTACACTTTCCGGCACGGGTACCATGTTGAAAAAGAGCAAAGACAAAAACAGAACGAAGGGGATCATAAAAGCGCAGTAAAGCAAGTTTACCAAGCAAAGCTTCCCAAACTTCTCCCGCAGGATCCGCCAGAAAACAGATAAACGGCTTTTTTTCTCGTTCTTTTTGACACCTTTTCCGTTTTTGGTGCCAAAATCAGGATTGAAAAAAGACAAAGCGTCACACTCTCCAAGCAATTAAAATATGTAGGCGCCCTTTAATTGGCGCGAGGATGGCATTTTGCATAGACGGAAGAAAACTTACTTTTGATCAATTGAGCATAGATCTGGGTGGAGGAAATATCGCTGTGTCCCAACATTTCCTGCACCGACTTCAGATCTGCCCCGTTTTCCAGCAAATGCGCCGCAAAGGAGTGGCGAAGGGTATGCGGGGTGATCTCTCCGCGGATACCGGCAGCGTCGGCATAAAACTTAATGATCTTCCAACAGCCCTGCCGAGTCAGCCGTTCTCCGGACATATTCACAAACAAAGCCGCAGAAGCTGTGGATTCCTGCAGGAAGTTCCGTGCATTTTTTATGTAAAGCTGTAAAGCCTTAACCGCCACCGGATACAGGGGAATGATGCGCTCCTTGATATCACTGGCACAACGGATAAAGCCTACGTCCAAATTCACATCCTCTACGTCCAGGGCAATCAGCTCACTGACCCGAATTCCCGTGGCATAAAGCAGCTCCAGCATGGCCTTATCGCGAATGCCCTTCAGGTCGCCCGTCTTGGGCTGAGAAAGCAACTTTTCCACCTCTTCCCCGGTCAATACCTGAGGCAGCTTTTTGGTTGCTTTTTCCGTATGGATCCCCTTAAGAAGATCCTCGTGCAAAGAGCCGTCCACCCCTAAAAAGCGATAGTAAGAACGCAAAGAAGCCACCATACGTGAAACAGAAGCCGGAGCTTTTCCAGCCGAGCGAAGAGAAAGAATAAAATCCTTCACATCCTGATTCGTCGCTTGCTGAGGAGTGGTCTTTCCCCGTTTCAGCAAAAAATCGCCATATTGAGTTAAGTCCCTGCGATAGGACTGCACGGTATTATCCAGGCAGCGGTGACTGTTTTTTAAGTAGTCCACGTACCTTTCCAACGTCTGATTCACCTTGTTCCCCCCACTGCCCCGGTTTTCTGTTGCTGTGCCAATTCTTCGGCACGCTCGGTACAAGCGGCCATAGCCTGCTTCACCAACGTCTCAAAGCCGCCGTCGTAGAGCACCTGCAGTGCCGCCAACGTGGTGCCTCCTTTGGAGGATACAGCCTCGATCAGTTCCTGCAATGTCTGCCCGGAGCGCAGCATCATTTCGGCGCTTCCAATCAGCACCTGGCAAAAAAGCTGTAACGCAATATCGGGATCGATTCCCGTTTGAGCCGCATACTCCACGGCGCTTTTGGCAAAAAGGTACACATAAGCGGGAGAGCTTCCGTTAACGGAAATGACAGCATTCATCTGTTCCTCCGGAAGCTGCATGGCCACACCGCCGCTTTCAAACACGCGCTTTACAAAAGACAGCGCCTCTTGAGAGACCACTTCGTTGGCGCAAAAGGCAGCAGCCCCTTCACCGAGTGTCAAAGGCGTGTTGGGCATCACGCGCACAACGGGAACCGTTTGCCCCAGCAAAGAGCAAACCTGCTGTGTGGAAATGCCTGCCGCAATGGAAACAAAGGTGCCGGTCTCAAAATGGCCGCGCAATTCCTGCAAAGCGGAATAATCCTGCGGTTTAATACAAATAAACACATATTCTGCCAAGGGAACAAAGCTAGAAAAATCCCGGCAAATACGCACTCCCAGGTGGGCATACTTTTCCAACGCAGGGGGGAATTTATCATATACGGCCACCTCTTCGGGCAAGCACAGTCCGGCAGAAAGCAAATTATTTACAATGGCAAAAGCCATTTTTCCGGCTCCGTAAAAACCGACCTTGGGCATAGATGTGTTCACCTCGGCAAATCTATTTCAAATACAAAAGATATTGTAATACTTTTCGGCGATTTTTGCAAGGGAATTTAAAGCTTTTTTTCATTTTTGTGAATTATGACAATTAATTATGTAAACAGTTTTATGTAAACCTTTGAAACAAAAACAACAGCCGAGGCACACAAGGTATGCCCCAGCTGTTCAAGCCCCAAGATATTGTGTTTTACTCGCTCAAAGCCGTTTGAATGGCAATGGCGCACTCTACCCTCTTCTTCTCCAATTCACAGGAAAGACGGTAGGTTTTTTTGATATTTTGACCAAAAGCGTAGTTGTTGGCACAGCATCCGCCGCTGCAATAATATTTGGCCCAGCATTGGCTGCATTCTTCCTTGGTAAAGACGTTGGCAGACACAAAGTCCTCGCACAAGCTACGGTCCAGCGTTTGCTCCATCACGTTGCCCAGTTTGAACGCCTCGTTGCCAACAAACTGATGGCAGGGATAAATATCCCCCTCCGGTGTAACGGCAATATACTCTCCCCCGGCACCGCATCCCTTGATACGTTTATATACACAAGGGCCTTGCTGAAGGTCGATCATAAAGTGGAAGAAGTTATAGAATTTCCCTGCACGGCGGTCAGCAATGATCTGATCGGCCAGCCGGTCATATTCATCCTTAATGCGAGGCAGATCCTCCTCGCCGATGCTGTACTCCCAACCCGCACCGCACACCACCGGTTCGATAGAGATCTGCTCAAAGCCCTGATCTACCATAAACCGTACGTCGGAAGCAAAATCCAGGTTGTTTTTGGTGAAGGTCCCGCGCACATAATAGTCCTTATCGCCGCGCTGTTCCACAAAGCGGCGGATCTTGGGCATGATGGTGTCAAAGCAACCCGTTCCGTCCACACGTTGGCGCATAAAATCGTTTACTTCTTTTCGCCCGTCCAAAGACAAGACCACGTTGTGCATTTCCTTATTCAGAAATTCCGTTACCTCGTCGTTAAGCAACATGGCGTTGGTGGTCAGGGTAAAGCGAAACTTTTTGTCCACCTTTTTCTCCAGTTCGCGCGCATAAGCTACCAGCATCTTAACGGTACCGAAGTTCATCAGCGGCTCGCCGCCGAAAAAGTCCACTTCCAAATTGCGTCTTTTTCCGGAATGGGCGACCAAAAAGTCAAAAGCAGCTTTACCGACCTCAAAGGGCATCAGCTTACGCCCGCATCCAAAATCCCCCGTAGAGGCAAAACAATAGCCGCAACGCAAATTGCAGTCATGGGCAATATTTAGGCAAAGAGCCTTGATCGGCACGTCCTCGGCTTTGGGCATAGCCTTTTGCAGATCGATATAATCGTCCTCGGAAAAAAGCTCGCCACGTTGATAAAGCTCGTATATATCCGCGTAAGAATCTAAGGCATCCTGGCTTTTACCGAACTTTTCTTCCAGCAATGCGGGATATTCCTCGCTTAAAGGGGCCTCCAGATATGCAAGCATATCGTAGCTCAAGGGATCAAAAATATGTACCGCGCCGGAATTAACGTCCAGCACGATATGCTGCTGCCCGTGCTTGTAGGCATGGATCATGGTGTGTCATCCTTTCAAAAGGAACGAGGCAGCTTTCACCCTGCCTCGTCCGTATGTGGTTTCTGCAAGCGGAAACCTTATTTTTCACATTTCTGGTTGGCCACCGTGCAAGAAGTTTTGCAAGCGGACTGGCAGGAGGTCTGGCATTCGCCGCAACCGCCCTTGCAGGCAGAAGCCTTCAGATTTGCAGTTTTAACCGTTTTGATCTTTTTCATGATAGCATTCCTCTTTTTTATAGAATTCAGCATGGTTTGTCTTATTATAGCATATTCGAAAACTTTATGCAATCCCTTTTTTAATATTTTCTCAAATTTACACCCAAAATCCCGCCTCCTGCCGCCAAAACCAATCCCACCAGGGATCCTGTCAGTGCCGCCGGCCAAACCAATTGCCCGCCATAGCAAAAAGCCCCGATAAGTAAAAGGACTGCGCCCAGCAGTATCCCTGCACCGGCTCCGCAAAGCAAGCCGCCCTTTCCGTGCAAGGCAGCGGCCAGAATCCCCGCCGTCAGGCTTCCCACTGCCCTGGATACCGTGGCAGCCGTTTGAAAGGCCCAAAGACCTGCGTTTGCCCCGACCAAGGCAAAGGACGAGGCCAGCATCACAGCAAAGCACACGGGTATCCCCAAAGCCGCTCCTTTGACCATCGCCACCAAAGTTCTGCCGTATTCTTTTTCGGACATAAAAAATCCCTCCGCTTCTTGTGACAATGTATGCCAAGCAGAGGGATTTTATGCCTATAAAATTACTGTTCCTTGGGTTCCTCAATATTGGGGGCGGGAGTATCGCTTTCCAGTTCCTCGTCAGATTCCACGTGCACGATGGCCCATTTGAGGATGCGAAGCTGGGTGTGCTGAGCGCTGGTCTCGATGGTGACCACGTCGTCCTTCACCTTCACCACACGGCCCAAAATGCCGCTGGAGGTAGTGATCTCGTCGTTAATGCGCAGATTGTTCAGCATTTCCTCTTTTTTCTTCTGTTGCTTCTTGTTTTGACGGGAAGGCAGCCAGAAAAGCAACACGATCACAAGGACCCACACAACCAGCAGGATCCAGGTGCTGCCGCTTCCGGGAGTAGCACCCGTTCCGTCCGTAGTCGCTTCGCCCTCAGCAAAAGCAGGCACGGTGAAAATCGCCAGCATCAGCATAACGGCCATGATGCAGCTCAAGATCTTTCTCAGTTTCATAACGTTTAAACCTCCGTGTTTTCATGCCATTTTTTATTATTATACCCATTCCTTGCCAAAAAAGCAAGTGTTTTTGCTATTTATTTTAAAACGGGCACAAAAAGCACACGATGCGTTCCCTCGTTTTCCAGCGGACCGTTGGCTCGTCTCACCGCTTCGGGAGAGGTGCGGTAGCGCTTGGCCACCTCCCAAAGGCTGTCTTCCCCGTTCATGTAATACAGATAGGCCTGGCACTCGCAAGGAGCCGGAGCCTCCCCGTTTTTCTCTACCGAAACTACGGTTTCCACGTCACGAACCTCGTTGAGCTGAACTCCAACGCCAACGTTCACCTCATAACCGCTTTCCGTAAAGCTCACACGTTGTACCACCGCTTCACAATCCAGGCGAACCTCCTCCCCAAGGTTGGCCGTTTCGGGATAAACGGAAAACTCTGTGATCTGTTTTTCAATCGCGTAATTTCCTTCAACGTCCCGATAGATTAGCTCCGCTTCAACGCTTCCGCAAATTACAAGCCTTTGTTGTTCGATATGTGCATCGCTGATCAAAGCATCTGCTTTGGCAAAAATAATCTCCCTACCTGGCTCCGCCTCCGCTTTTACGCTTGTTTCAACAGTTTGAATGGGAGCCACTCCACATACGGAAAGGGGCATTTTTTCCATATTCAGCTGGCTGTCAGTCGCATAGGCATCGGTAACCAGCGTAAGTTCAACATTGCGGCAAGCACGGGCATAGGCCTCGATCTCCAATGCTGCCGCCAAACTTCTGGCTGCCTTTTCTCCCTCGGTGCTGACGCTGACCTTTAAAGACGTAATATCCATAGAAGCGTATACACAGCAAGATTCTTCCGCCCCCTCCAGCTCTACAATCTGGTTAAAAGGCACTTCTTTCTCCAAATGTCTGCACGCCCCGTTTTCATCTGCATACAGCAAATGAACCTGAGCCACGCCGCGCAAAACAGCTTTTTCCGAGATCATTCTGGTTTCCTGAACCCAAACGGAAGCATCTGCCGCCAGCACCTCTTCGATATCAGCCTCCGCTTCACCGATCTCCATTTCCTCCACCAGCTTAAAGCTTCGGGTATTGGCCGCGCACACGCGCATGCCGTTGACCTTTTCGGCCTTTAAAAACAAGGACGGCTGTTCTACCGGAGAAATGACGATTTTATTTTCATACCCCTTCACCTCCAAAATCAGCGAAGCCGTTACAGCCATTTTTCTGGCTTGTAAAAGGCGACCGGACGCTTCCTGTACACGGGCCGTCACGGTAAAGCCGGAAGGGATCCTGTCCACGGGAAAGCTGTGGGAAAACTCCTGACCATGGATCAGACTTCGAAGCCGCCCTTCCCCTTCTGAATAAAACAGCTCTGTAAAAATGCAAACTCCCTCCACCGTGATCTTCCCGGGCTCGATACGCCGTTCCTTGATACGAACCGCGGCCTGGGTGCCGACCAAGGCCTGAAGATCAGGGCAATAGTCCGGCAACACCGGCTCTGCCCGGATCACGACGGTATCCGTCATATCAAAACTCCACTGGCTAATGGCCGTTTCCGTTCCGTTCATACTCTGTATTCCTCCGATTTCATGATTTGTTTTCAGCATAGCGCCGGATCACGGCTGCTCCCGCGAAATAAGCCGCCATGACCAGTAGCGAGAAATTGTACTGTGTGACCGCCGCAACGGTAACTCCCACCATTCCCAACAAAACACAGGAAACAGCGTTTGCGACCCGAAGGACTCGCTCCGTCAACGTTAAATTACCTGCAGTAAAAGAAGAGCTTCCAACGCCCCTCCCCCATCTGTCCCGCGGACAGGCAACAAATTCACCGTTGCCAAGGCCAGGTTACAGAAAATAAAAAACGGCGCAAAAAAAGGGCGGTGAAGCAGTGCGTAGATCCACAGGGCCGTCATAGCCGCCAGGCAATTGGCCGACGGACCCGACAAATGGATCCAAAGTTCCTCCCAATACGAGCAAAGGGGCGGCGTTTTTCTGACCAAGGTAACCCCACAGGGATCCACGCGTATTTCCTCCACTCGGCCGCCTGCTTGGCGGATGGCCGTATAATGCCCAGCCTCGTGGATCAAAGCCGTCAAGGGGATCATCAGCGAAAAAACCGACGCGTCCACCGCAAGGGCCACTGTCATTGCTAAAAGAAGCAAGGGGCTGAAGCGCCATTTCCCCCATTTAACCTCAATAAAATTGTTGAGGATCGATCTGTTTGCCTTGGTAACGCACCTCGAAATGCAGGTGGTTGCCCGTTGACCAGCCGGTGGTGCCCACCAAAGCCACCGTTTCCCCTTTTCCGACACGTTCCCCCTCCTCCTTGATCAGTTTACGGCAGTGACCGTAAAAGGTATAAAAGGAATCGCCGTGCTTAATGATCATATAATTTCCGTATACGTCGTTATATCCCGTTTCGTACACCTGTCCCGCGGCCGCACTGACAATATCGCTTCCGCCCGATGCCGCAATATCGATACCCGTATGGAACGATCTCTTTTTGGTCAAGGGGTGAATTCGATATCCAAACGGGGAAGAAACAGGACCCTTGGCAGGCCATGCCAAAGCGCCGTACACAGGCTTTTCCGTTTCTTCAAAGGACACCAGCATAGACGGCTCAAAGGGGCTTACCTCAAAGGGCATGTCGGAGGAGGAAAGTTGAGAAAAAGTCGGTACGTCCTTCTGGGACGTCACGTCCAAAAACACCCAGCTTTGGTTGGTGGTAGCAACACGCTCCTCCTCCCCCGTCTGCCCTTTTTCTTTTTCTCCGTTGAAGACCGGCGTAGCTTGCTCGGCATCCGCAAGCCCTTCCTCCCCGTCCTGTTCTCCTGTCATCAGCCGCTCCAGGGCACGGTTTAGATCCTCCAGTGTTAAATGCCGTTCCATCTGCCCCTGATATCCTTGTGAAAAGGTAGGATACGCCTGTGGGGCGGCCACTTTCAAAAGCATCACAGCTGCCAATACAGCCACGCAAAGCCCCGCTTGCATCATAAACACGGCAGAAGATCTTTGGACTCTCACTCGTCGTTTTATGGATTTTCTCATTCCGTGCTCCTTTCTGCCTGCGCTTAAAGAATAATACAAAGCAAGCCGTTGCTTCCTTCGTTGATGATCTTTTCCAGGGTGTCCGCCAATTTTCTTCTGGCATCCTCGGGCATGTGGTTCAGCTTGGTATTCAGTCCTTCGCTGACAAGCTCATGTAAGGATTTTCCAAAAATATTGCTTTCCCAAATTTTTTGAGGATCTTCTTCAAACTCATCCAGCAGGAAGCGGATGAGATCCTCAGACTGTTTTTCCGTGCCTACAATGGGAGATACCTCAGTTTGAATATTGGCGCGGATCAAATGCACAGAAGGAGCAGAGGCTCTCAAGCGGACCCCATAGGCCCCGTTTTGCTGCATGATCTGGGGTTCTTCCAAGCTCAGTTCCTCAATGGAAGGAGACACGATGCCGTATCCGCTTTCATCCAGCATTTCCATGGCTTCCGCGATGCGGCCGTATTTTTCCTTCATTTCGGCCATTTCTTTCATATTCCGCATCAAGTCTGCCTCGTCGCGGATCTCCAGGCCGGTCACCTCTCCCAAAAGCTGATAATACATTCCGGAAGGAGCTTCAACCCTGACCACAGCACAGCCGCTACCAAGCTCTACCCGCTCTACGCTCAACGAAACGGGTACTTCTTCTTCCTCCTGCTCAAAGGCCGCAGACACGTCGCCGATCCTGTGGATCCGCTCTCCGCAAGTTTTCAAGGTCTCGGTGACCTGACGGCGATACCAATGCTCCTCCCCTAAAGCCCAAAACCAGCACGGAAGCTTAAAGCCGATCTCCCTCACGGGAAATTCGTACAGGATCGCCCGGAGCACACAGGCAATATCCTCGCTCTCCAAGCCACGGCAATCCAGGGGCAAAACGGCTACCCCGTATTTTTCCTTCAGCTGTGCTGCCAAGGCGCAGGCCTTTTCACCGTGGGGATCGGCTGAATTGACCACCACGGCAAAGGGCTTGCCGATCTTCTTCAGTTCTTCCACCACCCGTTCTTCCGCGCCTTCAAACTCCTGCCGCGGGATCTCTCCAAAGCTTCCGTCAGTAGTGATGACCACACCGATGGTAGCGTGCTCGTTGATCACCTTCCGCGTGCCGATTTCGGCCGCCTGCTCAAAGGGAAGTTCGTTTTCCGACCATGGTGTGCGCACCATACGGGGCATTTCGTTTTCCATGACTCCATAAGCCGCAGGGATCACGTAGCCCACGCAGTCGATCATCCGCACGTTCAAGCGGGCATGCCGATCCACCAAAATTTCCACCGCTTCCTCGGGAATAAACTTCGGCTCGGTAGTCATGATGGTTTTCCCCGCCGCACTTTGCGGCAGCTCATCCTGCGCACGGTCACGGGTGTAGGGGCTTTCAATGTTTGGCAGCACCAGTTTTTCCATAAAACGCTTGATAAAGGTTGATTTTCCCACCCGAACGGGTCCCACAACGCCAATGTAAATGTCCCCGTCCGTTCTGTTTGCGATGTCGCGGTAGACCGCCATTTCGTCCATGCAAGAACCTCCCAGCCGATGGCAATATTTCCATCGGGTATTTTGAATGGTAATATATATGAATGAGGTCGTCAATTATGCCCCTAAAAAAGGAAAAAGTCCTTCGGTTTTTCACCGAAGGACTTTTTATTCGGAATAAGTAAGACGAATAAGCTTTTACTCGATAACTTCCTCGAACAGGACCTTGCTGCCCAGGCAGTTTTCCAGAGCAGTGTTCTTAAACACCTCAACCAGTTCGCCGTTGCCGTAGAAGGAGACCAGGTATTCGCCGCCCACAGACATCACGATTAGCTTTTCGGGGAAGCCGCACATCCACTGGGTGCTCAGCACGGAGTCCTTCACAGCGGCGGCAATGCTCTGCATTTCGCTTGCATTGCTCAGCTTAAAGGCGCCGCAGGTAAAGGTATTCAGGTTCATGGCGTGGAACAGACCGGCAACTTCCGTGATCTGAGCCACCTTATCCTCGGGGAAACCGAAGTAGTTCTTCAAAGCGGAGGCCTCGGTGTAATTGTAGGCACCGGGAGCGTTATCAACGGGATGTTCGAGATCGCCGCCCATAGCAAAGAACTTGTAGTCCTCGGGCATGGCGTTCCAAACAGCCTCCAGGGCCTTCACAGAAGTGTCGAACTTCTGAACTTCTTCGCCGCCGGAGCAGGCGGTCATGGCCAGCAGCATCAGCATAGCCAGGGCAATTGCGAGAATCTTTTTCATGGTGGTAGTTCCTTTCGTTTTTTGTTTTTTTAATCAATGCGTTGTCCGTTTATGTTCCAAGATAACGAATCGTTATCATAAAACAGCTTCAACAGGTAAGTTTTTCCGCCGCCGCTCACGGTCATCTCCGCTTGCTCGGCTTGCTCGGCCTCTAGCAGCCACAGCACCCATTCGTTCCGCTGCACGCCGACCTGCTTGCCCCTGAGCAGCTCTTCACCGTTCTTCTCGCTGTACACAAGCACCTCTCCCTGCAACACGGTAACTTGGGCAGAGGAAGCGTGAATGCATACAGGAACGGAAATGACTTGGGCGCTTCGTTCGTGAGAAAGTGCCGCGGGCTGGGAGATCTGTGCCACCGTTCCCTGTTTCGTGACCGCCGTGCCGTTAACGTAGATATCCAGCTGTTGCGTATTGGCAAAGGTCAGGGCTGAAAACAGTACCAAGGCCGCGCAGGCAGCCGCCGTCAACATTTTTATATAAAACGGTTTTTGTTTTTTTCGGCTCAGGTCAGCTTCGGCAGCCTGCAGGATGTATTCATCCTTAATGTTTTCCATCTGCCGGAACAATTCCAGGCTTTTCACAAAGAGTACCCTTCTTCCTCCATATAGGTTTTTAACCCCTGGCGCAAACGGTACAGCACCGTTTTTACAGCCGCCGTCTTCATGTCGTACAGCCGTGCAATATCCTCCATGGAATCTCCGTACCAATAGCGACGCACAAAAACGTTTCTGTGCTTGGCAGGAACCGAAGCCAAAAATTCGTTGATCAGCTGTGATACCTCGCCGCCGGTAAAATTCTCTCCCTCATCCGTCAAGCACTCTTCCAATTCGGAAAGCAGGGTCTCAAACCCGGCGTACCGTTTTTGGCTGTGGTCGCGTTTGTAGCGGTTGAGAGCAATATTTCTGGCTATGCGCCCCAAAAAGGTGCTTAAGGGATCGGGACGATTGGGGGGGATGGCATTCCACGCACCCAAATATGCATCGTTGACACATTCCTCGGCATCCGTTTCGCTGCCCAGAACGTTTACCGCGATCTTTTTCAAATAAGCACCATATTTTTGAGCCGTCATTTCCACAGCAACTTCCGAGCGCTGCCAAAACAGCTCTATGATCTTTTGATCTTCCATGGTTCCCTCGCTTCCAAGGGCTTTCACTTATACACTCAACAAAGAAAGGCCCAAAGTTTCAAACTTGCCAAAACTTTTTTCACTTTTTTTAAAAAACAGTTTTGCCGAGGGAAAAGGATTTAGTTTTCCTCTTCTTCCTCTTCGTAATAGTCGCGCAGTTTTTCCTCAAAGATCAGACCGATGCGATCCAGCTCCTCTTCGTCGTCAATGGTGAAAAACTCGTTATCCTCGCCCACTTCCAAAACCGTAAAGGTTCCGTCGTCCATCAAAGCATCCTCGGGGCTTTGGAACACAGGGATTAAGGCAATGAAATCACGACCCGTCTCCTCGTCGGTCATGGTGGCCAGCACCTCAAATTGCAGTTCCTCCCCCGTTTCCTCATCGGTCAGAGTGATCAGGTCGTTGCCAAACTCGGGCATTTCTTCCTCGTTGGTGTTCATTTTCTCTTCATTCATGGTGCTTGTATCCTTTCTTTTCTTTTTCAGTTAAAAACCATTGAAACTTGGCAAAGGTGTTCATCCCCTCCGCCAAATGGGAAATATCGTTTTCAAGCACAACGCTGCTATGCCCTTTCCCGTCAAAACGCACGCAACTGACCGAGGTATTGTCGTGCCAGAAGGAAGCGGACAAGCTATCACGCGGGTTTCCTTTATACAGCCACAGTAGAACCCTTAAAACGCCCCCGTGAGAGGAAACGGCAATGGTTTTGCCCTCGTTTTCGCGAACCAGACGCTCCACGGTGTGCAAGCAACGGTCCGCAAACTCATCCAGGCTTTCTCCGCCGGGAATACGAAGCAGATGCAAAGCGTGCTCCCAAAGATCCCATTCTTTGGGATAGAGGGTCGGCAATTCGTCCCAACGGGCATTTTCCCAAAGTCCGCCGTTCCACTCTTTCAGCCCCGCTTCTTCAACCAAAGGGGCCCGGGGATATCTGTTTAACGCCTCGGCCGTTTGCCTGGCCCTTTGCAGGGGGCTGGTATACACCGCATCCAGCGCAATATCTTTAAAACGTTCCTCCAAAAAGGAAAGCTGATCCTTCCCATTTTGGGTCAGTTCGACATCCGTTACGCCGGCATAAAGGCCCTTCACGTTGCTGACTGCCTCGCCATGGCGCACAAAATATACCGTGGTAACCGTTTCCGCCATAAAGTTTCTCCCTACCAAAGCCGGACGGCACCCACCAACTGCGAGACCTGTTCCAGGTGTTGTTCGTCAGCCAGCTCATTCAACTCGCGTACGATCTTCACGGGAGCCTCGGGATCCTTCAGCAGGGCTGTGCCCACGCCGATCAAGGAAGCTCCTGCCAGCATCAGCTCTGCGGCATCCTTACCGCTGCTGACACCGCCCATTCCCAAAATGGGGAGGCCCGTGCTTTGTGCCGCTTCATACACGGCACGCACAGCCACGGGAAGTACACAGGGGCCGGAAAGGCCTCCGGTATTATTGGCCAAAACGGGGCGATGCGTGCGCACGTCAATACGCATGGCAGGCAAGGTGTTGATCAGGGACAAAGCGTCCGCCCCACCGTTTTGAGCGGCTTTGGCAATGCGGGCAATGCTGGTCACAGCCGGAGAAAGCTTTACGATCACAGGAAGACGTCGGGCATTTTCCTTAACCGCGGCCGTGATCTGCTCTGTCATGGCAGGATCGGTACCGAAAGCCATGCCCCCCGCCTTCACGTTGGGACAGGAAACGTTTACCTCCAGCATATCCACCGCCGTGTCGTCCAGCATAGCCGCCAGCTTGGCATAATCCTCCGCACAGCTTCCGCTGATATTGGCGATCAAACGTGTATCCTGCTTTTGCAACCAAGGCAGCGTTTCGCGCAGAAATGCCTCTACCCCTGGGTTTTGCAAGCCCACGCTGTTTACCATACCCGACGGGGCCTCGGCCACGCGAGGCGGTTTATTTCCCAAACGTGGGAGCAAGGTCAAGGCTTTCAGACAAAGGCCGCCGATGGCGGAAAGAGGGAAAAAGTGGCTGACCTCTTCCCCAAAGCCGCAGGTGCCCGAATTCAGGACCACGGGATTTCGAAAAGAAACGCCCGCAAAGGAAATATGCAGATCACTCATTCGAACACGACCTCCTTAGCACAAAAAACGGGGCCGTCCGCACAAACGCGGACGTATTCCTCACGATCTTTTAAGCGAACCTTACAGGCACAAACACGGCAAACGCCAAAGCCGCAGCCCATACGCTCCTCCAGGCTGATAAAGCAAGGCTTTCCCTCTTTTTCACAAAGATCCGCCACAGCCTTCAGCATGGGCTTGGGCCCGCAGGCAAAAACTGCCGCGTAATCCTTCAGCAAAGAGGACACCTCTCCGGTGACCAAGCCTTTGGTCCCGTAGCTTCCATCGTCCGTACAAATGGACACGTGACCGCAAAGGGAGCGGAAATCCTCCTCCACACAAACGGCTTCTTTATTTCGAAATCCCAGTACGGCATCGCAATTCCCTTTTTGAGCCGCCGTCAGCAAAGGAAATACGCCGATTCCTCCGCCTACCAGCAACACACGGCCGTTTTCAAACTCATCCACAGGGAAACCACCTGCCCCCAAGGGACCGAGCAGTTCCGTTTGCATACCGGGCTGCAGGGCGCTCAGCCAACGGGTACCGTCTCCCTTTGTCTGGAAGCAAAGGCGCAAAAGGCCTTGCTCAGCATCTGCCCGGCAAATGCTGATGGGGCGTCGCAAATAATTGCCCTCCCCACAACTGATCATCACAAACTGGCCCGATGCCGTTAGGGAAGCAATCTCGGGGGCACGAAGTACCAGATCGTAAACGTCCTCCGTCAGGGCGCGAATGGAAACAACTGCGGCGTTTTCCTTAACCGCATTTAATTGAACTGCACTCATAATACCTCCCCCAAAGCCTCGCGCATACGCAGTGCCTCACGGCGGGCAGCGCCGTCAAAATCTGCGGGGCAGCCTTCCTTTTTCCAAGCCGTCAGAATCGCACGTGAAGAATTGACGATGGCCCCGCCGCCGCGAATATCGAAGGCGGGCTTTACGTCTGCCGCGCCGCCACCCTGAGCACCGTAACCGGGTACCAGGAAAAAGGTGTGGGGATTCGTTTGACGAAGCTCTGCCAATTGGGTAGGATACGTGGCACCCACCACAGCACCTACGGCGTTGTATCCGCAAGTTCCCAGGCTTTCCTTCCCCCATTCGCTCACCAGGGCCGCCATCTTTCTGTAAAGCGATTCGCCTTCACACTTAAGATCTTGCAATTCTCCCGAAGAAGGATTGGAGGTCTTGACCAACACGAAAATCATCTTGTCGTTTTGAACGCATTGCTTCACAAAGGGCAAGATCCCGTCGCTGCCCAAATAGGGGTTCACGGTCAGTGCATCTGCCGTAAAAGCGTTGCCGCTTAAGTAAGCCTCGGCATAGGCTGCAGCCGTACTGCCAATGTCACCGCGCTTGGCATCACAGATCACGTACATTCCCTTGGAGGACGCATACTGCATGGTCTCCTCCAATACCTTGACCCCGTGCCAGCCATAGCTTTCATAGAAAGCCGATTGGGGCTTCACAGCAGGAACTACGTCACAAATGGCGTCGATAATGCGGCGGTTAAAGGCCAATACAGCCTCCGCCTTGGCCTGCAGGGTCTCTGCCCCGTTCTTCAGGCATTCGGGCAGGTGATTCCAGTCGGGATCCAGGCCCACCACGGTGGGGTTCTTCATGGCAGCGATCGCCGCGCTCAAACGGTCTACGGACATTCTTTTTCTTCCCCTTTATTCTTCATTTTCAACTAATTTTCCTTGCGCCACCTTCAACTGCCCGTCAACAAAAACGTAGCGCACACGGCCGCAAAGACATTTTCCGACAAACGGTGAATTGCAGGATTTGGAAACGATCATGCTCTTTTCAAAAACGAACTCCTTTTCATCAAACAGCATCAGGTTCGCCTTTTTTCCGCAAAGGATACGCAGATCTCCCATTCCTGCGATCTTAGCGGGTGTCAAAGACATCTGTTCAAACAGCATATCTATTGTAAAGCCTTTTTCCTTTACAAGCTTCGTGTAAGACGCCGCGAAGGCAGTTTGAAGGCCCAGAATACCAAAGGGGGCTTTTTCCAGCCCCACAGCCTTTTCTTCCTCGCTATGAGGTGCGTGATCGGTGGAGATCACGTCCAATATCCCTTCGCGCAGTGCTTCTATAACAGCCTTACAGTCATCCTGCGTCATCAAAGGGGGCTTCATTTTGCCGTTGGTTCCCAAAGCCGGCACGTCTTCGTGGGTAAAGGTAAAATAATGAGGACAGGTTTCCGCTGTGATCTGTACCCCATTTTGAGCCGCCTTCTGTTTTGCCAGTCGAATATGGTCAATACTTTCTCGGGCACTGACATGGGCTACGTGCAAACGGCTGCCGCAGGCCAAAGCCAGTTCCGTATCTCGCTTGACCATGTTGGCTTCCGAGGAAACCGCGATTCCGTGAAGGCCCAGTTTTTCAGCCGTAGCCCCTTGGCAAATAACCCCTAAAGGATCCTGAATCTCTTCGCAATGTACAATGGTCAGCAGTCCGGCCTGCTTGGCCTTTTCCATGCCCTGACGGGCCACTTCGTCGGCCACGATGCCACGGCCATCGTCAGACACGGCAAAAGCCCCTGCTTCAGCCATGCCTTGCATATCGGTCACGGTATGCCCGCGCTGTTCCAAAGTGATGGCCCCGATGGGCAATACCTGTACCCACCCCTGCTTATAACGTTCTATTGCGGCTTTTAAGCGCTCCGGCGTATCCAACACGGGGTTGGTGTTTGGCATAGCCGCCACAGCACAGTAGCCGCCCAAAGCAGCAGCCGCTGTGCCCGAAAGAACGTCCTCCTTATGAGTAAAACCGGGATCCCGCAAATGCACGTGCAGATCCACCAAGGCAGAACCTGCCGTTAAACCGTTGCAATCAATTACCACCATATCGTCTGTGGGCTTTACCTGCTTCTCCACAGCCGTGACAACGCCGTCTGTTAACAGAATATCCGCTATGTCCGGAGCCTCTGAAAAACAAGCCTTTACGGTTTTTACGCCCCGCAATAAGATCTTCAACAGCAACGCCTCTTTCCTTTTTTCGACAAAACAGGCCCCGCCTAATTGGTGGAGCCTGTTTTAGCGGTTTCATCACAAAGAATTATACACCTTTTGAGGGCCGCTTGTCTATATGATTATGTAAACTTACTCACATTTTGCCAGCATGGTCTTAATATTTTTTCCGCTTTTGGCATCCTCCAGCGCTTCGTTGATCTTTTCAACGGGATAAATGCTGGCCAAAGCGCGAATACATTCATGCAGCTGAGGATTGGCCTGAATGAACGCCAGGTAGTTTTCCACGTCGCTGACAGAATACTGAGAAGATCCAATAATCTGCAAGGCGTTGAAGGTAATCATCTGAGGCTGGATCTCTACCCCGCCGCTGTTGGAATATTGGCCGGGAACCAGATACACGCCGCGGTTGCGGAGCATCTGCATGCCCTGAGGCACAGCCTTGGGGCTTCCGGAAGCCTCGAACACCACGTCCACGCCCAAGCCGCCGTTCAGCTGACGGACGTGCTCAATGATCTCCTCTACAGGCGTACGTTCTACGTTGCACACCTCAGTGGCACCCAGCTTCAAAGCCAGCGCTTCGCGCTCAGCATTGTTACCGGCGGTAATAGCCACCACGTGCTTGATGCCCAAGGAAGCCAAATAAGCCACAGCGAAGGTCCCCACAGGACCAAGCCCCTGCACGACCGCCACGTTAGCCTTTTCAATGCCGCAATTGGCCTGCTTGGCCAAACGGAAGGCATGCAAAGCGGTGGGGCCCGCGCAAGCGTATACACACACCATGGTGGGATCCAGCTCGTCGGGAATACGGATCAGGTTCTTTACGGGGGTGTAGTTGACCTCCGTGTAGCCGCCGTACAAATAAGGAGCCACGTGAATGTCTCCACCATTGGTCACACCCAGATTCACGCAGTTAGCATCGTCCCCGTTACGGCAAAGCTCACATTCACCGCAAGGGCAGGCAATGTCCACGATGACCCTATCGCCCACTTTCAAGCCGCTGTTCTTGGCATCAGCGTCCCCGATCTCCTCGATTTTACCAACAAACTCGTGGCCGATGATGCTGGGCGTATTCAGCGGAATCTTTCCGCGGTGGATGTGAATATCCGTTCCGCAAATGCCGCTGGCGATCAAAGACATTTTGGCCATGCCGGCAGGCGCGGCAGTTACGGGAAATTCACGCACCTCAAAGGGCTTGTCTACGCCTACCATAACAGCAGCCTTAGCAGTTTTTTGACACATGTTCCTCATACCTCTTTCTAAAAAATAATCATGTTAAGCTTTCGCAATCAAAAGGCCGGCTTTCTTCAGGCCCTCAAATGCCTCTTCGGCATAAATGCGATGTCCCGCATCGTTGGGATGCCAAACATCGGCAAACAGCGCATCAAATTGCTCCGCAGGGGGCAATGCATCCAAAATCCGACGCATTTTTTCGTAAGCGTTACACAAATAAACCTTATGCTCCGCGGCGCAGTCCAAGCTGGCTTGGATATAATGCACGTATTCCACGGGATTTCCGTCTATCAGCTGAGACCCCGCTACGGGAGAAACGGAAAGCATCAAAGGAATCGCTCCCACTTCCCTAACCTGCTCAAACATCTGACCCAAGCGCTCTGCATATACCCGCGGAGGCTCTCCCCAAATCCAATCGTTAATGGTATGAGTCTCCATCAACACGGCGTAGGGTTTCAGATCCAGCACATCACGCTGGAAAAAGAACTTCATGTAACGCCAGGTGGCTGTACTCCCCACACCGCAATTGATAACGGCATAGGGCCCCCGATAAGCCTCCAAACGGTAAAAACGAACCTTTCCCTTGGCGGGTTTCACTGTAATACGGTGCTTGCCCTCCGAAAGGTGAAAATAAAAATTATAAGCGCCTTGGAAAAGATCGCGCTTTTCCAAATACATATCCTGCTCGGCAACCTTATTTCCGTCTATCAGGATCTCCGCATAGGTTTCGTAAGGGGCGCACCCCAGCTGAATGCGGACAAAATCCGCTTCCAATTCGTATTCCAAGGTATCGTCCACAAGCGCATATCCTTCCTCCAAGGGAAGACCCGTCTGTACGGCCATGATCTCCATAGAAGTGGAGGCCGTATAGGCCTCCACCATGCGACGAAGCTCGTTGACATAGCTTTTTCCCGCAAAACTGCTTAAGCGAAGCTCTCCTCCGACAAAGGGGGGGTCAAAGGATTCTCTAATCCCGCTGCCACCTTGTCCAAAGGTATGAGAATCTCCGCTGCAAACGATCAGTTTTATCATCCGTCCACCTCCGCCGAAAGTCCTTCCGCAGCAAAAACATCGGCAAATTCTTTGGCCTCTGCCTTCGTCATAGGCTCCTGCTGCGCAAAGGCATAAGAGCTTCCCAAGGCCGTATATTTACTGCTTCCCAGACGATGGAAAGGCAACACGGCCACCTGAGTAACCCCCGTTTTCTTCAACAAACGGGCCATGCGGCCGCAACACTCTACCGTTGCATTCACCCCGGGAATAAGAGGAATACGAGCTGTTACGGAAGCACCTTGCTGAACTAATTGCGCCATATTGGAAAGCGTCAGGTTCAGGCTTCCTCCCGTAAATTGACGATAGGTCTCCTCATCAGCGGCCTTCAGATCCACAAACCAATGGTCTACCCATTCAAGCAAGGGCTCGATAACGGAAAAACTTACGTTCAGCGCCGTATCCATCAACACGTGAATGCCCTTTTCCCTGCACCGCTTGGCCAACGCCAGGCAAAACTCGCTTTGCAACAAAGGCTCGCCGCCGGAAAGGGTCACCCCGCCGCCTGATGTTTCATAAAACACCAGGTCTTCTTCAATAAAGGCCATCACCTCATCAAGGGTATATAGCTTTCCACTGGCCTGCAATGCTCCGCCGGGACATTGATCACAGCAGGTAAAGCATGCCTGACAAAGGCTTCTGTCCTCTCTTCCGCCATGGGGACACACCCGCACACATTGGCCGCAGCCACGGCATTTTGCTCCGTAGAATAAAAGACAGGGCGAGGTGGAAATGGTTTCCGGATTATGACACCAAGCGCAATGCAGATTGCATCCTTGAAAAAACACGGTAGAACGAATTCCCGGGCCGTCTCCCACCGAGAAATGCTGTAAGGCCGATATCAGCGCTTGTTGTTTTTTATTCATGTTCCGTACGTTTCAGAATATCTTCCTGCACGAGCTTGTCCAGCGTGGTATAAAATGCGCTGTAGCCGGACACGCGCGTCACCAACGTGCGGTAATTGTCAGGATGCTCCATAGCATCCTTCAGCACATCGCGGGACACGGAATTGATCTGCATTTCCTGACCGCGTTGTTTGAAATACACCTTCAGCATAGCCAACAATTTCGCGCGTTTTTGAGGATCCTTGAACATGGAGGGGCTGAATTTCTGATTGACAACCGTACCGCAGGCTGCCTTGGTATAGTCAGGCTTGGTAATGGACTGCACCACAGCCGTGGGACCGTTTTTATCCATACCGTGCATGGGGGAAGCTGCATCGCTGAAGGCTTCGCCGCTCTTACGGCCGTCCGGTGTAGCGGCCACTTCCATACCGGCATAAATATTGGAAATATTGGATGCCGCCGCAATATAGATGCCGCCACCGTCGCGAGTGCGATATTGGCTAAAGATTTCCGCATGCTTGTCCACGGTCCAAACAGCGTACTTATCTACAAAATCATCGTTGTTTCCGTATTTGGGAGAGTTCAAAGCCGCCGCGTGCAGCTCCTCATACCCCTCAAAATTGTGCAACAACGCCTGGCAATATTCTGCCATGGTAAAGCGCTTGTCCACAAAGACCAGCTTTTCCAGAGCTGCCAAGGAGTCTGCCTGTGTTCCGATACCCATCGCGCAAGTACCGTGCACGGAAGGATACAGGGCCCCCCCGTCATTAATATCCTTGGCGCGGCCGATACAGTCACGGCAGAAGCAAGACAAAAAGGCCTGGGTGTAATGCTTGGGATTATAGCGATCGTTCTCGTTATTAAAGAAGGCCACGTATTCTCTTGCGGCGTAGCGGAGTTGGGTCTCAAAGGCTTTCAGCACGTCGTCCATAGAGGTAAAAGTAGCAGGATCGCCGGTTTTGGGGCCCACCTGCTTGCCCGTGCGCATAGAACGGCCATTGTTCAAGGCCAACTCCAAATAAAAAGGAGAGTTAAAGCGGCCATCCGACCACGGAGGCTGTTTGCCCTGCAAGAAGTTTTCGATACAGCCCACCATGCAGTAGTCACGGCAATCCTCGATGGCGTATCCGTAACGAGCCAAGGCAGGAATATTCACCTCGTCGTTCATCATAGCGGGATAGCCGATGCCCGTTCCGATCACCTGCAAGCAAGCATCAATAAATTCATCCGGTATGCCGTCGTACATACGCGCGGAAAGGTTGGGACCGGGAATCTGACAATTCTTCACTGCGGTCAGGAAAATATAAGACAGCTCGTTGACGGCGCCTACACCGTTGCGGTCCACACCGCCAATGGCGATATTGACCGTATCACAGCCGCGCTCGATGATCTTGTAAAGCGTGCACTCTACCAGGTCCTGAGCCTCGTCGCGGGTCAAAACGCCCGCATCCACATCCTTGCGGTAGAAGGGATACAGGATCTGGTCCAAGCGGCCCATAGCCATAGCGTAGCGCCCCTCATAACAGAAGGTTACGTGGGTCAGCCACATCAGCTGCAAAGCCTCGCGGAAGGTAGCAGGAGCCTTGTCCACCAAGTTGGCGCAGGCCTGTGCCACGGTCTTCAACTGAGCGCTTCCGCATTCGTCGGCCTTTTTAGCCGCTACCTCGGCGTAGTCTTTTACCATATCACGGAAAGCCAGCATGGAAATCTCCATGGCCTCCAGGAAAATCATCTTTTCATCAGCGTCGGCATCCCCGCTGTGTTCCTCGCGGGATCGGCGGATACGCGCCAAAGTACCGCAAATACCCTCGTTCAAAAACGTTTCGTAGTCGGGAGCATAATGGTCTGAGTTGGTTGCGAAATTGCGAGAGCCGAAGCTTTGCACTACGCGATTGGCATATTCAAGATCCGCGTCGGTAATACTGTCGTTCACCGTATAAATACCGTGAATGGATCCCAAAATCAAATCGTTTTCATACACATGCTTTTCGTGACGGCGCATCAGCTCTGCAAAAGCATAGGCACGTGCCAAAGGAACGGGATCTGTAAAATGCTCCACAAACCCCTTGGCCTGCCAATAGTTCAGCACAGCCTTATTTCCGTAAGGTTTGTTTGCGATCTCCTGCTTTAATAAATCAAGTTTACTCATAGAAAGAACACCCTTTCAAAAACTAAGTTCTCTGGATTTGATGTGGCAAGCGGCCCATTTATTCCCGTTCCATTCGGCAATCCGAAAGGTCTTGGAGCAAGTGCACCTCTCTTGCAAGGAAATCATACCACCTTCAGAGATATTTGTCTATGGACTATCTTCCTATTTTTAGCACAATTTTCATTTTTCCAAAAAAAACCGACCCTTTGATATCAAAGAGTCGGCTGTGCAAACGGCGATTGCCCTTCTCTTCTCCTTTGTCCGAAAAGATCGGCATCCAACGAAACGCAGGTCAGATCTCGATGATCTTAAATGCGTTCAGCACGGAGGAGATCAAAATCAACAAAATGCACACGGGAGCTACGTAGCGGATCACTACGGAAAACAGATTTTTTTGCTTGAAAGGACCGGAGACGGATACCTCGTCAATAACGGTTTTGGGCTTGAGCACATATCCCACAAACACACAGGTAACCAAAGCGATGAGGGGCATCAGTACGTTGTTGCTGATAAAATCAAAGAAGTCCAAAACCTCCATCCCCAAGGGGCGGACGGCCTTGAGCAGGCTGTATCCCAAAGAGGAGGGCGCCCCCAACAGCAAGCTGATTCCCAACACAACCAAGCAGGAAGTCTTGCGTCCCATCTTCAACTTGTCCTGGAAGCTGGAAACCACCGTTTCCATCAAGGAAATAGCCGAGGTCAAGGCGGCCAGCAGTACCAGCAGGAAAAAGGCTATACCGATCCAACGGCCGCCGGGCATAGCATCAAACACCTTGGGCAGGGTGACGAACATCAAACCGGGGCCTTGTCCCAAAGCGCTTTTATCCCCGCCGGAAAAGGCAAAAACCGCAGGAATGATCATCAAACCGGCCAAAAAAGCAACGCCGGTATCAAAAACGGCAATTTGCTTGGCCGAACTGGCAATGCTGATATCCTTTTTCATATAAGAACCGAAGGTGATCATAATACCCATGGCCAGGGACATGGAGTAAAACAATTGCCCCATAGCGGCCACCACAGTCATAAGGGAAAATTTAGAAAAGTCAGGGGTAATGTAATACAAAACGCCTTCCCAAGCCCCTTCCATGGTGCAAACCGTATATACGGCCACAAAAGAGATCAGCACCACCAAAACGGGCATCATAAACTTGCTGACCTTTTCAATTCCCTTTTGCACGCCGAAAAGAACGATCAGCGCTGTAACGCCAATAAAAATCGCAAACCAAAAAAGAGGCTCTCCCACTCGGGCAATATAATCCTGAAAATAAGTACCCTGAGACATGGCGTGCGCCTGCCCGGAAATAAAGCCTGCCAAGTATTTGGTCACCCATCCGCCGATCACGGAATAATACGGTAGGATCAGCGCCGGCACGATGGCCGACAACACACCCACAAAAGTAAAACGCTTATCCAGAGAGCGGAAGGCCTCAATGGCGCTCAACTGGGTCTTGCGGCCCAAAGCAATCTCGGCTACCATCAAAGAAAAGCCAAAAGTCACAGATAAGACGATATATACCAGCAAAAACGTTCCGCCTCCGTATTTGGCAGCCAAATACGGAAAACGCCAAATATTGCCCAAGCCAACCGCAGAGCCTGCAGCAGCCAGCACAAATCCAAGCTTTCCCGTAAACGAGCTTCTTTCTTTACTCATCGTTTTCTTTCCCCTATTCGTTTTGTTGCATTCCGGCACAAACGTCTGTTTTAAAAAGCGTTAAGTTGCCGAGCATCTTTGGTATTATACCACATTTGTTTAAAAACGGCAAGGAATTTTTGCAATTCCCTGCCGCTTTTTATACAGCATTCAAAAAGTTTGCTTGAAAAAGCTTTTGGCCGCCACGGTAATGCTACGGCCGTCCACCGTAGCATCGGCCTCACTGTCGCTGTAATTGTAGGCCAGCAAAAAGCGTTCTCCGTCTGCGTCTTCCCATATCGCCGCCATCACGGAAGTGAATTCTTCCACCTGTTGGCAATTGCTTTCAAACAGATCCCAGGTCACACGGCTTTTACTTCCGCTTTCACAAACGGGAATGCGGCAAAGACGCCCATACAGGAAAAGCTCCTTATTGGCCTTGTAAAAATCCACCCCGTTTTTCAGAATGCGCAGCTTTTCTTCAGCCGAGGCTCCCTGCAAACCCGGGGCGTCAGGCCCCTCCACACAGGGCAAAATGCCCCAAAGAAGATTGCGCATAAAATTGTATTCAAAGGTTTCGGTGCTGTTCTCAAATTTGCATACCGAGCCATACCCGAGGGCGTAATCGCCGTAGATCATGCTGAACAGGGGCAAAGGCACCGCGTTTCCACCCGAATAATCATTAAAGCCAAAGGTTTGGAAACAGGTATCCAAAATCAAAAACAGGTCAAAGGCATCTATATAAGTTTCACAGTTGGATTCTGTGGTTATAATGGCCTCCTCGCCCAAGACTTCACGTGCTTGACGGAGCATGTCGTGATACCCGTCGTTCCACCAGCTTCCCCCTCCAACAGGATGAGGATGGGCTTCGTCAAAGCAAAGCGTAGCGTTAAAGGAACCAACCTGATCCAAATAAATCCCGTCAAAACCTGCCTCCAGGCTGTACTCTCGGCAAAGATCGCGAACCTTTTCCTGCCACATGGGGGTAGCGGGACACATAGGGCGCAACCCATCTCCCATCCACGGTTCCAAGGGCAATTCCCCTTTTTCGTTCTTGATGGCAAAGGCCTTAGCATTTTCCTCTTTCCAAGAACGTGTCTTTTCCTCCCACAGGCGGGCGTTGGTGTAAGGGATCTTGACGATTCCCTCTTCGTCAAAGCGGCGATTCCACTCTTTCAGTTCTTTGGGCCACCCCTCTGCCCTTCTGTCGTCGCGGATGTATTCGGGGTAGTCCAAGTCGTGCTTGCTTTTGTTCCAGCCGTACCAATGCAGGGCCAAATTACATTGCAAGGCATCCCGCAAGCGCAAAGATGTCTCAAAATATTCCTCGGTCTTTGCCCCGTGGTCGTAATGATTGTGGTTAATGCGCCACAAATCCGTGCGCACCAGCTTTTCGGGCAAGGAGCGTTCCACCAATTTGGTCTTGCACCATTTTTGCCGAGTTGCCCAACGGCGGTATATGCAGGTAGCCTCCTGCCACTCCCCCTCAAACAGCTGCAAAACGAAGTCGTACGGTTGCTCGTAGCTTTGCACTTTTCCCATGTTTTCAGGGTAATGGGTCAGCACAAAATCCATTGCCTGAAGGGGCTCGTTATAAGCGAAGGTATAAGTTTTAATATAGGCTTCCCCATCCTCCGTCGCCAAGTAACAACCGACGGAAGCGGGGCTGTAAAACGCGCAATATTGGAAGGAAAGCGAGGCAGGATATTCGTAGTCGTTTTCCCCAGAGTGTTTTCCCCTTCCCAACCAAAAAGGCAAGGACAGCTTTTTACGCAAAAAATTTTCTACGGGGTTTTTGATCAAATGCCCATTCTGCCACGGAATGAGAAGGTAATTGTCCTCCTCGAAGGAAAGCCCCGTCAACACGGGAAAGCACACGCGGGAAAGGGAATCGCTCTCCCCCGTTTCAGCCTTAATACGCCAGCGAAGCTTGCTGTCCTTGCCGTCGCAAACGGTCACCGTCACCGTAGCTCGGGAATCCGTCCAGCAAAGCTGCAGGCAATCGGAAGTAAGAGCATAGCTGAACTTCTCCATATCCTCCGGCAAAAGCATTCCCTCGCGGGTCTGTAGGCGCCACAAACCGCCCGCCAAAGCCAATTCAAGATCTCCGTAGCAAAGCTTTTGCAGGCAACCTTGTCGGGCATCAAAAACGACCTGTGTTTTTCCTGTTCCGAAACGAATGTTTTGCGTGATCATCAAAACCGCCACCCTCTATCCTTCGTTAAAAAAAGTATAAAAGACTGGCAGATATTTGTCAAGCAATTTTAGCAAATTAGGTTTCGAGCATGGATGCTTTACAATTTCCTGTTTTTATGGTACACTTATTTCATGCCGCAAAATAAGAGGGGGGTAGTACAGCATGCAGAAGCACAACGTTGCCGTAATCGCAGGCGACGGAATCGGTCCCGAAGTTATCAGCGAAGGAATCAAGGTGTTAAAACGCGTGGCAGAGCTGGATGGCGGCTTTACCTTTGAGTTCACCGAATATCCCTGGGGCTGCCAATATTACCTGGAGCACGGACGGATGATGCCCAAAAACGGCCTGGAGCTTTTGCAAAAATCCGATGCCATCTTTTTGGGAGCCGTAGGCGACCCGAGCGTACCTGATCACATTTCCCTCTGGGATCTGCTGCTGGTCATCCGCAAAAGCTTCGATCAATATATCAACCTGCGTCCCGTCAAGCTGTTAAAGGGAGCTCCCTGCCCGCTGAAGGACGTGCAGCGCGAGGAAATCGACATGCTTTTCGTCCGCGAAAACAGCGAGGGGGAATACGCCGGAAGCGGAAGCTGGCTTTTTAAAGGTCAGCCAAATGAGGTAGTCATTCAGGACGGGGTATTTTCCCGCCGCGGTTGCGAACGTGTGATCCGCTACGCCTACGAGCTGGCCCGCAAGGAGCACAAGAGTCTGACCAGCATCAGTAAAGGCAATGCGCTGAATTATTCCATGGTGTTTTGGGACCAAATCTTTAAAGAAGTAGGGGCCGATTTTCCGGATGTGAAAACCTACTCCTACCTGGTGGATGCTGCCAGTATGTTCATGATCAAAGACCCCAAGCGTTTCCAGATCGTGGTGACCTCCAACCTTTTCGGCGACATTTTGACCGATCTGGGAGCGGCTATTGCGGGAGGCATGGGCCTGGCGGCCGGAGCCAATATCAATCCCGAAAGGGCCTTCCCCTCCATGTTTGAGCCCATTCACGGCTCTGCGCCCGATATTGCCGGGCGAGGCAAGGCCAATCCCTTGGCCACCGTATGGTCCGCAAGTCAAATGCTGGCGCATTTCGGCCACCGCAAATGGGCCGACCGTCTCATTGATATTATCGAAGAGATCCTGGTAGACGGCGAGGTGCTGACCCCCGATATGGGCGGCACGGCCACCACTTCTGCAGTGGGCGATGAAGTGCTCAAAAAACTGGGCTGAGCTAAACGATACGCAATTTTTACCCAACGGCGTTTTTCATTCTTGCCGCAAAGCTGAGGGGAACTAATATGTACAGGGGGTCTATTCATGAAAAAAATCTTCCGTTCTGCCGTTGCCATTTGCCTGATCGTGGTAACCTTGCTTTCCTTTGCCGGCTGCGGCGCAAAATCAGACGTAAAAAAGCTGATCATCAGGTTTGAAAAGCATTGCAACGTGTTGGATATCAACAGCATGCTGGAATGCCTTTCCCCCTCCATCTCCAAAACGGTGAATCTGGCTACGGATATTTTGGGGCTTTTGACCAACACGGATACAGAGGCCTTGCTGGATAAGCTGGCCGATATTTTGACCAGCGAAAAGGGATGGAGCGGCAAGGAATTTTTCTCCTCCATTCAGATCCAAATCGAGGACGTTGCCGTTCACGAAACGGATGCCACCGTGCTGTCTACCGTAAACTACACAGCCTTTAAAAAGGAGCATTCCAAATCTGCTACCTTCAAATGTGTTTTAAAGGACGGCAAGTGGTATATTTCAAGCATTTCTTTTAAATAAGCGCACAAAAAATAAGACCGGCTTCACAAAGCCGGTCTTTCATTTTGCTTTTTGGGGATCAACGGCGGCCCTTCACAGCCCGAACAAGCCGACAGACGATCCCCGCCGCGATCTGCACTCCCATGATCCCCAACGGCACGAACAAGAGATAGGCTCCGACCGTTTTAGTGGCAGAGGGAGGCTCCAAAAACAGAAAAAATCCCACAAAAGCGCATAAAAGAAGCAAAGCGGCAAAGGCCGTCACACCTTTTTTTACCCTTTGACGAAGTTTGGAGCTGAAGCGATGCTCGGGAATCAGTAGACTCATCAGTTTAATGTACAGATTCAGTATCACTTCTACCACGATCTCAAAAACGATTTCAAAAAGCATTTCCAATAAAAAGCTCATCCTGTTTCTCCCCTTTCGATCCGCCGCAGACCGCCCCTCCCAAAACGGAAGAGCCCCTGTTTTCACGCCTTAAGCAAGGCTTCCGCAATACGGATCCCCGCCTCAAGGCCCACAGGCAGGGAGGCCTTTTCCACCCACTCCTCGCGGGTATGCGCCCCGCCGCCGCGATACACGCCCACACACAAGGCAGGAATGCCCAAAGAAAGGGGCACGTTACAATCGGTAGAGCCGGAATGCTTTTGTACCGTCATGTGAGCTGTTTGTTTAAGGATCTCCTCACAGATTTTCGTCATTTTTTCGATCTCGCAGGCATCCACAGCACCCATACAGGGCCTTTCGCCGATTATTTCCACGTGAATATCCGTCCCCTGCGCCTTTGCCCCGTCGAAGATCTTCCAAAAGGCCTGCCGCATAATCTCTAGGCATTCGCTGTCATCCGAGCGGTATTCGCAAAGCATGGAGGCGCTTTGGGCTACGGTATTGACCGACGTACCCCCTTCTGCGACCCCCACGTTGTAGGTCGTTTTGGTTCCCTCTTTTTGAGGCACCTTGATCTCGTAGATCTGCCCGATCAGCTTGGCCAGCTCGGCTATGGCGTTTCGGTTTCCGAAGGAATTGAAGGAGTGCCCTCCCTCGGTTTGGATCCTTACGCGATACCTATGCGAGCCTACACAGCGGTCAACAATGGTGGAAAGATCGCTGTCAAAAGAAATAAAGCGGCCGATCCTCCCCTCGAAATTCCGAAAAAGCTCCTTGGTTCCCCGTAAATTTCCAAGTCCCTCCTCGCAGGAATTACACACAAACATCACACCGTCGAGAGCTTCGGCCCCGTTTTCGATAAAATATTTGGCAACGTAAAGAAGAACGGCCAAGCTTGCCGTATCGTCCCCCACACCCGGAGCGTGGATGCGAACTCCATCATCTGCATAGGGCATGGGCTCGGTGTCGGGAAAAACGGTATCCGTATGCGCAACAAACACCGTAATGGAACGGCTGTTTTCGCAATTGAAGGGGAAAATGACGTTTTGCGCGCCGTCCGTATACACCCCTTTAGCACCCGCCTGCTCCAACCAAGCCTTGCAATACGCCGCCCTTGCCTGCTCCATTCCGGAGGGGGCGGGAATCGCACAAAGCTCCTTGAGTAGGTCTAAAAGCCCCTCTTTATTACGTTTGACAAATTCATGCACGTTCATCCGTTTCACCGTCCGTTTGCGCGTATTCTGAGGCCGGTGGCGCTTGAAGCGCCACTTTTGGCTTGTGCCTGCGCACCAGCTCTATCACCAAAAGCAAAAGTCCGTAGCCGACCGCATACATGGGTGCCATGACCCAGGCCGTCAAGGGTGTTTGCGAAAGAATGGGTTCTGCAATATGAAAAGAATCGGAAAGTCCCAGCACGGATATCTGAAATGCCCCCACCGTCAGGTAGGCGGTAAAGCCAAAAAAGGTACAGTACCATTTTTTATAGGTGATAAAGATCTGGTGGAAAACAAGCAATGCCACGATTGTGACCAAGGCAAGACTGTGGTGCAAAAGTCCCGAGATGGTCGGCAGATAAAACACGGTGGGACCTTGATCCAGAAACGTGGGGTTGAGCAGGGTGATCAGGGATCCAACCAGCCCCAAGGACCAAACGAAATGATAAACCGCATTGTTCTTTTTTCCAAAAAGAACAGCCAACGCCAGTACAAGGCTCGTCATCCCGCAGAAGCTGTCGGGAATAAGCTGTTCCCACCTTACGTCGGCATAGCGGTACACCTGGGAAAGCCTGTTGATCAAGATCCAGGCAAGCAGCAATAAAGCCAGCGTTTTTAAAAAAAGCTTTTGCGCCTTCTCGGTCTTGGCAAATTTCTTTGCTAATACAAGAGCCAGGCAGGATAACGGAACGGTGATCCCCAGATAGATCCAATGCACGCTTCCAAAAACTGTCAGATCCATTTTCTTTTCCCCTCGATCAACGAATCTCTTTGCATTCATTATAGCATAAAAATCTAATTTTTCAAGTAAAACGAGGTACAAACTATCTTCAATGGCTTTTTTCGTTATTTGTACAGGTTCCGGCTCGTGCCCTCTCATAAAACCCTCGCATTTTTCTATCTCCGATCCATATAAAAAAGCACCGCCTACATGGTAAGCGGTGCTTTTGGGTCTTATTCTTTTTTCCTTTAAAACGGTAGGTTTTACTGAGCTGATTCTGAATTTCAGTAAAAAGTCAAAAAAAATCCCCAAGGACAAGTCCTTGGGGATTTGTGTTTGGTGACCGTTTTAGATGACACTTATATTACCATGCGTATTTAATCATATAGTACCAGAAAAATTTTCCCATAATTTTGTTATAGTCATCCATACCCAATATCTCGGTATGTTTACCTATCTTCTCAAGAAGCAACTTTGCGGAAGGAGACTTCCAATTTTTTCTGGTAGAACAAAACACAAAGGTCTCTCCATCAACAATACACTGAAGCCAAAGCTGTCCGCTACCTATACCAAATTCCGCGCGCTGAAAAGAAGAAAAGGGTATCTCTTTATTGAACACGTCAAATTTATCATTCGTACAACTCAGACAATCGTCTTTGATTTCTGCTATGTATCCCGTAAAGCCACGTGCTTTAGGCAAAATACTGCCACTCTCTCCCAAAACCATATCGAAAACTTTATTGGGATCCAAATTGTTTTCTTCACAATATTTTTTTACTGTCATCATAATATCTGATCTCCTTTTGATGTGAAATGTTTGGAAAGGAAAACTTCATCACCTTTCTGGGTTTATTATAGCATACTTTCGGTTAAAAATCAACTACAAATCAGCAATCCGAACGAACGGCTACCGCCCCGTTTGCGCGTAGCGCAACATCGTTTACGCCGCCGGCGTAACATCATTGGGCGTAAGCCCACATCATTTGCAACTTGTTGCAACATCATTTGTGCGAAGCACAACCTCGTTCATTTGTGCCAAAAATGAATAACGATGTTCTCGCTTCGCTCGAAATGATGTTGACCTTCGGTCAAATGATGTTGTGCCTTTCGGCACAAATGAAAAAATCCAACTCTTACGAGTTGGATTTTTTGTGTTTGGCGACCGAAATAGATGACATTGTTTACTATGAGTTTAATGATGTAATGATTTGATTTTTTATCAAAATTTCAACAAAATTTTCTGACAACTCAAAATAGACAAAATTCATAGAGTAGGCATACCAAATTCCCTCGTCCTCAAAAATACCAAGCCGTATATCGAGCGACGGATGTGTAGAGGATGACAAAACAACATACTCCTTTGATGTATAAGCGCCATCGGTTGATGGGATATCAGAAAGTGCAATCAAATTCTCGGAAAAGCAGATGTAGTCCTCTGTTCCTTCAATTCTAAACGTATCTGTTTTATAGTCATAATCTTGTCTGAAGTATGTATATCTTCGGCTGCTGTATAATATGCTTGGTGAATCTTTCGAGTCGCCATAGAAAATAGCAATATAGAAAAATCTTGGACCTGACCACCCAATGTATTCATAGCCTCGATCTTCTTGAACAGTTGTTGAACTATCTTGGATAAAGATCATAGGAGCTAAATAATACGTATTTCCTTGATATTTGACAGTGTTTTCATCAACGTACTCAACAACGTTATGAGTTTTCTC
>JAFWAE010000010.1 GCA_017507855.1 Clostridia bacterium
AAAAGTCAGCAGTAATGAATGTTTTATTCAGTTCCATAAATTCCATTTATCGAACAGTACAACAACCCCCGACAGACCTTAAAATCTGTCGGGGTATCTATTTGTTTTCTGCGTATCAAAAAGCCTTCTCCTATGGGAGAAAGGGGACCGCGAAGCGGTGGATGAGGAGTTGCTTTGAGTTTAGAACACCTCATCCGTCAGCCTTCGGCTGCCCCCTTCCCTCACCGGGGAAGGCTATTCAATTTTATCGCTAATTTTGCAGACCTTTCCGATCTTTTTTTGTTGGGACTTATTCTTCCTTTTTCGCCGTATCGCAGGAATTGCGGTACACCACAAAGCGGGTGAACAAAAACTCCAGCAAAAAATTGGAGATCATGGTAACGGCCAGCACGATGTATTCGTTGATCCCGCTGTTTTCCGCCCATTCCCCCAAAACGGTGGATACGGGGGTAAACACCGCGTAGAACAGCAACACCAACAGCATGGCTACCTTGACGTTGTTAGAGGATTTAAAGGTCACCTTGCGGTTGACGGTAAAATTCCACACGATGGAAGCCAGCAAACTGGGTAGATACGCCACCCAATAATTCAGCCTAAGCACCTCGTTAAGCAATGTAAACAGGCCGATCTGGATAATGCCCGCGCTGATGGAAATGAGGGTGAATTTGGCCAAACGGATCCATTCCTTCCATTTTCCCTGCATAAGCTTACGCCTCCTGTTTTTACGGCAGATGCGCCGCATCTGCTCTTCGGTTCGATTCGTCTCCTTCTCGGCGGGAGCCCGCTGTCATAAAAGCTCGGGCACCATAAGGAATGGAAAAATTATAGCATAATCCTCCTTCCCTGTCAATAAAAAGGGAAGATTTTCGCCATTTTCGCTGTCGTCAAAAGCCAATTCACACGAAAAAAGGCGGCCGCAAAGCCTTGCGTGACCGCCTTTTTTGTTTAACTTTGGGTGCCGTTTCGGGCAATATAGCGTTGGGTCCCATCGGCCTGCTTAAGGGTATAGCCCTCCCAATGGGCGGGAATGCGGGGCGTGATACGACCGTTCTCCAGCCCCAAAAGTCCCCGGAGGATAGCCGTAAACATCCACCCCGCCGCACCGGTGTACAGGCTCCACCCTCCCCTTCCCGCCAAGCCCGAGGCCGAGCAGATATCCCCACAAAGGGCGTAGGGCTCGGTTCCGTACCAACGGGCCTGCTCCCCCGTGCGGCTCAGGCCTCCGGGCAACAAATATTCCAGCAGCCGAAAACCTTTTTCGTAAAAGCCGAAGGAGAGCATAGCCAGGGCAAACCATACGGCGGCGTGGGTGTATTGGCCCCCATTCTCCCGCACGCCGGGCAGGTAGCCGTTAATATAGCCCGCGTCCCGACCGCGATCAAAGGGGGGATTCAACAGGCGGATCAACCCGTGCTTCTCGTCCACCAGTTGGCTATAGGCCTCCAGCAAGGCACTTCGGCAGCGCTCCTCGTTCAAGCCCGCAAAGACGGAAAAGGCCTGTGTCAGCACGTCAATGTGGCAGGCATCCCCGCCGCCGTCCCCCAGCGGAGTGCCGTCGGCATAATATCCGCGCAGGTAAAAGCACCCGTTAAAGCCATGGGTCTCCACTGCCTGCTGCAAGGCATCGGCCAAGGACAGCAAATGCGCCCCCTCCTCCTGCTTTCCGCAAAGGGAAAGGGTCTTGGCAAAGCGACGGTATACCATCAAGGCAAACTGGCTTAGCCAAACGCTTTCCCCCTTCACCCGGTTCATGCCGTCGTTCCAGTCCCCACTGCCGAAATTCAGCAATCCGCGAGGACCAGGGCGGTAGGCGTGAAGGGCCGCTTTCAAAGCATGCTGCCACAAAGGCTCCTTGAGGGGGCTGTCCTCCACACGGCCGTAATGCTCATCCACCCCTTTGGCCAACGGCGGGGCGAATTTATAGCGCACGCTCACCTGCAGAATCTCTTTGTCCCCCGTTTGCTCCACATAGCAGGCCAGCACGTAAGGCAACCAAAGAAGGTCGTCCCCACAGCGAGTGCGGATCCCGCGGGTGATCAGGCCTCCTTTCGCCTGGAAGGAATGCCACCAATGAAGCACGTCCCCCTCCTCGAACTGGTGGCGGGCACTGCGCAAAAGCTGTCGTCGGGTCAGATCCGGGCGAAAGGTCAGCGCATTCAGGCTGTCCTGCAATTGGTCGCGGAAGCCGTAAGCCCCACCCGCCTGATAAAAGCCCGTACGCCCAAAAATACGCGCAGACAGATTTTGGTAAGGCAGCCATACGTTGGCCATAACGTCAAAGCGAGGGTCGGGGGTGACGATGCGCTGTTGGGGAAGCATAGCCTTGGCGAAGGTTAGGTTCTGTACCCGCAGCAAGGGCACCTGTCTGAGCACCCTTTTACGAAGCAGATCTGCCCGCTCCGTGTCGGGAGCGGCCCCCGTATACACACAAAATTCTTCACTCTGCCCGGGAGCCAAAGTCAGCTGAAAGCGCAAAACAGCCCATCCGTTTTCAGTCTCTGTCTCACAGGGACGGTCGGCAAACAGGGCCAAGCCCCAACGACAGGACTCCGTTTTGCGAAGTCGGCGGACAAACAGCATTCCGTCGCCCCTATCAAAGCCAAGCTCACGGGGACAAGGCTGCTTGCCCAATACGGGCTGTACCCGCCATTCCAGCTCCAATCTCATCTCCCCTTCCCCACGGTTTTCCATGTGAAGCTGAAGTTCTTTACAGGCTTCTTTTCCCATGATCCTGGCCGTCACCAGGCTGAAAAAGCCCTTATCTTGGGTCTCCCAACGGGCTTCCCCGGGGGAAAAGCGGCAAGTGGAGGCACAAGCCAGCACGTCCACCGTTTTTCCGTTGGCCCTCCGCAAAAGCAAGCGCTCCCCCCGTTGGTCAAAGCGAACGTCGTTTTGCCAGGGGGTCAGGCGACATTCCCCGGCGTTGGAAATAAAGGTAAAGCCCGCACTGCGGTGTCCCACCAGCGTGCCAAAGCTTCCGTTGGTCAGCACGTGACACCAGGGCCTTTCGGGCATTCCATTGTCCACCCAAAACGATTCTCCGTCAAAGCAGCCTCCCCACACCCGCAAGCCATTTTCACAACACACCAAGGGGGCCCTTTCCAAAGGCGAAACACGCACCTGCGATTCCTGCACGGGCTTGGGAAAGGGCTCCCCTTCCCGATTCACGGCCAAAAGCTCCATCAACGCCAAGCTCTCCTCCTCCACCGTATCCAAAGGAAGGATCTTGACCCAAGGAAGCTCGTCCTCTAACGTGGCTACCATGCGTTGCACGGCCCGGCTGACAGGTCGCTCGTACAAGGCCACGTCCTTGGTCAGCACCACAGCCTCAAAGGGAACGGATAATCGGTGCAGCAGGCTCAGTTGCTTCATTTCCTCCTTCAAGCCCTCCGCCTGTCCTTCCGTTTCCGCCCGATACAGCAGCAAGGGTCTGTCCCCACCCACTCCGCATTTCCACAGTGTATCCTCTGCAAAAGGATCGTGGCGGTTTTCCCGGATCTTGGGCGGAAAAACCAGGGCGGAAAGAAGGCGGCTGTTTTTTTCGTATTCTTCACGTCCCAAAAGACCCGCCACGTAATCCGACGTTTCAACCTCTCCCCCCTGCAAACGCTCCGCACAAGCCAACAGCTCTTCCTCGGAATGGCCGTAAGCCACGTAAAAACGTACAGCCTTTCCGTCCGCGGGCAGGGACACCCGCACACCCAAAGCGGCATCCGTCATGGTTTGGGTGCTTTGCCTTCCCGCAATGCGCCCAAAGGCTGTCAGCAGATCCTTCATGCTTCCTGCAAAGGGAAACAGATCTTCGCGGGCACAAACGAAATCAAAGGCTCTTCCCTTTTCGGCGGCGAAAAGGGCCATCCAGCGGTCCTCCGTATCGGGAGAACGGCGACGCCGATGCACCAACAAAACACCTTGTTTTACCCGACACTCCATAAAAAGACCGGCAAAGGCGGGATGGGCCCGATCCTCCTGCTGCAAGCAAAGCAAAGGTTCCAAAAAGATGAGGCCCTCAGCCGCCGCATCTTTGGGACGGCGACGTTTGACGCGCAGTTCCAAAGCTATAGCGGTCTCCTTTTTCAGCACGGTCAATTTCGTTTCGGCCAAGGCCCGTTCTCCGGGCAAGGTGCAAGTGTATACTGCACTGCTTCCGCTGAAGGCCGAGCGGTACTCTACACGAGCGTCGGAAACGGGAAGCGGCGTGGGGAAAAACGCCCCTTCCTTGGTGTAGAAGGCCGTCCACAGGCCACGCATGCCCAAGGGATCAAAACGAAGCAAGGCGGTCTTTCCCGCCGACAAAGACACGTGTCCGCCGTCGCTGCACAGGGCCGTCATCTTCCCGTTGGTAATCAAATGCACACGGGGTGCCGCGGGATCGTACCCTTGGCAAAGGCAGGCGGGGCCTCCACCGCTTCTAACGGGCCCGGGCTTTTCGGTAAGAGAGGCACTTGGCAAACGGGCCACCACCCCGTCGGTGGGGATGCGCTCACGCAGTAAGGGGATTGCCGCTCCCATTTCCGGAAGAGATAGGGTCCTTTTCACAAAAACGTCCTCAAAGCAGGCATTGGCGGCGGCAATGAGGCTCATGCCCGCATGGTGGGCCATACAGCTTTCCACCACGGCCATTCCGCCCCCCGTGCGCGGGGGGGTCATATCCAGCGCCTCGTAAAAGCCGTAGGCGCCGTAAGCCCCCAGCTTTTCCAGCTTTCGCAAATTTTCCATGACCCGCTTGGGAGCTATGGGCAAGGCCAAAAAGGAGGCGTAAGGCATGACGATGCGTTCCCGTTCCATCCCCCCGCAAGAGGAAAGCTCGGGAGTGCCGAAAGCCCGATAGCGATAATGCAGCTCCCCGTTAAAGGAAAA
Source organism: Clostridia bacterium (assembly GCA_017507855.1). Lineage (GTDB taxonomy): Bacteria > Bacillota > Clostridia > Oscillospirales > RGIG5554 > RGIG5554. The sequence goes on from JAFWAE010000010.1 coordinate 4,861, forward strand.
ACATCCGCCTTCGGAGGTCCCCCATACGCCGTGAAACCGCCGTTTTTGTTGGCAGTACACACAAAAATGCAGGCTTTCTGCCCCAAAGCTTCCTGCAGGAGCGGGCAAAAACAAGCGGGGCATCAAATATTCAAAGGCTGTACCGGACCAGGATCGCATTCCCGTATAGCCGTCCTTTCCCGCCAGAGGCCTGCTAAGGCGATGCCAATGGGAGGGCGGAACCGTTCCCAAGGCTACGGCCAAATAACCCGTCAAACGAGCCTCACTCATATACAGGTCGTAGCACGGCTCCTCCAACACGTCCCCGTCCACTCGATATCCCACGGAAAAAAGCCCCCGTTTTTTGCGGTATAAAAGGGAAAAATCCATGCGTCGGCATAAAATACGGCAGCGGGCCGCAATCTGTTCCAAACGGGCTCCTCCGATCTGCTCGGCTCCTGCTGCAAAGGCCAACAGGCTTACAGCCAGGTTTCCGCTGTCCACACTGGAAATATAGGCGGGGGACAACACTTTCCCCTCCGGCAAAGAGTACCAATTGTACAAATGGCCCCGAAAAGAAGGAAGCTGCTCTATGCTGTTCAGGCTTTTTTCCGCCATGGCACAAAAGGAGGGGGTATCGATAAAACCAAAGTCGTGGGCCGCCAACAGAGAGCAAAGATATAGGCCGATGTTCGTGGGTGATGTGCGCAAAGCCACACCCGCATGGGGGCTGAATTGCACGTTATCCGGGGGCAGATAACGGGTAGAGGCATTGACCTCCCCTTCAAAATACCGCCACGTATCACGGGCATAGCGAACCAGGCGCGCCCGTTCCCGCGCACTTAAATGCCCGTGGGGATCGGATCCGGCCAAAGAAAGGACAGCCGCCGCCCAAGGTCCTGCCAACCAAATCAGGGCCACGCCCCATGCCCAGGCGGAAGGGGCGCAAAGCAGAACCAACGAGGGAATCAGCGACGGCCAAAAGCAGCGATAGGCCTTCAGCGTATCCGAACGGCAGCCCGTTTCTCCCTGAGCCGCCGTAGTCCACGCCAGTCTTTTTTTGCCGCTGACCATGCGCCAAAGGGCCAATCCCACCGCACGAAGAGCTGCCCAAGCCCGCAAAGGAAGCCAAAGGGCCTCCAGGCCCAGCATTTGAAGCGTGCGCACGGTTCCCCGCTTGACGGCAAAGAAAAAACGCCTTTTGCCGAAAAAGCATCTGCGGATCTGTGTCAAAAGGGTAAAAAGCCATCCGCAACAGCCCCCTGCCAACAGCCACCCCGCGGCAGGCCGAGGAAGAAATGCCGCCGCCAAAACACAGGCCAGCACAGCCGGGCTGACCAAGCTTCGTCTTAAATTGGCCAGCAGGCACCAACGGGTGGCAAGGCTGAGAGCGCGCTCCTTCAGGAAAGGGGCGTTTTGCCAATCCCCGCGGATCCAGCGGTCTTCCCGTTTAAAAAACGAAAACACGTTTCCGGGAAAGCTTTCGTAAAAGACCGTGTTTCCCGCAAAGGCTGTGCGCACCAGCCCCCCCTCCAGGATATCGTGACTGAGGATCTTGCCGTTGGGCAATCGGGAAGCGCAGGCCAGCATGGCTTGCACGTGCATAAGGCCTTTTCCGCAAAAAAGGCTTTCCCCCGTGGCCTCCCACCAGCTGTCCCGTTGACCGCCGTGATAGGCTTCCCCACCTCCTCCGCCCACGGCAATACGGCAAAAGGAGGAGGCATCCTCAGGCAGTAGAGTGGGCGCACAGGCAGGTTGCAAAAGTCCGTAGCCCGAAACCACCCGTCCATCGCGTAGGCAGGGCGCATTCAAGGGGTGCGCCAAAACCCCCACCAAAGCAGACACGGCTCCCCATTCCGGCTCCGTATCCCGATCCAGCGTCATTAAAAAGCGAAAGGAAGACAGGCGCTCCTTCAGCCCTTCCACGGTGGCAAAATCGTTACCTTGCCCCCCTATGAGGCGAAGCAGAGCCAGCACCGCCCCTCGCTTTCTCTCAAAGCCGCGGTAGACTCCGTCTGCGGGGTCGTAGACCCTGGGTCGAACGAACAGATAAAATCGCTCGCCATATCTTTCATTCAGCCTTCGCACCTGCTCTTTGGCCTTTTGGATGCATTTGCGCTGAGAGGCCCCATCCGGGTGGGGACTATCCGGAAAATCCGCCAGGATACCAAAGGCCAAAGCTCCCTCGCGGTTTTGAAGATACAGCTGCTCCAGCCGTTTGAAAATGGCTCCGTCCTCCTCCTGCAGCAGGGAGGTGATCACACAAAGGGTGGCCTCCTTTTCAGGCACACCGTTTGAAAAATCCAGGGCAGGCAACTCCCGCGCAGTCAGACTTCGCCCCGCCAGACGGCGGCACAAAAAGGCCGAAAACTCCCAAAGAGGAAGCAAGGCCGACAGTCCCCAAAAACCGCAAAAGGCACACACCACAGCCGTAAATAAAAGGGTCAACGCCACTTCGCAAAGGACCAAACGCCCCAAAAACGATTTTCTTGATTGAAGCAAAACCGTTCCCACGTGCGCCCCGCCGGCTTTTTCAAAGGCTTGGCTGACCGCCTCCTCCTCCGAAATACCCTTGGCAGCCGCCCAAGCCTCCACCCGTTCCAAATAAATTCTTCGGCTCTCCTCGGTCATGGCCGCCACCGTACCGTCCTGCAGTAAACGGCGGCAGGCCGGGTGAAAGCGCCAAAGCAAAGCCCCGTAATCTTCTTCCCCGTTGAGAAAACGGCGCAGGCTTTCCTCCGCCGCGGAAGCCGTACTGCCGCTTTGGGCACAAAGCTCCAGCAACGCCGCCTGCAAAAAAGAAGGCAAGGCCTGCAACTCCCGTATCAACAGCTTTTCTCCCAACTGCTCGGCCTCCAGCCATCGGCTGACCTCAGGCAGGGAGATGTCTCCCTTTTGCTGTCTGCAAAAGATTCTGCAAAGCACAAAAACAGCGGGAAAGCCGCTTTCACGGTCCACAGGCAGAGGCCGTTTCAAGGCGCAAAATCCCCGATGCACTCCTTCCAAGGATCTTTGAAGCCAAAGTTCCTCCCTGCCGCCGTGCTTCACCTTTTGTCGGCAGCAACGCCTGACGTATCTATCAAGACAGCGCACTCTATCCCTTTTGAAATTCAAAAAACCAAAGCCGCTCACAGCCATCCCTTTCCTTTCCCTTTTGGGTGTTGGAACATAGTATGGCCGAAGCGGCTTTATTTTATGAAATTTCCTTTTTTGTTTCAGGTGGGGAGGGAGGCCAGACGACGGTAAAAATCCAGCGTTTTGGGTTTTTCCCCAAGCTGGGCGCACAGGTATTCCTCCGAAAGCTCCTCCAGCAGACGGCTGTTTTCTTCCCCCAACAAGAAATCCACCGTGCGGCGCAAGGGGGCCTCCAGCACAAAGCGGAGGGCCTGTAGCACGGACGGAGTAAGGGCGAGATATTCCCTTCCTGCCGTGCATTGCTCGCAACCCAATTCCCCGTCATACAGGAAAAAGCGGGTCTGTTTTCCTCCGCAGGCACAGGCCGTCACATCGGGCTCGTAGCCGGCCAGCACAGCCAACTTCAGGAAAAACACGGTCTTGATCCGCTGTGCTCCGTAGCCCTGCTTTAGAAAATAAAGGCAGTTGAGCAGCAGGCGAAGAAGCTCCGGCTCGGCACTGCCCTCTAAGCTGACCAGCAGCGCCGTTTCGTTCATGCAATCTGCCGCGGCAGAGACCTCCAATTGTGTGTGTACGCCAAAAAAGCTTTCGATCAGCTCTGCCGAGGAGAGAACGTACCCATCCCCCCGTTTGGAAAGCTGAAAATGGCTGTAGGTGTAAAGCTGGCAAGCGCCGTAATTGGCATTTTTGATACTGCGGATCCCCTTGGCCAGCACGTAAACGCGCCCCAGCTCCGCCGTCAGCAACGTCAGCTGAGTATCCGTTTCTCCGTAATGACGGTGGCGCAGCACAATGCCCGTGCAGCTTTCATACATAGCTTATTCCTCAATCTTATAGCCAAGGTCGTTGAGGACACGGTTGCTGTCCCGCCATTGCTCGTCCACGCGGACAAAGCATTCCAAAAACACTTTGCAATCAAACAAGCGCTCCATCTCCATGCGCGCCTGGGTGGCAATGCGCTTAAGCATAGCCCCTCCCTTTCCGATAATGATCCCCTTGTGGGAAGCCTTTTCGCAAAGGATCAACGCCCCGATCTTTATGAGCTCCTGCCGTTCCTCCATACTTTCAATGACTACCGCCGTGCCGTGGGGAACTTCGCGGTTCAAGGCCAGCAAAAGTTTTTCACGGATGATCTCCGACGCCAACTGTCGCATACTTTGGTCAGTCAGGGCGTCTTCCTCAAAGACCCAAGGGCCCTCCACCGCCAACTTTTCCATTTCGGCCAACAAAAGCTCCACTCCGTCTCCCCGCTTAGCAGACAGGGGCACCACAGCCTCAAAATCGTACAATGCCGCGTAGGCTCCGATTACGGGAAGCAGTTCTGCCTTTTCCACCGTATCTACTTTGTTGACAGCCAGCACCACGGGAACGCGGTCGGCCTTCAATTGCTGTAGCAAACGCTGGAGGGTGGCTTTTACCTCGGCATGGGGCTCCACTACCAAAATAACCACGTCTCCGCCGGCGGAGGTCTGAGAAATGACCTTGCTCATGTATTCACCCAGCTTATTGCGGGGCTTCAGCAAACCGGGCGTATCGGTAAAAACGAATTGGGTCTCACCTTGGGTCAACACTCCCGTCACCCGACTGCGAGTGGTTTGGGGCTTAGGGGATACGATCGAGATCTTTTCCCCCACCAAACGGTTGAGCAAGGTGGATTTGCCTGCATTAGGCAAACCTAAAATGGATGCAAATACAGTTTTCATCTTGATCTCTCCCGTTGATCTAATCTCTTCGCTGACCCATATCCGCCAAAATGGCTTCCTCGCGGGCCCGCATAGCCAAACGGTCTTCTTCTCCCGTTTCGTGATCGTAGCCCAGCAAATGGAGCATGGAATGTACCGTTAAAAAGGCCACCTCGCGCTCAAAGCTGTGGCCGTATTCCTCTGCTTGCTGCAGTGCCCGTTCCAAAGAAAGCACCACGTCTCCCAGCATCACGGGCTCTTCCGTTTGTTGGGCCAGCTCCTCTTTTTCAAAAATGGGGAAGGAAAGCACGTCCGTGGCACTGTCCTTCTCCCGATACAGTCGGTTCAGCTCGCGGATGCCTTCGTTGTCCGTAAATACCACCGAAATCTCCGCACGCCGCCCGAAATGCTCGCTGTCCAGTGTCACAGCACAGGCCAATTCAATCAGCTTGCGAACAGCGCCCAGATCCTTGCAAAGTTTCTGCTGATCGTCAAAATAGATCTCGTGTCCAAACAAGGCCCTCGCTCCCTTCTGCAATCTTATTCCAAATCAAAATCCTCGGCCTCCATTTGAGGAAGCTGAGGCTGCCCAACGGGGCGGCGCATGGTGGCATCGTAGCGGTATTTGGAGCAATGGTATCCCGCAGACACCACACCGCGGCGGCTGCAAAGCATATTCCCGTCGTACAGCTCCTTTTGTGCATAAGCGCAATACTGACAGCGCTTTTCCGTTTCGGCCTTTTTTGCCATGGACTATCTGCCTCCCTGTCATCAAGATATAATCGTTTATGATATTATACCCCATCAGCCCCTGAAAAGCAAGTCGAAGGGGTCTTTTTTCCGCTTTTTTTTACAAATAGCGCCCCCGCCATCCCCAGCCCCGCCGTTTCAAGCAGGCTTACATGCAACGCCGCCGCCCACACAGGTGCTCCCGATATCAAAGAAAAAACGGGGGCATGGGGAACAGGCGCAAGAAAACGGCCCGTCAGATACGCCAAAATACCTGTCAGCAAGGCACATGCACATTTTCCCAGCAGATATTGCCGGGCAGAAAGCCCCGCCTCTCCCAAATAGGCAAGCACCTGACAGTGCACGCTGACCCCCGACCAAGCCAACAGCAGACCCGCTGTAGCCAAGGCCAAGGGATGGGAGGTGTTTCCCTGAGCCAAGGCCGTCAGGCCGGCCGTAACTTCCCAAAATCCCTTTTCCAACCCCTCCGCTACGTGGGGAAAAAGGCCAAGCTTTTCCGCCAAAGCCGTCAAGGCCGCAGGAAGGCCCGTTTGTTCCATTAAAGCCAAAAAAACGGCAAAGAAGACGGCAAAACCACACACCCTGACCATCGCCAACGCCGCATCCGCCATAGCAGGCGCCGCATTTTTCCACTCTATCCTTCGGCAAGCCGCTCGTCCGCGCAAGGGGGAATGCTCGTGCCGTCTGGCCCATAAGCCAAGCCCCGCCCCGCAAAGAAAAGACGCCGCCGTTTGGCAGGCCAACAGCCAAAATCCAGCCTCCACCCGTCCGAACAAGGCCGCTCCCGCCACGCTGACCACAAAAGCAGGCCCCGCATTGCTGCAAAAGCAAAGCATCCGCTTGGCTTGGGCCGCCGTGCAGTGACCTTGGCGGTACATGTCCGTGACTGCCTTGGCCCCCACGGGGTACCCCGCCGTGATCCCCAGCAACAAAACGCCCGCACAGCTGCCGGGAAGCCAAAACAGGCGGCGCATAAGCCCTTCAAAGGGCCGTCCTAAGTAAGAAGCAAGTCCCGTGCGGATAAAGACCGTGGCCAACACCAAAAAGGGGAACAGCGACGGCACCAGCGTTTGGGCACAAACCGCCAATCCGCCACGTGCCGCAAGGGCGCACGGCGCGGGAAACAGCAACAGCCCCGCCATACACCCCAACACCCCCACCGCCGCCGCCACGTTGAACAGCCGTCCCTTTTGCATAGGCCCTCTTCCCTTCTGTATAAGCTGTTCTACCTTATTCTTTCCTGCCTCTTTCTATACCCCTGCGGGACATTTTTCCCCCGTTGCGCGCATACTATAAAAACAGCTTTCCCACAAAGGAGGAGCCTATGTGAAACCAACCAAGAAAAAGCCCCTTCCCCCTGCCCGCAGTCTTCAGCTTTACGTCCATGCAGGGCGCGAGCTGATCGCGGAAGGGTGCGGCACTATTTTACAGTTTGACGACAGTCGTATCCGTTTTCAGGCAGGAAAACTGGAAATTTCCGTAGACGGAACGGATTTGGCCATCCAACAGCTGGGTCTTTCGGGCCTGATCATCCGCGGCATTCTGACCGATATTCATTTTTCTTCTCAAAAGGAGTGATGTTCCTTGTTGGCTCGCCTGTTGGGGCAGGTGGTTTTTCGGGCCGAAGGTCCTTTTCCCGAACGCTTTTTAAACGCCTGCCGTAAAGAAAACGTGCCTCTGCAACGCGTGCGCCGTCTGCCGGAGGGCCTCAGCGCGGAAATTCCCGCCGGGCACTTCAAGGCCCTGCGCTTGCCCGCCTACCGAAGCCGCATGCGGGTGCGTGTGGCTCAAAAAAGGGGGGCCGGCTTCGTGCGCCACCGCTACCGTAAGCGTTGGGGGCTGGCCTTGGGGACCCTACTGACCCTGGGGATCCTTTGGGTAAGCTCCCTGTTCATTTGGAATATTGAGATCACAGGGTGCCTACAGGTGGATGCCCAAGAGGTCAAGCAACTGCTGGAAACGCACGGTTTTCACGAAGGGGTCTTCACACCCAAAATGGACGTACTGCGCATCCGCGACGCCGTTTTGCTGGAAATGCCGGAGCTGATCTGGATGGCCATTAACATCAGCGGCAGTTACGCCGAGGTACAAGTGCGCGAGTCTGTCCCCAAGCCTGAGATCGTGCCGGAGGACTGCCCTCAAAACCTGATCGCCGCCGCAGACGGCACCGTGCTTTCCGCCACAGTCAAAAACGGAAACGCCGCCGTCAAAGCAGGCGATACGGTGACCAAGGGCCAACTTTTGGTCAGCGGCGTGTTGGACAGTAAAGAGGAGGGCCTGCGTTTGGTCCGCTCGGAAGGACAAATCATGGCCCGCATTTACGACCGTTTCACCCTCCGTTGCCCCTCTGTGATGGAGGAAAAAAGCTTTTCGGGACGAAAAACCACCCATACCACCTTGAATTTTTTTCAATTTTCGGTGAATCTTTTCAAAAACGGTAGCATTTCCTATTCGGATTATGATACAATAAAGACGGTAAAGCGTTTGTCCCTGTTCGGCGTTCCCCTGCCTATTTCTTACGTAAGCGTGTGCTACGAGGAGACTCTGTTCACCACACGCCCCGCCACAGAGGATGAGCAACGGCTTTTGTGCGAAAAGGCCGTGGCAGACTACATTGCCGCGCAATACGGCGCAGCCGAGGTCCTTTCCCTGCAGACCGAAATGATTCCTCAAGAGGATGGGATGAGCGTACAGGGAGAATTGCAGGCCGTAACGGATATTGCCCGCGCGGTTCCTATTCTGTCCTCCCGCGAATAACAAAAACAAGGAGTTTGTAAACTTATGGTCAATGCCTCCGTTCAACTGGTTACCGCCTTTCAGGCCGCAGGGGTCATGGGCGAGCTGGATGCCAACGTCAAGCAGATCGAAAAGGCCTTGCAGGTGAGCCTGCTGTACCGCGACGGCGAGATCCGTGTCAGCGGCGAAGAGGCCGTGGCGGTGGATTGCGCTTGTGCGGTGCTGGAAACGCTGAAGAAAACGGTGGATAAGGGAGAACCCGTTACCCCGCAGTTGGTGGGCTACGCCATTGATATGGTCACCGCAGGCGAGCGGGAGACCTTGGTGGCCTTGGAACCCGACACGGTGTGCATCACCGCCGCAGGCAAACCCATCAAGGCCAAAACCGCAGGTCAGCAACAATATGTGGACGCCGTGCGCTCCCATACCGTCACCTTCGGCATCGGTCCTGCGGGAACGGGGAAAACCTATCTGGCCGTAGCCTTGGCCGTCAACGCCTTCCGCCAAAAGCAGGTCAACCGCATCATCCTCACCCGCCCTGCCGTGGAAGCGGGCGAAAAGCTGGGCTTTTTGCCAGGCGACCTGCAAAACAAGGTAGATCCCTATTTGCGCCCCCTTTACGACGCCCTGCACGAAATGATGGGGCCGGATACCTACCAGCGCTATTTGGAAAAGAACGCCATTGAGGTGGCGCCCCTGGCGTATATGCGCGGTCGCACGTTGGACGATTCCTTCATCATTTTAGACGAAGCGCAAAATACCACCCCCGAGCAGATGAAGATGTTTTTGACCCGTTTGGGCTTTAATTCCCGCGCCGTCATCACCGGCGACGTCACCCAGATCGACCTGCCCGACGGCAAGCGTTCGGGCTTGGTGGATGCCTGTAAGATCCTCGACGGCATCGAGGATCTGGCCATCTGCCGCCTGTCCGATTGGGACGTGATCCGCCACCGCTTGGTCCAGCGCATCATCCAAGCCTACGAAAAGCACAGCCGCAGAAGCTGAATAAAGCCCCCCCTTGATCCGCTTCTGACCCAACCGCCTTTGGAGCGTTTTCCCAATAAAGCAAAAAGCACAGTACAGTCAAAATGGCCGTACTGTGCTTTTTTTGTGCAACGACTGATTTTGCAATTTTATAAAAAACACTTGATTCTTTGACAAATTATGCTAACGATCCGTTTGTAGCTTTCAAATGTTGGAGTATTGCCCACTCATTTAAATATCTTTTCATTCCCCGCCTCGTGGCAAAAAAACAACCGGCAGTTTTAACAACTGCCGGTCTTTTTTTGAATCCCATTCGTCGGAAAAGCTTTTCCGCAAACGAAACGAACTCACAAGAAGGTTCAATTACTTGAACTTGCGCTTGCGAGCAGCCTCGGATTTCTTCTTCTTGCGGACACTGGGCTTTTCGTAATGCTCACGCTTGCGAACTTCGGCGATCACACCGTCCTTCAGGCAAGTGCGCTTAAAACGACGCAGTGCGCTGTCCAAAGACTCGTTGGGCTTTACTTTGATGTCAGACATTTTCTTCCCTCCCTCCGCGTAGTGCCAAACACCTACGGAGTTTTGCCATGAAATTATACCTCTTTTCTGCCTCTTTGTCAACCTGTTTTGGAAAAGTTTTTATATTTGTTCATATATTTCTTCTTTTTTCCCAAAAACTACGTCCCTTTTTTCCTCTTTTTCCTACTCTGCAGGCCATTGGGCGATCAGCCTGGGGTTCATACAGGCGGGCAGGGGGCTTTCCTCCCGCTTGCGCAGGTCCAGCAAACAAAAGCTGCCGTCTCGGGAAGCCACCAGCCAACCGGCCGGATTTCCCTCCCCCGGCACGGAAAGCAAAGTATAGGCACAGGCAAAAACCTGACGGCCGTTTCGGGTATCCACCACACCCCAAAGCCCGTTTTCACACACCGCCAGCAGGCCGTTGTCCTCCAGAGCCTTGCACTGTCCGTTTACCCGGGCACATTCTTCGGGGTATTCGTAGCCGTATTTTTCCAACAGCTTTCCCTGCAGATCAAACAGGGTAAGCCGCTGATGCTTCAGCGCCAACACCAACTGTCCTCGCACAAAAAAGAGGTCGTACTCGTTTGGGGTGATCAGCCCGCCCTTTTGCCCGTCCAGCAAGCCAAAGCGGCCCTCCTTTTCATACACCCACAGGCCCTCTGTCAAAGCCGACAAGGACTCGTACTCGCAATCGGCCAATATCTTTCCCTTCTTGTCTACCAGGCCGTAAAGGCCTTCCTGCTGCACCAAAAAGCCCTGGGTCAACGGCGTCACATCCGTATAGACAGGCTCTAGCAGCCACGTGCCATCGGATTGCAGCACGCCCCAAAGGGATTGCTGTTGCACCACAGCAAAACGGTAGTCCGCTTCTGCCACGGCTTGAAAGGGCTCCCCATGCAGGGGACGCAGGCTCAGATCCAGCAAAAAGAACCCCTCTGCCCCGCCGATGAAATAGCGGCTGTCCGCAGGGCGGTACAGCGTTTGCCAAGGCAGGGGTGTTATCCCCTCCCCTTGCACCAGTTGCCAGCCCTCCGCAGTTCGCACCGCCGTGCCCGCTTCCGTATTCCAACGCACGCGGTACGGCCGTAGCGGCTCCAACACCGTTTCCCCGTTCAACAGGTAGGTGCAGATCTGTTCGTCAAAGGTCAGGAGCTGTATTCCCTCCTCCGTCAGGTAAAAAGCCTCTCCGTCCCGCATAAAAACGGTGGCGGGAGGATCAAAACGCTCATCCGTCCATAAAAGTCTTCCGTCTGCCCATTCTACCGTATCCATCAAGAGCCACCCTTGCTTATCGTAAAGCTGCCCCTGTCCCGAAGGGTGGTGTATGTAAAGCCAATTTTCCCCCACAAATTCATAGGCGGTGGCCAAGACCTCCGCACCGCTGTGAAAGCGCAGGCAAAGCATCCCCGTGTTCCCTCGGGTCACGGAAAAGCTCTCCTCCACGGCCACGTAAGGCTCATCGTAGCTTGCACCCGCCCGTTGACCGCGAGCGTCGTACAGCGTGTACGCCCCTCCGCTTTGGATCTGAACGTATTCCCCCAGCAACGAGATCTCCTCGGCATAGGGGAGGCGAAGCCCCACGGCCTGCCATTGCCCCTCACAGCATGCAAAAACCAAGGGTTCTCCCCCCGGTTGCAGCACGCGCACCTGCTGTGCCTGTTCCAGCACCGTGCAGTTTTCGGACAGATCATAGATATCCACGCTTCCATCCCTTTCCAGGGCCACGTAGCGGTCGCTGAGGCGAAAGATCTTTTCGTACGCATAATCGGTCAGTTGCTCGCCGTTGTTGCCAAACAGCGCATACCAAAGGCCTCTGCGGTCCGCCAGTCCTCCCTCCGCTGCAAAGGAAGCCTCAAAGGGCGTTTTCACAAAGGGGCGTACCGAGGCCCGAAAAGCCGGCGCGCTGATAAAATAGTACACGCAAGTCCACACCAATAAGGCGACGCCTACCAAAAGCGCCAACCCCAAGGCGACTTTTTTCCTCATGCGTGTTCTCCTTCCCTTTTTTCCAAATAACGGGCCACCCCGTCGCTGTCGTTGTCCCCGATCACCAAACAAGCCCTTTCCTTTACGGCGGGCAAGGCGTTGGCAGGGGCGATCCCCTCGTCGCAAGCCTCAAACAAAGGCAGGTCGTTGGCGTTGTCTCCAAAGCCCACCATATAGTCAAAGCCACCGTATTCCTTGACCCAAAGCGCCCCGTTTCGTTTGGAGGCCTTGGCGGAAAAGAATTCCAGATACCAAAGCCCGGTGTCGTAAATATCCCGATAAAATTCCACGTGAAGGGTGTCAAAGGCCTTTAAAGCCTCGTACAAGGGCAAAAGCTTCTCGCGCACGTCAAACACGGAATAATACACCAAGGGAAGGTTCAGCAAGCTGTGAAAGCTCTCCGTTTGGGTAAAGCGTTTGCCGTATAAATTCACACGCTCCTCCAAAAATTCGCGGGCGTGGGGATTGTCCAGGTTTTCGTACCAGGTGGTCATCTGCCCTTGCTCAATGGTGTACCAAAAGCCCGAAAGACGGTAGTCATCCAAAAGGGTCAACACCTCACGGGCAGTTTGCGGATCCACCGCCTGCACGTAAGCGTAGGTTTTGGTCTTCATATCGTAGGCGCACACCCCGTTCATCAGCACCACGGGCAAACGGAGCTCCAGCCCCTCCAGCAAACGCTCCACCGTAGCATTGGTGCGAGCCGTAGCCACGGTAAAGGCCATGCCTTGGCTGATCAGACGGTTGAGAGTAAGGCGGGTAAAGGGAGTGATCTGCTGACGGCTGTTCATCAAGGTCCCGTCCAGATCGGAAATGTAAAGCGTGCGTGTATGAAGCATGACCCGTATGGTTCCCCCTTTGAAAAACAGCCTGCTTTCACGGGCATATCGTGAATTCGGCGCACATGAACTTCCGGCCGTTGCGGAGCTTTTCGCCCCTTAAAACGGCGACGGTTTGACAAGAAAATATACCGTTGAAATTCTATCATACTTCAAGCAGGTTGTCAATCCGTTCCCTCCGATTCCGTTTTTTTACAACACCCATGTATCTCGGCAATTTTGCACGAAAAAGCACCGCCTACGGTTTGCAAACGGTGTTCCGAAAACATGTTGACGTTATTCTGCAAAGCTTTTTCTTCCTATACACGGGAAATCGTTGTCAGTATTTTACACCAATATTTGCACGGTATCAAATGGGAAATACATGTGATGACTCATGAAAAGAGGAGCGTGTAAAAAAGCGGGATATGGCACGTTTTTTTGTAATATGAAAATAATGTGTGGAAAAATTCAGAAAACATTTTAAAGCACTTGACATTTTCTGCAAAATGGGATAAGATTCAGTTGGATATTCCGTCCGAAAAATTAAGATTGGAGACTGTAACTATGAAAAAATTGAGCCTTTTGATCGTTTTGTGCATGTTGCTCACCATCGGCGGCGTTTACGCAACGTGGACGTACACTTCTGATCGTGCTGACGTGGCAGATGAGCCTGTTAACATGAGCTTGAACCTCACGGGCGTTTCGTACATTGATACCTACGGCTCGTTTGAGCTCGATCAGTCCGGGCTTTCCCTGAAGATCGATCCCGCAGAGGGCACCGCTCACACTACCTCCTTGGTCGCCTCCGGTGAGTTAGTGATCTCCTTTATCCCCAGCGAATTTGCTCCTCCCAACGTTAAAGAGAGCGGCATTAGTAATGCCACCTGGAAGCTGTCCATCGGCAATGCCAACTGGACCTACGACGGTCATAACATCATTTCTGTGGTACATCCTGATGAAAGCCACGATATCGTGTGGCAAAAATCCGGCAACAAGTTTATTTTCACGCTCACTGCTGCTGAGATCGCTAATCACCTCGACCTGTACGAGTTTGACCTGGAAACCAAGACTCATTACGATCAATACAGCGCCGCTTTGGGCTTGGGCTCCATTACCCTTACCGTCAGCGATGGGATTACGGCCAACAACTGAGTTTGAAGTTTCAAGCAATACAAAAAAATATGCCGCCGCTTTGCGTTATAAAGTAAGGCGGCGGCACACTTATTTGGCAGGAATTTATGACGAGTTTTGAAATATACGTCTTTGTCCTGTGCTTTATTGTGTTTTCGCTTTTAACGGCGATGTTCACGTATTTGATCGTCTCCATTGCCAAAATGGAAGTGGAGCTGATCCGCCACGGTCACAGGGATGAAGCCATTCGAAAAGAATTGAATAAAAGAAAACGTCCAAGCCGCGGGATGCAGTTGGTCAACAGAATCTTTTCGCTGCTGTTGTGCCTGGTCTTTATGACGGCCTTTTCTTTTGCCGTTTTCATCCGTGCAACGGAGGATCGTCCCGCCAACGGGATCCCGTCTATCAAGGTCGTTCAAAGCGAATCCATGGCTGAAAAGTATTCGAAAAACACGTATCTGTTCACCAACGACCTGAACGACCAGATCCAAATGTTTGATGTGGTGATCTGTCGTCACCTTCCCGCCGAGGATGAGCTGGAGCTATACGATATCGTGATGTATAAGCAAGATGATATCTATGTCATTCACCGCATCGTGGGCATTGAAGAGCCCAACAAAGATCACCCCACCGAGCGCCATTTCCTCCTGCAGGGGGACGCCGTTGATCGGCCGGACAAATTCCCCGTGCTATATAGCCAGATGTATGGGATCTACGAGGGAGTCCGCATTCCGTTTGTCGGAAGCCTTGTCCTGTTTTTGCAGTCTCCTGCCGGATGGCTATGTGTGCTTTTGATTCTGTTTTCCATGATCGCAACGCCCGCCGTTGAGAAAAAAATAAAAGCGGAAACGGATGCACGTACTCCTTTCATTGCAGATAGATTGGAGAGAAACGCAAATGAGTAGAAGCTTTATGCGCTACACGTCGTTTCTGTGCAGCTTGTTCATTCTTGCCTCGGTAGGCGGCGTTTTTGCCACCTGGTGCTATGCACAGTATCCCGTTGAAGCGGCAAACGAAAATCTGCACATAACCCTCTCCCAATTTGTGTGGGCGCCGGAGGAGATCTTGCCGACAGAATCCACCATCGGAGAAAACCACTTGGCGTTGATCGGGCTTATGCTTAACGAGAGCGAGAAAGGATACGGCTTGAATTACGACAGTAAGCACGTGCTTGAATCCTATTTGAATGGAAAAGGAATCATTTTCTCCAATCAAAAGACCACAGGCGGAAACCTGAAATTCGTCTCCGACGAAACGGAGCAGTTGTATTACTGCATACAAAAGATCAGTGACACGCTCTACTACGCGTATACCTTTACTTACAGCGACTTAAATTCGGCCAAAGGCACGAATACCGCAATTCCTGCATATCGAACGCTTTTGGAAAAAACAAGCACTTGGAGTGCAACGAAAAGCTATTTCGGCTATGCTAAGACCAAGGCTTTGGCGGCCATGGGAGAAAGCGCCGTCTCCGGTGCGCTTGTTTATTCCATTGATGTGAGCACCTGGACACTCGGCTGATGAAACGCCCTTTACGCGAACCAAATATCCCTTTTGATAAAAACATTTTACTCGAAGCAATAACGCACGAAAAAGCACCGCTTACGATTCGTAAGCGGTGCTTTTTCGTGTATCGGGCGTATGACTTATTTTACACAGCGAAGATGGGTTTGGCGCAGGCGGCGAAGTTGCGCCTGCCCCGCCTGCTCCCCGGGCATCAACACGGGAACGCCGGGGGGATAGGGGCCGGCAAATTCCGCACACACGCGCCCCTCGGCCTCGTGCAACGGCACTTCTTCCCAAGAGCCTTGCAATGCCTCAAACATAGGCAAAGCCTCTGCGGGCAGAGGCGTTGTGTCCTCTTTCAAGTCCCAGGGCTCCTCCAAAGGCAGGGAGATCTGCCCCAAAACCTTCAGCAAACGGTCAAAAAACTCTTTTCCGCTTCCATAGGGCGGAATGCAGATCACCTCGTCTTCGTCGTAAGCCTCTGCCACGACATTACGGGCCGCCAACTCGCTGTAAAGCTGTTTGCCTTTGCCGAGCGAGCGAAGCACCAAACGAAAGGGGTCCCGGCCCTGCACGGTATTTTGCATCCCCAAAGCCGTGCGAAAAGCTGTCAGCGCCTCCAACGTTTGTTCCAAAACAGCCTCGCCCTGCTTCTGCAAACAAGCACGGGCGCGATCGATGGAAGCCAAAATCAAGGCGTTGGGACTGGTAGATCCAAAAACCTGCATTCCCTGCTTTACGCGGGTAAGCAGCTCTTTTCCGCAGTCAGAACCGGCATAAATCACGGATGCTCCCGTCAAAGCGGGCAAGGTTTTATGAAAGGAATCCACGACCAGATCGCAGGAAGCGGCCAAAGGATGCCGTGATCCTTGCTGAAAAAAGGCCAAATGAGCACCGTGGGCATTGTCTGTAATTAAAGGGATGCCCGCCCGTTTACAGTAGTCCTGAAGCTCCCGCAAGGGCAACAATTCCCCTCGGTAGGTCTCCGCCGTCACGATCACGGCGCAAGCCTTTCCTATCTCAGGCAAGGAGCTACGGGGGTTGAACCAGCGCACCTTTGCGTGAAGTAGCATCAACACTTGGGCAATGCTTTTATGTACCTGCCGTTGGCACAGCACTTCCCCTTCAAAAGGCACGCAAGCCCAAATTGCCCCCTGTAAAGCTAAAGTACTTCCCCCCGCTGAAAACAGACAATCCCTTGCCCCAACGGCCTGTGCAGCCAGGGTTTGGGACTTTTGCAGGGCATTTTCCCAATCGAACACGCCTTCAATGGCGGGAAGATCGGTAATATCCAAATTTTCTCGTCCCCATATGCCCGCGCCACCGTGACCGGGCATATGCAAGCGCAAGGGCTCCGCCGCGGCATAACGCTCCAACAGCGAGGCAAAGGGAGTTTCTAGTCCTCCCATACCAAAGCCTCGCGCAATACGATATCCTGATAAGGCTCTTGAGGATGGGGGAAAATAAAGGGCAGCATGGGCAGGAACATGGGCTTATCTTCAAACTCGCCTTGGAAATCACCGTCGGAGGTTTGGCTGTTAAAGCTGGTCAAACGGATATCCAGCACCTCATTGTCGTAGGAACGTCCCCAGTCGCCCATAAAGACGCGCAAGCGATTATGGCGCACGCTGCATTCGTGCACCCCATCCACAGCCACAGCCGCCGCACAAAGGACCTGCAAGCCGTCGGGAGTGTAGTTATGGATCATATCCGTGCCGTAAGCATGGTCGCCGATGGAGCTGGTCCAGGCCAAGGGTGCCAAAGACAGGCAGATGTGCTGATGAGCGCGGAAGGAGGTCCACAAGGCATTGTCCTCAAACAAAGTGCCGCGGAAGAACTGATCCTTCCCCTGCCCAAACCAGCTGTCAATATCCAAACCGGCATAAGCAGAGTTTCCCGCATTGATCACCGTATTGTGGCGCACCACCGTATTTTGGTTTTCCTTTTCCTCGCCTTTTTTCTTATCACAAATAAAGCGGAAAACGATAATTCCCACGTCCGTTGCATCCACCACGGTGTTGTATTCGATCACCCCGTCGGTAGAGGCATGGGTAATGCCGTCAGCCCAGGCTTTGGTATGAGAGGTTTCGTAGCAGGTGACCAAATTGTGCATGATCCACACCCGATGGGCAAAGTCGCTGCCTACCAGATGGGTGCCGGAAGCCGTACCGTTACTGCGGCAGAACGTCACGCGGGAACCGTCGCCCGTCGCAACGATATTGGTCCCGCCGCGGGGAGGCACATCCTTGTCGGAAAAGGCCAATCGGTTGCCGTCCACCCAAATATGGGAAAGCACGCCGTTTTCCCCAACCTTGACCATCACATCTTGGTTCAGCTCTGTGCGCAAAAAGCGAGCCTGAAGCAAATAATGCAAGGGCGCCCCTTTTGTGGTAAGGGTTTTGCCTGCGGGGACGCAAATGCCGCTTGTAACCAAAACCAGCGTTCCCTGCTCCAGCTCCAGCACCTGCGTATTTTCGTCGTCCAGCATGGCCTGCACCTGGGCAGAGGTCAACACGGGAGCCCCCATGGGAGAAAAGGCACAGTTCCCTCTCCAATAATAGGGACCCTCGTTAATGGCAGGCAAAATGCCCGCAAATTCTTCCCCGCCGATCAAGGCTTTGGCCAGGGAAGCTGCATTGTCCTCCCCTTGAACGAAGGCCTCGATCTCCTCTTCAGTGGCATCGCGGCTCAAAACAGCACGGTACACTGCGGCAGCCGCCATGGGGCGCGAGGGTTGCAGTAGCACGAATTCGTCGCCCGAAAAAAGTTCAACGGCCAGCTCCGCCAAGGTCTCGGCGGTACAGCCCCGGGCCTCGATACGCTGCATCATATCTTTATATTCTTCGGCAGAAGGACCGCGTCCCAAGCCTTCGGTATAGAGTTTTACGGCAAACTGAGGGCCTCCGTAACGAATGTCATCCAAGGTTACCCGTAAAGTCGCGCCTGTGTACCCATGCTTGTTCATACAAAACTCTCCTTGCTTTAATACTTTTTTATGGGAAAAGCCGGCGCAGATCACAATGCCCCGGCTTTTTCACTTAATCCGTTTGTTCAGTTGCAGCGGGATGCCCCACCTGCTGTGCCGTCACACGGTCCTCGTGTACAACGGCATGCTTCAGCCTGGCCTTTCTCAAAGGGGCCTGAGGATGGGGGTTCATGAAAGCCAGTCCGGGCTGCCACGTGGTCATATTTTCCCACGTGCCCTGAATATCTCCGCTCGAGGTCTCTTCATTCATGGAAACCAAACGCTCTTTCAGCGAGCTGTTGCTGTAGGCACGCCCCCAGGTACCGATGTAAACATTCAAGTGATTTCCGCGCACGATCACGTCCGTGACCCCATCCACCGCAATGGCGGCAGCGCAAAGCACCTGCAACCCTTCGGGAGTGTAGTTGTTGATCATCGTAGTGCCAATGCCGCGGTCACCGATGGCGTTCGTCCACGCCAAGGGGGCGATAGACAGGCAGAAATGCTGGTGAGCACGGAAAGACGTCCACAAAACGTTGTTCTCAAACAAAGTACCCGTAAAAAGCTGGGTCGCATTTTGGCTGTGCCAAGTATCAATATCCAGCCCCGCATAGGCCGAGTTGCCCAAATTCAGCACGGTGTTGTTGCGCACCACCGTGTTTTGCGGCACATCGTGATTGGCGCTGATAAAACGGAAAACGATAATACCTACGTCCGTTGCATCAATGACGGTGTTGTATTCGATCACACTTTCGGTGGCGGCATGAGTAATTCCGTCCGTCCAAGCTTTTTCATGGATGGTCTCATAGCAGGTAATCAGGTTGTAAGCCATATACAGCCCCGTACGCAAGTCCGAACCCACCAAATGTGTACCGGAGGTGGAGCCGTTGATGCGACAATGGGTCACACGGGCATTGTTGCCGTCCATGACCACGTTGGTACCGCCGATCAAGCCTTCTTCGGAATCCTGAAAAGCACAGCGGTTTCCATCCACCCAAACGTGAGACAAGACAGCATTCCCTTGTACTTTGACCATCACGCTGGCATTATTGCCCACGCGCAAAATGCGTGCCTGCATGGTATAGTGAGTGGGATTGCCCTTGGTGGTCAACGTTTTGCCCATGGGCAAGGTGATCCCCGTAGTCATCAGCACCAAGGTACCGGGCTCCAGCTCTACGGTGTCCCCCTCTGACGTGCGGATCATCTGTTGCAGTTCTTTGGAGGTAATAATATTGCCGGAGGGAGAATATTCGGCGTTGTTAACGCCCCAATAGTAAGGGCCCTTGACGATGGCGGGCAACAAAGCTGCAAATTCTTCCCCCTGCATCAGCTGAGTGGCAATCCCCGCCGCCTTCTTTTTCTTGACTTGCTTGGCGTAGGTTTTGGCCTCCTCCGCCGTGGGGTCGCGGTTGAGCACCGCACGGTATACTGCCATAGCCTCGTAAGCAGGCTCCAACTTCAAATTGGTAAATACCTGGGCCGAAAAGAACTGACGGGCCACCTCGGTCAAGGTCTCCAGCGTACAGCCGGAGGCTTCGATCAGACCGATGTAATACTTATATTCGTTGGCAGAAGGACCGCGTCCCAGCCCCTCGGTAAACAGCTTGGCCACAAACTGCGGACCGCCGTATTTTACGTCGCTCAGTTCCACGGTCAGCTGTTCGCCGGTATAAGCCGTAGAAGTGGGAGCCGACAGGAAATATCCGTTTTCATCTGGCGCAATGGCATCCTGAGGCCCGGGTTGCGGAGCGGCCTCCACACAAGAGCAAGCCCCCAAGACCAACATTGTCGCCAAAAGCAAAGCCGAAATTTTTTTCATAACACGATACTCCTTTTGCGCATACTGACATCCTACATAATCATAGCATAAAACACAAATTACTGTCAAGGCAGCCGCGCGTTTTTTGCAAGGATTCAACGGTAAAATTATAGCAAAAATCCCCTCGGTTGTCTATGGACGATTTTCCTTTTTTTTAGCACAAAATTACTGTTTAACTTAATTTTCTTCCAAAGAGGTCTTCCGCTTTCGTTCCTCTTTTCGGCCTCTTTTTCTCCGCTCAAGGCTTTTTGACAGGTATATTTTTGAGATAGTTCGGCAAAGCGACGGGATTTTTGGGGGCACCTACCGAAAAAACAAAAAAGCAGGGCTTTTTTCGGCTCCTGCTTTTTGTGCTGATTTTGATATAAATATTTACTTGCTTTGACGCAGCAGATCGCGGATCTCGGCCAGAAGCTCCTCCTGGGTGGGCTTGGGGGGCTCGGCGGCGGCAGCGGCAGCAGCGGCAGCTTCCGCAGCGGCCTTGGCCTCCGCTTCGGCGCGGGCGCGCTTTTCCTTGCTGGCGCGCATCACCTTCAGTACCACAAAAATGGAGAAAGCAATGATCAAGAAGTCGACGATCAGCTGCAGAAAATTGCCGTAACGGATGGCTACCTCAGCGGCAGTCTCCACGCCCTCGGCATCCAGCACGGCTTCCTTAAGGATCCATTTCAGGTCCTTCAGGTCCACACCGGCCGTCAACAGCCCTATCAAAGGCATGATCACGTCCGCTACCAAGGAACTGACGATCTTGCTGAAGGCACCGCCGACGACAACACCGACGGCCATGTCTACTACGTTGCCCTTCATCACAAAGGCCTTAAATTCCTGCGCAAACTTACTTGTTTTCTTTTCCTTACCCATGTTTTTTCCTCCAAACATCCGGTTTTTCGATATTTTATCATATTCCCCGCCAAATTGCAACGGAGTTTTTTCAATTAAGCAAAAAAAGTTGCATTTCCATCCCATGAAAAAACCGCCTTGGAAAATTCCAAAGCGGTTTTGTTGGCTGAAAACTGTTTATCTGCCGGCCAGGTTCATGCCAAAGCCTGCCACCTTCAAGGGAGCGGCTTCCTGCAGTTCCTTCAAATGGGCACCGTAGTCCTCGTTCTGCTTGGCGGCACGAGCCTGCACCTTCCAGTACTCCTCGCCGTAATCGGAGAAGTACATCACGTGGTAGCCCAGGTCGCTTTCCACAACGGCGCTGTCACCCTTCTTGCGGGTCTCGTCGTAAGCCCAGGCATCAAAAGCCTCGGTCATATAGCCCTTGGCAAATTTCTCGTACAGGCCGCCGTCTTCAATAGAGGCTTCATCGTCGGTATTGTCGGCCACCAGAGCAATAAAGGCTTCCTCCGTGCCGCCGTTTTCCTTAAACTTGGCCAACAGTGCCTCGGCCTTGGCCTTGGCTTCTTCCTTGGCGGCCGTGGCTTCGGCCGTGGTAGCGGTCATATTGGCCGAGATCAGAATGTGGCGGACGCCGACGGTCTTATAGCTTTCGCGCTCGCGACCCAGGAACAGGATCACATCCACGGTGCTTTCGCCGCTGACCACGGTCTTGTCGCCGTTTTTACGGTCGGCGGAAACGACCCATTCTTCCTCGTTGACGCCCACGCTACTCTTCAGCAGGTGCTTGTAGCAGGCATCCTCGTCCTCATAATCCTCTTTCTTGGTCTCATCCTCGGTGTACTCCACCGCCAAAGCGGCAAAGGAAGCACGGTCGGTAACCTTATCACACATTTCCTGAGCCTTCGCCTTTACAGCGTCCACCCAAGCCTTCTTCTCCTCGTCGGTATTGCCCTGAGGAGCGGCGATGCTGAAGGAATACTTCATGTAGTTGAAATAATCCATGTCGTCAGCATGCTCAGTGTAATAATCCTTGATCTGCTGATCGGAGTACTGATAGCTTTCCAGCAGCTCGTCCACGTACTGGGCGGCCAGATACTGGCGCTCCATCAGGTTTCGCAGCACCTTTTCATTCATGCCGGAGCCGTAGTACATGGCATAAAACTGCTTGAGGCTGATCTGGTTGCTTTGGGCAGCCTTGCGGTTTTCCTCCAAGGTCTTTTCGATCTCGGCTTTGTTTTCCTCGTTCAGGGTCATGCCCTTGGCCTTGGCGGCCTCGGAAAGCACAACGGCCTCGGAAACGTAACCGTTGGTCAATTCCTTAAAGTAATCGTCCCAGGTACCGCCTTCCTCGCCCCAGCCGCTATCCTGCTTTTTGAAGGACTTGTTGAAGTCGATGCCCAAATAGCCGATAATGCTGTAATACTGGTTGTAGAAATTCTGCAGGGCAGTTTCATAATAGTAATTGTACTCCAGTACGCTGATGCCCACATCGCCGACTTTCACGGCATTAAACAGCTTGTGAGGTACGCCCTGGCTGTTCAACACACCCCAAAGCATGACCAGCACGGTGGCTACCACCAGCACGACCACGACTGCATTAAGCAGCTTTTGTACGAAGCTGTTTTTCTTGTTTCTCTGGCTCTTTCCCATGGTAAAAGCTCATCCTTTGATCGTATTTGGGTCCCGAATACAGGAACCGCTTTTAAGAGTATACCATAAATGCATCCTGTTTTTCAAGGCTTTTTCAAAAAAACTTTGTGAACATTTTCCAAAAAAGGATAAATTACCCCAACAAAGCTTTCAAGCGGCTGATCTCAGCTTCGATGGCAGGCATGTTCAGCGGGTAGGTGCCAAATTCCTTGACGGCCTCCACCATGGCAAAAACGTTGGCATCGGGCGTGTCGCGGCCGCATTGGTCGCCGGTGGAAAGCACGAAGCCTCCCCCCTGCCCCGCATCGCGGATGCATTCCAAAGCGCGCAGACGCACCAGCTCCGGCGAGCCGAAAAGCATCGTCTCGGTCGTGTGCAGATTGCCCATGAGGGCCAGTTTATGTCCCACGGCCTGCTTCACGTCGGCCAGCACGCAGTCCCCCATCGGCGGGATCTCCAGAGGATGGACGTAATTGAGGTCCGTCTCCGCCGCCACGGTATCGATCAAATAGCGCTGTTTGCCGCAGGAGTGCAGACCCACGGGAATGCCCGCCTGCTTGCAAATGCGGGTGATCTCTTTAATGGTAGGCAGGGAAAAATAGCGCCACAGATCGGGCCCCTGCATGGTGATGGAGCCGCTTCCCCCGATGAGCACGCTTTCCACCCCCGCCTCCGCGTTCATTTCCGCCATTTTCACACAGCGTTGGTGGTCCAGCTGACGGAGCTCCTCCATCAGTTCGGGCTCGTCGTACAGGGCGAAGGTAGCCGCTTCCAGATTGCCTTCAAAAACGTCTACGTAAAACTGCAAGCCGGGGGTGATGATGCAACTGGTCATCAGCCCTCTGTCGCCCAGCGCCTCCGCCTGGCGCTTGTACAGCGTAGCGTCGTAGGAAACGGGCGTTTGATACAAATAGCGGAGCTTGGAAAAATCTTCTTTAAAATCCTTGATCCTCTTCTCCACCATGGTAGGGGCGTCTGCTTTAGGCGCCACCATGAGCTCTGTCAGCTCCCCGGCGGGGGTCACAAAAGTATTGCGCGCCGTCCAACGGCGCTCCCCCCGTTCCACGATCTGAGAGCGAACCTCTACGGGAACGGGATAAGTAAACTCCAGCCCGCCGTACACGAACCAGGCATCCGTGCCGAAATAGTCCACTGCATCGATATAGGCCTGCCAAAGGGTGGGGTTGGCGTTAAAATAGATCTCCCAATAGGGCTTTCCCGTTTTTTGGCAGGGGATCATGTTGGAAAAATCAGGAGCGGCGGGCACACGGTCGGGTATTCCCCCCGTCAAAGCGCAGAGCATACGCTCCTTTCCGGTCATTTCGCTGAATTTCATACAAACATCTCCCATTCGAAGACTTTCTCGTACATCATACCATTTTTTCCGGCTTCTGTCTACTGATAAAACCCATCATAATTGGTATTTTCATGCTTTTTTGCAAAAAACGAAATGCCCCCGACCGTCCAAAGTCGGGGGCTGAATGTTTATTTTTTCTTGTGGTTGTTGGAATAAAGTTGTGCGGAAACGGTACAATTTTCGCAATTTTCCGTTTCCAGCTCGCCTGCCCAGTTATCCAACGCCGTATACCCTTCGATGTGGATGTTTTTGCAACCGCGCAATACCAGTGCCGTGTCTCGGTAGGCGTAGGATTTCAGACCGTACACGGTCAGATCCTCACAATTTTCAAATACGATCCCCTCATACTCGAGCAAACGCTCACTCCAGTTATCACTGCCCACACATTTCATCAGATCGATATAGCCGCCTCGCACGTTTTTGAACAGGGCACCGCCGTATTCCGTGCCGAAGGTCACGGGGTTGTACAGGCTGATGTTTTCGCAATCTTCAAAAATGAAGCCGTAGCCGCTTAAATGCTCCATGAGCATACGGGACAAACGCACGTCCTTGCAGTGGCGCAGGATCAGGCCGTGGCCTCCGGGACCGGATTCCAGATCGAAGGCAATGTCCAGATCCTTAAGGAAAATGCCCTTCGCATTTTCAATGACCATACCGGGAAAATCGATGGAAATACCCAGCGCAGGCGTATCCCCGCGGGTGATGACCGTCTGACTGAACATAATGTTTTCCGTAAAGTCGTGCAGCAAAACGGACGTGGAGCGATCGCCGATACAGGACAGCTCGTAAAAAGAGGCATTTTTCACTTCGCCGTTCCCGTTGGCGTCACGCAGGGCACCCCAGGCATTGGTTACGTACACGTTTTCAAAATAGATGTTTTCCAGCACATCCTTTTCCGTGCCGAAATAAAACACAGCCGAGTGGGGATCTTTCATGCTTAACGCCTTGACAGCCACGTTGCGGAATTCCACGTCGCTGCTGCGGATCTCAAACAGACGTTGCGTATTCTCCATGGGATTAAAGTTGATGCGCGCGGCGCCCGTACCCACCAGGGTCAAGGGATGAGAAACGACCACCGTACTGATCTGATAGGCTCCCGAGCCATAGGGAACCTCCAGCGTACGGCACACGTTCACCGCAGTTTGCATGGCTGCCGTATCGTCGGTACGCAGGTTGCCCACCACGCCGAACCATTGGGGATAGCCGAAGGCCGTACGCCCCGTCACCGTGCCGTCACCGCGGAAAATATGGAACTGCCCTGCGCGCACAGGGGCGTTGTCCAGCGTCAGGGTGCAGCCGTCGGCGATCTTGATCCAGGCACCGCGGTTGACCACCAGCATCGTCTGCTGAGGAATGACCAGATCCTCGTTAAGCTCGTAAGCACCGGAGGTCAGCCCGATGACCGTATGTCCCGCCGCCACAGCCTGGGCCAGATCCTCGCCGTGGGCCAGCATGGTTACCTTCCCGCTCACCTCGGGCAGAGAAGCCTCTGTCTGCGTGGGCAGATAGGGGACAAAATCTCCTTGGCCGATGTCCTCGTCGGGACGGGGCAGAGACTCTGCCAGCAGCTCGTTATCACTGCCCGACAATCGGATCTCGTCGTTGCCGTTTCCGTGGCAGATCACCCCTGCCAGCACGTTATGACTGCCCATCGCATTGACCCCGTAAGAGGTGTTTCCACTCAGCTTTGCTTGAGAGATGTAGTTATAAGAGCCGGTGTCCACCCGCAAACCGTTGGTAAAGCCGGAGGCCTCCAGCCCAATGATCTGCCCCTGATGCACGTTGCCCAGGCGCAGGCCGTCTGCCGCCGTGCCTTCCGCACCCGTCAGGTGCAGGTCGCTCATTTGCAAAAACATAGTATCCTTCAGCCAGATCCCCCCCTGACAGTTTTCCACCGTCACGTCGGTAAAGGTCAGGTAGTAGCCCTGGGTGGCAAAGGTCATGCCGTAGCCACCGGTGTTGCGCACCGAGCAATCCTGATACCACACGGAGGTGCACTGAGGCATTTCCCATCCCTTTTCCCGGGTATCAATCCCCCGGCCGAGCACGTGCACGTCCTCAAATACACCGCCGATAATGGTGGCGATGCGAATGGCCGGAAAGCCCTCGGGCTTGGAGGAGGCCGTCATATCCACGTTCACGTGGCGCATAAAGAAGAACCCTTCAATGTCCTTCATGTCCACCACGGGGCCGCGGGGAGCCACTACGTCCCAGTTTTCGAAATACATATTCATTAAAGCGTGACCCGTTCCGTCATCGGTAAAGCCGGTGGGCACGTTCATCATACTGATGTGGTTGATATAGAAAAAGCCGATCCAGCCAAGGGAGGTCTGAAAATGCACCATAGAAGCACTGTCGGGAGCATTTTTCATATCAAAGGCC
Source organism: Clostridia bacterium (assembly GCA_017507855.1). GTDB lineage: Bacteria > Bacillota > Clostridia > Oscillospirales > RGIG5554 > RGIG5554. Next base: position 31,106 of record JAFWAE010000010.1, read on the forward strand.
AGCTCCTGGATACGAATATTCCCGGTGCGGATATTGATCATATGCTTGCATTCCGCCGTGGAAAGAAGCAACGGACGGGTGCCGTCTGCCGTGGACTCGCCCTGCAGGCGGGTCCCTTCACGCAGGGTCAACTCGCTGACCACGTATCCCTTTTCCGTCACAGGCACGCAAACCTCGCGGAACAGATCAATGGCCCGCTGAAAGGCGGCTGAATCATCGGTCACCCCATCACCCACGGCACCAAACCACTGAGGATAGCCGGAGCCGGAAAAATTCCCGCCCAGCTCGGCACCTTGGCCGAATTCGAAGATCTTATACTGTCCGGCGATCAACTCCCCAAACGCCCGCAACATCACGTTTTCCTGCAGGCTCAGCACCGCCCCCTTATCAAAGGCCATGTCGAATTTATTGGGGATCATCAGATCCCGAGCAATCACGTAGGTTCCCTTGGGAAAATAGATCACACCGCCGTCGGAAGCCGATTTACAGGCCGCTTCAATGGCCGCCGTATCGTCGTTTTTCCCGTCACCCAAAGCACCGAAGTCTTTTACGCTGATGTAATACTCTTTAAAAATCATCGTTGCATCTCCTTTGCTGTCAACGGAAGATCTTGGCGTGCAGGAGGCCAACGCCAGCACCATAGCCAGCGCCAACGCCACACAGACACATCCTTTTTTTCTCCATTGAAACATGCTCTTTCATCCTTTCGTAATCAAAGCTCAAAAGCCCTGCTCAAAGCATACAAAAAAATCGCACCGTAAACAAGGCTAAAAAAACCAAATACTGTGCACAGACAATCATTTTTGCAAAAAAGCGGATCACCCTGTAAAGTGATCCGCCCATTAAATCGGTTGCTTTTTAAAATGGAAATTCTTTACCGTTCCTCCAAGGGCTTATAGGGTTGCTCCTCCAGCACGGCCATGTAAGAGGGGCGGATGATCTTGCCCGCATTCATCAGCTCCTCCATGCGGTGAGCGCTCCACCCTGCAATGCGGCCGATGGCAAAAATAGGTGTGTACAGCTCTGCAGGCAGGTCCAGCATAGAATAGACGAAGCCGGAATAAAAGTCCACGTTGGCGCTTACTCCCTTGTAGATGCGCCGTTTTTCCCCAATGATACGGGGAGCCAGGCGTTCCACAGCCGCGTACAACTCATACTCCTCCGTGCGGCCCTTTTCCCGAGCCAGGCTTTCCACAAAGCCCTTAAACACCTCCGCGCGCGGGTCGGACAAGGAGTAGACCGCATGTCCCATCCCATAGATCAATCCCGCCCCGTCAAAAGCGCGTTTTTCCAACAAAGCCTCCAAATAGGCGGTGATCTGCCCTTCGTCCTTCCAGTCGGTCAAGGTGTTTTTCATATCCTCAAACATCTGCACTACTTTGATGTTGGCACCGCCGTGACGAGGCCCCTTCAGCGACCCCAAAGCCGCCGCCATGACGGAATAGGTATCCGTCCCGGAGGAGCTGACCACGTGAGTGGTAAAGGAGGAATTGTTTCCACCGCCGTGCTCGGCATGCAGTACCAAAGCCAGGTCCAGCAAGCGGGCCTCCAGGGGCGTGTACTGTCCCGAAGGACGCAGCGTCAACAAAATGTTTTCCGCTGTGCCCAAAGAAGGCTCGGGCGGGCGAATGAGCAAGGTCTTATCGCTGTGATAATGGGCGTAGGCCCGATAGCCGTACACCGCCAATAAGGGAAAGCGGGAGATCAGCTCCAAGCACTGGCGCAGAACGTTGGGCAAAGCGATGCTGTCGGCCTGCTCGTCGTAGGTATACAGCGTCAGCACGCTGCGCGCCAGCATATTCATCATATCCCTGCTGGTGGCCTTTAAGATAATATCCCTGACAAAGCTGGGGGGCAACGTGCGCAATTCGGACAGCAGGGTCACAAAGCGTTCCAGTTGTTCCTTGGTAGGCAAGGCACCGAAAAGCAACAGATACACGGTTTCCTCAAACCCAAAGCGGCCGTCCTTCACAAAGCCGTCCACCAAACGGCGCACCTCCACGCCGCGGTAAAACAGCTCCCCCTCGCAGGGAACGCTTTCACCGTTCACGTTTTTGGAGGAACGGATCTCCGAAATCTCCGTTAGGCCTGCCAATACACCCTTGCCGTTCAGATCGCGCAGGCCGCGCTTGACGTCGTAACGGCGGTACAGTTCGGGGTCGATCATCCCGCGCGAGGCAGCCAATTGGCTCAATTGAGCAATATATGCTTCATTTTCGGGGGTAAAGCTTTGATTTGCCACCCAAAAAACCTCCTTGCTCGTTCAGCCTTGAAAACAAAAACGACGAAGCTCCGTACGCCCCGCGTCTGTTTTTCGGGGGAGAAGGAAATGCCCACCCCTTCAGGCTGTGAATTTTAATCCCATAATAGCATATTTTTTTGTTTCTGTCAAGGCAAAATTTCCCTGCAGGGCTTGCATATGCTTTTCGGTGTGATACAATAAATAATGATAATTTTGTTTGAACGGAGCTTTTTGCCATGGAGAACATGTGTGACTTTATCGTAGCCAAAAAGAAAACTGCGGCCAACCGTCTGGGAAAGGTCCTGTTGCTTTTGGCCGCCGCCGCCATCTGCTTTGCCGTCATGGCTTTCCAATACCTGATCTATGCATTGCCCGTCATCGTTGTGTTTTTGAGTTTCGGCGTCTGGTATCTGTGGCGTTTCTTCAATGTGGAATACGAATACAGCGTCGTGGGAAGCGAAGTGAAGGTGGACATTATTTACGGTCAGCGTCAGCGCCGCAACATGCTGGTCACGGCCTCCAACCGTTTTGAATCCTTCGGCCCGTACGACCAAGCCTCTGCCGCCCGCCTGCAGTCCCCCGATATCAGCGAGCGTTATGTGGCCTGCACCTCCCTGGAGGACAGCGGTATCTATTACGCCATCTTTCCCGGAAAGAAAGGGCGCGCCGGGCTGCTGTTTCAGCCTTCCGAAAAAATGCTTCGCCTGATCAAGCGTTACGCCCAACGAAGCATTTTTCACGACATGGACGTATAAACGTGAAATTATTTGATCCTTCCTCCTGCCGTGCGGCAGACCGTCTGGCTGCGGAGCGAGGCGTTTGCCCGGACACGCTGGTACGCAATGCGGGCCATGCCGTAGCAGCTCAGATCGCCTGCCACGCCCCCCGCAAGCGCACCCTGGTTTTGTGCGGAAAGGGGAACAACGGCCGCGACGGGCAGATCTGTGCCCAAACGCTGCACCAAGTGTACGGCTTTGATGTGTGCACCCGCTTTCCCCTGCAGGAGCCCGTTACAGACGACCTTGCCTCCTACGGCGTCATTGTAGACGCCGTGTTCGGCACCGGCTTTCACGGAGAGCTTTCCGCCGAATTGCAGCATCTTTTTTCCCTTTGCAACCAAAGCGAAGCCTTTCGCGTGGCCGTGGACCTGCCCTCCGGTGTGGATGCCGGCATGGCCTCCGCCTCCGAAAACAGCTTTTGTGCCCATTTGACTGTAGCCCTGGCTCTGCCCAAGCCCTGCTACGTTTCTTACCCCGCCCGCGACCTTTGCGGAAAGGTGATCCTTTGCGACATTGGGATCCCCTCAAGCGTTCCGCAGCAGCTGACCCCACCTTTTTCCCTGCTGACGGAAGAGGGAATGCGCACCGTTCTGCCCGCCAGGCAGACACAGGCCCACAAGGGCACCTTCGGTCGCGCCGTTTGCTTTTGCGGAAGTCCCGGCATGTCAGGTGCCGCCGTTTTGGCCGCCGCAGGCTGTAGCCGCTCCGGTTGCGGGATTACCCTGATCGCCTCCTGCGAGGAGACGCGCCAAGTCGTAACCGCGGCTCTTCCCGCCTGCCTGACCGCTCCGGACGATCTTTCCTGCGCGGATCAGGCCTCGGCCGTGCTGGCGGGATGTGGACGCGGACAAACCGCTTCCACCGAAAAGTTGACGCTTGATCTTTTGAAGAACCTGCGGGTCCCCTTGGTTTTGGATGCCGACAGCATAAACGTGCTGGCCGCGCATATACATGGACAGAAGGCTCTTCAACAGGCCGCCTGCTCCGTACTGCTGACCCCCCATCCCGCGGAAGCGGCTCGTCTATTGGGAATTTCCGTAGCCGACGTACAGCGCCAACGCATGGCCGCCGCTCTGCAGCTGGCCAACCGCTGCAATTGTACCGTGCTTTTAAAAGGGCACGCCAGCCTGATCGCATCCCCCGACGGGCGCTGTGCCGTTTGTCCCACGGGTAATACCGCCCTTTCCAAAGGGGGCAGCGGAGATCTGCTGGCAGGTATTGCAGTTTCTTTTTTAGCTCAGGGCATGCCTGTGTTCGAGGCCGCCTGCGCGGCGGCTTTCTTTCACGGGAAGGCGGCTGAGCTTTACACCTCCCGCGCAAGTGCTGCCACGGCAGATCCCTATGCTTTGGCCCAATGCCTGTTTGAAATTCTTTGAGCCTACCTTCGCAAACAAGGAGGCGTTGCGAAAATGGCCTTACGCAACGGCGGCTTTGCAGCAGGATTGCTGATTTTTTTGCTTGTTACCTGTACTGCAGGCTGTTCCTCTTCCGGGAAAAGTCTGCGTATTTGCCAACTGTACCGAAACGGGTTTACGGCATATACCGAAGGGACCGCCGAGGACGGGCAGGTGCTTTACCGCGCCGAGCTACGCTATGAAAACGGCTGCCTGACGGTACGGACCCAAGATCCGTCTCCCCTGACCCTAACCGTTTGCGAAGAAGATCAGCGGCTTTCTTTCGACGGAAGCTTCTCCGTCCCACTTCCCCACGGCATTCTGACCCCCTGGCAGGGATTGGCGGAATTGCTGACCCTGACCGCCCATGAGGAATATTGGAGCCGCTCTCACTGCGAAGCAGGTCTTTGGGGCTTTACCGTATCCCGGGCCGACGGCCTGCAAGCAGAAGTATGGACTCAAGGGCAAAGCTTGGCACTTCAAAGCGCGCGGATCTTTTTCGGCGGTTGTGAAACAGTTTGGCGTTTTACGGATTTCGCCTATCTTTCCCCGCCCCAAGAATAACGGCACGAAAACTGCCGAAAGGAACGAAGAAACCACCATGAAAGAGCTTTCACACGGCCACCGCACCTGGGCCACTGTCTCGTTGGACAGATTGCGTCATAATTATACGGCCATCCGTGCCGCCTTGAAGCCCTCTACCAAACTGATGGCAGTCGTCAAGGCAGACGCCTACGGTCACGGAGCCCCTGTGGTCGCCCGCGAGCTGGAAGCCATGGGAACGGATTTTTTTGCCGTTTCAAGCTTGGATGAAGCCATCCAGCTCCGCAAAGCCCACATTCAAAAGGACATCCTCATTCTTGGCTCCACCCCCGTGCGGGACACCCCCAAGCTGTTGGAATACCGTATTACCCAAACCGTGTTTTCCGAAGAATACGCCAAGCAGCTGAGCGAGGCGGCCTGCCTCGAAGAAGGCACGCTGAAGGTCCACTTCAAGGTGGATACCGGCATGACGCGCCTGGGCTTTTTATACGATGGCGGTTCCTTTTGTCAGGATACCCTGCGTGCCATCCGCGACTGTGTTTCCCTGCCCGGGTTGGATGCAGAGGGCATTTTTACCCATTTTGCCATGTCCGACGATATTAAAAGCGACCTGACCGTCCGTCAGTTCAACCGCTTTTGCGACTTGCTTTTGCATCTGGAAGATTTCGGCATTCGCTTCCGTTTGCGCCATTGCTGCAACAGCGCGGCCGTAATCAATTTCCCGGAGATGCAGCTGGACATGGTGCGCCCCGGCATCATCCTATTCGGCCACTATCCTTCCCGCCATATGCTGCGGGATCTGCACCTGCTGCCCTGTATGGAACTGCTGACCACCATTTCTCAGATCCGCACCGTAGGTCGGGATATTGGAGTAGGATATGGGCAAACCTTCCGCACCTTCCGCAACACCCGCATCGCTACCCTGCCCATTGGCTATGCGGACGGCTTTTCCCGCCTGTTTTCCAACAACGGCGAAGTGCTCATCCACGGCAAGGAGGCCTCCATCGTGGGGCGCATCTGCATGGACCAATCCACCGTGGACGTAACGGATATTGAAGCGCACGAGGGGGACACCGTCACCCTGTTTGGTCATTCCAACGGAGCCGAAATTTCCCTGGAGCGTCTGGCAGAGCGGATGGAGACCATCCCTTACGAGGTCGTTTGCCTACTGGGTAAGCGCGTACCCCGAATTTATATTCAAGACGGAAAAGAGACGGAAATGCTCAATTACATCCTCAGCCTTTAAATCTTTTTCCCTTTCCTTTGAATTTATTCCCCGCCGCTGTACTGTCAACGGCGGGGCCTTTTTTATATAATGGAAGTGAAAAACTTTTGTTTTTTCGGTTTAGATCTGCGCACACCGGGCAACACTATGTATACCCAAGTCAGGAGGTGCAAAACTTGAACAAAACGACCGTTTTTCAACTTGCCGTCAGGCGCGGAGATATTTTTTACGCCGATCTGTCTCCGGTGGTGGGCTCCGAACAGGGAGGCATCCGCCCGGTGCTGATCATCCAAAACGATATGGGAAACCGTCACAGTCCCACAGTAATCGCAGCTGCCATCACCAGCCGCACCACCAAGGCCAAGCTTCCCACACATATCGACATTTCTGCCAGCGGTCACGGGCTGACGAAGGATTCCGTGGTGCTGTTGGAGCAGATCCGTACGTTGGACAAACAACGTCTTCAAAAAAAAATGGGCCATCTGGACGGAGCTACCATGCAAAGGGTGGACGAAGCCCTAAGTGTCAGCTTCGGGATGGGCCCCTCCTCCGCAGAAAACGCCGCCGGCTGATTTTCCCACGCCTTCCGAAAAAGAAGGCGTGTTTTTTTGCCCAAAGCTTGACAAAAGGAAAAAAAAGTCGTACAATGCTACCCGGTCTCGTACCGGGGGTGCAAGGCTACGAAAAATTTCATTCTCTTTGTTTGGCCACGCCAAACATCACAGAGCTTTGGAGAAACTCATTCAATTGAGTGCCGAAGGTGCAAGGCGTTTAACGCCGGTCTCTCAGGCAAAAGGACAAAGTTTTCTTTGTATTTCAGGAGAATCTTTGCTTTTTGAAAACGGGCAACGCATCGGCGGGGGTCCGTTTTTTATTTTTCTGTTTTAGGGAGGACGTATGGAAAACTTTTTCAACAAAATGGCAGAAATCAACAAAGTCATCAACGATTTTGTATGGGTCAAAATCGGCCTGTTTTTACTGGTGGGTGTCGGTATTATAATGACCTGCTGTACCAAATTTTTTCAGGTAACCCACTTCCGTTCTTGGTGGATGGAAACCATCGGCAACGTATTTCGCCGCAATAGCTCGGCCACGAAAAAGACCGACAAAAAAACCATTTCTCAATTTCAAGCTCTTTGCACCGGTCTGGCCGCCACCGTCGGCACCGGTAACATTGCGGGTGTAGCTGCCGCCATTGTTTTCGGCGGTCCGGGCGCTGTGTTTTGGATGTGGGTAGCCGCCTTTTTCGGCACGATGACCAAATACTCCGAGATCGTACTGGGCCTTTTCTTCCGCCGTCGAAATCAGAAGGGCGAGTGGTGCGGCGGTGCCATGTATTACCTGCGTGACGGTCTTGGCAAGAAAAAGTATTGCAAGCAAATCGGCAAAGTTTTAGCCGCTCTTTTTGCCATCTTTGCCATTTTGGCCTCCTTCGGCATCGGTAATATGGGACAGGTAAACAAGATCACCCTGAACCTGCAATCCGCCCTTTTCAAAGGGGTAGACCTGGGACAGATCGGGGGCATTCCCGTAATCAACCTGCTGATTGGGATGGGTCTGACCGTGTTGGCCGGCCTGATCATCATTGGCGGGCTGCAGCGCATTGCCTCCGTGGCGGAAAAACTGGTTCCCTTCATGTCCATTCTTTACATCATCGGCTGCTTGGCACTGTTTATTACAAACATCTCCAACATAGGCGCCATTTTCTCTTCCATCTTCCGCTTTGCCTTTGGTATTAAAGCAGTAGCCGGCGGTGCGGCAGGCGTCGCGATCAGCCAGGTGATCACCCAAGGTTGCAAGCGCGGTGTCTTTTCCAACGAGGCCGGCTTAGGCTCCTCCGTTATGGTCCACGCCTCCTCCAACGCAAAAGAGCCCGTCAAGCAGGGGCTGTGGGGCATTTTCGAGGTGTTCTTTGACACGCTGGTGGTCTGCACCATAACGGCCATTGCCGTACTCTCCTCCGGTTACATCAATTTGGAAACGGGTCTGGCCGCCCCGGGTGTGGACGATGCTACTTTGGTCTCCCAGGCCTTCGGTAACGTAATGGGCCCCGTGGGCGAGATTTTCGTGGCCATTTTCATTCTTCTGTTTGCCTTTACCACGGTGTTGGGCTGGTCCCAATACGGCGCCAAGGCTGTGGAATACCTGTTTGGCACGAAGGCTGTCAAGGTTTATCACGTTATCTTCGTGCTAATGATCAGCTCCGGTGCCATCATGACCTCCTCCTTGGCTTGGGACATTTCCGATACCTTCAACGGTTTGATGATGATTCCCAACCTCATCGGAGTTGTGGCCCTGTTCCCCTTGGTGGCCAAGCTCACGAAAAACTATGTAGACAGAAAATACAAGGGGCTGGACGTCCCCCCCATGTATTCCTACGATGCCGCCCTTCAAGCCGAGCATGAAAGCACCGAGGATCAATAAGTTTTCACACACAAATGCCGATACGCGTTGCGTATCGGCATTTTTTACAGTCACGGATATTTTTCGTAAAAATTGTATTTTTTTACAAAAAAGTTCTTGACTTCATTGCTCTAAAGTGATAAAATTCTAACATTAAATGCGTTTGAGCGGGAATAAGTAAGTTTGAGCGACCCTTACAGAGAGTTGCCGGTGGGTGCAAGACAACGGCGCGGTTCAAACCGAATTCCTCCTGCGAGCAGTGCACCGAACGATTTTTTCAGTAGGCTGCAACGGTCATTCCCGTTATCGAATCAGGGTGTTGTTGGACACTCTAAAAGGCCGCGATCGTGAGAAAGCGGTAAACTGAGGTGGTACCACGGGTTTTTCTCGTCCTCTGTATTTCAGGCTGAAATACGGAAGGGCGTTTTTTGTTGCCTTTTCTGTATAACGGCCGCCCACTTCCCCAAACACGTACAGAAAGGAAAGATCAACATGGCACAGAATTACTACCAAAAAGAGATCGAGACCATGCCGTTAGAAGACATGCAAAAATTGCAGTCCGAAAAGCTGGTCAAGCAAGTCAAGCACGTGTATGAAAACGTGCCCTACTACCGCGACCTGATGGATAAGAAGGGGGTCACCCCCGCGGATATTCACGGTATCGAGGATCTGCACAAGCTTCCCTTCCTGACCAAGGCGGATCTGCGCGATGCTTATCCCTACGGCCTTTTGGCCAAGCCCCTGGAGGATTGTGTGCGTATTCAATCCACCTCCGGTACCACCGGCCGCCGTGTGGTGGCTTTTTATACTCAAAAGGACGTTGACCTTTGGGAGGATTGCTGCGCCCGTGCCATTGTAGCCGCAGGCGGCACCAACAAGGACGTCTGTCAGGTGGCTTACGGATATGGTCTGTTCACCGGCGGCCCCGGCCTGAACGGCGGCTCTCACCGTGTGGGATGCCTGACCCTTCCCATGTCCTCCGGAAATACCGAGCGCCAGATCCAATTTATGATGGATCTCAGCGCTACGATCCTGTGCTGTACCCCCTCCTACGCCGCTTATATCGGCGAAACGCTGAAGGAGCAGGGCTATAAGCCCGAGGATATCCCCTTGAAAGCGGGTATCTTCGGTGCCGAACCTTGGACGGAGGAAATGCGCCGTGGCATTGAGGCGACTTTGGGCATCAAAGCATACGATATTTACGGCCTGACCGAAACCTCCGGTCCCGGAGTTGCCTTCGAATGCTGTGAGCAAACGGGCATGCATATTAACGAAGACCACTTCCTGGCCGAGATCATTGATCCCGACACCGGCGAAGTGCTCCCCGAGGGCTCCAAGGGTGAGCTGGTATTCACCTCTTTGGACAAAGAAGCCTTCCCCTTGCTTCGCTACCGCACCCGCGATATTTGCGTGCTGTCCCGCAAGAAATGCTCCTGCGGCCGTACCTTGGTCAAAATGGCTAAGCCCATGGGCCGCACCGACGACATGCTGATCATCCGCGGCGTCAACGTGTTCCCCAGCCAGATCGAGACCGTTCTGTTGAACGAGGGCTATCAACCCAACTACCAGATCGTGGTGGACCGTGTAAACAATACCGATACCTTCGAGGTCAATGTGGAAATGAACGCCGAGCAATTTACGGATAAGCTCAGCGACATTTTGGCCATGGAAAAATCCTTAGCCAACGCCATGAAGACCATGCTGGGCATTAACCCCTCCGTGCATCTGGTGTCCCCCAAAACCATCGCCCGCAGTGAAGGCAAAGCTGTGCGCGTGGTAGACAAACGTAAATTGATCTGAATACCGGAAAGGAGTTTTGACTATGGCAATCAAGCAACTGACCGTTTTTGTTGAAAACAAGCAAGGCGCCCTGGTCTCCATCACCGATACCTTGGCCGCCCACAACGTAAATATCCGAGCCCTCTCCATTGCTGAGACCCAGGATTTCGGAATCCTCCGTTTGATCGTAAACGACGAGGAAACAGCGGAAAAGACCCTTTCCGAGCAGGGCTATCTGATCAAAATTACCGATGTGGTGGGTGTCAAGATCGGCGACGCCCCCGGCAAACTGACCGCCGCCCTGGGCGTTTTGGACAAAGCGGGCATCAACATGGAATATCTCTACGCCTTTATGTCCCGCACTGAAAAGCACGCTTACGTAGTGCTTCGCGTAGAGGACAACACCGCCGCCGAAGCCGCCCTGGAGGGCGCGGGATTCCATTTGATCACCGCCGCAGACGTTTGCAAACTGTAACATTTTCGGGATTACTGCCGGGTGTAAAAAAGCACCCGGCAGTTTTTTTGCCGCATTCCCGTCATGAGAACCGAAAAAAATTAAAAAAAACCTTGACAAACACCGAAAAGATGGTATAATACTGCTATCAAAACGCAGTGAAGCGGAGTAGTATGCAATCACTTTCGCCCGCAGAGAGATGCCGTTTGGTGCAAGGCATTGGGAAAGTTTTGCAGAACTGACCGCAGAGCGGCTGCCGCGAACCTTCATTCAGTAGTGGCAGACGGGAGCTCCCGTAACAGAGAAAAGATGTGTTGGCATCTAAGGGCATCCCCAGCGGATGAAGAAGAGTGGTACCGCGGAAACACAAACGCAAGGTTTAACGTTTTCGTCTCTTTGAATCAACAAGGAGACGGAAGCGTTTTTTTGTTGGATCCCCTGTCGTACGATCCCAAAATCTGAAAGGAGTCTTTCAAAATGAAAAAGATCATCACCGCCGACATTACGTTGAAAAAGCTGGCCCAGGAACGCGGCCTTTCGCTTTTGTTCCGCGAGAAGACCGCCATCGCCGCCTGTGCAGACTCCCTGGGTGCAGACGCCGTTGAGCTGGCCCCTATTAAAAATCTGCGCGAGGATACCATCATCTATCAGACCGTGGCCAAAAACGTACGCAATGCCGCCGTGGCCATCCCCGTTGGATTTCAGGCCGAGGAGATCGCCGCTGCCTGGGAATGCATCAAGGAAGCTCGTAAACCCCGTTTGCAGGTAGAGTTGCCCGTGTCCACGGTTCAAATGGAATACATTCACCATATCAAGGCCGAAAAAATGCTGGCCAAGATCGCTGATCTGATCAAAGCCGCCAAGGAATTTTGCGAAGACGTGGAGTTTTCTGCTCAGGATGCTACCCGCGCGGACGAAGATTTCCTTCTTGCCGCAGTCAAAGAGGCCGAGGCAAGCGGTGCCACGCTGATCACCCTTTGCGATGATGCAGGCATTTCCATGCCCGAAGAGATCGCCGCCCTGGTGAAAACCGTAAAAAGCACCGTCAGCATTCCCGTATACGTACAGGTATCGGACCGCATCAGCATGGCAGTGGCCTCTGCCGTCGCCGCAGTGGAAAAGGAAGCTGACGGCTTGAAATGTGCCATGGCGGGCAAAGACGTACTTTTGACGGGCGCCCTTTGCGATGCGATCAGCGTTTGCTCTGCCAAGCTTGGCGTGCAGACCGACCTGAACAACACCAAGATCCACGCAAGCATCGACGACCTGCTGGCCCACATCAACCACGACGCTTACGAAAGCGAACAGACCGTCAGTGAAAAGAAAAAGATTCTGCTGGACGGGGAAAGCACCCTTGCCCAGGTGGCGCAGGCTGCTCAGATCCTGGGCTATGACCTGTCCGACTCCGATTGCGGCAACGTTCACAAGGCCCTCCTTCAGGTTTGCGAAAAAAGAGATGCCGTGGGCGCTAAGGAACTGGAGGCCCTGATCGCCAGCGCCGCTATGCAAGCTCCCTCCACGTATCATTTGGAAAATTACACCACCACCAGCGGCAGTCTGACCGGCTCCATGTCTCAGGTGACGCTCAAATGCAACGGCGAACTGATCTGCGGCGTAAGCATGGGTGACGGCCCTGTGGATTCCGCCTTCCGCGCCATCGAGCAATGCATCGGCTACCACTACGAGCTGGATGATTTCCAGGTGCAGGCTGTTACGGAAGGCAAAGAGGCTTTGGGCTCGGCGCTGGTCCGTCTTCGCAACAACGGCAAGCTTTATTCCGGCAACGGCACCTCCACCGATATCGTCGCCGCCAGCCTTCGTGCTTATATCAATGCATTGAACAAAATTGTTTCCGAGGAGGAATAATATGAAGATCGTCTTTTCCACCAAAAACGTCAACCGTTCCTCCTTCCTTGACGTTTGCCGCTACGCCTACGATTACGGCTTTGCGGGCTTTGAAATCTACGATGCCGTCAAGGAACGCAACCAACACCACGACAGCATCCTGCGCCGCGACCGCGTGGCCGATGCCAAAAGAAAGCTCATTAACCGCGGGCTTTCCGTTTCTGCCCTGACCTTCCCCCACTCCCTGGAATGCGAGGAGGCCACGGCGGAGCTGTTGGTCAAATACGTGGATATGGCTGCCGGTGCCGCCATTCCCCACGTGATCGTGCGCATTGAAAACCAGATTTCCTTTTCCGTACTGGAGGAAAAGCTGAGCCAGGCCATTCGCCGCGCCGAAAGCGCAGACGTGGGTATCCTGCTGGAGACGGTGGGATATCTGGCCCATACGGAAAACATTATTGAAATCATCAATTTCTTTTCCTCTGCAGTTATTGGCGCAGCGTGGAACGTGCGCGGAACCTATTTTTCTGCCGAGGAAAATGCCGAAACTACTATTAAAGTCCTGGGGGCTTACATCAAATACGTGCGTCTGGGAGACATGAAAAACGGCAAGACCGTTTTGATCGGCGAAGGTGACCTACCCGTAGCCCAATTGCTCAACGCCCTGTCTTCGCTGAATTTCGACGGTTTTATTTGTGCCGCCTGGAACGAAGAGATCCTGGATGCAGATATTGTTTTGACTCATTTTTCCAACTACCTCTCCTCTCTGCGCCGAGACAAAAAGAGCTTCGACCGAGCCTATTACAACCGCGCCAAGACCGGCACCTTTGTATGGAAAAAATACGACATCATTGACGCCACCTTTTCCGATGTGCTGGACACGATGGCGGAAAAATATCCCGACCAGTACGCCTTTAAATACCCTACCCTGGACTATACCAGAACGTATGCCCAATTCCGCCGCGACGTGGATGAATGTGCTGCCGCACTGATCTCCCTGGGAGTCAAGGCGGGCGACCACGTGGCCGTTTGGGCTACCAACGTCCCCGAATGGTTTATCACCTTCTGGGCTACCACCAAGATCGGCGCCGTGCTGGTCACCGTCAACACCGCCTACAAGATCCACGAGATCGAATATCTGCTGAAGCAATCCGACACCCATACCCTGGTGATGATCGAATACTGCAAGGACATCAACTATAAGGAGATCATTCGTGAGCTTTGCCCCGAGCTGGAGACCCTGACTCCCGGCAAGCCTCTGTACTCCAAAAACCTGCCCTTTTTGCGAAACGTGGTCACTGCAGGCTTTTCCATGCCCGGCTGCTTAACGTGGGAGCAAATGCTTTCCCGTGCTTCTTTGGTCCCCCACGAGGAGGTGCGTCGGCGCGCCTCCCTGGTCAAGCCCGATGACGTGTGCAACATGCAGTACACCTCCGGTACCACCGGCTTCCCCAAGGGCGTTATGCTGACCCACCGCAATATTGTCAACAACGGCAAGACCATCGGCGACCGCATGGATCTGTCTACGGCGGACCGCATGATGATCCAGGTGCCCATGTTCCACTGCTTCGGCATGGTTCTTTCCATGACCTCTATGATGACCCATGGCGGCACCCTTTGCCCCATTCCCTATTTCTCGCCCAAGTCCTCCCTTGCTTGTGTAAACGACGAGCATATTACCTGCTTTAACGGCGTACCTACCATGTTTATCGCCATGTTTAACCATGCCGATTTTGCCAAAACGGATTTCTCTTATATGCGTACGGGCATTATGGCAGGGGCCAACTGCCCCGCCGATCTGATGCGCCGCGCCGCCGATGAAATGAATATGAAGGAGATCATCTCCGTTTACGGTCAAACAGAAGCCTCTCCCGGCTGCACGATGGGCGAAGTCAACGAAGACCTGGATCACCGTGTGGAAACGGTGGGCAGCCCCTTCCCCGGCGTGGAGTGTAAGGTAATCGACCCCGAAACGGGCCTGGAGCTGCCCGACGGCGAAAGCGGCGAATTCGTTGCCCGCGGCTTTAACATCATGAAGGGCTACTACAAAATGCCCGAAGCCACTGCCCAAGCCATTGATGCGGACGGCTGGCTGCATTCCGGTGACATCTGTTGCCGCACGCCCGACGGATACTACAAGGTCACCGGACGTTTGAAGGACATGATCATCCGCGGCGGTGAAAACCTGTATCCCCGTGAGATCGAAGAGTTTTACCTTACCAACCCCAAGGTGCGTGACGTGCAGGTGGTGGGTGTGCCCGATGAAAAATACGGCGAGGAATGCTGCGCTTGGATCATCCTGCACAAAGGTGAAACGGCAGACGAGCAGGAAATGCGGGAATTCGGCAATGCCTCCATTGCACGGCACAAGGTCCCCAAATACTTCCTCTTTGTCAAGGAATTCCCCATGAATGCGGCGGGCAAGATCCTGAAATACAAAATGCGCGACGAATCTGCCGAGATCTTGGGCTTGAAAAAGCAGTGATCCCTCTACCTGCCTAAAGACAAAATAAAAACCATGGAAGCTTTGGTTTAAAGCTCCATGGTTTTTTTATGCAAAAAGATATCCCGTTGCAACCCCCAGTATTGCCGCCAGACAAATAATGAAAATGGGGTGTTTCTTCTTAAAGGCCAGCACCGCCGCCAAAAGGAAAATCCCCAATGATACGTAGGTCAGCGGATCGGAAAACAGGGCTGTGGAAAAGCCTTGGGAGACAAAGACCGTACCCGCCACAGAAAGCAACGCCGCGCCGATCATCCCGATGACAGCGGGCTTGAGCCCTGACATACACCCCTTGACGATCCGGTTACGGCGGAATTTTTCAAAGCAGGTAGCCACCAACAGGATGATCAAAAAGGAAGGCAGGACCACACCCAACGTCGCACAGACAGAACCGAGCACGCCCCCCACCTCCGAGCCCACGTAGGTGGCGATATTCACGGCAAAGGGGCCGGGGGTGCTTTCGCTTACGGCAACAAAATTCACCAGTTCCGCATCGCTCATCCATTGGTGAGCTACCACCTCCGCTTGGATCAGCGGCAGCATGGCGTAGCCTCCCCCAAAGGTAAAGGCACCGATCTTAAAAAACGTCCAAAACAGTTCCAACAGGATCATTGCTTTTGCCTCCTTTCCGCCAGCAGGGAGGTAATCAGCCCAAACAGGGCGCAAAGCACGATCACCAACAAAACATTCATCTTCAAAAAGGCTGTCAGAACCAAGGCTGTCGCCATAATTACGTAGCTTACAGGCGATTTGGGGCATTGCTTATACATAGACCAAAGGGCCTTTAAGATCAACGCCAGCACACCGGCTCGGATGCCGTTAAAAGCATACTGCACCGCCGCAATATTTTCAAATTCCCTGAGCACATAGGAGATAGCCAAAATCATGGCAAAGGAAGGCAGGACCACACCTAAAGTGGCACACATCGCCCCCGGCACTCCCGCCACGCGGAAGCCTACAAAGGTAGCCGAATTAATGGCAATAGGACCGGGGGTGGACTCGGCAATGGCAATGATCTCCAAAATATCGTCGTCTGTGATCCAATGCTTTTTTTCCACCGTCTCTTTTTGGATGAGGGGGATCATAGCATATCCGCCCCCAAAGGTAAAAGCACCGATCTTGAAAAAAGACCAAAAAACGCTCAATGCTCTACGAAGCCGCAACGGCATAACATGCTCCTTTCAAGGAATTTGTTTTATTATACCACATCTTTTTCAAACCTGCAAGCATTCCTTGACGGCGTATACTTCTGCCTCTTCCGTCTTTATTTTATCATATGAATATCGTCCTGAATTTTCACAGATAATTTTAGAATAATCCATAGACAATTTGCCCGCTTTGTGTTAGAATAGAGCCATCATTCAGAAAAAAGGAGTGTTCCTTTCATGCTGATTAAAAAAATGCTGACCGTTTTTTTGGTCTTATCTATGGCAGTGCTTGCCGTGGGCTGTATGCAGAAGCCCCCCGTTACCGAGCCTGCCACCGAAACGGATACAATTCCTTCCTCTACCCCTTCCACCGAGGAGGAGAATAAGGTGGAGGGAGCCGTAGCCCCCACGAAAAAGTCCGGTCGTTTTGTGTACAAAACCAGCGGTGGCATGGAATTGGCCTTTCATTTAAACCAGCCTCGCAAGCAGGTGTATGAGTATGCCCCCTTGATCGTCAACATCTTGGGCGGTGGCTGGACGCATTACGAGGTGACCAACAGTCACTACGATTATTTGACCAAGGCCAGCACCCTCAGCATGGAAGGCTTTGCCAGTATGACCGTCAGCTATCGCGGTTCGGATCACGGTGAAAAGATGCCCGATATCGTGGCCGACGTGCTGGATGCGCTGGGCTATATCGCACAATATAACGATCTGTTTAAGATCGACCTGCAAAAGGTGGTCACCGTGGGGCAGTCTGCAGGCGGTCATATGGGCTTACTGTTGGCCTTGGCACCTCACGACTTTTTGATGAAAAACTGCGCCTACAAAAATTTCTCCTATAATTGCATCGGCTCCGTAGCCATGGTTCCCCCCACCATGCTGTACAAGGATGCCGAGACCAACCGTCAACTTTTTCCCACTTGGTATGAACAGGCTCCCGGAGATCTGTTGGGGCATTTGTTCGGCATCAATGTTTCTGTCAATGCCGAGCCCTTCATTCAATATAGCCCCATCACCTATGTCAGCGCCCATATGCCTCCCGTCCTCATCGGCGGTGCAACGGACGATACCATCGTAGATCCCAAGCAAAGCATCCTGTTCCACCAAGCCGCCCTGGATGTGGGCGGTAATTCCACCCTGCTCATGCTGGAAAATGCCGACCACGCTTGGCAAGCGGTGGGTGGTGCCATCACTCCCTCTGTGGAAGAATTCCATCGCCTGGCCTATGAATTTGTATCCAATCTGGTCAAATAGGAGGAAGAAATCATGCACGATATTCCCTTGAACGCCCAAGCCGTAACAGCTCTGCCCGAGGGCCGCAACAGCGGCCGCTTTGTGTACAAGGTCAGCGACGGAATGGAGCTTGCCTTTTACCTGGTACAGCCCACCAAAAAGATTTACGACCGAGCCCCCTTGCTGATCAGTATTCTCGGCGGAGGCTGGACCCATTACGAGGTTCCGGAAAGTCATTACTGGTATTTTCCCCAGGGGCCGCAGCTCCTGGACGAGGGGTTTGCCGCCATGACCGTCAGCTACCGAGGCTACGACCATGGCGAAATGATGCCCGACGTGGTGGCCGACGTGATGGATGCGCTGGGCTATATCTCCCTGCATAACGATGTCTTTCAGATCGATCTGGAACGCATCGTACCTATGGGCCAGTCTGCCGGTGGCCATATGAGCCTGTTGCTGACCTTGGCCCCTTACGAATTGTTGACCAAACGCTGTGTGTATCGCGATTTTCCCTTCCGTTGTCTGGGGACGGTGGCCTACGTCCCCCCCACCATGTTTTGGCCCGATGAAAAAACGGGGCGCCAGCTGTTTCCCAACTGGTACAAAGAGAGCCCCGGTGAATTGTTGGGCGATCTGTTTGGTGGCAATTATTCCGTCAATCCCGAGCCCTTCCATGCGTACAGTCCGCTGACTTACGTGCGCGCCGATATGCCTCCCGTTCTTCTTTGCGGTGCCGACCGCGACTGGGTATGCCATCCCGACCACACCTTGAATTTCTACCAAGCCTCCATCCGCGAGCAGGGGGACTGCGAATTGTTCATGCTCCACAATGCAGGCCACAGCTTCGAATCCATCAGCGGCCCTGTGATTCCCGACCCCATGCTGGTCTACGGGCGGGTGCTGGAATTTATCGTATCCCTGCTGAAAAAATAGCCCTCAAACAAAAACTGCGCAGAAGCTTTTCGCTTCCGCGCAGTTTTTTTATTCCTGTAAAAAACGGGCTACCTGCGGAATATCTCCCGCGCCCAACAGCACCACCGCATCGTCCTCCCTTGCCACGCTTCGGATCCACCGAGCTGCCCTTTCAAAATCCTCTATGACGGGAGTATGGGGTAGCAGATCTGCAATGTTTTGCGAGCTGACCCCCTCGGGCTGAGTCTCGGAAGCCGAAAACACCTCTGCCAAGGCGGAAATATCCGCCGCCTTCAGGGCCTCGGCAAAGCCTTTGGCAAAGGCCTGCACACGGGAATAGGTGTGAGGCTGAAACAGGGCGATCACCCGCCCTTTCGTCATGCTACGCAGGGCCTCCAACGCCGCGTGCACCTCGGTGGGATGGTGGGCGTAGTCGATATACAGCTTTGCCCCATTGACTTTTCCCACCTGCTGCAGTCTTCTGTCGCAGCCGCCAAACAGGGCCAAGCCCTGAGCGATCTGTTGAACACTTAAGCCCAACGTTAAGCTGACAGCACAAGCCGCCAAAGCATTATACACGTTGTGTTTGCCGCAAACAGCCAGGCGGATTTCCCCTAAGGGCTCACCATTTCGGCAAAGGGTAAAGCAAACACGCCCCAAGTGGGTGCGAATTTCGCAGGCGCGGATCTCCCCGCGGTCAATCCCGTAGGTCAGCAGTTTTCCCGCATACCCTTCTGCGGCCCTCATAGCCCCCTGCTGATCGGCACAAATCACAGCCGTCCCGCAGGGACCGGTTTGGGCCAAAAACTGCCGAAAGGCATCTAAAATATCGTCCAGATCTCGATAATAATCCAAATGGTCCTCTTCCACGTTCAGCACCACAGCTATGCCCGGATAAAAATGCAAAAAGGAGCGGGTATATTCACAAGCCTCGCAAAGGAACAGATCGCTTTTTCCCAAGCGATAGGTCCCCCCCTCTAAGCAGGACAGGGAGGCTCCGTTCATCACTGTGGGATCACATCCTGCCGTGCAAAAGATCTGCGCCAGCATGGACGTAGTCGTGGACTTACCGTGAGTTCCCGCCACCGCCACGGAGCGGGCATAGGTCTTCATAATGCTTCCCAACAGAGCCGCTCTGGGGATTATCTGCAGGCCTTTTTTCATAGCCTCGGCATATTCCGCGTTGTCGGGATGAATACGGGCGTTGTATACCACCGTATCCGCCACCCCGAGCTGTCCTTCCTTATGACCGATAAAAACCCGTATTCCCAACTCGCGCAGATGCGCGGTCACCGAGCTTTCCTGCATGTCCGAACCGCTGACGATCACTCCGTTTTGGTGCAACAGGGCCGCCAAAGCGGACATGCTGACGCCGCCGACACCAATAAAATGAACAGCCTTCATTGCATACAGCTCCGCTTGTTCACTCATCTGCTTCATCCTCTCCGCAAATTCCGACGATCTCGGTCTTCAAATATTTTTTCAGGGGAACAGCAATCACCCAACCAAGGCCCAGCATCCCTGCCAACCAAATCAATGCACTTCCCCAAGGGGGTAAATGCCCAATACTGCAAACAGCCGCCAGCAAAGGCAAGGCCAACCAAAACATTGCACAGATCAAAGACGGCACCGTTTGGGTCTGCAGCACAACGCGTTGTCCCGGGGCGTATTCCTCCCCACACGGCACCTGAAGATACGCACAGCGGCAGCTTCCGGAACAGCCGCGGCAACCTCCGCAGCCCCCCTCCACCGGCACGCGCACCTTTGCTTGTCCGTTTTTGATCTCCACGATCACACCTGTTTTTTTCATAGCCTGCTCAGTTCCGTTTTTTCTTATTCAATATCGGTTCAAGATCGCCTCGGCCACACGTAAGCCGTCAGCCGCGGCAGACATAATGCCGCCGGCATACCCTGCACCCTCTCCGCAAGGATATAACCCCCGCAGTGTCAGCGATTCCAAATCCTCGCCGCGCAGCATCCGCAAGGGAGAAGTGGTACGGGTTTCCGGCCCGGTAAGCACCGTGTCGGCGCGATCGTATCCGTGCAGACGTTTGGCAAAGCTCTCCATCCCCTTTCCCAGCAGATCGCAGATCCGCTTGGGATACAGTTCGTTGAGATCTGCAAAGGCCCATTTTGCTGTGTAAGAGGCCTGTACAGCCCCGAATGCATGGCTGACCCTGCCCAGCCTGAAATCTCCTAAAAGTTGCACGGGAGCCGCCCCCGCCGTCATGGCGTAAGCCCGCTTCTCCAGCTGCTGTTGAAAACGCACCCCTGCAAACAGGTCACCGTCCAACTCTGCGGGGGTCACCGCCGTCAACACAGCCGCGTTGGCATTGCGGCCTGCGCGATCGTAATTGCTCATGCCATTGGTCACAATATGCCCTCGCTCCGAAGAAGCGGCTACCACCGTACCCCCGGGGCACATACAAAAAGTGTACACACCATCCTGTCCGAAATGGGCAGAAAATTTGTAAGGTGCCGCCCCCAATTTGGGATGCCCTGCGGCAGGGCCATACATGGCTCGGTCTATCATACTTTGTAAATGTTCAGCCCGAAAGCCTACTGAAAACGGCTTGGGTGCCATTGCCACCCCTTGACGGGCCAACATCTGAAACGTATCCCGCGCCGAATGGCCGCAGGCGACCACCAAAACAGAGGTCGGGATCTCCCCAAAGGAGGTTTTGACCCCTTCCAGCCGTCCGTTTTCAATGCAAAGGTCTTCAGCTTTACAGCGAAACAAAAACTTGCCGCCCAAAGATTCAATGTGTTTTCGCATGGAAGAGACCACCCGGGTAAGGCGATCCGTTCCCACGTGGGGCTTGGCCAAGCACATGATCTCCGCAGGTGCGCCAAAACGAACGAAGGTCTGTAATATATACGCACATCTGGGGTCGTGAATGCCGGTATTTAACTTTCCGTCGGAAAAAGTTCCGGCCCCGCCTTCACCGAATTGCACGTTACTTTCCTCGTCCAATTCGCCCTTTTCCCAATAAGTACGTACACGGCGGGTCCGCTCTTCCACCGCTTCTCCACGCTCCAGCACCACCGGACAAAGGCCTGCTTCGGCCAAACAAAGGGCAGCAAAAAGCCCCGCAGGGCCGCTTCCCACGATCACCGGAGGTTTTTTAAGGCTTTCCCCCCCATGTGAAGGAGGGGCATAGGGCGTCGGCAGCGCAACGGCCGACGGAATGGCGTGTAAAGCCTTTTCCTTGTCAGTGACGCGTATAGCCACTGTATATTCCAGTTTGACAGGGCGTCGGCGGGCATCGATCCCGCGGTGGATCACAAAGGCCTCCAACACCCCTATTCCCCTGCGGCGCAGGGGTTCGCAGGCCTGCTCTACAGCCTGCTGCTCGTCTGCCTCCAAGGGCAGGCGAATGGCAGATACGGCAATCATTCCAACGAGCTCACTTTAACTGTCAGCGTATGAGTTCCTATCGCCCAAATGCGATACGGTAAGTCGATCAGTACTTCTGCCTTTACCTCATACACACCGTCCTGCGCCTGAGAGGACAAAGCATTGGGCTGAATGACCAAACTGATATTTTCTCCGTTTCCAAGCTGGAGCATCCCCATGGTTTCTCCGCGCAAGTGAACGTCTACCGCGCGCGTTTGCACTTCGATGGCCTTACCGGAAATTTCAGGCATGACCACAAACTGATCTACACGAACGGTTTTGTCACTCAGCCCGTCAAAGGCAACCTCCGCTTTGACGTTTTGCACATAGTTCAAATTTTTCCAGGTGGAAGGCAGTTTGACAAAAAAAGTATACGTACTCGTGCTTCCCGCCGTCTGCAAATCGATGGTAGCCAGATCCAAGGTGCCCACGCTGATCTCCGTCACGCCACTGAGCAGGTCAGGCTGTGCTGCCACCTTGATCGTGCCGGGATCAAGGGAAACCTTTACAGCGTCTCCCTCCCGTTCGGCGTTAAGCAGACTCACGCACAAAGGAAGCTCCACCACCTTTAACACGGGAATGGTCACCGAAACCGTATCGTCAAAAGCGGCCAAATTGGCTCCTTGCACTTCTACACCGTTTTCATCCACCAAGCGTACCTTTTTGGCGGTGGTAATGGTGGAGGTCACAGATCCTGCAGGCATTTCCACCACGGCTTCCTTGATTTGAGAAAGCAGGTAAGAAGGGCCGCTGACACTAACGTTAGTGGGATATACGATGGGAGATTCGATGGCGTAGCCGTCCGGCACCGTTTGGTTAGAGGTATCCACCCGCACGGGGATCTCCAACGTGGCCATATTCTCCATTTGCAGAGTCACCAAGGCAGGCTCGTGATCCACCAGCGTAATTCCGTTAGGCAGGCTGACCTGAACGGGCAGGGTAATATTGCCCGAGCGAAGCAACTCCGTTTTCAGTTCGGCATATACGCTGATGTCCGCACGGGTCAGTTTCATCACCTGAGCCCGGTTTCCCGTTACGGAGATTTCAGCTGTCTGGCTAAGGCCGGAGATAATGGTCAGCCCATAGGCCTCCAGCGCCGCATTATCCACCCGAATATCAATATTCACATCGGAAAAGGTACGCTCTGTAGTGCCCTTTCCTTCTTCCACAGAAGTGACGTACACCCACAAAATAAGGGCAAAAAGCACACTTAAGATCTTCATTCCCCAGTGGCGATTGGGGCGGGAAGCCTTGGCCGGAAGAAGACCTGCTTCCTGTTTCAGCTTGTGCAAGGGTTCATTCATGGGTCTCGTCCCCCTCTTCCTCTCGTTTAAAGGCCGCGCGGAAGCGGTGAGAACGCCCCTGCTCCACGTGCAACTCACGCATCAAATAGGCCTGCAGGGTTTGTTGAGTAAAGTTCCTCTCCAATTTTCCCCGTTCGGCAACGGAAATGGTTCCCGTCTCTTCGGAAACGATCACCACGATGGCATCGCTGGCCTCGCTCATCCCCACGGCAGCGCGGTGACGGGTACCCAGATCGCGGCTGATGCTGTCCTGATGGGCTGTCATGGGAAGCCAACATCCTGCCGCCAGCAGTTTCATATCGCGCACAACCACAGCTCCATCGTGAAGAGCGGTGCCGTCGTAAAAAATGGTACGTAGGATCCGTTCGGAGGGGTCTGCATTTAACAGCGTACCGGTTTTGATCACGTCTCCCAAACGAGTTCCGCGCTCAAATACCAGCAAAGCTCCCACGCGCTGGGCAGAAAGGGAGGCGATCCCTTGGCAAATAGCCTGCAGTTTTTCCTGCACGGCATTCTCTTCCCCGTTGACGGAAAAGCCC
Source organism: Clostridia bacterium (assembly GCA_017507855.1). Classification (GTDB taxonomy): domain Bacteria; phylum Bacillota; class Clostridia; order Oscillospirales; family RGIG5554; genus RGIG5554. Next base: position 54,809 of record JAFWAE010000010.1, read on the forward strand.
AAACGGCGGATGGAGCCCAACTGTTCCAAAGCAGAGCGAAGTTCCGGCTGAAACACGATAACCAAAGCGATCAAGCCAAGCTGTAAGGTGTTGGTCAGCAGAAAATGAACTACGTCCATGCCAAACCAAGCACTTAAAGGGGCCAAAACCACCAACACCAATAAGCCGGTCAGCAGTTTAGCTGCCCGCTGTTCACGTAAAAAGCGGATCAGGTAGTACAGCACAACGCTGACCACTAAAATATCCACAATATCCATGATGCCGATCTCAGAGATGTAAGATTTGATCAAACTCCAAAAATCAGACAAAGTCACATCGGGTTCCTCCTTCATTTGGAAAATACCTACAGTCCCGTTAAAAATGCAGTGCACGAAGACTGTGGCAGGCTCGTGCATATCCCCCCTGCTCCCGCAGGGTCTTACAGCACGCCCCGGCCTCTGTTCCTTCTTTAAACAAAGCAAAACAGGTAGGCCCTGCACCGCTCAACCCCATTCCCAAAGGAGAAAAGGGGGCGCAGAGCGCTTGAAATTGCTTTAAATTTTCTTCATACAGCGGAGAAAAAGCATTGTACAACTGCAAAGCAATGGAGCTAGCCTCCCCGCTTTGCAGTGCCTCTATCATTCCGGCTTCGCTGCGCACGTTTCGTGGATGGGCATCCAGGCAGGCATAAGCGTGCGCCGTAGACACCTTTCGTCCACTTCTAAAAAATACGATCTGCAACTCGGGCGTTTTCAACGCCTGTAGGTTCTCCCCGCGGCCCGTAGCCAACGCTGTGCCTCCGGCCACGCAAAACGGCACATCGGAGCCGATCTGCTCGCCCAACTTACAAAGTTCCTCGCGCGAAGCCTTTACTCCGTACAGGCGGCACATTCCCCGCAATACTGCGGCGGCATCCGCACTGCCCCCGCCCACACCGGCGGTTACCGGAATACCTTTTCGAATATCGATATGGCAACCCTGCCGAACACCGTAAGTCTCGGCAAATAGCTTGGCTGCCGCTAAGGCTACGTTTCGTTCATCACACGGAAGATAGGGTTTATCGTTTTGCAGGCTGAAGATTCCATCTTCCCGCAAGGTTAGGGTCACCCCATCCATCACCGACACCGTTTGCATCACCGATACGATATCGTGAAATCCATCATCCCGCTTTTGGCCTACCTCCAAAAAAAGGTTTAGCTTGGCGGGCGCCCTCTCTATAACCTGTTTCATTACTTCAGGGTGGAAATAAAGCGGCCCATACGGTCCAATGCCTTGGTAATGGTATCAATAGAATAGGCGTAGCAAAGGCGGATAAACCCTTCGCCGTTTTCGCCAAAGGAATTACCGGGTACCACGGCCAGTCGCTCGCTTCTCAGCAGGCCTTCACAAAACTCCTCGGAAGAAAGGCCAAATTTCTGAATGCTGGGAAATACGTAAAAGGCGCCTTCCGGTTCAAAGCAGTCCATGCCGATACTGCGAAGGCCGGCCAGGATCAGTCTGCGCCGTTCGTTGTAATCGTTGACCATATAGGCGATGTCTTCATCGCCGTTGCGCAAGGCTTCCACCGCGCCGTATTGGGAAATGGTGGGGGCGCACATAATGCCGTACTGATGCAGCTTCAGCATTTCTGTCATCACAGGCTGAGGGCCACAGCAAAAGCCCAGGCGCCAACCCGTCATGGCGTAGGCCTTGGAAAAGCCGTTGACCACCACCGTGCGCTCCTTCATCCCGGGCAAAGAGGCAATGGAAACGTGGGGATGGGTGCCGTAATTCAGCTCGGCATAGATCTCGTCGCTAAGCACAAAAAGATCGTGCTTGATGATCACACGGCTGATTGCTTCCAGCTCCTCGCGGGTCATAATGGCACCGGTGGGATTGGAGGGAAAGGGCACGACCACCAATTTGGTCCGCGGCGTAATGGCCTTTTCCAAAATTTCAGGCGTCAGCTTAAACCGATCCTCCTCCCGCAAGCCCACGTATACGGGCTTTCCGCCGCAGACCTCGGTCAACGGGCCGTAGCAAACAAAGGAGGGCTGAGGAATGATCACTTCATCTCCCTGGTCCACCAACACACGGATGCAAAGGTCAATGGCTTCGCTGCCCCCCACCGTGATCAGGGTTTGGGCAGGTTCGTAGGTAAGGCCAAAGCGCCTATGTAAATAACGGCACACCTCAGCCCGCAATTCGTGCAGACCTGCGTTGCCTGTGTAAAAGGTCTTGCCTTTTTGAAGAGCCGTTACAGCTGCTTGAGAAATATGCCATGGGGTCTCAAAATCAGGTTGTCCCACTCCCAACGTCAGAGCATCATCCATGGTCTCCAGCAAATCAAAATACTTGCGAATGCCGGAAGGACGGATCCCCTGCATACGGGAGGAAATTACATTGGAATAATCTTTCATAGCATCAACATCCCGCGCTCATTTTCATGTCTGGCCTTAAAAACGACGCCGTTATCCTTATATTTTTTCAACACGAAATGGGTGGCAGTGGATAAAACACCCTCCATGGCCGCCAATTTTCCGGACACAAACATGGCCACGTCCTTGATGCTCTTCCCTTCAATAAATACAGTCAGGTCAAAACCGCCGGACATCAAATATACCCCTGTGACCTCAGGGAAGCGATAAATACGCTCGGCAATGCTGTCAAAGCCTTCACCGCGTTGAGGCGTCACCTTCACCTCGATCAAGGCCGTAATGGCCTCGCGGTCCGTTTTATCCCAGTCGATCAGGGCAGGATATCCCAGCACGACACCCTCCTTTTCCAAACGGGCGATTTCCTCACATACCTCCTGCTCGGAAACACCCAATAAAACAGCCAAGCGAGCGGGCGTCTGACGGCCGTCCTTTTGCAATAATTCCAATAAACGTTTGCTATCCATCTTGCTTCTTTCCTTTCTGTAAATCCGTTACAGCGCATGCTGTACGGGAGAATGTTGTTGATAAGTGGTCAGCCAACGGAAGCCCAGGCTTTTGAGAAGCTCCCCGGCCTGGCGAATACCGGTGCCCACCTCACAGGGCCGATGGGCGTCACTGCCTACAGTGATCAGCTCCCCGCCCAATTGGCGGTACAGCTCCAGCACTTGGCGGCACGGCATAAAGTCGTTGAGCGGGCGGCGAAGTCCTGCGGTGTTTACTTCAATACCCACGCCGTTGTGGATCAGGTTGGAAAGCACCGTGCGGTACACGTCCATCCAACGGTCCAAAGAAAGATGACGGCCGAATTTGGTATAATAGGTCAACGGATAAGTCAAATGCCCACATACGTCGTACCCCTTCCAGCGGCTGTGGAGCTCCAAATATTTCATGTAGATATCAAAATGAGCTTCCAGATCCTTCTCAGAAAAATCGTCGTAATAAAAATCGATCACATCCGGCATGCTGTGCACCGAGCCGATGATAAAATCAAATTGTCCCTGCGCCAACACACGCCGGGCCTCCTGCTCTTCCCAAGCAGGCTGTCCCAGCTCTACCCCGCGGTGAATGATCAGCTTTCCTCTGTACCGCTCCCGCAGCTCCTCCACGGCGGCCTTATGCCCCGCTATGTCAAAGGGATGGTAACTGCCTGCTACCACTTCGTTGGCATCGTGATGCTCGGTAAAAGCGATCTCCTTCAGCCCCTGCTCCAAGGCCTGCTGACATACCTGATCGGGGTCTGCCGTGCAGTCGATATGAGAAAAGGCCGTATGCACATGAAAATCACACAAATACATGCTTCTGTCTTCTTTCGCATTTTAGATAAAAAGGGCCGTTAACCCGTAGGTAAACAACGCCGTAACGATGCCGGCTACCACCACGCCCAAAGCTATGCTTGGCATGGCATTTTTCAGCCGCAGGTCCATGACCGAGGCGACCAATGCGCCCGTATATGCACCTGTACCGGGCAAGGGAATTGCCACCAACAAAAACAAGCCCAACATTTGGTAACGCACCACGTTTTCGGCCTTGCGGTGGGCATAACTTTGCAATCGATCCCAAGCGCGCGAGACCCATTGAATATGCAAAAACAGTTTGATGATACACCGACAAAAAAGAATCACAACGGGGATGAGCAGTAAATTCCCGCAAACAGCCACGATAAAAGCCGGCCAAAAGGGTAGCCCTGCCGCTCTTGCAAAAATCAGCGCCCCCCGAAGCTCACTGATAGGCGTCAGTGACATGAGCAGCACGGTAAGGTATTCCATGTTTTGTTTCCTCTCTTGGGATCTTTTCAAGGACACTCGGCGGGCAAAACAAACACCACACCGACTTTATTCTATATTATATCAGTTTTTCCCGTTAAACGCAATTGTTTTTGAAAGTTTTTCCACAGAAAAAAGCCGCGTTTGCCCAAACGCGGCTTTTTTCGGGGATGGATTTTGCAGAAGAAGGTTGGAGAGAAAAAACATGAAACCGACAGGGGCTCTCGACCTGTCGATGTTTCTATTATACTCGGCAAAAATGCCCCATGTGTGAACCTATTGCAAACATTTTATGAACTTGCCAAAAAACTATTCTCCGTCCCCGCAAAATTCCAAAATATCCCCCACCTTGCATTCCAGCACCTCGCAAATGGCCGCAAGGGTGGAAAAGCGAACGGCCGTTACCTTGTTGTTTTTGATCTTCGACAGATTGACATTGGAAATGCCCACGCGCGATGCCAGCTCATTAAGGGAGATCTTCCGCTCTACCATCATTCTGTCCAGTCGAAGGACGATTTTTCCCATAAGAGATCCTCCTTACACCAAACCTTCCACGTCGTTTTCCAGTTCCACACCGCGAGCAAAAAATTCTGTCAAGCAAAGCACCGCAATGCCCGTTACAAAGCCGTCCAAGCTATTGGCGATCTCTACCGCTTCCGCCCCCACCGCCAAGCGGATGACGGCGCTCATCACCAAGCCCACTACGGGAATCGCCATGAAACAGAACCCCACACGCCGTAATTTGCGGACGTTTTCCTTTTCAAAAGGAGTGGCGATGCAGGCCCTTTGAATCACCCCGTGCAGATTGTGGAATACAAGGGCCATCAGCGTTAGAATCGCGCAAGCCCCTACACCGAAGAAGCCAAACGTAATGGCATTCACTGCGCCGTTCTCAATGGGGGCGCACACCTCAAAGCCGTACAGAGAAAGTTCTGCACCACAGCATTCTTTTCCCTCAATCCCCACAAAAAGATCCAAATATTGGGGCGCCGCAAAGGAGCAAACCGTGGCGGCCAACATAAGACCCACAGCCACCCAATGCATGACCTCTGCCACTTTCGTTACGGTTTTAGCTACCCGACTGATCCCTTTCATCCTGTATACCTCCCGATATTATTTTGGATTTCGTATGAATATTGTAACAGATCTTTTTATATTTGTCAACTATTTTTTAATGTTTTACGATAACTTTTTATTGTTTCGCGAATAAGACGCTTTTCTTTTTAATTGAGTCGCTTTTCTTTTTCAGCTTTCAACAAAAAACAGCGCACCCGCTGTCAGGCAGGTACGCTGTTTAATTCTTTCTTTTACAGCTTTTCCATCACGTAGTCCGCAAATTCGCGAGCCGTGCAACCGGTGGAACGGCCTGTAACGGTCAAGCGCTTCTCCTCGAACATGCAAATATCCAACGCACGCTCCAAACGGTCCGCTTCGGCATGGAAGCCCACGTGGTTGAGCAGCATCACTGCGGCACGCAGCATGGAGCAAGGATCCGCATACTGGCCGCGGCCTTCGGCGATCATACGGGGGGCGGAGCCGTGAATGGCCTCGAACATGGCGTAGCGGTTACCAATGTTGGCACTGCCCGCAGTACCCACGCCACCCTGGAACTCAGCCGCTTCGTCGGTCAAAATGTCGCCGTACAGGTTGGGCAGGATAAAGACACGGAAGGCCGTGCGGCGCTTCTCGTCCACCAGCTTGGCGGTCACGATATCAATATACCATTCGTCCGTGGTGATCTCGGAATATTCTTTGCCAATGTTTTTGCAGATGTTCAGGAAGCGGCCGTCCGTGGTTTTGATAACGTTGGCCTTGGTCACAATGCTGACCCGATCCTTTTTATTGTTGCGGGCAAACTCGTACGCCAAGCGAGCCAGACGCTCGGTGCCGCCGGTAGTGGTCACGGTAAAGTCGATGGCCAGGTCGTCGTTAATGCCAATGCCCTGGCTGCCAACCGCATAGGCACCCTCGGTGTTCTCGCGGAAGAAGGTCCAGTCGATCCCCTTTTCGGGTACCTTCACAGGGCGCACGTTGGCAAACAGGTCCAACGCCTTACGCATGGCCACGTTGGCGCTTTCGATGTTGGGCCAACCGTCACCTGCCTGAGGCGTAGTGGTGGGGCCTTTGAGGATGACGTGGCATTTTTTCAGTTCTTCCAGCACGTCGTCGGGAATGGCCTTCAGCTGGGCGGCACGGTTTTCAATAGTCAAGCCCTCAATGTTGCGGTATTCCACACGGCCTTCCTTTTCGTAGGGGGCCAGCAGATGCTTCAGCACGCGCACCGTTTCCCCGCAAATAATGGGGCCGATGCCGTCACCGCCGCAGATACCGATGATCAGGGGGCGCAGATTTTGGTAATCGGGAGCCGCTTCGCTGTTTTTCATGGCTTCCACACGGGCCAACTGGCCGCGAACCAATTTTTCAAAATGCTCTTTGGCAAAAGTCAGATCCAACTCTTCCATGTTCTTCTTCATCCTTTCACATGCTCAAGCGTTTTCACGCGTGTAATTCAATAAGCCGCCGGCCAGCAGGATCTCTCTCTGGCGTTCGCCCGCTTCAATTTTGGCTTCGTAGCGGACACCCTTGGTCAAGTTGTGTACGCTCACTTTACCGTCTGTAGTCAAAGCAGTGCGTACGCCCTCCACACAAAGCTCGTCGCCCACTTCAATGCCGTCGTAATCGGCCGCATTGGTAAAGACCATGGGTACGATACCCGCGTTGACCAGGTTGGCCTGATGGATACGGGCCAAGCTCTTGACCAGCACCGCCTTCACGCCCAGGTACAAGGGCACCAGCGCCGCATGCTCGCGGGAAGAGCCCTGGCCATAGTTTTCGCCACCCACAATAATGCCGCCGCCGAACTCCTTGGCACGCTGGGGGAACTGCGGATCGCAGCGGGTAAAGCAGGATTCGGACAGCTTGGGCACGTTGGAGCGGTAAGGCAAAAGCTTAGCGCCCGCAGGCATGATATGGTCGGTGGTAATGTTGTCCTCCACGTGGATCAGCACGCGGCCTTCCACGTTTTCGCCAGGGGCCTGCCCCATGGGAATGGGCTTGATATTGGGACCGCGCTCGATCTTGACAGGCATTCCCTCGGGCGCGGGGGCATCAATCATGTTGTCGTTGATCAGGAACTGCTCGGGCTCGTCGTAGATGGGAGCACCGTCCAGGGTGGTGGGATCGGTCAGATAGCCGTTCACAGCACTGGCGGCCGCTACCTCAGGGCTGACCAGATAGACCTGTGCATCCGCCGTACCGCTGCGTCCTTCAAAGTTGCGGTTGAAGGTACGCAAGCTGACGCCGCCGGAGCAGGGGGACTGACCCATGCCGATGCAGGGGCCGCAGGCGCACTCCAGCACACGGGCACCCGCGCCGATGATATCGGCCAAAGCTCCGTTGAGAGCCAGCATTTGCAGCACCTGGCGGGAGCCGGGAGACACGGTCAGCGATACGCCGGGAGACACGGTCTTGCCGCGCAGCAAATAAGCTACGCGCATCATATCGCGGAAGGAGGAGTTCGTGCACGAGCCGATGCAGACCTGTTGCACGGGAATCTTGCCCACCTCGTCCACCGTCATAACGTTATCGGGGGAATGGGGGCAAGCCGCCATAGGCTTCAGCTCGCTCAGATCCACCGTCAACACTTCGTCGTACTTGGCATTTTTGCCCGCCTTCAGCTCCGTCCAGGACTTTCCTCTTCCCTGGCGGTTAAGGAAATCACGGGTCACCTCATCAGAGGGGAACACGGAGGTGGTGGCACCCAGTTCGGCGCCCATGTTGGTGATGGTCGCGCGCTCGGGCACCGTCAGGGAGGCCACGCCGGGGCCGAAATATTCAAACACAGAGCCTACGCCGCCCTTAACGGTCTTGCGGCGCAGGATCTCCAAAATCACGTCCTTGGCCGATACGTAGGGGCGCAGTGCACCAATCAGCTCCACACCGATGACGCGGGGCATGCGAATGTGGTAAGCACCGCCGCCCATGGCCACAGCCACGTCCAAACCGCCCGCACCGAAGGCCAGCATACCGATGCCGCCGCCCGTGGGGGTATGAGAGTCGCTGCCGATAAGGGTCTTTCCGGGAATCCCGAAGCGCTCCAAATGCACCTGATGGCAAATGCCGTTTCCGGGGCGGGACACATAAACACCGATCTTGCTGCATACCGTTTGAAGGTAGCGGTGATCGTCTGCATTCTCGAAGCCGGACTGCAGGGTGTTATGGTCGATGTAAGCCACGCTCAGCTCCGTTTTCACGCGGGGCTGGCCCATGGCTTCAAATTCCAAATAAGCCATGGTGCCGGTGGCATCCTGAGTTAAAGTTTGGTCGATCTTCAGCGCAATATCGCTGCCGGGGATCATGTCGCCTTCCAACAAATGGGCGGCAATGATCTGCTGCGTAACGTTAAGATTCATGACGTTCTTCCTTTCTGCGACGGGCTCAAACAAATATACAAACGCCGTATTTGTGCCTGACGATTTTTACTTTTTATTATACTGTTTTTTAAGCGTATTTGTCAAGCCTATTTCCCCTGTTCCGACACGCTTTTTACGGCTTTTTTCACGTTTGTTTGCAAAAGCAGAAGTTTTTTCGGGTTACAAAAAACGGCCGCATAATTTGTAAAGTTGACAAAAGTAACCGCTTGTCCACATTGTCCACATAGTTTTCCACAGATCATTTTGGCTTTATTTCGCACCTTTGCCCCGCTTTTTGGAAATTAATTACATTTTTAATTTGGGTGAAAACATGAAAAAGTTCCCTGTTCGACAGTTTACATAACAACTTTTTGAAAGGAATTTCCCCCATGGAAAAATTGGCCGTTTTTTGTTGGACATTGGCCGCTCCGTGCCTGATCGTCACCGGGCTGCGTTGCTCGGCGGCCTTAAAATTTATACATTTTCGCCACCCTTTTCGCTGTCTAAAAGAAAGTTTATACACTTTGATCCGCGGGGAAAAGGGAGCCTTCGGCGCCCTTTGCACGGCTTTGGCAGGGGCCGCGGGCACGGGTAATATTGCGGGGGTCAGCACGGCGCTGGCCGTAGGCGGGGCAGGCTCGCTGGTGTGGATGTGCCTGTTTTCCCTGCTGGGCACCGCCACGGCCTATCGGGAAGCCTCCCTGCTTTGTCCCTTTGGGGGAAGCCCCATGAAAGCCCTGAAAGAAGGGATGCACGCCTCTTTGCCGGCGGCTTTTTACGCCTTTTGCCTGGCCGGATGCGGCTTGGCCATGGGTTGCATGGTGCAAAGCGGAGCCGCAGCAGAAGCCATGGAAGCGGCCTTTTCCATGCCCAAATGGGTAAGCGGCGCCCTGTTGGCCGCGGGGGCGCTGACCGTGCTGGCAGGAGGGGCCCGCCTTCTTTGCGCCACAGCCTCAGCCCTGACCCCGTTAATGAGCCTGCTGTGGATGGGCCTTTGCCTCCTTATAACGGTACTGAAGCGGGAGGCCCTTCCCCACGCCCTGCAACAGTTGCTGTATTCTGCGGCGGGGATAAAAAGTGCGGCGGCGGGCTTTGCGGGGGCGGTTTTGACCCGCAGTATTCGGGTGGGCATGGCCCGAGGTGTTTTTTCCAACGAGGCAGGCCTGGGATCCCTGGGGCTGATGCTGGGCGAACAGGAGCGTGATCCCCGCCGTTGCGGACGTCTGGCGGCCTTGGCCGTTTGTATCGACACCCCGCTGATGTGTACCCTAACGGGCCTGGCTGTGATCCTGGCCACCCCTTTTGCGAACTGTTCAACCCCCTCTGCCGTGGAAGCCATAGGCCTGGTGCTGGGTCAGGGGGCCGCTCGGTTGGCCGCCGTTTGCACCCTGCTTTTTGCCTTTGGCACGGTGATCGCCTGGTCCTACTGCGGCTGTAAGGGTTTTGCCTGGCTGACAAAAGGGAAAGCCCTTTGGCTTTACAGATGGATCTGCTGCGCCGCAGCGGCGGCGGGAGCCTGCCTGCAAAGCGGCCTTGTGTGGGGCCTGGCCGATTGCTTTAACGCCCTGCTGGCCTTTCCCAATTGCCTGTTGCTGTGGCAATTTCGCACCTTTCCCCTGCCCCGTACAGAAAAAAAGAGATAGCTTACCACTCTTCCCGCAGGGATTTTTTAGCGCATTATAAAAGAGTAGCAAAAATTTTGCTACTCTTTATTTTTTTTGCTTTGCGAAGCCCACGACTTTGCTAGCAAAGTATAGTGGGCTATACTTTTGAAAGTGGTTCCACAAAGAATATCAACTCGATAAATTGCCATTTGACGATTAGAATATACCGCCGTTATACTTTTTCATTGCATAGAAGCTAACAATCATTCCTACAATGATGCTCACAATCAGTTCTATCACACCGATTACAACAAAAGCTTGGAGTTGTGTTTGCTCGAAAATCAAGAA
>JAFWAE010000011.1 GCA_017507855.1 Clostridia bacterium
CCTGCAGCGTGTGAAATGCCTGCGGGCGTGAGTGGATTTATTTCATTTCACTTTCTGCTTTAGCAGAAAATTTCACAATTCACGACAGTGAATTATTTCATATTTTCCGTAAGGAAAATATTTCATTCTAAAATATGCAAGAGTTCGAATTCATACGTAAACTGCCGAAAATATCTTTTTCGTAGCCCATAGACAAAAATCCTCGTAACGAAAGTTACGGGGATTTTTACTTTTTCACTATTACCTCTTCGCCCTTCACTCTTATTTCAAAACTTATCGATTAGGTAATAGGTAAAAACAGCAAACTGTCTTTTTTTAATTGCTTCATCCAATTCATCGTTATCGCACAAAAATGTGAAAAGCCTTGTTAAGTTTCCCGGTTTGTGCTACAATAGATACGATTTAATGCAAAGGAGCACCAAAAGCATGCATAACACGGAGATTCATCATAAATCGGTCTCTCAAAACAGAAAAACGCCGAATTTTTTCGCTTACATCGCGTTTTTTTTGCTGATACTTGCCGTTTGTCCGGCCATGACCATCCGCGCCGAAGCGGCAGGAGTGCAGACGGTGCAGGTGGGAACACCCCTTGTGGAAGCGCGCCCGGAGTTGTTTCTTCCTCGCAGTCTGCCCACCCGCGGAGAAGGCAAGATTGCCGTATTTCTCATTGATTTTCCCGACAAAAGAAACGCCAATCCCCACGCTACACGGGAATACTACGATGGGCTTTATTTCAGCGGTGGCGCGGACAACCACTGGGGAACGACGGTTTCTGCGTTTTTTCAACAGCAATCCTACGGCAAGTTACATCTGAGCGGCCAAGTGTTTGATTGGTACACAGCCAAGCACGAGCGCTCCTATTACGACGACAGAAAGGCCGAGCTTGTTTTGGAGGCAGCGGAGCATTATCAGTCGTTTGGTACGGATTTTTCTCAGTTTGACGGCAATGACGACGGCATCCTGGACTCCGTTATCTTTCACTTTGCTGGAGAATATTCATTGGACAAAACTGACCCTTGGTACACCGGTTCCTGCTATGGCCACGCTTTAGGGTTCGGCGAAGTGGAGGGCCTGCGGCTCAAAACCTTTATCCAATTGAACGACACCGCCTGTGCGGGCACGAACTATTCTCTGTCCGCCATCTGTCACGAGCTGGTCCACGCCCTGGGTATGCCCGATCTGTATAATGACCTTTACCACTCAGCGATTTCGGTAATGGATCTGATGTCCGCCGAGGATCAAACCATTAACCCGTATACCAAAATCCTACTGGGGTGGATCGAATCGGTTCGGGTAATCACCGAAGATGCGCAAAGCATTCGCCTGAACGCAGACACCGCGTCTGATCCGGGCGTAGCCATCGTGACCGACGAGTTTACAGGCTTTTTGGACGAATTCTTTGTCGTGGGATACAGAAACTTTTATCAATTCAAGACGGCCGTCATATGGCACGTGGATGCGCGGCTTAACGAGGACAAGACAGCCTTAATGAATCATAATTTCACTTATGATCCCCTCGGCGGAAGTTCTGGCTCTCCCTACCTGTTCATTGAGGAGATCTCTGCAGACCCGAACACGAACTTTTTCTTTGAACCACCCTTTTCCCCGGAGGCTTCCGGCTTTGGCACAGGTGCGCTTTTGGGGCCCGACACCGTCCCCTCTTCAGATACTCACGACGGTGAACACACGGGGATACTGATCACCAATTTTGCGGAGCACAACAAAACGCATATCACCTTTGACGTTTCCTTCGTGAAAGATACCGCCCTGCCAAGAGTCACCACGACGGCAGAGGAGTTGGAGTTTGAAACGACCGTTCGCCTCACTTTCAGCGAGCACATTTATAAAGGAGACGCCTGGAATGATATCCGCATCACGGACACGGAAGGAAACCCTCTCGGCGCAACGGTCTGCCTCTCCTATTACCCCCGTAACGAAATAACGATCACCTTTGCCGACGAGACGTACAAGAACGGCTATCGCATCTCTCTTCCGAAAAACTGTATCCGAGATGCTGTCGGCAACGGAATAGCCCCTGTCACCCTTACCGCGTCCGCAAGTAATGTTTTCTCGCCTGTAAGCTCCGCGCCGTTGCCCGATGCGGGAACCTACATGCGAGGTTCTCCCACGTTTTTCCATGCCGAAAACAGCCTGGTCGTTATCACCCCCCTCAAGGCCTCCCTTCAGTTTGGTGAAAAAATTGAGTTTTTGCGATTGGACGGCAACGGGGCCGTGCTGGTGCACAAAATCATTGACAATCCCTTCGGAGGTGTCGACATCGTTTATACGATCGACGTCGGGGATGGCAATTATCTCTGTATCTGCCGTAGTGGTAGGGGTGTATCGGAGCACGGTCTGCTGTTTTGCATCGACCGAGACGGGAACTTAAAATGGAGTAACGACACCTTCCGCGATACCCAAGTATGCCTTTGGGCAACCGGGCGTGCCGGATATTTTCGTCAAGGAAACGATGTCGTCATCGCGCGTACGCCATACGGTGGTAACTCGGGAGGATGGACTTCCGTGAATTTGCAAACGGGCGAGATGGAGGAATTCTTTTTCGGCGACGGTAATTATGACGTCTATGGGCTCTACACCCTCAACAACGAAACCGTGCTGTACGCAACGGTGACGGACATGGGATCGGCATCAAATCAAAAGACGTGCAAGACCACCCTCCGTATTATCAACACGAAAACCTTTGACACGTGCGCGGAAGCCGTCCTGGAGGGGTCGGTAAACGCCCCCTACAACATCTGGGAAATCTGTCCCAACAAGGACGGTACCCTTCTGCTCTACGTTGAATTGGACGGCAATCATGAAATGCTCCTGCTGGATGCCCGTCTTCGGGTGATTCGGTCGCTGCCTCTCGGGAGCATAGGAAGCCATAAAATCATTACCTGGATGGAAAACGACGGTTTTTGCATCTCCGTCCGCTCCTCCGAGGGCTTTTCCCACGATGTCCAATACCACACGAAGCGTTACGACCGATCCCTGAATTTTCTTTGGGAAACGGATTTTATCTCGCTGAGCGCCGGTTTCTGCTTCTTCAAATCTCCCGCAGGAGAGATCATGGCATACAAGGCATTGACCACGGCCGACAAGGCGTGCTGTATTGAAAATTACGGCAGCGAGGCCAAATTCGTACTACCCCATACCCACAGCTTGGTTCACGAAAAAGCCGTAGCTCCCACTTGCCTGAACGGAGGGCAAAGGGAACATTGGTATTGCACCGGCTGCGGAGTCTGCTTCTCCGATAAAGGAACGACTCCCGTAACGGATGCAGCAGCTCTGCAGATCCCGGCAACCGGCCACAGAGAAGAGGAGATCCCATCCAAGGCCCCCACTTGTTTGACTGAGGGCTCCAGTAACGGAATCAAATGCGGGATCTGCGGCAAAATCCTGGTGAAACCTGAGAAAATCCCCGCAAAGCCCCACACCTACGGTGAGTGGCTCGTGCTTCGGGAACCCGCTCCGGGAATTGCCGGCGAAAAAGAGAGACGCTGTACCGCCTGCGGCGCAGACCAGCGCCTTTCCATTGACGCCCTCCCCCCTGAAGAGATCCCTCCCGTCGTCGAAACGGCCCCGCCTGAATCGTCTGCAACGGAACCGATAACACAACCGATAACGGAATCGACAGAAAACCTCCCCGCCACCACTGAAACGATGCCGGAGCCGACGACCGAGCCCTCCCCCGATTCCACGGAGGCTCCTCCCGATACGATCGCACCGACCACCGTCCCCGACAGCGCGGAGCAAGACGCCAAGCCGGAAATTCCCGACGAAGGATCCGAAGAGAAACGCCCTACCAGACTCTTCGCCGCGGGCGCTACCGCAGTCATTCTTATAGGTGCAACCGCAGCAATCATTGTCAAAAAGAAAAAATCCGCCTGTAAATAGGCTGGCAGATCCCGAATTATTTGTTTTGCGAGACTTCCTTGCGGGAAGTCTCGCAATTTTATTCATCCTTCAGCAAGGAATATTGCCCTTTGGACAGTCGCCATTCTTTAAAAAACGATTGTTTCCGCGCGTAAATTCTATGATATTGTCTTTTCTATGCGGATCGTATCTTGTAAAACCGCAAGGAAGAATGCCAAATAAAAAAGAGAAACAAAAACAAAGGGCAGATTTAGCAATCGTATGTTGCTAAGTCTGCCCTTTTTTCTATTTATTTTTCTCTTTCAGTCTTGCTTTTGCTTCTTCAACGGTTTCGCCGTCTTTTGTAAGGTAAGCATCCACAAACTTATCTTCAATTTTAGTGTAGCCGCCGACAACGCCCTGCTCGATTTTTTTATAACCCTCAACTACACCCTTTTCAATTTTCTTGTAACCGTCGGTTACCGCTTCAGCGATTCTTTCGTTTGCCTTTTTAATTTTTGATTTAGCCATATCCGTATATTTTCCTCCAATCAGATTGATTCCAAGAAGCAGTACAATGATCCATACCGCTGTTCCTGTAAAAATGTTTAACAATAAGATGCCTGTTGATTCCATACCCGGGAAGGACACGAGCATTGACCTTTGCATGGTGTGAATGGAAACACATGCATCTGCCAACGAGATATTACGGAGTGTCTTTAACAGCGGAAACGCAGAACTCTTCGCCTTCGCCATACCGATAATGGCAACGATAATTTTAGTGAAGGTGTATGTGGCAATGGTGATCATGACAATTTCGTGAAAGGCGGTACCCCTTTCTTGAACAGCAGACATTACGTTCACACCCACTATGCAGAAAGAAAGCACGACCAATAAAATTCCCGTAATGCGCCGTGCAAAAAGCTCGGTAGGATACCTCCCATTTGCTTTTCGGCTCACCTGCAACACAGAAAATCTTGTAATGGCAAGCACCGTATAATACGCACCTACTGTAATAAACCACCACGAAGAGTTCAGAAGGCCTATAATACAGTTGCCGCACGCATAAGCAATGTTAAGCGCAAGACTTGTATAAGGGCTTCTTACAAGATTTAATACGTTCATTTAATCCCTTTAATCATTGGAATGAGGGCAATGAGCATAATGATCCCAAGCAACCCGACAAGTGTTCCCCAAATGATTTGCTGCCATACAAGGCACATACACATACCTACGCCAAGCACCAAAGCAGCCATGACGGCGTAAATCGTACGGAACAGATTTTTACCGCTCATTTTCGGCAGCTTCTTGTTTTCCATCTTGCACCAGATCAGAGCGGTGATCATACCAAGCACGATCCCGATAACCCCAAAAATTACGCCTTCCTTAAAGGCGTTCCATTCCGGCAGAAGTGCCATACACATCCCAAGTGCAAAAAGCACCCCACTTACAGTTCCCATAATGAGCGCCACAAAACTACTCTTTTTCATTTTGAAATCTCCTTTCATTAAACCAACACTTGTGTTTTCATTGCGTTTATAGTATAATATTTTTGCTAAAGAAAAACAATCAACAATTAAACGATAAGTGTTGGAATAAAAGAAAATGCGACCATCAGTTTGGTCGCAAGTGTTGGAATAATGGAGAATTGTTATGAATGTAAAGAACAACAAGCGGCGCAGGGAATCACAAGAGAAAATCGAAAAGGCGTTTATAGAGTTACTTCAAACCCGTGAAATTAAAGAGATCACTGTTTCAGACCTCGTAAAAATGACAAAATTGAACCGCAGTACTTTCTATGCAAACTACATGGATATATTTGACCTTGCCGATAAAACAAGAGAAAAGTTGGAAAATGAGTTCAGTAATCTTTTTGCCGATTATGATTACTTTAATGAACGTAGCGGTGCATTTAAGATGTTTGCACATATCAAGGAAAATCAGATTTTCTATAAAACGTATTTCAAACTGTGCTATGATGACAAACACCTTATTTCGATATACGATACAAGACGGGCTCAACAAGAACATATGGACAGTCACATCAAATATCATATTGAATTTTTTAGAAACGGTCTAAATGCCATGATTAAGCTATGGCTTTCAAATGGCTGTCAAGAATCTCCCGAAGAAATGGCCGAAGTCCTAAAGCAGGAATATAGGGGCAGGTAAATGTTAAAATAAAGTGGCATCTGAACGGTTCGTAACAGCCGACAAAAAGTTGTTTGCCAAAACTGTCTCCCGCCGCAACTTCATAAGATCCAACGCTATCCCTTGATTTATCTGCGCAAATGTGGTATAATGAAAAAAATTCCGCAACAGAGGGCGCTTGCGGCCCTTCTTGATAAAAAGGATGATCAACTATGACGAGAAAAATTGAAGAATTGCTGCAAAAGAAAGCCTTTATCTGCGACATGGACGGCGTGATCTACCACGGCAACCGTCTCATTCCCCGCGTGGCGGAATTTGTGAATTGGTTGCTGGAAAACGATAAGAAATTTTTATTTCTGACCAACAGCTCCGAGCGCTCCCCCCGCGAACTGGAGCAAAAGCTGTCCCGCATGGGGCTGAACGTCAGCGAGGATCATTTTTATACCAGCGCCCTGGCCACCGCCTCCTTCTTGCAAAGCCAATGCCCCGGCGGTTCGGTGTACGTGATCGGCGAACCCGGCTTGACCTACGCCCTGTACGAAGCGGGCTTCAGTATGAACGACGTCAACCCCGACTACGTGGTCTTCGGCGAGACCCGCTCCCTCAATTATGAGAAGATCGAAAAGGCTGTCAAGCTGGTGCAAAACGGCGCCAAGCTCATCGGCACTAACCCCGACCTCTCCGCCCCCGCGGAAAACGGCATCATTCCCGCCTGCCGTGCCTTGATCTCTCCCATCGAGATGACCACGGGCAAAAGCCCCTATTACGTGGGCAAACCCAATCCTTTGATGATGCGCCACGCCCTAAAACGCCTGGATTGCCACCGGGCCGAGGCCGCCATCATCGGCGATCGCATGGACACGGACATTATTGCCGGCATCGAAAGTGAGCTGGACACCGTACTGGTTCTTTCCGGTGTCAGCACCCGCGACACGGTAGAGCAATTCCCCTACCGTCCCACCTTCATCCTGCGGGATGTGGGCGAGATCATCGGTCTTTAATTCCATCAAAAAAGGCTTTGTGAGTAAACAAAGCCTTTTTCTTTTGCCTTCTGCCCGATCGGCCACCCATTTTTTTGACATTTGGTTGACATTTTCTTTTTTGTATGCTATACTTGTTGAAACTTCAACAAGTATAGGTGCCTGTTTATGGAAGCAAGATTTGAAACGTTTACGGTGCTGATCAATCGGATCAACCGCAATATTCGCAAGATCAAAAACCTGGAAATGGCCGAATATCAGCTGAGAAGCCCCCACATTTCCTGCCTGTACTATCTGTACACCTCCCCGGGGCTGACCTCCACAGAGCTTTGCGAAAAATGCGAGGAGGACAAGGCCACGGTCTCCCGCAGCCTGGAATATCTGGAAGCCAACGGATATTTGACCTGCCAATCCTCCCGGGCTAAACGGTATAAAAGCCCCCTTGCGTTAACGCAAAAGGGCCTGGATGCGGGCGGTCGGATCGCCCACAAGATCCAACGCGTGTTGGAAGAAGTCAGCGCAGCCCTGTCCGAGGAAGAGCGTCTGTCCTTTTACCGCAATTTATCCTTGGTCAGCCAAAGCCTGGAGACGGTGTGCCAACAGGCTGAAAAAAACACGAAAAGAGAGGAAACTTCCCATGAATAACGTATGGAAAAAGACCTATACTCTGCGCACGGGCGATTTTGACAAATTCGGTCGCATTCAGCCCGCGGCGGTGCTGGACCTGTTTCAGGATGCGGCGGGCAGACACGGAGAGGAGCTGGGAGTGGGCTTTGACGCCATGCTGCAGCGCTCGTACCTGTGGGTGCTGGTGCGGGTAAAATTTCAGATCCTGCAGGCCCCCCACCGCTACCAGACCGTAACTGTCAAGACCTGGCCTTTGGAGCCTAATCGTTTAAGCTATCGCCGCGACTATTGCATGGAGGACGAAGAAGGGCATAAGCTGATCGTAGGCACCTCCGAATGGGTCGTCGTGCACAGCAAAAAGCGGCGTTTTCTTTCCGTGCCGGACCTTTATCCCTTTAGCGAGGGCTTTTACGGAGAGCTGGCCTTTGAGGAAAAGGCGGGCAAACTGCAGGATTTTCCCGCCTCGGACGAAGGCTATGGGGTCAACGCCGGCTTCAGCGAGCTGGATATGAATGACCACGTAAACAATACCAAATACGCCAATTACGTGCTGGATGCTCTTTCCCCTCAAAAAGACGAGGAGCTGGAGGTCTTTCAAATCGATTACCGCAAAGAGGTGGTCTGCGGCACCCACCTTTCCATCCACTGTCAGCGACAGGAAAACGGCGTTTTGGCGAAAGGCACCAATGCCGACGGCGACACCATGTTCCTTTGCCGCATGACCTTTCGGAGCTGAACCAAAAAGGAGTTTTTTCTATGAACACCAGCATCATTGCCGATTCCACCGCAGACTTGATGCCTCAGGTCAAAGAACGCATCCGCGTCGTCCCCCTGACGGTGCATTTCGGGGAAGAGGAATATATCGACGGGGTGACGATGGACCACAAGACCTTCTATGAAAAATTGGTAGAAAGCGACGTGCTTCCCTCCACCAGCCAGGCCACTCCCGCCGCCTTTGCCGAGGCTCTTGAAGAAGCTGAGCGGGCAGGGGAGAGTGCGGTGGTGATCACCCTGTCCTCCAAATTTTCGGGCACCTATCAAAGCGCTGTCATTGCCGCCCAAGGCTATAAAAATGTATACGTGGTGGACAGCGGAAGCGCCGCCATGGGAAGCGGCATTTTGGTGGAACTGGCCCTGCAGCTGGTCGACGAGGGGCTCGACGCCCGGGAGATTGCTCAAAGGCTGGAGGAGGAAAAGAAAAAGATCGTGGTCGTAGCCCTGGTAGACACGTTGGAGTACCTGAAAAAAGGGGGCCGCATCTCCAAAACGGTAGCCTTTGCAGGTGCCATGCTGAACATCAAACCCGTTCTTTCCGTGATCGACGGGGAGATCTGCATACTTGGCAAGGCACGCGGCTCCAAAATGGGCAACAACCTGCTGGTGCAGGAGATCGAAAAGGCAGGAGGCGTAGACTTTCGAAAGCCCGTGCTGTTGGGCTATTCCGGCCTATCCGACGCAGTGTTGCTCAAATATATCGAAGACAGCCGTCAGCTTTGGGAGAAGGGGCTGGACACCGTTCGCTATACCACCATTGGCAGCGTAATCGGTACCCATGCAGGCCCCGGTGCCGTGGCCGTGGCCTTTTTCAAGCAATAAATTTTGTCCGACTTACAAAAAACGAGCTCCGGAACCGATTCCGAAGCTCGTTTTTTTACGCCTCAAATTCGTGAAGCAACTGCAACAATTCGGAGGCACGGAATGCCTCCTCCTCCGCGTAGCGGGCAAAAAGGCGGGCCAATTCCCCGTCGTCTTCCATCTCGCGGGCATAATTTTGGTAATCGCGCACCGCTTCCGCCGCGTTTTCCCAAGCGCGCAGCACGCGGTCGCGAGGGGTGATCTGAATTCCGTGTGTTTCGTTCACAGTCAAAACCTCCTTTGTTGTGAAAAATAGTATGGGGGCTTTGCTTAAAAATATTCTTGTGATATACTGAAGACCATGAAACTTTTTTCGTGTTTTTTGCACTTATAAAATAGGAGGTGGAAAGCATTGGATCCTTGCACACAGCATTTTAATCTTGTTTACGAACAAACCTTTTCCGAGCTTCGGCGTTTTGTGGCCTGCGGCTGCGCCGACCCGCTTTCTGTCTCCGACCTGTTGCAGGAGATCTATCTGGAATATTACCGCCTTCTTCGTCAAAAAGGGATCGCCTACGTGCAAAACGACGCCGCCCTGCTCAAACGCATCGCCAAGCGGAAGCTGTACCGCTATTATTCCTTTAGGGAACTGTTGGGGCGCACACTGCCTCTTTTTCGCACAAACGACGAAGACGAGGAGGTCGCAGATCTGCCCGATGAAAGCGAAAGCGTGGAAGAACAAGCTCTTTCCGCCTGGGAGCTGGAGCAGATCCTGGCTCAATTAGCCCGCTATCCTGCCCAAACTAGAAAGATCCTGTATCTTCATTTTGTCGAGGAAATGACCCTGTCGCAAATTGCCCGCCAATTAGGTTGCGGCCTGTCCTACGTAAAAAATCGGCTGTATCGCACTTTAAAAGAGCTGGGAAAGGAGAATGGACCCCATGAATAAAAAAGCCTTGCTTCAAGCCTTGCAGACCTATGGCGATGCGCAAACCGTACGCCAAGGCATTGAAAAACGCCTGTCCTTCCCGCGCTTTGGCAAAAAAACACACCGCCTGTCTGTGCTGGCGGCCATACTTGCGGTAGTCTTATCACTGGGTTGTGCCGCAGAGGCTCGGCAATATCGCCAAGCTGTAGAGTTTTTCGAGGAGCACAGCCTTTCCACCGAAGGCTTGACCCGTAAGCAGATCAAGGCCGTTTACAAGGACATCACCCTGCAGGCCTACTCCTGTGAAGCCACCGCTTGGGTCCTAAACCGCCTTTCCGTAGAGCTGTTCAACGTCCCTTTGCCTCAGGCTGACCCCGATCGCTTGGCGGCTTTTTGGCAAAACTACGTCGCCGCCGCCCCTGTTTTCCCCACAGGCCTTCATTACCGTGTGGAGTACGAAGGGGACGTGCCCTCTGTCAGCCGCTACGACGGAGACCAACGGCTTTGGACCTACACCCCTCCCTTCGAGACCTATATCTTCGTGGATGAAAACCTGGTGGAAACGGAGCACGGCGTGCTGATCTACGGTCAAAACTGCGACCGTTTGCGGGGCATGGCCTTGATGCTGGACGCGAATGGCCGCCTGCTGTGGCAACACCTGTCCGAGGAAGCCTACTCTTCTTATGAGGCCGCGGTCGTCAACGGGGAAGAGGTGGTTCTTTTCGGCAAAAAGCGTGAAAGGCGGCCCGATGAAAACGGCCACATCTCAGGCAATACCTACTCCCTTCTTTTTATGCGCCTAAATCCGGACGGGGAGGCCGCGGAGGCTTGTTCCACTCTGATGGGCGACTATTTTACCGTACACGATGCCGCAAAGGTGGGCACGCGATACCTGGTCAAGCAGGGTGTACAAGAGGAAGACGGCTTTTCCTCTCAACTGATCTTTCTTTCCCAAAACGGCACTCAGGAAAGCAGGCTGGAATACACCGACGGAGAACAGCGCTACCGCATTTGCGATCTGCTGGTGTACAACAGGCAGGTATATGTAAGCGCCGAGCTACTGACCCATTCAGACTCCGACTTCGAAGCTCTTTTTACTCGGCTTTTTGAGCCACAGCTCGGCCATTGGGACGGGCAGGCAAAACCGAACCCAAGGCTGGCGGAGCTGTTTGCCTCCCAATCCACAGCCACCTTGCTCGTTTGCAACGAAAACGGGACGGCTCACAAAGCCTATTCCGTGCCCCGTGCACGTGCGGGGTCGTTGCAGGAAAGGGAAGACGGCCTCCTTTCCTGGCAGATTTTCCGTATCGACAGCGTATATCCTGCGCCTGCGTACCTGTCCAGCCGACGGGTGGATATCCAAGCCACGGAATTTGAAATGCTTTTTAACGAACTTTCGGAGCTTGTGCGGCGCAACGAACGGGGGCCGTACACCTTGACGTATTGACCAACCATAAAAAACCGCCTTCCCTGTTTAGGGGAGGCGGTCTTTGTTTTTTTCTTGCTTTAAAAGCCCGTTTTTTGGGATAAGCGGGAAAGGTCCGCCCGTTCAAGCTCCTCCACAGCCTCGCAGGAGCCTACCCCCAGGCTGTACAGCCCGCGGTAAATGCCCCCTTCAAGCTGCATCAGCTCCTCGTGGGTGCCCTCCTCGGCCACGCGCCCCTCTGCCACCACCGCAATGCGATCCGCGCCGCGAACGGTGGAAAGACGGTGGGCCACCACAATGGTGGTGCGTCCCTTGCAAAGCTCGTCCAGGGCCTGCTGAATGAGGATCTCCGTCGTGTTGTCCAGCGCACTGGTGGCTTCGTCCAAAATCAAAATGGCAGGGTCCTTTAAAAATACCCTGGCAATACTCAAGCGCTGCTTTTGCCCACCTGAAAGCTTTACTCCGCGCTCACCGATCTCGGTATCGTATCCTTTTTCCAAGGTCATGATCCAAGGGTGGATATGGGCTTGCTTGGCCGCCCGCACCACCTCCTCGTCCGTGGCATCGGGCTTTCCGTAAAGAATATTCTCCTTGATAGAACCGTTAAACAAAAACACGTCCTGTTGCACGATGCCGATCTGTTTGCGCAGCGATTCCAGCGTAAAACCGTTAATGCTGGCCCCGTCAATGCGAATATCCCCGTCACTAAGGGGGTAAAAACGTGGAATCAGGTGACAAAGGGTGGTCTTTCCACCGCCGGACGGGCCTACCAAAGCCAGCTTTTGCCCCTTTTCCACCTGCAGGGAAATGCCGTGCAATATCTCCGCACCCTGCCCATAAGCAAAATGCACGTTCTCCAGTTCCAGCTTCCCCTCCACCTTCGTCAGTTCCACGGCTCCCGGCGCATCCTGTTCGGTAGAGTGATCCATGATCTCCGCAAATCGGGCAAAGCCCGTCACGCCGTTTTGGTATTGCTCCATAAAGCCAATCAGGGTGTTAATGGGGGAAATAAACAGGTTGACTGACACAAAGAAAGCAGAGTATTCGGGAATGCCGATCCTGCCTGCATGGATGAACAGCCCTCCCGCGATCAAAATGATCACGTTAAAAACGTCGGTAATAAACGAGGTCCCCGCGTGAAATTTTCCCATGGCATCGTAAGCCTTTTTGCAAGCGTTGATAAAGGCGTTGTTGCCCGTTTCGAATTTTTCCGTCTCCTTGCGGGAGTTGGTAAAGGCCTTGGTCACGCGGATGCCTGAAATACTGCTTTCCAAAGAGGCGTTGATCATGGCGTTTCCCGTGCGGCGTTCGGTAAAAGCTTGCCGCATTTTTCTGCGAAAATACACCGCCACGACCACCAAAACAGGCACGCAAACGAACACGATGAGCGTCAATGCCCAATCGATGGTCCACAAATACACGAAAGCACAAAGAAACGTGGCCGTGCTGACCAGCAGGTTTTCCGGCCCGTGATGGGCCAGCTCGCTGACCTCAAACAGGTCGGAGGTCATGCGTGTCATGATCTTACCCGTTTCGTTCTCGTCGTAAAAGGAAAAGGGAAGCTTTTGCAGCTGGGCAAAAAGATCGCGGCGCATCTGCGCCTGCATCCCAACGCCGATCAAATGCCCGTAGTACTGCACGAAATACCGCAAAAACAAACGCACCACGTATAGCCCCAGCACGGCGGCACTGGCAGCTACGATCTTTTGGGCCGTATGCGTGCTGTTTAAAAAATCCTCCATCATGGCCTCGGTAATGATGGGGTAGACCATCCCCACCAAGGCAATAACCAAGGAGGCCAGCATATCCCACGTCAGCATCCATTTATGAGGCTTGTAATAGGCAATAAACCGTTTCAGCATACCCATCTTCCTTCCTTTTCATTTCTTATTATAGCACAAACGGGATGGCGTGAACAAGGTCTCGCACAAAAAACGCCCTCTTGTCCGTCACAAATTTCCTTTGAAATATTGCAAAAAACAGGGGTTTGTGATAGTATTATATATGTAGAAAAGTCTCACGATGGAAAGAAGGAATCCCCATGAGCCACAATGTATTGAAAGTTAATATGCTGGGAACTTTTTCCCTGGAATGGGGCGAACAGCGCATCACCTGCGACATCAACCGTTCCCGCCGCGTTTGGATGCTCTTGGCTTATATTTTTTATCACCGCAAACGGACGATTCCCCAATCCGAGCTGCTGGACCTTTTTTGGAACGACGAAAAGGACAGGGCCAATCCCGCCGGTGCGCTGAAGGCCGCCCTGCACCGTGCCCGTGGCATTTTGCGCCTTTTGGACGAACAGGAGGGGGCCGACTTTGTGGTATACGGCAATGGGGGTTATGGGATCAACCCGTCCTTAACGGTGGAAATGGATACGGAAGAATTTGAAAAAGCCCTGGAAGACGGCGATCTGGACAAAGCTGTTTCCCTGTATCAGGGCGAGTTTTTGGCCAGGCTTTCTTCCGATGCCTGGGCCGTTCCCGTGGCGGCGTATTTCCGCAAGCTGTATCTGCAAAGCCTGGAGAAACGCCTGCCCAAGCTGCACGAGGAAGGGCAGTACGAAAAAGCCTGTGCCTACTGCCGTGAGGCCTTGCTAAACGAGCCCTACGAGGAAATGATTTACCAACATTTAATGAAAAATCTGCTGGCGCTGGACCGCCGCGAGGAGGTACTGGGGCTTTACGAGGAATTCAGCAAGCTCCTGATGGCCAATTTTGGGGTGATCCCCTCGCCGGAAAGCCGCCAGCTGTATAAAGAAGCTCTGCGCACGGTCAACCACTATTCCGTAGATGCCGATACGGTGGGCGAACAACTGCGGGAAAGCGGTCCTGTAGACGGTGCCCTGCTTTGCGATTACGACTTTTTCAAGATGCTCTACCAGGCTGAAGCTCGGCTCATTGCTCGCAGCGGAGTGGCCGTGCATATCGCCCTGCTTTCCGTGGGAGGCAAGGACAGGGAGCTGACCCGCCGCACATTGGACAATGCCATGGAGGATCTGCAGTCTCACCTGCACAAAAGCTTCCGCAGGGGAGACGTGGTCGCCAAATGCAGCCCCAGCCAATTTGTCGTCATGCTTCCCAACGCCAATTTTGAAAACAGCTGCCTGGCCTGCAAACGCGTAATCAAAGCCTTTGAGCGCCTCAAGCCCCATAGTCCCGCCAAGATCCGGGTCTCCGTACAGCCCTTGACTCCCCGGGAGGAATGCTTGCCTCCTATGATGCAAAAAGAACTGTAAGCCTTATTTTATTCTACCGAAAAGGAGCGTGTGCCGCCATGAAAAAAACGTGGCTTTGGGGCTGGCTTGCCGTTTGCCTGCTTGCCTGCGCCTGCACCTACGCCCCACCGACTACCGAAAGCCCCAAGGAAACCGCTCCCCTCACCCAAGAAGAGACTCATCCTCTGCCCACCACAGTTCCGACAACTGTTCCTATAACGGTTCCCGCAACCGTTCCCGCAACCGTTCCCGCAACGACTCCCGCAACGACTCCTGCAACCGTTCCCGCAACGACTCCCGCAACCGTTCCGATCACGGAACCGACCACAAAGCCCATCACGCTTCCCGTTACGGTACCCGTCACCGAGCCTGCTACCGCACCGATGACCCAACCCGTCACGGAGAAGCCCACAGAATACAGCGTCACCACCCGTTGGGTAGATGAAAATGGCAAGGCTCTGTCCGCGTTTCAGGTGGACACCTATACCGGGGGCGTCGAGTACGCCACCGAAAAAAAGACCTTTGAAGGCTACGACTTTGTCCGCACTGACGGGGACGCCCCTCGCGCCATTGCCGACGGGGAGAAAGAGGTCGTCTACGTCTACGCGTTGAAGACCTACTGCATCACCACCCGCTGGGTGGATGAAAACGGCCGCGAGTTGGCCGAGGCTCACCCTGTTTCCCTGACCCACGGAAGCGCCTATACCACCGAACAAAAGGCCTTTGAAGGCTACGACTTTGTCCGCATCAGCGGAGATGCCGCCGGCGGTAAAGCCGATGCAAACAAAACCGTTACCTATATCTACGCCGAGATCGTAACAGAGCCTCCCGAAACCGAGGAGCCTCCCGAGACCTCTCCCGCCGTCTCTCCCAATGAAAAGGATGCTTTACAGCAATCTCCTGCTCCCAGACCCGTGCTTCCCCGGGCAGAAGCTCCCGGCGCGGCGGCTGACAGCAACTCCATGGCGGTGATCGACTATTCCAATGCCGCCGACGGCTACGTCATGGCCAAATTCTCCCTGCCTACAAGCATGCGCCTAAAGGCCCAGGTCAAAGGCCCCAAAACCACCTACACCTACAATATGACCCCCGAGGAATGGGAGGTCTTTCCCCTGTCGGAGGGAAGCGGAACCTACAAGGTGACCGTGTATAAAAACGTGGAGGGAACCAAATATTCCACCGTGCTTTCCGTAGGATTTGACGTAAAGCTGGAAAATGAATTCACCGCTTTTCTGTATCCCAACCAATACGTCAACTACGCCGCCGCCCCCAACACCGTCGAGCAGGCGTATCAGCTGACCAAATACCTCCGTGACCCCTTGGAAAAGGTCGCTGCTATTTACGATTTCGTGGTCAGCACCCTTTCCTACGACAAGGAATTGGCCCAAAACGTCAAAAGCGGATATCTGCCCGTTTTGGACCGTGTGCTGGAAACCAAAAAAGGCATTTGCTTCGATTACGCCGCCCTGATGACGGGTATGCTCCGCTGCCAGGGGGTCCCCTGCAAGCTGGTCGTGGGCTATGCAGGCAGTGCCTATCACGCCTGGATCAACGTGTGGACCGAGGAAAGCGGTTGGGTAGACGCCGCCATCTTCTTTGACGGTTCCTCCTGGCACCGCATGGATCCCACCTTTGCCTCCTCTTCCGACCGCAGCGATTCCATCATGGAATACATCGGCAACGGAAAAAATTATACCGAAAAATACCTTTACTGATATACAGGAGGGATGACCCTTGAAGCCAAAGACCCTTTCATACCGCGCCATCTCTTCCCTTTGCCTGGAGCTGTCCCTTTTTCTTCACGCCGGAGCTTCCTTGGCCAACGCCTTGGACCTGCTGGCCGAGCAGACCGAGCAAACGGCACTGAAAAAGATCTATTTTACCATGTCCGAACAAATAGATGCGGGAAGCTCTGCCGCAGAGGCTTTTCAAAACGCAGGCATTTTCCCCCGAGACGTGTGCGGCATGCTCCGCGTGGGTGAACAAACGGGCAAAAGCGAGGAGACCCTGCTTTCTCTTTCCCGCTATTACGACAATTTGGACAATGCAGACCGTCAAATGCGCTCGGCTATGCTTTGGCCCTGTGTGCTGGTGGCCGTGATGATGACCGTGGCCGTGCTTTTGCTGATATACGTGCTGCCCGTCTTTGAGCAGGTATACGTGTCCCTGGGCGGTCAATTGACGGGTCTGGCCCGCATTCTGCTGGAGGCAGGCCGCTTTTTGCACACGGCTTTGCCCGTTTTGATCCTGCTGTTGGTGGCCGTCGTGGGGGCTTTGGGCTTTTTTTCTGCCTCTCAATCCTTCCGAAGCCGCCTCTTCGGCATGGGATACGGGCGCAACGGCAAGCTTAGTATCAAGCTGAACACCGCCCGCTTTGCCCACGCCCTTTCCCTGGCGTTGGCCGGTGGGCTGAATTTTGAAGCCGCTGTGGAAACGGCAGGTCAGCTTCTTGCTGACGAAAAAAGCCGACAAGCCTGTGTGTTTTGTCGCGCCCGCATCGCCGAAGGCGAAGAGGCGGGACGTGCTTTAAGGGAAAGCCGCCTTCTCCCCGCGGCAGAAAGTCGCCTTCTTTCCCTGGGCATTCAAGGCGGTGCGGCCGAATCCACCTCCCGCGAGATCGCCGTGCGCCTGGAGCGCGACAGCGCTCAAGCCTTGGAAAATGCCGTGGGCAGGACTGAACCTCTGCTGGTGCTTTTCTGCTGTGCCGTGATCGGCGTGATCTTGCTGGCGGTCATGCTGCCCCTGGCGGAGATCATGGCCTCCATCGGGTAACGCTATGAATCAAAAAAGATCGATCTGGCTTCGCCCCCTTGCCCTGGGCTTAGCCGTTTTGGCTGTAGCAGGCACGGTATTTGGATTTGTGCGGGGCGTTCAAAACGCTTCGGACAGTCACCGTCATGCCGCGGCCGCCAATTTAGAGCAGGCCCTGCGCCGCGGCGCGGCGGCTTGCTATGCCACGGAAGGGGCCTATCCCCCTTCGGCGGCGTATTTGATCCAACACTACGGCATTGCCGTGGATACGGAGCGTTACGCCGTTTTTTACGAGATCTTTGCCGAAAACCTAATGCCCGAGATCACGGTGGTGGAGCGTTAATATGAAAAAAAATGCTTTGCACGGCGTGCTCCCTTTGCTGGTCTTTGCCCTGTTTGCCGCGTCCTTGCTTTCCGTGCTGGCCGCAGGGGCCCACAGCTACCGCACACTGTCCCAACGGGATGACCTGGCGTTTTCCCAACGCACGGCCGCCCAATACATTCGCACCAAAATTCAATTCAGCCGCGATCAGGCCGACATTCGGGCCGAGTCCTTCGGCAACGGGGACGCCTTGGTAATTGCCGAAATCTACGGCGAGGAGACCTATCTGACCAGATTTTACTGTCATAACGGCTTTTTGTACGAGTTGTTTGCCCCGCAGGACACCGCTCTTGCCCCCGAAGACGGGGAAGCCGTTTTGCCTCTTTCTTCTTTGGATATTTCCCTGGAAAACGACCTTTTGCAGCTTCGGCTGAACTGGGAAGATGCCTCCCGCACGGTGATCGTGGCCCTTGACGCCTCCAAGGAGGTGCTGCCGTGAAAAACCGTTCTTTGCTGATGCTCATAGAATTGACCGTCATGCTGCTGGTCTTTGCCCTGGCGGCGGCCTTTTGCCTGCAAGGCTTTTCCTCGGCGGATAGCCTTTCCGCCCACAGCCTGGCGCTGGACGAGGCTTGCCTGATCGCCCAAAATGCAGTGGAGATCCTGGAAAACAGCGGCGGCGACTGCCAATTGGCCGAGCAATACGTTTCCCCCTACCTTCAGCAAGGGGGCTACACTTTGGTCATCACCCCCGTAGATACGGACTTGCCCGCGTTGGGACAAGCCCGGGTCTCCGTCTTCAAAAACGGAGAATCGGTGTTTGCCTTAACAGCCTGTTGGCAACGGGAGGTGGGCCTCGGTGAATAAAAAGATCCACGCTCCCGCTTTGTTCGGCGCCTGTTCCCTATTGGTGATCTTTTGCATTCTGTGCCTGGCGGTGTTTTCCGTGCTATCTCTGTCTACGGCAGGAGCCGGCAATCGTCTGGCAGAGGTTTCTGCCACAGCCGTACTGCAGTACAACCGCGCCGAGGTACAGGCGCATCGAACTGTGGCCCTCGTGCGCAGCGGAGAGCTTCCCCAAAACGTCACGCAAGAGGGGAATGCTTACGCTTTTTCCGTCAAAGCCAACGACACCGTAACGCTTTTTGTGGAGTTTGAGCTTTCCGACACGGAGCTTCGGGTGTGCCGCTGGCAATTTGTGCGCACCGCCCCATGGGAGGCGGACGATGACATACAAGTTCTGGATCCCAAATAACAAAACGGCAGGTGTTTTATGTTGGATGTAAAAACCTATCTGGAGCAGGCCGCCGCTGCAGGCGCTTCCGATCTTTTCTTCGTAGCGGGCGCCCCCGTGACCCAAAAGGTGGGCGGGCGCATGATGTATACCGATTCCCCCAAGCTCCTTCCCCCTGATACGGAAGGACTCATCCGCCAGCTCTATACCTTGGCGGAGCGGGATATACAGGGCTATCTTTCCAAAGGGGATGACGATTTCTCCTTTGCCATACCCGGACTGGCCCGTTTCCGCGTCAGCGCTTATAAGCAGCGAGGCTCTCTGGCGGCTGTCGTACGTTTGGTGGCCTTTCATATTCCCTCTTGGGAGGCCTTGGGCATTCCCAAGGAAATTATGGATCTGGCTCAGCTTCCTCATGGGATGATCCTCTTTACAGGCACAGCCGGAAGCGGCAAATCCACCACCCAAGCCTGCTTGATCGACCGCATCAACCACACCCGCAGCTGCCACATCATTACGCTGGAGGATCCCATTGAATTCCTGCACCGCAACGACAAAAGCATCGTCAGCCAGCGAGAGATCGCCATCGATACCGCCGATTGCCTTTCGGCCCTGCGCGCCTGTTTGCGCCAAGCACCCGACGTGATCCTGTTGGGAGAAATGCGTGACGCCCAAACCATCCGCACGGCTATGACGGCCGCCGAAACGGGGCATACCGTCATCGCTACCCTGCATACCAAGGGCACGGCCAACAGCATCAACCGCATTATCGACGTTTTTCCTGCCGAACAACAGGGGCAGATCCGCATTCAGCTCGCCTCCGTTTTGCACACAGTGGTATCTCAGCAGCTGGTGCAAGGAATGGATCGAGCCTTGGTCCCCGTTTTTGAGGTGCTGCACACCAACAGTGCCGTAAAAAGCTTGATCCGCGATGGAAAGACCCATCAAATTCCCACAGCTTTGGCCTCCTTTGGAGACGAGGGGATGTATACGGCCGACCAAGACCTGTTCCGCCTCTACAGCGAAGGCAAGATCTCTGCCCAAACCGCCCTGGAAAATGCCGACGATCCGACCCAGCTTTCCCGCCGCTTAAACAAATAACCGAAAGGGGCACATCATGCTTATCCACGATACCATTCTTTTGGCCGCAGCTTCCGCCGCTTTTCGGGAAGAGTTGCGCGCCATTTTGGAAGAAAACTACTATATTTTAGAGGCCGCCAACGAACAGCAGCTACAATTGCTGTTGGAACAAAACCGCGATACCACCGCCGCTTTGATCATCGACTGCAAAATGACGGGCGCGAATAAAAAACTGACCCTAATGACCTTGCACGAAAACGGGATCACCGAGGCGTTGCCCGTGCTTTCTGTCGTAGCCGAGCATTCCGCCCACGGCAAAAAGGTTTCTTTGGACCTGGGGGCCAGCGAGGTGCTCAGCCGCCCCTTCCACGCCCCGGTGGTGCGCAACCGCGTGCAAAACATCGTGGCGCTGTTTTATAACAAACGAAATCTGCAGACCGTCATCGACGAACAGGCTGCCACCATTCACGATTCTTACGAAATGATGATGGACAGCCTCTCCAGCATCATCGAATATCGCAGCGTGGAATCGGGTCAGCACACCATGCGCATTCGCCGGTTCACAAAGATCCTGCTGGAGGAGGTGGCCCTTGCCTGTCCGGAATATAAGCTGGACCGTGCCTCTATCCAGGCCATCGCCAGCGCCTCGGCCCTGCACGATATCGGCAAGATCTCCATTCCCGACAATATCCTTAACAAGCCCGACAAGCTGACCGACGAGGAATACGCCCTGATGAAGACCCACTCCGTTACGGGTAGCCAGATCCTGGAAAAGTTCAAGATCAGCGGCAACGCAGGTTATTTGCGCTACGCCTACAATATCTGCCGTTATCACCACGAGCGGTACGACGGCAGCGGTTATCCCGACGGCCTTTCAGGGGAGCAGATCCCCATCTGTGCCCAAGTGGTTGGGTTGGTAGACGCTTACGATGCCCTGACCACCGATCGGGTATACAAGAAGGCCATTCCCTATATGGAAGCCTCCAACATGATCATCAACGGCAAATGCGGCGCCTTTTCTCCCAAATTGCTGGAATGCTTCAAGCATGTGCGGGGCAGCTTTGAGACGTTGGCCCGTTCCTATGCAGACGGTCATTCTCCCAAATCCGACGTCATTTCCGCTGCCTTACCGGCCCCCGAAAAAGCAGCCTCCGATTCTCTGCACGAAAAGATCTCCAACTATCACGCGCTGATCCACCATTTTAATGCCGCCGCCATGGAGATCGATCTGGACACGGACCTGTTCCACCTGATCTACGACCCCTTTTTGGATTTTGCCTGTGTCAGAAACGCCACTTCCCTTAGCGAGGCCATGGAGATCCTGGCCCGCGATCTGATGCACCCCGACGACAGTCATTTGATCGCCCGGGAGTTTCGCCGTTACATGAAGTCCTTTTTTGACAAAGGCCTTCGCAAAAGCTCGCGCCATTACCGCATCAAGGGGTCTGACGGAGAATACCGCACCTACGAAGCCACCTCTATCCGTGTGGCGGTGGACGATCCTTCTGCCAAAAAAGCCCTCTTTATCTGGACGCGGCACCATATGCCCACGGAAAAGACGGCCGATTTTACTTATCCGGGCATCGGCCAAAAACTGGATTGCCGTTACGATCTTCTTTGGACGGTAGAAAATGCCTCTGCGGAGCTGTACGATATGCTGGGGCTGGACTCCGCCTCCGCTCCCAACGGCCTGCTGGAGCTGATCACCCCCAAAAACCGAGCTCATTTTGTGGAATATATCGCCCAACAACTAAACGAAGGCCCGCAGTTTGAGCTGATCCTGCCTCTGACAGACTCCCATAAAACCTCTCATTTCTTCCTCTACAAGGGCTATTTACTGCGCCGCGAAAACGGAGTGGAGCAGCTTTCCGGCCTATTGTGCCCCCTGGACGTGGTATGCAACGAATATGAAAAGCAGATGAGTCTGCTTTCCAAATACCGTACGTTGGTGGAAAACACCAACGATATTCTGGTGGAATGGGATCTGGTGGAAAATATTCTCTCCTTCTCCCCCAACTATCAGGAGCGCTACGGAGACGAGGCTTTTTTCGCCGATGCACAGCAAACCCTTTCCATGGCCGTGCGCATCCATCCCGACGATACC
Source organism: Clostridia bacterium (assembly GCA_017507855.1). Lineage (GTDB taxonomy): Bacteria > Bacillota > Clostridia > Oscillospirales > RGIG5554 > RGIG5554. The sequence goes on from JAFWAE010000011.1 coordinate 22,254, forward strand.
GAAAACCTTTACGAATGCCTCAAGCAGCTGCAAACAGGGGCTCTCCCCTTTACAGAGGTCAACATTCGCTTTGCGGAAAAACGGGGCGGGTACGTATGGAACCGCGTGCGTTTAACCGTTCAGCGGGATGAAAACGACTGTGTCTGCAAGATCCTGGGCGTCATTTCAGATATCGACGGGGAGATCCGCCGTTCTCACCAGCTGCAAGAAAAGTCCGAGCGCGACTCGTTGACAAAGCTGTTCAACAAAGAGGCCGGGCGCAACCGCATTTCCCGCTATCTGACCGGGGAAAGCCGAAAAAAGGCCGGCGCTATGATCATCCTGGACCTGGACAATTTTAAAAACATCAACGACCGCTTCGGTCACCTTTTCGGCGACGGTCTGCTGACGGACGTTTCGGCCATTGTTCAAGGGATGTTCCGTGAAAGCGACGTACTGGTACGCATTGGCGGCGATGAATTTTTGGCGTTTATGACCGATGTGGCAGACAAATCCATCGTCTCGGCCCGCTGTAATGAGCTGGTAAAGGCCATTGCCTCCCTGTACGGCAAGCAAACGGAAAAGATCGACCTTTCCTGCTCGGTGGGTGTTTCCATGGCTCCCCAGGATGGGGCCGACTATACCACCCTGTTCCAGAAGGCAGATACGGCCCTTTATCAGGCCAAGACCAAGGGGAAAAATTGCTTCCGTTTCTACGAGGACACCCTGTCCATGCCCAACTATTCTGCCGTCAGCAAGCACATCGACTCCAACGAGCGCCTTAGTTTGGCAGACAACAGCCTGATCGAATACGTGTTTCAGCGCCTGTACGAGACCAACAACATGGAGGCCACGATCAACTCCATTTTGGAGCTGATCGGCAATCAGCTGAACGTCAGCCGCGTATACGTATTTGAAAACAACGAGACCGATACCACCTGCTCTAACACCTTTGAATGGTGCAACGAAGGAATCGTGCCTCAAATAGAAAACCTGCAGGATATTGACTACGACTATTCCCTGAAAAATTTCATCAACAGCTTTGACGAGCACGGCTTGATGTACTGCTCCGACATTCGGGATCTGCCCGACCATATCCGCGAGATCGTAGAGCCGCAGGGTATCCGCGCATTGTTGCTTTGCGCCATTCGCGACAAGGGCGTGTTTAAGGGCTACGTGGGCATTGACGAATGCAACCGCCCCCGTCTTTGGACGAAGGAACAGATCTCCATGGTATCCTTCCTGGCCCAGCTGGTGTCCGTCTTTTTGCTGAAGACCCGCGCCCAGACCCGTTCGGAAGAAACACTAAACAACCTGAAAAACGTGCTGGAAACGCTGTATGCCTGGGTGTACGTAGTGGATGCAGACTCTCATCGGATCAAATTCTTTAACTCCTCCGTAGCCGCCCTGACCCCTCGTGTACAAAAGGGCAGCATTTGCTACGAGGTCTTCGCCAAGCGAAACTCTCCCTGCCCGGAATGCCCCATTGCCTACGGCAAGCAAGGGGGCTCTTCCGTCATTCCCCAAACGCCATTTGGTTTCGACGTGAAGGCCGTATCCGCCCCCATCCGTTGGGAAGGCAACAACGACTGGTTGTTGACCTGTATCCCTTTGGATAAAGAAATCAAATAAAAACGAAAAACTCCTGCAGACGCTTTTGCAGGAGTTTTTTACTGTGCTTGGATGTCCGTTTCATAGGTCAGCACCGCATGTACCACCAGGCGGGTCTTATAATCGTTCCCCGTCCCTTTGGGGCAGGTGGATAAGGTCAGCAGTCGGTCGGTGGGTAAGGGAGTCAACCCTGTGGAATATACAGAATGGTTGAGGCAATAGTTGATGTAGGCCTGCTTGCCTGCCTCCTCCTTCAGTCCCAGACGATAGCTGTGGGTATCGTCCACTTGGGTGTCGTAAGCGGCAAACACGTCGTAGCGCTTTACTTCCGTTTGGGTGATGACGTATACGGAAGGATGCGCCTCCCCAAAGGCCTGCTCGCGGTATTGACGAAGGGGGCTGAACATAGACCCATCCTTCAAATGATGCCCGTAAACGATGGTGTTAAACTCTTCCAAGGTGGGAGCACAACGGTAATCCATATAAACGGAGCCGGCGCTGCTTTTTTCCTTCAGCCAAGTATGCTTCAGATAATAAGCGTTGTCCGTTCCCCGCATCAAGGGATAGGAAACGGAAGTTCCGGGGATCAAGATCCAGCCCACCACGTCTTGGTTTTTTCGTTGCAAAGCAGCAATGTCCGTGCTTTTCAGTGCCTCCGCCATGGGATCGGTGAGCGTAACGATAGGAGCGGTAGCGGGAACCGTTTCTTCGGGAGCTTGCACGGGCGGCGCTGTTTGGGGAAGGGTCGAAGTCGGCTCGCGGCTTTCAGACGGGGCCGTTTGCCCAACCTCCTCCGTGGGCGGAACAGTAGCCGGCAGGGTCAAGGAAGGCAGGCCCGCCAACAAAAGACTTTGTTCATGGTCCAAACGCGCCTGCCTTTTTTCCAGCAAGCTGTCCACCGTCCCCGCCAGGCACACGGCAAACGCCAACGCGGCCAGGCACAGTAAAAGTCTGCGCTTTTTTCGGTTCATGAAAAGGGCCTCCTTTCTTTGTAAATCAGGCGAGCCGCCCGTTTCCGAGCGGCTCGTACCTCATAAGGATCAGTTTTGTTCGGCTTTCTCGGACTTTTTGGCAAACAGGACCAAAGCAGCGGCAGAGATCAGCAAGCCCAAGGGCCACAGCAGGGCGGCGTCGCCGGTCTTGGGAACGTCCTCGTCGGGGATATCCGTCAAGGGAACATCGTCATCGGGGATGTCCACGATAGGCTCTTCGGTTACGGGAGGCTCTTCCGTTACAGGGGGTTCCTCGGTCTTGGGCGTGGGATCGTCGGGGATATCTACCACGACATCTTTCCAAACCGCCGTCAGCGTAACGTTACCCGCGGGCATGGCAAACTGATCGGCAGGAGCAAATTCGGTGGCGGCAAAGCCGGCGGGAGCGGCCGTAACGACCCATTTGTCAAACTCTTTGCCTTCGGGAGCAATAAAGGTGTTGCCGTTGACCGTGTAGGTCTCGCCATCCTTCAAGGAAACATCCGTATAGGCTACACCGGAGCCTTCGCCGGGCTTATAGTTGACGCTGTAGCGAATGGTCACGATGATCACGGGAGGCTGGGGATCGGGCTCTTCGGTCACAGGGGGCTCTACCACGATCTCGGCGTAGGTGTAAGTGACGACCTTGTTGCCGTCCACTTTGCCGTTGGCGGCATCGCCGCTGACGCTGACGAAGTCGTAGCCTTCAAAGTTCTTCTGCTCGGTGGTGTATTCGGCGCCCTCGGCATAGGTATCCACCTGAGCGGTAGCCAAAGCCTTGCCGCTCTCGTCCACCCAGTTGGTGGTCACGGTGTATTCCACGGGCTCCTCGGTTACGGGGGGTTCTTCGGTCACGGGAGGCACTACCACGATCTCGGCGTAGGTGTAAGTGACGACCTTGTTGCCGTCCGCCTTGCCGTTGGCGGCATCGCCGCTGACACTGACGAAGTCGTAGCCTTCAAAGTTCTTCTGCTCGGTGGTGTATTCGGCGCCCTCGGCGTAGGTATCCACCTGAGCGGTAGCCAAAGCCTTGC
>JAFWAE010000012.1 GCA_017507855.1 Clostridia bacterium
GATCAACGAAGCTACGTTGATAGCCGAGAAGCAGGCCGAGATAGAGCTTTTCAAGCAGTATCATTTGACGCACTGATTTTGTTTTCCGAGCGGGCGGCTATGTCGCCCGCTTGGGTCTGCTTTGCGATTTTTTTCGGGAAAGGGGGAAACCGAGATGCAGGATGAACGGCAGCAGCCGTGCAGATGCCCGTCCTGCCCGGCTGAAGATGACGTTCCTTCCCACCCGATTGCCCGTGGGACGGGCTTGGGCAAGCTCCTATTTTATGAAGGAGGAAAAGCCATGACAAAATTATTCCCAAAACTCCTTTCTCTGACCCTTGCATTGCTCATGCTGGCGGGGTGCGCAAGCACGCCTGTGACTGTGCCGAGTACCGTGCCGAGCACGGTGCCGCAGACGGTTCCCGTTACAACGCCTGATACCGTGCCAAACACGGCGCCTGATAAGGAAACCATTATTGACTGCGAAGATTGTGATGGATTTCCAATCAGCAACGCTTACGAAAGTAAACCCCTTGATTTTTCAACTTTGCCCAGCAAGATTTTCAATGTCTTGTGGATAGATGATGAAAGATTTGTTTTTCAAACTTCCTTTAAGGAGGACAATGGTGAACGTTGGCCGATCTACTTGTATGATGTATCAACGGAAACTCTGACATTATTGCACAACGGTGAGCACGGTGAAAATTATCATGGGTTTTCTCATATTAATATGGATTTTCAGTCAAATGTTCAGGTGGCAGAAAACGGAACCATTGGAATTTCAGTTGCAACCTGCGTGATACTCTACAAAGACGGAAAAACACAAATATTACAGCCGGATGTTTATAACGATTCGGGGGCTTATTGGACCAGATTATCGCCGGATTTTCTTCGTGTGTTGTATTACGATAAGGACACGGGAATCATCATTGAAGACTTACAGACACATGAAAAACAAGTGATCCCCAACAGTCTTGGAATTCCCATGGCATTTTGGTCGCCGGACGGTTCGTACATTGCGCTTGAAAACACCGATTATGGGTTTGTTGATTCCATTATAGTGCATGATCTGCAAACGCAAGAGCAAAAAGAGATTCCCGTCAATCTTGATGGATACACTATGATTCAATTTTCTGCGGATGGAAACTATATGTATATTTCACCGGATTATTCAGGATTCGAATACGGCCTTTTTACCTATGCAGAGATAAACGTGGAAAAAGGCACGACGGAAATTATACAACAGCTCGCTAAAACGCTCACGCTTGTGTCTGAAACTCCCGCAGGATTCGTATTTGCTTTTAAAAGCGATCGAGGGCAGGAGATCGCGTTGCTTGATCGGGCAAGTGGGAATATCGTACAGCTTCCGGGAACGTACAAATACGTTGATTTTATTTGGGCAAACCCCTCTTTGACCCAAATTTTCGTCAGATGTAGGATGGAAGTGGGCCCAACTGAATATTTACTGTTTGAAAAAAAGTAAGCGCATAATCAATTCCCGAAAGAAAGGGATGTATATGCAAAATCGTGTTTCAAAACTGTCGATTCTCGTACAAGGAGGAAAAACCATGACCAAATTATTCCCAAAACTCCTTTCCCTTTTCCTCGCCCTGCTCATGCTGGTGGGGTGTGCAAGCACGCCTGCCAAAGACCCCTTGGAGGGGACGATCACCGTCGAGCCCTTCGATGCGGAGAAGTTGGCGGCAGATATGGGAAACAGCGACGATTCTCTAATTGGGACAATGCTTGAACTCGACTTTTTTGGAAACGAAACAAAAATGTTTGACTATGCCATTTTCGGTGTCGTTGTTGAAAGTGAAACCGTCACGCCACAGCCTCCTGTAAGGGATAACGAATTTCTCCCAAAGGATAAAGTTTATATTCGTTACAAAATTAAAATTGAAGAAGTTATTGGAGATAAAAGCGGAAAGTTAAAAGAGGGAGAAGTCATAACGCTTTACCATCCTTACCAAACAAAATACGATAGAACCGTTGAAAAGTTTCTTCCCTATTTTTTGAAGGTAGGAAGCACTTACGCCCTTACGTTTATGGATACGTTAACGTATGAGTTTTACTACGATCAATATACTCTTCCCGCCAAAGACGCTCGATACAAGGAGTATCAGGGGGACAAAACAAAGACCATTTGGAGGCTTCCCCTAAAAGACATCGGTGATTATTTTGTGCGCGGGCTGACCTTTCGTGCAATGGAAGTCGTGGAGGGAAAAATAACGCTTCGCTTTCCCATAACGATTGCGGACAGATATTTGGATAACACGAAATATGAAAGTCAAATGGACGGCCACATACGGGGCTACGAATATTCTTACGTAGTAGACAAAGATTTTTTTAAAACTTTTTATCAAGCGGCTTGCCGAGACATAGATGTTTGGTTAGCCGGTACAAATTTTGAAATGATGTACTTGCAAAAATACGATCCTCAAGCCTACGAGAAATATATGGAATCGATCAAAAGATCCGGTGATATCCAAAGGCGATTTGATAACGAGCGGAAGTAAATTTGAGAAAGAAAGGGATGTATATGCAAAATCGTGTTTCAAAACTGTTGATTCTCGTACAAGGAGGAAAAGCCATGACAAAATTATTCCCAAAACTCCTTTCCCTCACCCTCGCCCTGCTCATGCTGGCGGGGTGTGCAAGCACGCCTGTGACTGTACCGAGTACCGTGCCGAGCACGGAGCCGCAGACGATTCCTGCCACCGTACCGAGTACGGAGCCGAGCACGGTTCCTGCCACCACACCTGCAACGGTGCCGCAGACGGTTCCTGCCACTACACCCGTAACGGTTCCTGCCACCACACCTGCAACGGAGCCACAGACGGTTCCTGCCACTACGCCCGTAACGGTTCCTAATGCTAAGCATGACGCCATGTATAAAAAAGCCATACGGTTGATTGAAAGCGGCAATTACGAAGAATCTTATTTTTTGTTTAAAGAAATAGTAGACTTTCGTGACAGTCGTGATTATCTGTCGCATTTCAAAATTTGTTTTGATACGAAAATTTTCACAGGAACCAACGGCTCTGTGGTTACCACGACCCACACATATGATAGCCAAGGCGGTTTGGTGAAAACGGTTCGCTCACAAGCCGGCGAGATTTGGACCCATACCTATAATGGCAAGGGGCTTTTGTTGGAGGAAAAAAATGAAGTGATGGGAGAGGAATTCGGTTACACTCACACTATCGCATATGTCTACGATAACTACGGCAATTTGACGGAGAAGCTTGAGACGACATCCGATAGTAACGGCAACACCGATAAAGATACCGTCATCTACACACGCGACAACCGCGGTAATGTAATTAAAGAAGTGCATACGGATATTGACGGTTGGGTTACCACAACCACCTGCACCTATGATGACCTTGACAATTTGCTTAAAAAAGAGGAGGCGTTTGTTGGGGATCATGGCACCAGCCTTCGTACCCATGTGTTCTCCTATAACAGTCAAGGAAAACTGACAGAAGAGGCTTTAACATACACCACCAATTTTGGTCGTAAAATTACCGTCAACAGTAATGCGACCTACATTTATGACGATAATGGTCATTTGATAAAGAAGGTTGAGGGAGCCGGCGAGACAACGACTTATGCCTATGATCGTTACGGGAACGTAGCAGAGAAGGTTGAAACGAATTTGGATGGCAGTACGTTCATGTGGACTTATACCTATGACCGTAACGGAAAGCTGTTAAAAGAAGGGGCTATGGCTTTTCAGGGGTTCGGTTTTACCAACTCGTATGTCTATGACCGTCAGGGAAATCTGACGAAAAAGGTTAAAGCTTCATTTAATGCCAACGATCTTGTTAATACGAATACTTCCACTTATGACGGTTATGGAAATTTGATCAAAAGTGTTACGGAAACTGCCGGCGGTGACGTTACGACTGTTGAATACACTTATGACAACTACAGCAACCTGGTTAAAGAGGTTACAACCCAGTCAGATGACGACAGCAGGATCTCCACAAAGACCTACGAATATACCGGTATAAAAGTTCAATACAATCCTTGATTCGCGGGGCGGTGCGCCAAAAAAATCTAAAAAACGCCCCGATACCCGTTGCCACGCTTGACAAAATGTGATATAATACCTCCGTTAAAATTTCCTTCCCCACAAACCTACGCCGCTTTACGGGATCGCCTTGGGCGGCTTCGGCATAAAACTGCAAAAGGAGTTTTGGATGATGAAAAAGATCTACGAAGGCAAGACCAAGGACGTATACGCTCTGGACAACGGCAACGTGTTGCTGAAGTTCAAGGATGATTGCACCGGCAAGGACGGCGTGTTTGACCCCGGTGAGAATACCGTGGGCCTGACCATCGAGGGTATCGGCAAGGCCAATCTGCAGACCTCGGTGTATTATTTCGAAATGCTCAAAAAGGCCGGCATCAAGACTCACTACGTTGCCGCCAACGTGGACGATGCTACCATGGAGGTGCTTCCTGCCACCGTGTTCGGCCACGGCTTGGAGGTCATCTGCCGCCTGGTGGCCACGGGCAGCTTCATCCGCCGCTACGGCGAATACATGGCTGACGGCACCCGCTTGGAGGGTGGCTACGTGGAATGCACCTTCAAAAACGATGCCAAGGGCGATCCCCTGGTCACTTGTGAGGGCTTGGCCGCGCTGGGCGTCATGACTCCCGAAATGTTCGAGAGCATGAAGCAGCAGACGCTGAAGATCACGCAGATCGTGGCCGACGACCTGAAGTCCATCGGCTTGGATCTGTGGGACATCAAGTTCGAATTCGGCTACAATAACGGCGAGGTCATCCTCATTGACGAGATCGCCTCCGGCAATATGCGCGTTTACAAGGGCGACAAGATCGTAGATCCCGTGGAGCTGACCAAGCTGATCCTCAACCGCTAAAGCACCTATAATCCATAAAAACAAACTCCCGTCAATGGGTGATGTTCTTATCGGAGAAATTAAATAAGGGTATGGGCAAAGACCTGTGCATTTGTTAAACGAATGCGAAACTGGCGATAAAACAGAAGAGAGAGGAACACGGTTACAAAATTCCGTGAAGCTCTCTCTTTTCTGCTTTTTAAGTGATATTCTTTGCTTTCGCAAAGAGTGATATTGCCCTTGCGGGCAGTGATATTGTTCGGCTACGCCTCACAGTGATATTCTATTCGCATCTAAACTCGCGAAGCGAATATCACTCGGCGTAAGCCGAATATCACTGCGAAGCAATATCACTCGCCGTAGGCGAATAGAACTGGCGTGATACTCTTATCGGAGTATCACGCCAAGCGGCGGGAGTTTTTCTTATGCGTTTTTCTTGCGGGAAAAAAGCTTTTCCTTCCAATAGTTGCGGTAGAGGAAGAGCTCGATAAACAGGCACATGAAAACGGCGGCAAAGGCGTCGGCAATGGAGTGCTGTTTGATAAAGGCGGTGGAAAGGGAGATGAGGATGACGGACACCAGCACGAAAAGCTTCCACGGCCAACCCACGCTCTTTTCCTTCAGCCACACGGAGGCGATGGCAATGGAATAGCCCACGTGCAGGGAGGGGAACACCCCCGTATTGGTGTCGAACTGATACATCAGGCCGATAATATAGGTGAAAAAGGTCTCCCGCGGGAATACCTCGGGGCGCAGGTCCTGGCAATTGGGATAGAGGATGTACACGGTCATGGCGATGGCTTGGGTGAGCATAATGTAGGTCTGCAGTTTTTTAAAGCCCTCCACGTTATACAGGGCAAACCACACCAGGGAAATGACGATGAGCAGGTACCAGAACACGTAGGGGATCAAAAAGATCTCGCAAAAGGGGATCAGGTCGTCCAGCGGAATGTGAATGACGTGGCAATTTTCTACGGGAATGAGGTTTTCCGTCAGGAAATACAGGGCAAAATACACCGGCCAGCCCAGCAAAAGGAGCAAATGGGAAAAGCGTGGATCGGTGAGCTTGGACAGGCGAAAGTCACGGTAATCAACGACCGGTTTTTTCATGCTTGTTCACCTTCTGTGGGAAGATTGGTGGGGTATTGCTTTTTGGGCACATTGAGATAGGGCACCACCCGATGGGCGGGCAAACGGCGGGCCAATTGGGTGATGCGCTCGGACAGCTCGGCACACACGCGGGCGCGCTCCTCCCCAATGGGGGCGTCGGCACGGAAGGGCACGGGCTCGCCCAGGCAGAGCTTTTTCAAAGCGGGGCAGACGTACAAAGGCACGAACTGCAGCTCCTTGCCCGTTTTTTTGTAATACAGCTTGGCCACGTCCACGAATTTGTCCTGAAAGGCGTGCACGATGCCGTTGTTGGGGGTGGGGCATTCGGGGAAAAGGATGACGTTGGCCCCCTCCTCCAGCAGTTGCACGGTGCGCTTGAAGGTGGTCAGGGCGCGGGCGTCGTGGTAGACGGAAACGGTGTTGGCGTTGGTAAAAACAAAGGCGGACAGGGGGGCGATAAGGTAGGAAAGCAGCTTGTAGAACCAGCGACTGTATGCGGGCTTGGCGGACCAGAAATCCCTGTAGGCGTAGGCGGGGACTTCCTTGACGTGCAGCATTTCCCCCACGCACCAGGTGTAGTGCAGGCCGGGAAAATACAGCTCGCAGGACAGCGGGCCGTGAAGCTGGGCGTGGTTACCCACCACCACCACGGGCTCGTCGGGCAGGTTTTCAGCCCCCTCCACCGTAAAGGTGGGGTACACGGCTTTGATGAATCCCTTGAGTGCCTTGAAGGCGGGAGATACTTTTTTGTTTTCCATGTGCGTCCTTCTTTCTGCACGGAGCACGGCTCGCGGCAAGACCTATCATACACCCTAAATGTGAACGAAGTATAAACAAAAAGAAAAAAAGGGTCCATCCACCGAACCCCGGGGTCCCATTCCCCCGCCATCCGATGAACACCGCCCACGCCAAGCAGTATAGCACATTTCCGCAACGGTGTCAAGGGAAGGGGAGGAAAACTTTCGTTGACAGCAGCCGCAAAGGGGAGTATAATGGCCTTATTAAATCAACGGAGGGAAACCGTCACCATGATCTATTACGTCGACAACGCCTGCGGAAACAACGAAGGGGGAGGCCGCTCTCCCCAACAAGCCGTGCGGGATTACACCCGTTTGTCCCTGCAACCGGGGGACAGCCTTCTTTTCAAGCGGGGCAGCGTGTATCACGGTGAGCTGGTGCTGACCCTCGGCCAACAAGGGGCCCCCATTACCTACGGGGCTTACGGCGAGGGGGAGGCCCCCGTTTTTACGGGGGGCACGGACGTCAGCGCCCCCGAGGATTGGGCCCCCACCCCGCGGCAAAACGTGTGGAAATGCCTGCGTCACACCCACGGGCAGGTGGGCAATTTCGTGTTTGACGGGGATCCGAGTACGGCGGCCCTTCGCTGGACGGCGGAGGAGCTTGGCCGACAGGGGGATTTTTTTGACGACCTTTTCGTGCAGGATTACTCGGGCAGACCCTTCACCCTTCCCCAACGGGAGGGGCACGTGTATCTGTATTCCGAAGGCAACCCCGCCACGGTGTACCGCCGCATTGTGGCGGTGGACTACCGCCCCTGCCTTTGCACCCTGCGCGACCACGTGGTGCTGGACGGCCTTTGCTTTCAAAACAATTCCGTCCACGCTTTGGCGGGCGGCGGAGGACGGGACGTGACCGTGCGCAATTGCCATTTTGAAAACATCGGCGGCTGTGTGTGGAGCCACGCCCTGCGCATTCGCCTGGGTAACGCGGTGGAGTTTTGGGACGTGGGGGAGGACGTGCTGGTGGAGCATTGTACCTTCAAAAACATTTTCGACTCCTGCGTGACTCACCAGGGCCCGGGGGACAAGACCCGTCCCGCCGTCAATTTTACCGTGCGCCATTGCCTGTTTGAAAATTACGGCATGGCGGCCTTTGAGTATCGGGACAAGGTGCCCGTCAACGCCGTGTTTGCGGGCAACACCTGCCTGAACGCCGGGGTGGGCTTTGCCGTGGCGGACGGGGAGCTGCCCCGCCGTTCCGAGATCTGGCCGCAGCCCATGGGGCACCACCTTTTCCTGTGGAGGTTGGAGCAGGGCACGCAGGGCGGAAGCATCCTCGTTGAAAACAACGTTTTCGGCCCGGCCCCCATTGGGGCGGCGGTGTATTCCGTGGCCTCCCCCGAGGCGGAGGCGCAAGTGACCCTGCGAAACAACCGTTACACCCCCAACGCCACGCTGTTGATCCGTTGGGACGGTCGCGATTTTCACGACCTGGACACCTATCGCCGTGCTTGCGGGCAGGACGAGGGGTCGGTGTACGGGGAATAAAACAAAAAAAGGCGGCGCACATGCGCCTGCCTTGACCGATCTGCCAAGCCTGCGGCTTGGATAAACAAAAAGAGCGACTAAAAGTTGTAGAAGGCGAAGCCAGAGTAAAAGGAAATCCTGTTTTTGCAAACAAAATAATAAGTTTGCACGGAAGAGACTATATCATTCAAAATGTACAAGACGCTATTAGACAAAAAAAGAAGCCGACACATCTTGAACGCGGTGCAAGGGTATAATTCCCAAGAAACGAGTCAAGATGGTAGCTTCAAGAATAGTGTAGCACAATTTTGGGCAAATGTCAACTGGGAAAAACTAAAAAAACAAAAAAATTTTCCGGAACTTACGAAGTCGGTCCTTTGAATTCGAACTCTCACAAAACGATGCATCGACTTCGTCGATATGATGTATTTGCTTCGCAAATATGATGTTGCGCCACTTCGTGTCGCAATGATGCGATGTTTGCCCCAAAATGTGCCGTCAGGCACACATCATTCGCGAAGCGAGCATCATTAGGCGAAGCCGTCATCATTTGCCGAAGGCAAACATCATTCAAAAAAGCCTAATTTGTCTTGTAGACAAATTAGGCTTTTTGTTGCCTTAAACGAGTGAAAAGGTGTCCGAACGGGGGTAAAAACGAACAAAAGGTGTCTGGTTATGATTATCTTTTTAAAATGCTTTTGATCTTATCAAGCAACGACGGTTTCTTTTTCATGCTTTTTCTCCAAATAAGATCCGAATCGAGCGGCGTTCCATTATCAAGGTATGAGAAAAATGCAAAATCAAAATTTTCCATCGGGATTACACCATCTAAAGCCAAGCCGTAGTAATAATCGAGATAGTACATGCTTCCCCATAATTTAATGTCAAAATCACCGGGATCTCCAATGTTGAGAGACAAACGGTACATAGTGGACAACACTTCTTCTTTACTCATCCGATTTGAGTAATAGGCATTTTTGAAGAACAATCTTAATTTATCGTGTGAAACCGCCTCGTCAAAATTCTGTTCGGCGCAGTAGTTATGTAATAAGGAAATTGTTTTGTTTACATCCGAGCCGCACAGAGAAAGTTCTAATACGATATCACTCAATGGAGATTCTTTTTCTAAATAATAATTCAGCCACTCATCGTAGCCGTCAGAAAAGCCAAACATGAGCAAATTTTTATAATAAAAAGCATCTTCACGTTTCAATACCGTCACCTCCCGTCTTTGGTTTATTATACCACGCTTTCTCTAATAAATCAAGGCGTAGCCTTTTATATCTTAATGATGCATCGCCTACGGCGATATGATGTATTTGCTTCGCAAATATGATGTTGCTCCACTGCGTTCCGCAATGATGCGATGTTTGCCCCAATGTGCCGTCAGGCACACATCATTCGCGCAGCGAACATCATTAGGCGAAGCCGTCATCATTTGCCGAAGGCAAACATCATTCAAAAAAGCCTAATTTGTCTGGTAGACAAATTAGGCTTTTTTGTTGGCGGAGATGGAGAGATTCGAACTCTCGAGACCCTTTTGGGGCCTACACGATTTCCAATCGTGCGCGCTCGACCAGCTACGCGACATCTCCATATATGCCTGCTGTGGGTCAGCAGGCATTATTATACACAATGGTTTGAGGATTGTCAAGCCTTTTTCAAGTTTTTTTCTTTTTTTGGCGATTTTTCGATCTCCCCTGCCTTGGCCAGGGACCATTTGGTCATCAGCGGGCCCACCAATTCGTACACCAGCGTGGCGCAAAGGGTCACGGTGCGGATCAGATCGCCGTAGGCGGGCAGGGCGGTGACGGCAATTTGGCTCATACCGATGGCCACGCCCGCTTGGGGAAGCAGGGTGATGCCCAGGTAATTGCGGATGTTGCGGTCGGCCTTGGTGACACAGGCGCCCGCGAAGGAGCCGAAATATTTGCCTAGGGAACGGGCCAGCAGGTAGGCCACCCCCAAAAGGCCCACGGCCGGAATGGCAGACAGGTCCAGCTCTGCGCCGGAGATGACGAAAAACAGCAAAAACAGGGGGGAGGTCCACACGTCGTTAATGTCCATCACCCGCTCGTGCACGTCGCAGAAATTGGCCATCACCGTACCCACGGCCATGCAAAGAAGCAGGGAGGAAAGGTGGAACATTTGGGAAAGGGCCAATCCCAGTACCACGCCGCAAAGGGTCACGCTGAGACGGTTGGCGCGGGAACGGAAAAAGCGCAGGGCCAGCACCATGACGAAGCCCAGCACCGTACCGATGACCAGGGAGCCTACGATCTCCAGCAGGGGCTCGAGGAGCACGGCGGAGGCCGTCAGGGCGGCACCGCTGTCAAACACTTTGGCCAAGGCAATGGAGATGGAGAAGGCCATCAGGCCTACCGCGTCGTCCAGGGCCACCACGGGCAACAGCATGCCCGTCAGCGGGCCGTGGGCCTTGTACTGCCGCACCACCATCAGCGTGGCGGCGGGGGCGGTGGCGGTGGCAATGGCACCCAAGGTAATGGCCAAGGGCAGGGGGAAGCCCAGTGCAATGAGGGTGACGTCTACCAGCAGGCAGGCGGTCAGGGCCTGAAACAGGGTGATGATCAGGGCCGTACGGCCGACGCTTTTCAAGTGGGCCCATTTGAATTCGCCACCGATGGAGAAGGCGATAAAGCCCAAGGCCACCTCGGTGAGCACGGAGGCACTTTTGAGGGCCTCGTGGCCGAAAAGGTCGAGGACGAAGGGGCCGATGAGCAGGCCTGCGATCAAATAGCCGGTGACGTTGGGCAGGCCGATCAGCTTGGCCAAACGGTTGAAAACAAGGCCCACGGCCGTAGCCAGAGCCAACGAAAACAGGATATTCATAGGGTTTTACTTCGCCAACCCTTCTACGGAGGACAGGGAGATGGTGAACATGATCCCCGTATCCGCGTGCTCAATGCCGCCCACCAGCTCGTTGATGGTCTGCTTGGCCAGGGCCACCTTTTCGTCGGGCAGGACGCTGAGCAAAAGCTTGCCTTCGTCGTGATGGCCGCTCATCAAATGGCGCAGGGAGCCGAACATGGGAGGGGGCTCCACCCCTTGCTCGCCCAGCATACGCAGGGCGCCCTTGCAATCCAACACGGTGGTGCCGCCGATCTTTTTGGTGAAGAAGGCCGAAAGGATCTTGGGAAGCGCGTCTACCCGGTTGAGGATGACCACTAACAATTGCATACGTAAAACCTCTTTCTGTATAGATATGGATTTTGCCAAACGGCGCAAAGAAGCGGAGCCCTTTACGGCTCCGCCAAAAAAACAATACAAAACGGCCGCCCCTTCGGGGCGAAATGAAAAAAACACCTCTATCTTATACCCCTTTTTTGCCCCGTTGTCAAGAGTTTTTTGAAAAAACGGCAAACATTTTCCCTGAAAAGAAAACGCGGGCAAAAAAAGCGAGAAAAATGCTAAAAATTCTCCTCTTTTTTTCTTGTGTTGGGTGGCAAACTGTGGTACAATGAAGCCATACAAACGACTTCGCTCAGGGCGAAGAAACGGAGGATGTTTTATGACAGAACGCGAACGCTTTTTTGCAGTGCTGGACGGCCGAAAGCCCGACCGCACTCCCTGGTACGCGGATATGTGCTATTATTTCCATTACCTGCAACAGACCAAGCAGGTGCCCGAATTTCCTACCCTGGAGGCCCATATGCAGGCTTATTACGATTTCTGCCGTAAGATGGGGGCGGGCGTGATCTCCTACGCTTCTTATCCCTACCGTATGGTGTTTGACGGCGGGGTGGAGCATTTCGACCGGGTGGAGGGGGACACCATGTATTCCCAATGGAAGACCCCCGTGGGCACGCTGACCCAAACGCAGACCTACTCGTGGAACTCCTTTTCCCACGGCATTACCGAGCATTACGTCAAGACCATTGACGATCTGCGGGTGATGACGTATATTTACGAGCACACCCATTACGAGCCCTATTTTGACGATCTTCGCCGCCAACGCGAGCTGTTGGGAGAGGACGGCGTGGTCATGAACCTGCCTCCCATTACGGTCTCCGCTGTGCAGAAGCTGACCTCCCGTTGGGCGGGCATTGAGAATATGATCGACTTTATCTATGACGAGGAGGAGGAATTCAACGAATGCGTGGAGCGCATCCAGGCCTCGGAAGCCCCCGCCTTCGACATGATCTGCGACTTTGAGGAGCCCTTCGTGGAGTTTTGCGACAACCTGTCCAGCGAGGTGACGGGTGGCAATCTCTTCCGCCAATACAACATGCCCTACTATCAGAAGATCAACGAAAAGCTTCACAAGGCGGGCAAAAAGACGGGCATTCATATTGACGGCACCTTGCGCCCCTGCTTGGCTCTGCTTCCCAAGTGCGGCTTTGACATGGCCGAGGCTGTGACCCCCGCCCCCGTGGGGGACATTCAGCCCGAGGATCTGCGCGCCGAGGTGGGTGAGGGCTTCGTCATCTGCGGCGCCATGCCCGGTGCGCTGTTCTCCCCCCAGTATTCCGAAGAATTCTTCGACGAATACCTGCGCCGCATCGCCCCCATCGTTAAGCCCGGCAGCGGCTTTATGCTGGGTGTGGCCGACCAGGTGCCCCCCGACGGCATCCTTTCCCGCATGGCCAAGGTGCGCGCCATGATCGACGCCAACGTCTGATCGCGACTTTTGCATTTTTGCATTTTCTTGCCTGCGGGCTCCGTTTCTGTTAAAATGGAAATGCGTTTTGCGCACAGTAATTGAACGTTTTGTGCTTGACGGAACGCCTCTTTTCCCACATAATAAAAGAAACTCAACACATCAACTCAGTGAAAGGAACGTTGAACGATGGATATGATCAAAAATCCCACGCCCAATGACCTCAAGGAAGTTCACCTTTGTCCCTATTCCCACACGGACTTTGCCTGGACCAACACCCGCCAGTGGCATATCTGGCGCTACGTGGAGGGCATCCGCCGCGCCCTGGAGCTGATGCGGGAAAACCCCGACTATACCTGGACGCTGGACAACGTGGTGCATTCCTATGCCCCCTTTGCGGAATACTGCCCCGAGCTGGTGGAGGAATTTGCCCAGCGCGTGCGCGAAGGCCGCCTGTGCATCGCCAGCGGCGGTATGGCCCTGGCCCGTCCCGTGCAGACCCCTGCGGAGAGCTTCGTGCGCAACGCGGTGGAGGGCAAGCGTTTCTTCTGCCGCGAATTCGGCCTCACCTCCGATGACCTGCCCTTCTATTTTAATGCCGACACCGCCATCGGCCACACCCAGGTGCCCCAGCTGTTGCGCCTGACCGGCCACAAATATTACCGCGCCTGCCGTCCTAACTGGAGCATGAACGAAAAGGGCGTGCCCCGTCAGTTCCGCTGGAAGGGCCTTAACGGCGACGAGCTGCTGGTGGCCCGCGGGGAATACGGCAGCTTCCTGTGCATCGGCAACGACTATATGGACACCGACGATCTGGAGCGGGATTGGGACAAGGTCATCGACGGCTACTGGAACGAGGTACGCGCTTCCAGCGCCGACAACCTGACCAACGACAAGCTGCTGCTCTTTGCCGGCTGCGACGACGTCATGCCCACCTGCAGTCTGTTTGACAAGCCCCTGGATCAGTTCGGCTTTATTGAGACCTGGAACAAAAAGCAGACCTCCCACATTCAGTTCTCCACCCCCGTGCGCTATTTCCGCGAGCTGGAAAAGGATTGGGACGAGCTTCCCGTTTGGGAGGGCGTGCTGGACCATGCGGAGCTGAGCTACAACTCCTCCATCAAGGGCTGCCGTTCCTTCTGGATGGTGCGCAAGCTGCTGGACCGTCTGATCCTGCGTACGGAGTTTACCTATTCCATTCTGGAAAGCTTCGGCGTGCCCTATCCCACTGACGACATCAACGATCTGTGGGCTCAGCAGTTTGAGATCATCGGCCACGCCATTGAATTCGTGATCCTGCAGGACGACGAGTTCCTTTGGGAAAAGGCCCAGTACGCTGTGTACAAGGCCAAGCGCATGATCCGCGCCGCCGAGGACAAGCTGTCCTGCCTCATCGGCCCTGCGGAAGGGTTGGGCTTCGTGCTGACCAATATTACCGCACAGACTCGCCGCGAGCCCGTGCTGGTGCACATCACCTCCGCCGCGGGTACCGACGGGCTGGAGCTGACCGACGGTCTGGGACGCCCCGTGGAATTCCAGACGGCGGATATCTACACCGGTGACAAAAACTACCCCTGCGCCCAAAACGCTTTGGACGTGCTGGCTTACGTGGAAGTGCCCGCCATGGGTTACACCGTGCTTCGCGCCAAGATCATTCCCGGCGGCACGGTGCCCATGATCGAGCGTGAAATGACCAGCAACCAGCCCCCCTTGGGCACGGAAGACGGGGACGTTTGCGTAGACAACGGCCTCTTTACCGCCGTGTTCCGCCGTGGCGAGCTGATCTCCGTCAAGGGCGAGCAGGCAGATATGAGCGGCCTGATCGGCACGCTGATGTACACCTCCGTCACGCCCAAGTCCCCCGCTTGGGATCCCTCCTGGCTGGGTCAGGTGGAAAACACCTACGTGCCCGAAAGCTGGAGCCTGGTGCGCAGTGGCCCGTTGCAGTGGATCTACCGCAGCAAGGGTATGCTCCGCGACCACAAGGTGCAGATGGACGTGACCATCAACCGCAATTCTCCTACCATCGAATTCTCCGTGGATCTGGAATGCATGCACGACGAGGGCTTCTTTACCTGCGCCTTCTCCTGCAACGAGGACACCACCCTGTACGCCGATATTCCCTACGGTGCCGAGCTGCGTGACCTTTCCACCGAGCCCTCTACCCTGCGTGTACCCGTTCCCGGTGACACGGCTTATTTCGAGGGTGCCTGGCACGGCGCCTTCCACGCCCGCGATTTTGCCCTGTTTGAAAACGGTGCCGCTCCTGCCGCCATTTTGGCCGACAACGAGCTGGTGTATTACAGCCTGCGCCGCGACCTGAAGCGCGTGTCTTTGATGCTCAATCGCCAGCACGACCTGCTGGAAAAGAGCAACGAGCGCCCCCTGCGCTGGGTCAAGCAGGCCCATCCCGCCATTTCCGGCGACGGTGTGCAGCATTTCCGCTACGGCCTGTATTTCCCCGGCGGGGAGACTCAGCGCCTGACGGCCTGCGCCCAGGCGGTGCGCCGCTTCCAGAACCCCATCTCCTTTGCCCCCGTGTACGGCTTCCGTCCCCAGGGCAACGCTCCCCAGGCCTTCTCCATGATCCAAGTGGAGGGAAGTGCCGTGGTCACCGCCTGCTACCGTGAAAACGGGGCCCGTTTGGTGCGCCTGTACGAAAGCGAAGGCGTGGAGCAGACCCTGCGCGTGACTGTGGAGGGCGATTGGACCAAGGCTGTGCTGGTGGACCTGCTGGGCAACGAGCTGGCCCCCGTACAGGCTGAGGGCCGCACGCTGATCCTGCCTGCCAAGGCCTGGCAGATCATGACCCTGCGTTTGGAGAAGTAAAAACAAAAAACGGACAGGCGTGTGCCTTGGGGTGTGCGCCTGTTCTTTTCACAAAAAAAAGGAGGAACTCTCCATGAGTTGTTTTGACGTATTGGAAAACCTGAAAAAGCAGGCCAAGGGCTATTGGGCCGAGCGCGCTTTGGCCCAATGCGAATACACCCTGCAGATCAGCGAGGTATCCGACGGGCAGTATCGCGCCGAGGCAGAGGCCGCCCTGGCCGCCTTACGTGCCGCTTTTGACCGCAACGGAGCCCTGACTAAGGCAGATTGCCGCCGCACGGAGGAGCTTTTGGCCCCTGCGGCCGCTCGCGCCAAGCGCTTTGGCATGAAGTTTATCGGCCACGCTCATATCGACATGAACTGGATGTGGGGCTATACGGAGACGGTGGCCGTCACCCTGGATACCTTCCGCACCATGCTGCAGTTGATGAAGGAATACCCCGCGTACACCTTTGCTCAAAGCCAAGCCTCCACCTATCGCATTGTGGAGGAGTACGCCCCCGAGATGCTGACGGAGATCCGCCGCCGCATTCGCGAGGGACGCTGGGAAGTGACCGCTTCCACCTGGGTGGAGGCGGACAAAAATATGTCCGACACGGAAGCCCAGGTGCGCCAGCTTCAGTATACCCGCGCCTACCTTTCCAAGCTTTTGCAGATCGACGGCAAAAAGCTGAATTTGGACTTTGAGCCCGACACCTTTGGCCACCACGAAAACGTGCCCGAGATCCTCTCCCGCGCAGGGGTGAGCCGCTACTACCATTGCCGCGGACTGGAAAAGAACGCCTTCATTTACCGCTGGCAGGCTCCTTCCGGGGCCGAGGTGATGGTCAACCGGGAAAACTACTGGTACAACAGCGCCCCCGATCCCTTTATGGCCATGAACGTGCCCCAATTCTGCACCCGCTACGGCATTGATTTTATGCTGCGCGTGTACGGTGTGGGCGACCACGGCGGCGGCCCCACCCGCAGGGATATTGAGCGCATCATGGACATGAGCAAGTGGCCCGTATTCCCCAGCATCAGCTTCGGCACCTTTGCCGATTATTACGATCAGCTGGAAAAATACCGCGACAACATCCCCGTGATGACGGGGGAGCGCAACCCCATTTTTACGGGTTGCTACACCTCCCAGTCCCGCGTCAAGCTGTTTAACAAGCTGGGCGAGGCCAAGCTCATGGACGGCGAGGCCCTCAACGCCATGGCCGACGCGTGGGTGGACAGCTACCGCCCCCGCAGCCTGCAGCCCGCTTGGGAAAAGGTGATGTTCAACCAATTCCACGACATTCTGCCCGGTAGCGGCGTCATTGAGACCCGTGAATACGCCTCGGGCATCTTCCAGCAGGCCATGGCCCTTTCCAACACGGAAAGCGTGCGCGCCATGCGCGCCGTGGCGGAGGCCATCGACACCTCCTCTCTGCCTGCTGAAACAGATGAAAAAGCTGTTTCCCGTTCCGAGGGAGCGGGCGTTGGCTACGGTGTGGCCGCTTACGGCTTGCCTCAGGCAGATCGCGGCCGCGGCAGTAACCGCGTGGCCCATTTCTTCAACCCTTCTCAGCGGGAATACAAGGGCGTGGCGGTGCTGACGGTGTGGGATCTGCCCGTAGAGCCTCAGCATATTTTGGTGCGCGACGCGCAGGGGTGCGAGATCCCCGTGCAATTGGTGGATAAGGGGGATTATTGGGGCCACAAGCGCCTGGATCTGGCCCTGCAGATCTCCGTGCCCGCCTTGGGCTACACCACCGTCAGCCTGACGGAGCGGGAGCGTGCCCACGGCCCCTCCTATCCCTTCGACTGGGAAGGCCCCGAGGCTCCCAACCGCTACGTGCTGGACAACGGCCTCCTCCGCGCCGTCTTCTCCAATTTGGACTTCAGCCTTGTGGAATTGACGGATCTGGCCACGGGCAAGCAGTTGATCGACCCTGCCCGCTTGGCAGGTGCCTTCCGCTTTGTGACAGAGGACCATAACGGCATGACTGCCTGGCGTGTGGGCAAATACGCCAAGGTGGAAAGCGCCCAGCAAAACGCCCGCATCCTGCAACATCATATGGATCCCAACGCCCTGCGCCAGTTCATTGCCTTTTCCTCCTCCTTCGGTAAGGGCTCGCGCATGAAAGTGACCGTGACCTTGGATCGGGGAGCCAAGGCGTTGGATTACACCGCCGAGGTGGAATGGCTGGAGCCCGGAGATCGGCAATTCCTGCCCCAGTTGGGCTTCACGGCGGCGCTGAATTACGAATGCCCCGCCTATCGCTACACCGTTCCCATGGGAACGCTGGACCGCGAGGAGGTGGATCAGGATCTGCCTGCCCTGGGCCTGGTCTGTGCCCCTGCGGCCGAGGGCCCGTCCCTGTACGTACAGGCCAACGGCAAGTACGGCTTCCGCTGTGTGGATAACAGCCTTTCCGTAAGCTTGCTTCGCTCCTCGATGGATCCCGATCCCTATCCCGAGTTGGGCCACCACCGCATTGCGTTGCGCCTGGGTATGACGGAAAGTGCCGCCCCCGCCGAGCTGTTGGCCCTGCGCCACGGATACGAGCACCCCGTGGTCTTCATTCACGGCAGTGCCCACGAAGGAACACTGCCCATGGAGGCTTCCTTGGCCAAGGTGGAGGGCGCGTCCCTGTGCGCCGTTAAGCCTGCCGAGGACGGCAACGGCCTGATCCTGCGCGTGTTTGACGCCGCCGGCACGGGTGAGGACGTGCGCATCGGCGTGGGCTTCCCCGTGAAGGAGGCCGCTCTTTGCGACATTCACGAACAGCCTATGGAGGGCAAGGTGCGTGTGCAGGGCAGTGCCGTGACGGTACAGGCCCGCAAGAAGGGCATGATCTGCCTGCGCATTGTGAAATAACGCAGACGGGAGTTTTTTACATAAAAATGAAAAGCCGATACGGAATAGGCGTATCGGCTTTTCATTTTCCAACATATAGTTAAAGGATATGTGAACTTAACTCACGCACATCTTTTCCTTTGGACTGCGCTATTTTTTTAAATATGGCGGCACGGGTCGAAGAACTTCGCACGTAAGTGATTACAATGTCCGCTTGATCTATCATCCAACGATTTCGTGCTGAAATAGCAAATTTTGGAGGAACTTTTTCCAATCCTTCGGGATATAGGGTAGGGGGAGAAAAAAACGTTTCTTCTTTGTTTTTATTGGAAGGAAAGTAAGCCAGCACCACTGCATAACTGATATGTGGATAATGATCCTTTGCCCATTCCAATGCACATTCCGCAACGCGGTCAAAGTGACCGTGATTGCCTACATAAAACAGTTGGACCCCTTCTTTTTCAATAAGTTGTGCAAGAAGATCTTTCAAGAGAGGCAGGGTTTCCCAGCCTCCTGATGAATGCCCAAAAAAAGTACAACAGGACATGGAGACAGCCTTCTTTCCAAAAATATTTTTAAGAATATACAATACATATATTTAATATATACACTATATACTATTTTAATGAATTTTCTCTTAAAATCAAGATAATAGATAAAAAATATCTACAAAAGATGATTTTGGGAAGGAAAGCGTATGGGAAAGACCATGTTTTTGATCGAGGGCAATTTGTGCGGCCAACGTATTCGGCTGGGACGTGCTTTGCACAAGCCGCCGCTGACCCAACAGCAGTTGGCAGGTAAAATGCAATTGCTGGGCATGGATATGACGCCTGTGCTGATCTCCAGAATCGAGAAAAACCAGCGTCATGTGTGCGATGCGGAGTTAAAGATGTTTGCCGTTGCTTTGGGCGTTTCCATGGATTGGCTTTGCGAGGAAGAGCCGTAAGTCACTTGAGAATAGGAATAAAATAAAACTCTCCCCGATACGGGCAATGTCATTAAGTTAAGGAGTCTATTCTACGAACTATTCCAGTTGCTTTCATATATATAAACTCCTTTTCTCTACTCTAAAATGTGCCAAAAACTTAGTGTTTATGCGGGTTTTCGGGATTTTTGCTTATGCTGAATTTTCTCCTCGCCATAGCCCCAAAAGATTCAAAAACGCCCCAAAATGCGTTTGTGTATACTCGACAGGAGGCCGAAAAACACCCCAGAGGACTTGGGTCGAGTTGTTGTTTTTGTTCTTTGTTAGTATCACACTTTTTGTAGAAATTATGAGTAGAATTTCCAATTGTTTTTTTAATTTCAAATTGAGATGTGAAAAGGGCGATGACGGATTCTGTCATCGCCTCTTTCAAAAAACAAATCTTTTTTCAAAACAGATTATTTTTCAATGAACTTAACCGCTGTACCGTATGCAATAACTTCTGCTGCGCCTTGCATAACAGCAGAAGAGGCGTAGCGAATATTAACGATGGCATCTGCACCGAGTTCTTCAGCTTCTGCGACCATTCTCTTAGTAGCAAGAGCACGTGCTTCGTTCATCATTTCATTATAGGATTTGAGTTCTCCACCAACTAAGGTCTTAAAGCTTTGGGAGATATCCTTTCCGATATGCTTTGACTGAATAGTGCTTCCTTTTACAAGACCTAACATTTCGAGTTCTTTGCCGCTGATGTAATCAGTATTTACTAAGATCATCTTCTTCACCTTTCTTTATTTCATTAATTCTTTCTATGCAAACTTTAAGCATAACAGCAGTAAAAGCAAGTGGAATAATACCTAAAAGCCATTTCCAAATGCCGTCTATTAATGCTATTAAAATACCAAAGTAAACAACATAATATAATACCATGATTATCGAAACAACAATCGGTGCAATCAGTTTTTTCTTATGTTCTTTCATATCAATACCACGAAATTATTTCAGTTTTTGTAACTTAACGGTATTGGCAATAACTATAAGCTGCATTCCCTTTTCCATCGGAAGTGAGGGGTCAACCGTTGTGCTGATTTTATCTCCGTTTCGTATTGCCACCACGTTAACCGAATATTTTTTGCGAAGGCTGAGCTCTATCAGCGTTTTTCCAACCCACTCATCCCTTACGTCGATTTCCACCATGGATACCTCGTCGGAAAGCCCTATCATTTCCGAAAAACCTGATGAGAGCAGATTTTTGGCAAGTCTGGTTCCCGATTCTTTTTCGGGGAAAATCACACGGTCGGCGCCTACGCGGCTAAAAATCTTTTGGTGCATTTCATTGCCGCATTTAACAATTACGGTGGGCACACCTGCTTCCTTGCAGAGCGTTACCGCCATAACGCTGGATTCAAGATTACTTGCCATCGCAACAATAACAACGTCGATATTGGAAATGCCGAGTCTTTTTATTGCCTCCGGTTCGGTGATATCGGCACATTTGCAAACGGGAATGGTTTCAATTGCGTTGTTAACGTTGTCTTGGTCGATATCAACGGCCAAAACTTCCGCGCCGTTATTTGCAAGTTCTTCTGCAACAGCTCTGCCATACCTGCCGAGGCCTAATACGGCATAGGTTTTATTGATGCTCATAAAAATTTTCCTTCCTATCCCACGCTGATTTCTTCAACCGGGTTTCTTACGATATTCTGATTATCCTTGCCGCGCTTGAATGCAACGGCGAGTGATATGGGGCCTACTCTGCCGAAATACATTGTGATGATAATTATAAGTTTGCCGATACTACCGAGAGATGCCGTAAGATTTCTTGAAAGACCAACGGTTGCGGTAGCACTGACCGTTTCATAAATAACATCCAACGCATTGGCATCCGTTACTGCCGAAAGCAATATGGTCGACGTAAACACAATAATAAAGGACATACAGGTAACGGCAGCCGCTTTACTGACCGTTTGTTTTGTAAGCCGTCTGCCAAACGCCTCGACATCCTCTTTGTTACGAACCGAAGCAATCATTGCCATAATCATTACGGCAAACGTCACCGTTTTAATACCTCCGGCCGTGCCAACGGGTGAACCGCCGATAAACATCAAAAGCAAACACACGATAGCGCTTGCGTTTGTTAGGTTTTCTTGCGGTAGCGTAGCAAATCCTGCGGTTCTCGTTGTAACCGACTGAAAGAGGGACGCCTCGATTTTTTGAAACAAGGTATAATTCCCCATTGTTTGCGGATTGTTATATTCAAACGCAAAAATGGCTGCGGCCCCCGCTAAAATCAAAATCAGCGTTGTCGTAATGGCGATTTTACTATGTAGGGTAAGGTCGCGAAAAAACCTCACCTTCCTTTTTCGCGACCTTTTCAAACACCGCAGTACATCCCACCAAACGATATAGCCTATGCCGCCCACGATAATTAAGGCGCACGTGACAATATTGATAACGGGATTCAGCGCATAGTCACAGAGGCTGTTTTCGGCAATGATATCAATGCCCGCATTACAAAAGGCGGAAACAGAGGTGAATACCGAAATCCAAATTCCCTTTGCGCCGAAATCAGGTACGAAGACCGTCATATAAAACAGAGCGCCGATGCCCTCTATAATGAGCGTTCCCGTCACGACCCGCTTTACGAACCGAACAAGTCCCGAAAGCGAGTTCAGATTAAACGCATCCTGCAACAGCAGTCTGTCGCCGATGCCCATTTTCTTGTGCAGAAGTATCATAAGTCCCGCCATTATTGTGATAACGCCAAGACCGCCGATCTGAATGAGCATTAAAATCACAATCTGCCCGAAAATGCTCCAGGAGGAAACGGTAGGTGTTACCACCAAGCCCGTAACACAGGTGGAGGTAGTTGCGGTGAAAAGCGCATCTAAAAAAGACGTCGGTTTCCCGTCGGCTGAGCTTATGGGCAGCGAAAGCAACAATGCGCCTATCAATATTGCAGTCAAAAAGCTCAACAATATAATATGTGCCGTTGATATCCTAATCCGTCGTTTTTTCATAAATTAATCATACACCCTAATTTTATTGTAAAAAAACAAAATGGAACCAACCTTCTCTGCAGACAGCTGGTTCCGTTTACGTCTATTGTTTTGACTATTGTAGCACAGTTTATTATTTTAGTCAAGTTGTCGCAGAAATCTTATAAAATTACAAATATGCATATAACCAATTATCAAAAACCAGGCCACCCAATAATTAATGCTGTTCGGAACCACGCTGTTCAGTATTCCGCCCTGCCCTAATACGTGCAATACGATTACGAGGAATGCCGCAGTTATACGAAACAAATCAACGTTATAATTTCTTTTTTCCATATATGCACTTCCCTCCTCTTGTTTTCAGTGTATGCTTGTGTCAAATTAGGGACAAATTCAGTAATCGGCTCCCTCTGACGAGGGAGCTGTCAGCGTAGCTGACTGAGGGAGAGAATTTTTAACAGTAAAATTTATATATTCGCATACACCTCTAAAATTTCGGTCAATATCCAAATTACAAATCCTTAAAACTGTTAAATTCATACCCTCTAACTCTTTCGTTCTAACTTTGTCTTTTTCTATTTGCTCCGGTGTATAATGTCCGCCACCGTCAAGCTCAACAACAAGTCTTGCTTTTGCACAATAAAAATCGACAATATAATTTCCTATAGCTTTTTGCCTTTGAAATCTTATGGGGTAATTTCTTAAAAACTCATACCAAAGTTTTCGTTCCCAAGGTGTCATATTTTTCCTTAAAGTTTTTGCAAGAGAGATATTAGCTTTATTATATTCTTTCATATTCTCTCCCTCCGTCAAAACTCCGTTTTGCCACCTCCCTCGTCAGAGGGAGGCTATTGTTTTCAGCTTGTGGAAATGATTTCCATAAACTGAAAATTCCGCATAACAACAAGCATTTTCTTTAATTTAATATAACATTTTTGGCTGATATTTTCAAGTTATATATCCCTGCGATTTACTTTTGATTTTTTATGTGTTATTATAGGGTAAAGGTAGTGATTGTTTTGAAAGCAAATAGGTTTCTTATGCCTTTAATTTCTGTATTCCTGTGTCTAATACTGTGTTCTTGCGGCAACAAGTTCATTTATCAAAACGATCAAAAAATCAATTTTAACTATAACAACATATCGGCAGGAGCGTGCCTATATTGGATAGATGAAAGCGGAGTTTATTTTAAGCAACACGATTTTCTGTTTAACATCTGTAGACTTGATGAAAACAGAAAAACCAAGCTTTCTTCGGTTGACGATCCCTGTTCTCGAATACAGGTATACGGCAACGATATGTACTACTACGATAGCGCCATTCTCGATAATATATACCATTTTTTCAAATACGATTTATCCAAAGACAAAAAGAAAAAAATCGCAACCGTAAAGTCTAAGCGGATATACGATTACTTGATTTTGGATAACTCAATTTTTGTGGTTGAGGGCTTTAGTGAGAGCCTCGTCAAAAACCTTTCGGTTGTATCTTTGAAAACCGGGGAAAAGACCGAAATTGAGCAAAATATTTTAGGCTTCGGTGTTTACAACGGCGCGCTTCATTACGCAACGGAAAACGGCGGTGTTTGCACCATTTATAGATATGACTCCGCCAAAACCGAAGTTGCCTCTTTTTCTATAGATGGAATGAACGCCGATAAAATATACGGAATCAACTTTGCAAACGACTCCGTTTTGCTTTTCGAACTATTTGCCCCAAACATAACCATATATGATTTTAAAACCGAAACCGTTTCAAGTTTCCCCACAAGAAGTCCCGTTTATGAACTGGTAGCGTTTGAAAACAGCGCCTTCTATATTTGTAGAGATGACGAAACAGACACTCTTTATTGCCTGAATCTTGACACAAAAGAAACGGTGAAAATCCAAGATTTTGAAGCACGTATTGATTTGTTTGTCGCCTCTGACGAAAACGCATACGTATGCTTCCCGTCCTCCGATTCCGAAAAAATTCAGCTCTATTCGATTGACGGAAAATTTGAAGACATAATTATTGATAAAAAAGCGAGGTAAAAACCTCGCTTTTTTATTTATACTCCGTGCAGAATGTGAAGATTACGGACATAGCCGTCGGTTATTTTATCGTTTACCGTGTAGGCCAAGTGCTCCATATCACAGTTTTTAACATCGGCAACGCCCTCGGCGCTCAGTTCGGCCGCTATCGCGGCGCATACGCGCTCGATTATTTCGGCTTTCCTTTCGTATTCCTCGCCGTTGCCGCTGGAAATTAAATACTCGAGGTCGGCCGAAAGTTCACCCAAAACGGGTAATTCCTTAAGGCCTCGGAAGCACCATTTATAATAGGGCATATACCTGCGGTTTAAAAGATATATGCAGTGCAGTGCGCTTTTTGCGAATTCGAACACCGCCAACTGCGCGGCCGCAGTTTCGCCACGGGTGACGCAGCGGCCATAGTTATACTGACCCGACTGGGCCATTAAAAGCAGGTGTCCCGCCAGTTTTTTAAGCCTTACGTCCTCGGGGAAATACGAGAGCCTTTCACGCACGGCCGAAAAAGCGCCGTATGGGTCAGAAAAGACCTCGCCGTTAGTGGCCTCAAGCAGGCCGTATTCGGGCACCGTAAGCCATGCGGCAGGCGATAGTCTTCCGTCGGGGGAGCCTACCTTTTCAAGGAAAAATTCGTCCATACGGATAACGCCGTGGCGACTGCCTCCAACGGGATTTACGGCGTTTTTACTAAAGCCCATAAACTCGTGCGGCAGCTTGGAATAAGCGCGCTCGAGCGAGAACGCCGTAGCGCGATCGACTATATCCTCGCCGGGCAGAAAAATACAAAACGCAGGCTCAAAATCGTGGTCACGAGAAAGCTCGTCGTCGTAGCCGTAGCACTCCGAGCCGCTGCCCGAAAGTCCCACCGCTAAAAACTGCCGTACCGAAGGAAACTGCGATAAAAGCATTTCTTTTCCGCACTCTTCATAGTACCGTTTTGCAAGCTCAATTCCCTTCATATATCCTCCTTGTGCGCGATAAAAGCTCGATTTCGTAGGCTTTGCGGCCGTAGTAGCCGAAAACCGATGCACACTTTTCGCAGACGAAGGCGTAATTGCCGTCGGTGCGGTCACGCCCTATATCCAGTCGTTCGGTCGCCGCTTTCAGCAACTCGTTGATTTTTGGGGCTGCCTCCTCGAGTCCAAACTGTGTCTCGGCGGCGGTGGCCATATTAAGGTAGGTTATGGCCTGCTCGGGCTCCTTGCCCTCGTTATTATCCAAAACCGAGAGCGCTTTTTTATAAAGCTCGTCGGCCTCCGAAAATCGGCCGAGGTCAACGAGGGCCAGACCCATATTGTTGTAAAGACCCGCTAAACGGTCGTCATCGGGCTTTAGGTCGCGCTCGTAGATTTCGCGCGCAAGCTCGAATAGGTTTATTGCGTCCTCGGGCAAGCTGAAGGCCTTGCAGACCGTGGCGCTGTTAAGATAGGTGGTGGCGGCGCCGACGTTATCGCCGATGCCCATTTTGCCGACCTGCTCGAGCGCAGACTGCGCAAAGCCTAAGGCGTTTTCACGCTCGCCGAGCTTGCGGCAAAGACCCATAAGCTCGTTTTGCATAAGGAGCACGCCCTGCATATCGCCCATACTCATAGCCTCGGAAAGCCAGTATTCGAGCAACTGCTTTGCGGATTTATAATCGTTGCTTCGCAGCAGCGAATCGAGTTTTTCGAGCACTCGTTCTCTCGGAATCATTCGCGCCACCTCCTTTTTTTATCGTTTTTATGTTTTAGAATGCCTTAATTTGCTCGGTATAGCAACGGGCTCTTTCTTCGATTGCGGCAAAGTTGCCCGACTTTATAAGCTCTTTATTTGCAATGTCCGACGCGATGCCGAAGCCGAGCGCGCCGGCCTTTAAAAACTCCGTTATATTATCGGCAGTAACACCGCCGACCGCCAAAAAGCGAATGTGCGAAAGCGGAGCTTTTAGGTCCTTTATATATCTCGCTCCCATCGCCGCTATGGGGAAAAGCTTTACGAAATCGGCGCCTGCATTATGTGCCGCTGTGGCCTCGGTGGGGGTAAAGGCGCCCGGAATGGATACAAGTCCCAGTTCCTTGGTTTTCTTGATTACCGATACGTTCACGTCGGGGGAAATTATAAATTTTCCGCCAACGGCTGCCGTAAGTTCTACCTGCTTTTCATTCAGCACGGTGCCTGCGCCTATAAGCATTTTATCGCCGAAATGCGCTATAAGCGTTTTGATGTTTTCGGCGGTTTGCTCGTCGGTTACCGCACCCGTTGCATCAAAGGTGCATTCGAGCAGGCGGATTCCGCCGCGGTATGCGGCCTCGGCGAAGTTTAGCAATTCTTGCCCGTATATTCCCCTTACGATGACTATTATTTTTTCCTTTTCAATCGCGGTTATTACTTTTTCCGAATTCATAATTGTATCCGCCTTTCTTTTGCCAGAGCGCATAGTTTTTGCTTTTTTATTATATCATACTTTATTCGTTTCCGCGACATATTTTTTTGCAGGCCGACAAGACGGGAAGTGCAACAATTTGACAAACTGTTTTCAGGATAATATAATAATTACAGCGGCACTCCACATTTTAATTTAAGTGAGGGATTTGTATGAGCAGAGAAAGCGATTTACAAGCACTATACGATTTAAACGGACTAATACGCGATATGTCCGAGTCGGTCGATAAGGCTTACGAAAAGCGTGCTGAATTTGACAAGTATAAGGAAGAATACGATAACACCAAATTCTCCTTTTCGGGCCTTCCCACCAACAATGAAGAAACTGCGAAGCAGGGCTTTTTTGAGGCTTGGAGAGTAAAATATTCGACAGGCCGCCCGCTTTTAGTTCCCTTCCTTTTGATTTATTCGCTGCTCGTTTTGGCGTTTACCGCAGTTGCGTATTTCGATATAATTAAGTATAAGGGCATTTTGTTCCCCGTAGAAAAGATGCTTGAAATTCTGGTTTCGGAAACCGGCGGAACACCTATGGTGGTAATCATTATGTACCCCGCTTTGGCCGTTTTCGCCGTGGCCTGCGCTCTGCTTCCGTGGAGTCTTACGGGCTTTAGATTTATCGATTCGCTCCACGGTCGCCTGATAGCGGCGTTCGTGGCATCGGGCGTTGCGGTTGCATACGTTTCGTTGCTGCTTGAGGGTGTATACCTTCTCGGAGCGTACATAGGCTTACTTATCCTTGCATTCATAATAGGCAAAATTTTAAAGGCTATATGCGCCGCAAAGGCCAAAAAGCCGAAGCTTTCCGCAAAACAGATGGCCGCCCTTTCGGACGAGGCCGCAAAGGACGCCGCAGCAGCCGAGCAGAACGCCAAGGATGAGGCTGCAAAGAAGGCCGAATGGGATGCTTGGTGGGCTAAGCGCCAGGTTGAGCTTAGAGATTTGATGAAAAATGCGCTCGAAGAGTCCGACGCCTATTATAACCATGCCAAGGAATGTGACGATAAGTGCCGCAAGATTACCGTTCTCGGTGAGGACGAAATGTCGCTTGAGGTTATCGGCACGCTGATTGGCTTTATCGAAAGTCACCGCGCGGACAGTATTAAAGAGGCTCTTCACGAGTACGATAACATGCGTCAGAACCAGAAACTGCTTGAGATTGAGGTAATAAAGGCGCAGGCCGAGATAGAAAAAGCCCGTCAAGAAGAGCAGGACCGTCGCCGCGCCATGGAAATGGAGCAGCGCCATCAGATGGAAATGGAGCGTCAGGCTGCACGCGCCGCCGACTGGCAGGCGCAGGCTGCCGCCGATGCCGCAGCTGCGCGCCGCGAAGCCGAGCGCGCACGCAAAAAGATTGATTCGGCAATCAACGACCTTAACAACCCCTATTAATTGAGCGTTATATAACAAAAAGCGAGGAGATAAAGGGAGTTGCGGTTAGGGATAAACCGCCTAAAAAAGCAAATTTTTGCGGACTAATATGTTAAAAACCCGTGGTACGCGTCAGCGTTACCACGGGTTTTCGTCTTTTATTCCACTAAAAATTTATCTTTTTTAGGTGAGC
>JAFWAE010000013.1 GCA_017507855.1 Clostridia bacterium
AGCGATGTTCGACCCACGGGACCCATTTATGGGTAGTAAGTAACAATTGCATGGCTGGCAGGCCAATACACAGCGCACTTGTGCGCCGCCAGTAGTATTAGGGCTATGCCCGAAACTGAAATACCCCCCGTTTCACGGGGGGATATTTATTTTTTATAGGTGGATCATGCGTTTCCAAAACTGTCTTTTAGAGTATTGCTCTATGGGCAGAGCCTTTTTTAATCCACACCGCGCAGGGTGCAGGAAACACCGTGGTTGAGCAAAAGCGTTTGTGTTTGCTTCAGCAAGGTGGCGGGGTGGGGGGCCGGACCGCCTTGGGCGGGCACGCGGTATTGCTGTAAAAAATAGGGAGAGGGGAAAACCGTTTGTCCGATCAGTGCAATGTCGCCCATGGAAAGCTGGGGGCAAAAGGTAGTGCGGAATTCATGAGGAAGCCCGCTTTCCTGCAACCAACGCACACTTTCCTGCACGAGGCTGACCCAACGGCCGGCTCCGGCGATCTGTTCGTAACGGTCCCAAGGTGCTTTGATATCCATGGCCACGTAGTCGATCAGCCTGCTTTGAGCCAGGGAGCGAAGCATCTGCGGATCGGATCCGTTGGTATCCAGCTTGATTTGAAAGCCCATTTCCTTGACCCTGTGCAAAAACAGGGGAAGGTCGGGACGCAGGGTGGGTTCGCCTCCGGTCACCACAAGGCCCTGCAACAGATCCCTCCGTTTTCGAAGATGTTCGAACACGGCCTCTTCGTCCACCGTTTGGGAGGGGTCGCTCAGCAGGTGCAGATTGTGGCAATAGGTGCAACGCATATTGCAGTAGGGGGTAAACACCACCGCGCTGATCTTTCCGGGAAAATCCAGCAAAGAGGTTTTGTTAAAGCCTGCAATCAACATATCAGATCACAAATTTTTTGCGCAACATGTACTCTTCTTTTTTGCCGGGATTATAGTTTTGCACAGGCCGCAGATAGCCTACCACGCGGGACCAAACCTCGGTTTCTCTGCCGCATTCGGGACAGGTGAAATGCTCGCCGTTGATGTAGCCGTGTTCGTGGCAGATGCTGAAGGTGGGAGTCATGGAGATATAGGGCATTTTATATTTGTTGAAAATACTTTGGATCAACTGTTTGCAGGTCTCGATATCCTCAATGCGCTCACCCAGGTACAAATGCTGCACCGTGCCGCCCGTGTACAGGGACTGCAGTTCGTCCTGCAGGTCCATGCACTCGAAAATATCGTCGGTGTACTCCACGGGAAGCTGGGAGGAGTTGGTGTATTGAGGCTCCTCTTGGCCTGCCTGAATGATGTCGGGATACAGGGCTTTGTCCAGTTTGGCCAAGCGGTAACTGGTGCCTTCCGCAGGGGTGGCCTCCAGATTGTAGAAATGCCCCGTTTCCTGCTGGAACTTGACCATCAGGTCGCGCAGAAAATGCATGATCTCCAAGGCAAACTCCAAGCCCTCGGGAGAGCCGATATCCTTGCCCAGGAAATTCAGGCAGGCTTCGTTCATGCCCACCAGACCGATGGTGTTGAAGTGGTTGGTCCAGTATTCGCCCGTGCGCTTTTTGATGTTGCGCAGGAAATAGGTGGAATAGGGGTAAAGTCCCTTTTCCGACTGGCGCTCAATGATCTTGCGCTTGATTTCCAGGGAGACCTTACCCAGGGTGGCCACGTGCTCCAAACGGCTGAAAAATTCTTCCTTCGTTTGGCTCAAATAGCCGATGCGGGGCAGATTGATGGTATATACGCCGATGGAACCGGTCATGGGGTTGGAGCCGAATAGACCGCCGCCGCGCTTGCGAAGCTCGGTGGTGTCCAAACGAAGGCGGCAGCACATGGAGACTGCATCCTCGGGGGAAAGGTCGCTATTGACGTAGTTAGCAAAATAGGGAATGCCGTATTTGCAGGTGATGCGCATGAAATCGTCCACCACGGGGCTGTCCCAATCAAAGTCACGGGTGATGTTCAGCGTGGGGATGGGGAAGGTAAACACACGGCCCTTGGAGTCACCCTCCAGCATCACGGCGCAGAAGGCGCGGTTAAAGATATCCATCTGCTCCTGGAATTCGCCGTACGTCTTGTCCATCACCTGACCGCCGATGATCACGGGCTCGTCACGCAGGGTCTTAGGGACCTTGATGTCAAAGGTCAAGTTGGAGAAGGGGCATTGGAAGCCTACGCGGGTGGGTACGTTGATGTTGAAGATAAACTCCTGCAGGCATTGCTTTACCGTTTCGAAGTTCATGTTATCGTAATACAGGAAGGGAGCGCAGTACGTGTCAAAGGAGCTCCAGGCCTGGGCCCCTGCCGTTTCACCCTGGGTGGTGAAGGTGGAGTTCACGATCTGCCCCAGGAAAGAACGCAAATGCTTGGGCGGGCGGCTTTCCACTTTGCCTTCCACGCCGCCAAAGCCGTCGGTCAGCAGGGAGCGCAGGTCCCAGCCGGCACAATAGGGCCCGAAAAAGCCCAGGTCGTGAATGTGGGCATCGCCGCTTTCGTGGGCACGGCGCACGTCCTCGGGGTAGATCTCGTAGAGCCAATATTTTTTGGTAAAGGCCTCGCGCACGTAGTTGTTCAGGCCGTTTACACTTTTTTGCATGTTGGCGTTTTCTTTAATATTCCAGTCTTTGTCGCCCAAATAATCGCCGAACATATCGATGGTGGCACCGACCAGGGCGTTGATCTGGCGGGCGTTGCGACGCTTTTCGCGGTAAAGGATATAGGCCTTGGCTGTGCGAGCGTGGCCGTTTTCAATGAGGATCTTTTCCACCAAATCCTGGATCCCTTCCACGTCGGGGGTGTGTTCGCCGTATTTTTGAGTTGCTTTTTTCACCACTTGAGCAGCCAAATTACGGGCCAGCTCCTCGTTGTCGCCTCCGCAGGCTTGGGCGGCCTTGAAAATAGCTTGGGCGATCTTTTCCTCTTCAAAGGTTTCGGTTCGCCCGTCGCGCTTCAGTATCTGGGTAAACATCTCTGATCTTCCTTCCCGCTTTTTATAACAAATTTTGCATGTATTTCGATTATACCACACACAATATATTGTGTCAATATGTTTTTTGAAAAACAATATATTGTTTTTAGCAAAAAACTTGACACTTTCCTTTGAAAAGAAAAAGGCAAAAAAGAGCCAAAATTTGTAAAAAAAGAAGAAAAAAACTGTTCAAAACCGAGAAAAAACTTTTTTCTAAAATAAATTTGAAAAAACCCTTGCTTTTTGATGCGGGATGTGCTATACTTATGAACATCCGGGTGTAGCGCAGTTTGGTAGCGCGCTTGAATGGGGTTCAAGAGGCCGTGAGTTCGACTCTCGCCACTCGGACCATAAAAAAAGACCTTGTCTGCAGACAAGGTCTTTTTTTGTCTTTTTTTATGGAAAAAAGCACCCACCATCAGGCGGGTGCTTTTTGGGTTTGTTATTTGATCTCCAGGTTTTCTACTTTGCCGCCGGCGTTTTCCACCAGCTCGCCAATGCCGTTGGTGACCACGCCGGAGATGACCATGCGTTTTACGTCGGCTTGGGGCTTCAGGCACACCACAGAGTCGTTGCTTTCGTTGCCCTCGCGGTCGGCCTGCACGTTGTGAATGACCAGGTTGTCCACCGCGCCGTCAATGGAAATGTAGTTCATCTTGTCCTGTACGCCGTTGCGGTTGAACACCTGCAGC
>JAFWAE010000014.1 GCA_017507855.1 Clostridia bacterium
GAACAAGGCGTTTTCGGAAAAGGCCTTGCCTACCAGCTGCACGCCTTGGGTCACCAGCGCGGGAAGCCCGGTGATGGAGGCGGGGGCTGTGTAGAAGTTTTCGGTAAAGGGCAGGTCGGCCTGTGCGGCCACTTGTTCACAGGAATAGGCCATAGTGGAGCAGGCAGGCATCAACACCGCGTCAAACTCCTCGAAAAGGGCT
The DNA here is from genome assembly GCA_017507855.1 of Clostridia bacterium. GTDB lineage: Bacteria > Bacillota > Clostridia > Oscillospirales > RGIG5554 > RGIG5554. The sequence continues at coordinate 203 of JAFWAE010000014.1, forward strand.
TTGAAGGCTTGACAGATCACGCGGCGCGTGCGAAGGGCCTTGTCATACACCTTCATGTAATTTTCCGTGGACAGAGTTTCGGATCCAAAGAGGATGGCGGTCTTCAGCAGATCGCCAAAGGCTTCGGTACGGCTGTTGGTGTACAACTCGTCAATGTTGGAAAAATGCTCGGCACGGTAGCCGTACTTCACCCCGTCATAGCGGGATACGTTGTTGCAAAGCTCTGCGCTCATCAAAATGTTCCAGGCCACCCGCGCCAGGGGGATCTCCTTGCTGTCCACCGGGCAGACCTCCACCCCGCAGGCGGCAAGCTTTTTACGGAAATCTTGTAGCTTTTGGGATACCTCGCCGTCAATGCCTTGGGTCATGGGGGTGAGCAGAGCCACCTTTTTTACAGGGGTGAAGGGGGCTCCTTCACGGATGCGGGCGCAAGCTTCTTCGCTTAAGCTGGTGCCGTCTTTGTCATCGTGCCCTGCAATGGCAGAAAGGACCTTCCGACAGGTCTGTGCATCGTTGGCCATGACGCTGACCGTTTCGCCGGAGCAGGCAGCGGGAACCGTGCCGTAGCGGGAGACCGTGCCGTAAGTGGGCTTGATGCTGACCAAGCCGTTTTGCGCGGCGGCGCGGCGCACCGAGCCGTTTACATCCAAATTGACGGATGCCAGGGCTTCCCCGGCTTTCAGGGCCTCTGCCGAAGCATGGGTCAGCTTGCCGTCTGCCGTGACGGCACCGTTATAAGAGGTCTCACCCAGCAGATCGATGGAAAACTCACCCACGTCCGTTTTTCCCACCAGAGAAAAGCCGGCTTGGGTCAGGTTGGTGATCACTTGGGCGTCGAATAAGCTCATGTAGCCGTCCAGCATTTTGGAACCGGCGGCCGTGGGCATTTGCTTGGTCAGGATCATATCGTCCGCCACCACGGGGTTGGCACAAGGCGTGGCAAGCTTGCAGGTGTAGATCTTCATCGTTGTTTCCTCCTTTGCCTTATTCAACCACACGGGGTACGCACCAGTAGCCCTCGTCCGTTTCGGGGGCGGCTTTCTGCAGCTCCTCGCGGTCAAAAAGCTGGCAGGCCCGATCCTCCCGCACCACGGTCATAATGGGCATGACGTGTACCATGCGCTCCACGTTGGAGGTGTCGATCTGTTCAAGCATTTCCATTTCTTTTTCACGAGCCTCAAAAAAGGCCAGTACGTTATTTTTTTGTGTTTCCGTCAAACGGAGCTGATTGAGCAGCTCAAGCTTTCTGAGAACTTCTTTTTCCATAAACAAATCGAACTCCTTTCAAACAGTCGTCAAAAACAGGGTCAGTCGCGCACCTTAATGTGCACCTCGCGTAGCTGCTGCTCGGTCACTTCGCCGGGGGCTCCCATCATCAGGTCCTGAGCGTTGCCGTTAAGGGGGAAGGCGATAACGTCACGGATGGTCTCCTCCTCTGCCAGCAGCATGATCATGCGGTCCACGCCGGGAGCCATGCCCGCGTGGGGCGGGGCACCGTAGGCAAAGGCGGTGTACAGGGCGCCGAATTTGGCCTTCAGATCCTCTTCGCCGTAGCCTGCGATCTCAAAAGCCTTTCTCATGATCTCGGGATTGTGATTGCGCACGGCACCGGAGGAGAGCTCCACGCCGTTGCAAACGATATCGTACTGATAGGCAAAGATCTCCAGGGGATCCTTGTTCAGCAGAGCCTCCATACCGCCCTGGGGCATGGAGAAGGGGTTATGGGTAAAGTCGATCTTATTGGTCTCGGCATTCAGCTCGTACATGGGGAAGTCCACGATAAAGCAAAATTCGAAGGAATCGTTTTTAATCAGGTTCAGCTCATTGGCAATCCACGTACGCATTTCTCCGGAAAGGCGGTTGATGACGGAAGCACTGTCGCTAATAAAGAACAAAGATTCTCCTTCCTTGATGCCTACCAGCTCCGTCAATTCAGCCTTTTGCTCCTCGGTGAGGAATTTGGCGATGGGTCCCTTGTATTCCCCGTCCTCCAAGGTGATATAGCCGATGCCGAATTTCATGCCGATGCTGCGGGAATAGGTGTCAATGGCCTTTTCAAAGGCTTTCTTGCCGTCCCCGTCGCCATCCTTTTTCACCAAATAGTTGGCCACGATGCCGCGTACCAATTTGTTCTTGAAGGGCACGGTGCGACCGTTGATGGTCAAAAATTCGTGTTTGGCGAAGAAATCTGTCAGATCCTGGATCAGCAGGGGATTGCGGAGGTCGGGCTTGTCCGTGCCGTATTTGAGCATGGCATCGGCAAAGGTGATGCGGCGGAAGGGAGGGGCAGAGACTTCCTTGTGGGAGAATTCCTTAAACGTGTTGTAGACCACCTTTTCGGCTACTTCAAACACGTCTTCCTGGGTGGCAAAGGACATTTCAAAGTCCAACTGGTAAAATTCGCCGGGGGAACGGTCCTGACGGGCGTCTTCGTCACGGAAGCAGGGAGCAATCTGGAAATAGCGGTCGAAGCCGGAGGCCATCAGCAGCTGCTTGAACTGCTGGGGAGCCTGAGGCAGAGCGTAAAATTTACCCTTGTGCTTGCGGCTGGGGACCAGATAGTCACGCGCGCCTTCGGGGGAAGAGGCAGTCAGGATAGGAGTTTGGATCTCCAAAAAGCCCATGTCCTCCATTTGACGGCGCAAATAGCTGAGCACCTTGGAGCGAAGCACGATATTGTCGTGGATCTTGCGGTTGCGCAGGTCCAAATAGCGGTATTTCAGGCGCACCTCCTCGCGGGTTTGGGTGGAGGCGTCAATTTCAAAGGGAAGGCCCAGCTGGCAGGGACCCAGCACTTCGATTTTGGTGGCACGCACCTCGATCAGGCCGGTGGCCAGCTTGGGGTTTACGGTGTCTTCAGCACGTTGGGTGACGTGGCCTTCCACCAACACCACGGTCTCCTTGGGCATTCCGGCGATCATGCTGTCATCGGAAAAGACGATCTGGGTGATGCCGTAATGGTCGCGCAGGTCCACAAAAAGCACGCCACCGTGGTCGCGCACCGTGTCGATCCAACCCGTAAGCACCACGTTTTGTCCAATGTGAGCCGTGTTCAGTTCATTGCAAGTGTGAGTTCGCAGCATAAAGTTCGACCTCCAAAGTAATAATGTTCGTATTTTTTGCTTGGAAAAAGGGTTCATACGGGGTAAAAAACAAAAAACCTTTCGCCCCGCAGTTGGGACGAAAGGCAAGCTTCCGCGATACCACCCAAATTGACCGTTTCCGGCCCTCTTCATTCCATCTTGACGCGATGACACGTGCAGGTCTAATGACCGCCCAAGGACGGCGTTCTTCTGCAAGCTCCGAAGTGTTTTTCCCGCAGCTCCCGTTGCCGTATTTCCACCGTCAACGGCTCTCTTAAAACAGGGGGAAGCGGTACTCTCTTCCTCATAGCCATATCTATCCACCATCAAGTGTATCACAGTTTTTGATCGCTGTCAAGAGCGGAACAAAAAAATTTTGAGTCAGGCCGTGGCGTTAAGCAAATACTGTACGGCGAAGGCTGCCACACAGGAGATGGAGGCCACGAAGGTCAAGCCCCTTCCTTTCAGCGCAAAAAAGCTTCCTGCCAGTAGGCCTGTCGCTGCCGCCAACACGTGGCCGGTGGCATATAGGGCCCCGGGCAGAGTCATGGCCGCCAGTACGGAGAAGGGGATGAAATATAAAAAAGAACGCACAAAACGGTTTGTGATCTTTTTTTGCAAGGCGGCAAAGGGAATGGCACGCACCAGATACGTAGAGCCTGCTAAAATCAGCAGATAAGGCCAAAAATCTTTCATGCGGCATCCTCCTGTTCTTCCCGAAGGGGGAAAAAGTAAGCTCCGGCCACAGCGGCGGCGATGGCGCAAAGGCTGATGGCAATGCCGGAGGGGATAGCTTTCAGCAGGGGAACATAGTAAAATACTCCATGCAGGGCGGCAGCACCTGCCGCTACGATGGCCACGGCTTTAGAACCCTTGGCCCGAGGAACGATAATGGCTACGAACATGCCGTACATGGCCAGGCAAAGGGCGTCCATTACGCTTTGGGGCAGCACGTTGCCCAACAGGCCTCCCAGCAGGGTGCCCACGGTCCAGCCTACATAAGGGGCCACGGAAAGGCCGCCGAAAAAGGCGGTGTGCACTTGCTCTTGGGCAGAAGCCACGGCAAAGATCTCGTCCGTCATGAAAAAGCCCAGCAACCAGCGCTTGATCCCGCGGAAGGAGGGGGCGGTCTTTTGGGCCAGAGAAAGGGACATAAAGGAGTAGCGGATATTGATGGTCAGCTGTGAGATCAGCATGGACACGTATTGTCCGGGCACAGCCATGACTCCGATGCCTGCCAGCTGGCCGGCGGAGGTCAGGGTGGTCGCGGAGATGAGCAACGCTTGCCACCAAGTAAAGCCGGAAGCTACGGCCATAATGCCGAAGCTGAAAGAAACGGAAAGGTAACCCAAGCCAATGGGAACCCCTGCGCGAAGTCCGCGAAGAAAAGAATGCATGATGTGAAAGCCTCTTTGAAATATAAAATCAAGAAATTTACGGTCGGGGCATAGGGGCTTCCCCGAGCTTTTCATACTATATCACAAAACGGGGAAAAGAGCAATGCTCATTTTTACAGAAAGCTTAAAAACAAACGGAAAAAGAATATTTTACTGTAAAATTGCCTAGGCTGTGGGAACTGCCGTGCCGGCCTTGGGGATCGCCTTGATGGCGTTTCCCGGAAGCAAGATTTGTGTTCAAAGATGCCCTCCACTTCAGAGATAAGCTGCAATGAGCGACTGCGAATGAAAAAGAAAAACGGCTTGAAAGACACAGTTTCAAGCCGTTTTGTATTTGGGTCATTCCCACGATTTTAATTTTTTGTACGCCTTTACAAAGTCAAGGACGGGCTGTGTGGGCGCAGAGCCCATTTCACCAATGAGAAAAAGATATTGGGTCCTGTCCTCATAAGCACCTTTTTTGAGAGTGACGGTTACGGTAAAGGAATCGGCTCCTTCGGAGACGATGAACGAGATCCTATTTCCTTCAACAACGGCTCCGTCGCAGGAGGCTTCGGCGGTGACGCAATCATATCCTTCACCGAGATCATCGTTTACGAATACGGTGCCTTCAAAGGTCTCGCCCGCTTTCCAGAGAAGCTTGTCGTACCTTAGGGAGGCATGAAGCGGCTTTTGTGCGTCGGCGTAAAAAAGGAAGGCCAGCTTCGGGTTTTCGTAATAATCGACCATGCAGGTGCAGGAGACGTTGGGCCAAGGCTCGTTGAGCTGCCACACGATGGATCCGATATTCTTTTGGGAGGGATAGGTGATCAGCTTGCCGTCTGACAGTTTTGCGGGAGAGGCGGTATTCGCTCGTCTGCGATGCGCCTCGATGGCATAGCGGAGGCCTTCTGCCTGCATATACTGGCTGAGGTCAACGAGAATACCGAGGTCGCCGAGGGGGCTTTCGGTCATCCCTTCCAGGTTGCCGAAAAGGGGACGCTCGCGGGCGGCGTAGGTGTCCCACCATTCCCCATGATGCCGCCACACGTAATTTTCGGCCACGGTGGTGACTTTGCGGTTTTCCGGCCCCAATACGGTCAAGATAGAATTGAGATTCGACATTCCGTCCACGCCGAATTCGCTGTGAAGGATGTTGGTGGAGCGGTTGTAAAGCTCATAATGCTCTTCCGCGCCGGCGTATTTCCAGGGGCCGTGGATATCCTGATTTTGGCTTGGATCGTTGGGGTCGAACCATTCGGTGGGACCGGAGGCAGACGTGGGAAGCATCAGGATCTCGGGCGACAGTTCTTCGCAGATCGCCTTGAGCATAGCGATATTTTCATCCTCGTAGGTGGAGGGAATGCCGTTTGCATCCATCAGCTCGTTTCCGCCGCTCCAAAAAACGAGAGCGGTGTGATTTCTCTTTTCCGGAATGACGGCACGGGCAGTTTTTTCACAAAGCTCAAGGAATTCGGGCCTTTTGGAAGGGATGTTATCAATACCGGAGGAGGATTGGATGAATTCCTGCCACACCATAATGCCGTACTCGTCGCAAAGGTCGTAGAAATCTTCTTTTTCGATCAGGCCGCCACCCCATACACGAATGAGGTTGACATACCCTTTTTTGGCAACGGAGAGAAGGCGGTCGTAGCGTTGCCGATCCACACAGCCGTACATATGATCCAACGGGGTCATGTTGACGCCCTTAATATAGATCTCCTTGCCGTTGATAACGGGAATGTAAGGAAGGATCGTGGAATCGGCGCATTCGGGCTTTCTGTATTCAAGCGTGCGCAGACCGATCCTGAGCTTTTTTTCATCATCTGCAGTGCGGACCACGATGTCGTAAAGAGGCTGTTCCCCGTAACCGTTGGGCCACCAGAGCTTTGGATCTTCAACCTTGAGGGTAAGTTTTGAAAGGGCTCCGTCTTTGACGGATTCGGCTTGTGCGAGCTTTTTCCCGTTGAAGGAGATCTCTGCGGTAATTTTTTCGTTTTTTGCGGTGACGGAAACCTTGCCGTCGCCCAGGTATTGGACGTGAAGATCGTCCAGCGGATCGTCGCATACGTCGATATACACGATATCATACAAGCCCAAGTTCACAAGACGTGTGCCAAAGTCCCATTTATAACCGAAGCGGGCCTTTTGCGTGAAGGTGCGGCTGGTGTAGCCGATCTGCCCCATTTCGTTGGGAGCATTTTCAAGAACCACGATGAGGGTGTTTTCTTCTCCCGGCCGAATAACGTCGGTTACGTCAAGGATACAGGGGGCGTACATTCCCTTGTGTTCGCCCAAAGACTTTTTGTTCAAGCTGATATGGGCGTGGTAGTCGATCCCCTTCAGAACAAGACGCATCTTCTTTCCGGCACAGTCCGAGGGAACGGGAAAAGTGGTTTGGTAACTCCAAAATCGATTGGCTACCCATTCGCAGAGCAGGGAGTTTGTTTCAAAATAAGGATCGGCAATGATGCCCGCACGAAAAAGATCCTCGTAAACGCTTCCGGGGACGTGTGCATCAATGGCAGGGGTTACGCCCGATAGGATCGCGCCGGTCTCCATAGAGGTTCCCATCAGGGGGGTGAATGGCCATGCTCCTGCAATTTTCCAGTTCTCCTTCAGCAGAATCCTCATAATTTACCTCCGCGTTTTCAAAGTGAATATAGTTTGTTGCAAAAATATTGCCAAATGACGACGCTTTTCTTTTTAGATAAAATCTTTTACGCGATCGGGAGCCCATGGCTTGCCTAAAATTTTAGCGCTTTTGACTAGCATATCGGTTTGAGCATAGCCCGCTGTGCCGGGCATACCCGGGCAAATAGGGTAGATCCCCAGCATGGCAAAAATATACCAGGCAGAGGTAGTGCCGTTGTCTTCATCTCCCGGATATCCTATTGAGGTGGCGTGGAATACCTTTGTTAGAGCCTTGACCCATTTTGTGGATTTTTCCTTGTCTCCCAACAGAGAAAACAAAAAGGGAAAGTGAAAGGAGGGTTGGTTGGAAATGGCGCATTGTCCAAAATCCAAGGCCGCCAATTCTGTCATTTCATGGATCTCAACACCATAGCCATCGACGGTGTATTCCGGTTTTGTAGAAAATAGTTCATCCAGCTTTTCAGTCAGCTTGTCAACGCCGCCGTACAGTTTAGCCAAGCCCATAATGTCGTGGGGAACTGCGAAGGTAGATTGCCAGGCACAACCTTCGGTGTATTCGCCCCCCCAACGAAGAGGATCAAAGTCGGGTGCCATATGGCCGTCCTCGTCACGTCCTCGCATAAAGCCGGTTTCCTTGTCGAATAGATTGGCATAGTTTTTGCTTCGCTTGTCATACATTGCAATAAAGCTTTGGTCGTAACCAAGAACTTCCGCAACTCGGGCAATGCAGTAGTCTCCATAGGCAGCGTCCAGTGTTAAGTTTACGGATTCACGCACCTTATTTCGAGGCATATAACCTAATCGGCAGTAATCTTCGGCGCCGTTTCTGCCATATCTGGCTTCGGGGCCGTTTTTGTTGGCGTGGTTGATCATTCCCTGCAAGGCTTCATCCCATAATTCTTTCGTGCCTATTCCTTTGACGGCAGCATCTGCAATTACTGCGTCAATTAGAGTTGAGGGCATGCACCCTACTTCTCCTAAAGAGGGCCATCTGGGAAGCCATCCGCCATCTCTGTAATCTGCGACAAAACCGTTCAGAATTTCAGCGTATTCGTCCCTTGCTATCAAGGCGTAGAGCGGGTAAACCGTTCTATAGGTGTCCCAAAATCCGTTGTCGGTATAGCGTACCCCTTCATGGTGTTTGCCGGTAAAAGGGGAGTAGTGAACGATTTTGCCTGTTTCCATATGATGCTCATAGGCTTTATGAGGGAACAGAACAGTACGGTACAAGCAGGAATAGAAGGTTTTCATGGTATCTTCATCTGCTTCAATTTCAATTCGATGCAAAATTTTTTCCCAGCGGTCTTCAGCAGCCTTTTGAACATCGGAAAAAGTTTTTCTTGCCATGTCTTCATTTAAGTTGTACAGTGCCTGTGCCTCGGATAGGTAAGATGTTCCAAGTTTGGCGGTGATATCGGGGGAACGGAGTACTAAATGGAATCCTTGGCCTAAATGCCCGCAGTTAAATGCACGGGAGGCATTCGCATCAATGTCGGCAGGTTCGAATTGTACGGCAATGTGCATTTTGAAATCAACAGGCTTGTCTTGAGAATGTCCGTTTGTCCAACCGTAGAGAATGCCGTTTTCAGCATCGTATTTCCAGCCGTTTTCGCCCTTGAGAGGATAAAAGGTCAGCCCCATGTTTTTTCGCATGTCGTAATGGAGAGTGAACATGCCACCTCGCTCAGTGGGTGTCAGTGAAAAAGTACATCTTTGTCGAAGAAACCGTATGGATAACAAATCCGGTCGAAAGATCGTTTCCTCGGGACGGTATCCAGACCAGCCGTTACTGAAATTTTCGTATAAAGCACAGGTGCCGGCTTGCGGAGTCATGAGGAATGTTCCATAGTCACCTATCCAAGGGCTGGGTTGATGAGTGAGGCGGATTCCTTCTACGGCTCTTGCATCCGCATGAAAAAACCAACCATTTGCATTGCCGTCGGTTTGAGGTACAAAACCGCACATAGCCCAGGGAAGTTGCGTGTAGGGAAGCGTGTTTCCATGAGAGAAACGGGGTACAGATCCGGTACCCATGCGGATATTGACATAGGGAATATGTCGCATATATAAGCCCCTTTCCTTTAAAAAGCAGATGCTTCTTATGTAAAGATGCTCTGCCGTAAAAAAAGCAGAGCATCTCTAATTTTGCGGTCATTCTGCTGTTAACAGCAAAACGAGAACTGTAAAATCCCTTGAAATCAGTGGGATTATCGGTGCAGGATCACTCCCACTCGCTTAAATTAGCATTATATGGAGTGAATTTAGGTCTTTTCGCGCGGTTTATCGGGGAATTTGACCGCCTTTTTCCGCTTCGTCTATGGAGTTTGCGAAAAAACGGTATCAAATTGGTATCAGTGATGCTTTCCATATGCATAAACATTTGTGTGATTGAATTTATAATCTTCCGAGTCTTTTCATAAGAGGCACGGGATCGTTGGCGGTAATGAGGGCTGCCCCTTTTTCGATACACAAGCAAACATCATCTTCAGTATCTGCACAAAACATATGCATCGGCATGTTCTTTGCGGCGTATATCGGGAATATTTCCGATTTAACTATGTTCATCGACAAACCGATCTCTTCGTAATACTGGTAGTCGCCGTTTTGCCAATTTCTCATTTGGAAGTCCGGATATCCCATTGTTCGCCC
>JAFWAE010000015.1 GCA_017507855.1 Clostridia bacterium
AGGCGGCAGCCTTGGATTTCATCTGAACGAAGTGAAGATTTCATCGTGGCTTGACACGATTTCATCAGAAAGCAGAAAAAGAGAGAACAGAATGGATTTCCATTTCGTTCTCTCTTTGTTATTTATCGCCAGTTTCGCATTCGTTTAACAAATGCACAGGTCTTTGCCCATACCCTTATTTAATTTCTCCGCTAAGGACAACACCCGTTGCAGGCAGGTGCTTTTTTTCATCCGCGGTAGCCGCAGCCGCCCTCGCCTCGGGGATCATCGCCCAGGGTCTCGGGCGGGAAAAACTGATCCACAGGGAAGCGCAGCTTTCCAAACAGACAGCAGGGGTCCTCCGCCTCACAGGGAGTGCATTCCTTTTCCGGCACGGAAAATTCATAGGAAGGCACCAAAAGCTGCACGTTGCGCTGAATGCGTGTCAGCGAGAAGATGCCCAGGCTGACGTACAGCCGCTTTTCCGCTTCGGAAACGGCAAAATCCTCGCCGCAAAAGGCGCGGTTGACAAAATCCGGCAGGGAGGCCAGCTCAGGTTCGGCGCCACTTCTTCCCGCACAGTTTTCCTCCACGCGGCTGGCCAGGACGATGGGTTCTACCACGTCTACGACCACCACGGGCAAATTCCCGCTTCCCGCCACGGAGCCGTCGCAGCCTCCTGCCACGTATTCCGAAGAGAAGGAGCGGGCATTGCCCTCGCTGCCAAAAAGAATGACCTTTTTGTCGTACACGCAAAATCCGCTGACCTCCTGGTTGCGCATCAGTCCTCCGCAGGAATCAGCCGTGACCTTCACATAAAAGCGAATGTCTGCCTGGTAGTAGCCCCTGCTGAAGGGAACCGGCTCCACGTCAATGTAAGTCCAGATGATCTCCGCGCTTTTGGCTTTCAGATTTACGCCCCGATCCACCAGAGCCTGGGCACTGCGGGGAAAATATACCCGCATGTTTTCCACGCAATCCCGATCACGGCAGGAATCGTATATTTTATTTCCGTCCAGACAGACGGCGCGGGGCTCTTCCCCGCCGCATCCGCGGACTGCGTTGTCGTTTTGTTCGCTCATCTCAACAGTTCCTCCTTTTTTGATTTACAGGTCGCCTCATCCCCATTGTATGCACGATCCGTTTTTTTGATCTTCCTCTTTTCAAAAACGAAGGACGTTCTTCCCGCCAACGGAAACGGCCACCTTATATTTTTTTGACTTTTTTCGAAAAAAAAGAGGATTTTCGCCCTAAAAAAGAGAATATATTCAATAGCACATCAAAACGGGGAGGTCTTACTATGTCCGGCATTCGCCAACGAATGGAAGCCCTGGAGCAGGAATTGCTGGCTCCCTGGGCCGCCCAAAGCCGTAACGCCCGCCGACGCGAGCCATTGGAGCCCTGCGAGATCCGCACGGCGTACCAGCGCGACCGCGACCGCATCATCCACAGTAAATCTTTCCGCCGTTTAAAGCACAAGACTCAAGTCTTTCTTTCTCCCGAGGGGGATCATTACCGCACCCGTCTGACTCACACGTTGGAGGTTTGCCAGATCGCCCGCGTCATGGCACGTGCCCTTTGCCTGAATGAAGATCTCACCGAAGCCATTGCCCTGGGGCACGATCTGGGTCACACCCCCTTCGGTCATGCAGGAGAGCGAGCCCTGGACCGTCTTTGTCCCGGAGGCTTTTCCCACGCCGCTCAATCGGTACGCGTGGCCGAACATATTGACAAGCTGAATCTCACCGAAGCCGTGCTGGACGGGTTTGCCTGCCACGCCGGGGAAGTATGGGCCTCCACCCAGGAGGGGCGTTTAGTCAAATATGCCGACCGCTTTGCCTACATCAACCACGACATCGACGATGCCATCCGCTCAGGGATCCTGCAAGCTTCGGATATTCCTCAAGAATTTTGCCGCGTACTGGGGAGCTCCCACAGCCAGCGCATCGATACCATGGTGCGCAGCGTGATTTTTTCCTCGCTGGGCATGCCCCAGGTACGCATGGATCCACAGATCGAAAAGGCCACCATGGGCCTGCGCGCATTTATGTTTGAGGCAGTATATCTCAATCCCGCTGCTAAAAGCGAGGAGGGAAAAGCCGAGGAAATGCTGGCTTTCCTGTACCGCCGTTTAACCCAAGACCCTACCCTGCTGCCCCAAGAATACCGTACCTGTCTGGAGGCAGAAGGCCCCGATCGCGCCGCCTGCGACTATTTGGCAGGCATGTCCGACCGCTTCGCCGTGGCCAAATTCAACGAGCTTTTCGTGCCGCGGGTATGGCAAAAGGTATAAAAGCCATATTTTATCATTGGGAAAGGAGGAGACCCTATGCCCCTGCCTCAAGGCTTTATTGAAGAATTGAAATCCCGCTGTGACATTGTCAACGTCATCAGCACCTATGTGGACTTAAAGCACTCCGGCTCCAATTTGCTGGGTCTTTGCCCCTTCCATTCGGAAAAAACCGGTTCCTTCTCCGTGTCCCCTTCCAAGCAAATGTTCTACTGTTTCGGTTGCCATGCGGGCGGGGACGTGATCACCTTCGTCATGAAAGCCGAAAATTTGGATTACATGGGGGCCATACAGAAGTTGGCCGAAAGCTGCGGCATGACGATTCCGGACGATCCTCATGTGGATACCTCTATGATCAAGAAGCGGGAACGCATGTATAGCCTTAACACCTTGGCCGCAAGATGGTTTCACCAACAGCTGCATTCCCCTGCCGGCGCGGCGGGCCTGGATTACCTGCGCAAGCGCGGGCTGAGCGACAAAACCATCACCAAATTCGGTCTGGGCTTTGCCCCCGACAGTTGGACGGCGTTTACCGATTACGCCATTTCCCAGGGCTTTACCAAACCCGAACTCAAGGAAGCCTGCCTGGCAGGCGTTTCCTCCAAGACCGGCCGTTACTACGACTTTTTTCGCAATCGGGTCATTTTCCCCGTGTTGGACGTGCGGGGACGGGTGGTGGCGTTCGGCGGCCGCGTGCTGGACGGAAGCACCCCCAAATACCTCAACAGTGCCGAAACCCCCGTGTATCGCAAAAAAGGAACGCTTTTTGCCCTGAATTTTGCCAAAAACACGGCGGATAAAAGACTGCTTTTATGCGAAGGCTATATGGACGCGGTGAGTATTCACCAAGCCGGCTTTATCGGGGCGGTAGCCATCTGCGGCACCTCCTTCACCCCGGAGCAGGCCCGCCTGCTGGCCTCCTGCGGCAACAGCGTCGTCATCATGTGTGACACGGACACCGCCGGAAAAGACGCCACCATGCGCGCGCTGGGTCTGCTGGACGAAGCGGGCATTGCCGCCAAAGTATTGGCCCTGCCCGTGGGCAAAGATCCCGACGAATTCATTCGCACGAACGGTGCCGAGGCCTTCGGCGCCCTGCTGGATGGGGCTGCGGGCGGCTCCGATTACAAGCTGCTTCAGATCACCTCCCGCTATAATTTGGAGGACACCCAACAACGCATTGCCTGTGCCTCGGAGGGCTGCAAAATGCTGGCCAAGCTGCGAAACTCCGTGGAACGTGACGTGTACACTACCAAGTTGGCCGAGCTTTGTCACGTGCGGGCTGAAACTCTTCGCGACGAGATTTCACGCCTGATGAAGGCCGAGCACAAGGCCGAAAAAGCCCGTTTCGAAAGGGAAGAGACCCAAAAGATCTCCCGGGTGGATAACCGCCCCGTCCCCGTGCCCGAGCTTCGAAGCGCGCGGGCCGAGGGTGAACTGTTGGGCATGCTGCTGGTACATCCCGATTTTGTGGCCACAGCCCGTTGCCACGTTACTCCCGAGCAATTCACCCAGCCCTTTTACCGCCGCTTGTACGAGATCCTTTTACAGATACAGGGCCAAGGGCTTTCCCCGGGGCTGACGGAGCTGGGGCAATACTTTTCCGCCGAGGATATGGGACAGATCGTGTCCCTGCAGTTAAAGCGGGAAGGAATGACCAATTCCCCTCAGGTGTTGGGGCAGGTCATACGGGCGATCTTGCAAGACGACACCAAGCGCAAGCAAGGCAGTACTCCCGTTGAAACATCCGATAATTTAGCAAACTATATTCAAAACGTCAAAAAACAAATGACGGAAAATACAAAAGGGGATCATATCAAATGACGGAAAAACTCACTGAAACCGAACAGAAGATCAACCACATTTTGGAGATCTGCAAAGTCAAGCACAACATCACCCTCAAGGAACTTGGGGTCATGCTGGAGGACACCGAGCTTTCTCCCGAGGAAACGGAAAAGGTGTACGACAAGCTGGAGGCCATGGGGGTAGAGATCACCCCGGATGACTCCCAGGACCCCGGCTTTGATGAAAACGAGGAGGAAGTGGAGATCCTCAACACTGCCGAAGAAATGGAGCAGGTGCTGGTACAAGAGGGCCTTTTGCTGGATGACCCGGTAAAAATGTACCTCAAGGAGATCGGTAAGGTCCCCTTGCTGAGCTTTGAAGAGGAGATCGAATACGCCCAGCAAATGCTGGACGGAGATGAAAACGCCAAGCAAAAGATCGTGGAATCCAATCTGCGTTTGGTGGTCAGCATTGCCAAACGCTATTTGGGCAGAGGTATGTTTTTTCTGGATCTAATCCAGGAGGGCAATTTTGGCCTGATCAAGGCGGTGGATAAGTTTGACTACCGCAAGGGCTACAAATTTTCCACCTACGCCACCTGGTGGATCCGCCAGGCCATCACCCGCGCCATTGCAGACCAGGCGCGCACCATTCGCATTCCCGTACATATGGTGGAAACCATTAATAAGGTCGGCCGTGTCTCCCGCCAGCTCCTGCAGGAGCTGGGGCGCGAGCCCACTCCCGACGAGGTGGCGTCCGAGATCGGCATGCCTCCCGAGCGCGTGCGTGAGATCTTGAAGCTGGCTCAGGATCCCGTTTCGCTGGAAACCCCCATCGGCGAAGAGGACGACAGCCATCTGGGCGATTTTATTGAGGATTACGACGCCCCCTCCCCCTCCGAAACAGCTTCTCAGGCCCTGCTGAAGGAGCAGCTGATGAGTGTGCTGGGCACCCTGACCTCCCGCGAGGAGCAAGTGCTTCGCCTGCGCTTCGGCCTGGACGACGGCCAACCCCGTACCCTGGAAGAGGTGGGAAAAGCCTTTGACGTGACCCGTGAGCGCATCCGTCAGATCGAGGCTAAGGCTCTGCGTAAGCTTCGCCATCCCAGCCGCTCCAAAAAATTACAGGGTTATCTGGAATAAGCGGGAACTTTTCCTCCTTTTCCACCGTCTTACCCTCAATCCCCTCCGAAAGGAATTTTTGACCCATGAAAAAATCCGGAAAACTTCGCACAGTGATCACCAACACTCTGCTCGTTGTGGGCATCGTGCTGCTGGCCTATGCATTGGTGGACAATTTTCTGCCCGTGCTGTTTCCCGTCAAGCCTGCCGACGAGCTGCTGAACATTGATCTGAGCAAGCTGGAAGACGACTATGCCGATCTGAACCTGCCCGGCATCATCCTGCCCGTAGAAAAGGACGAGCAAAAGCTGACCCAGGACGAGCACGGCAACATGGTCTCCGTGGCCGAGTTGACTGCCGCCCAAGCCAGAAAGGAATACCAAAACGGCCAGATGCGCATTCGCATCCCCCGCCTGGATCTGGACTGGATGGTCATCGGCACCGACGATTCAGCCGCCTTAAAACTGGGCCCCTGCCTGTTTGAAAAAAGCCCCCTGCCTACCATGCCCGGCGGAAACGTGTGCATTGCCGCCCATCGCGAGGTTTACGGTGCCTGGTTCCTCCACATGGACGATATGCGCATGGGCGATAAGATCTACCTGATCTACGATGGCCAGGTGTTTATCTATCAGGTGGTGCTGGAGCCCTATATCACCGACCCCCACGATTGGAGCATCACGGAAAAGATCCCCGAATATAACGCCGTGACTCTTATGACCTGCCATCCCATCGGCACGTCCAAATCCCGTATGATCGTGCGCGGGCAGCTGATCAAGGTGATCCCCATTGAAGAAAGCCCCGAGGACATGGCCAATCAGGCCCAGCAGGATGCGGAGGAGGCCGGGCGCTATACCGATCCCGTCACCGGAGATTTTTCTCCGGGCTTAAAGGATCCCAACGAGCTGGATTCCAATTTACCGGATACGGTGGTCCCCGCGCCTGAAACGCAACCGCAAACGGCTCCCGCTACCCAGCCTGCTACAGCACCTGCCACCCAGCCCCCTGTAACCGAAGCTCCTCCCGTAACGGAAACACCCGTTGAGACGGAAGAGCCCCCCGTGACCGAGGAGCCTGTCCCCACCCAGCCCCCCGTAACGGAGATCCCCATTCTTCCCGGCGGTCTCGGCGGTCTGTAAACGTCTACATACAATAAAAAACGCGCCACGGCTGTGGCGCGTTTTCCTGTTTTGAACGAAGATTATATAGCCGGTCCTTTATCCGTTTTTGCAAATGCCGACAAAAAACGAAAGATAACGGACCCGGATCGAGCTTTTAGCGTTGGAAACGTACAAGGCTGTTTGGCAAATCAAGGCTTGTCACTTTATATGATCCTTGTAAAAAGGGCATTTTTCCCGTTTGCACTGATTATTTAAATGTGGGCGAGTGCAGATGACGGGATTTAATTTCATATCGACACGTAATGCTTCCCTTGCAAATTTGATCGCTTCAATAACAGCAAGATAGGAATCTCTTTTGCAACAGCGGGGGCCTCCGTGGTTCCCTATCGCCTCCAACGCTCTGGCTGTCATCCGGTTTGACAATCCCCATGCCTCTTCTGCCAAAGGGGTCGCTTTCAAGACAATGGAAACGAACATTCCCGTACTGATACCCGCCCCGCAAGCGCCCCAAAAACCGCAAACGCCACCGGGGACTTGCTTCCCTCTTTTTTGCATTTCCCCAAGTGCAGATTGCAGATCTATGTTACCGCCTGCGTTTTTGTAAGCGGTCAAAAGCGCCGAACCGACCATCGTATGATGCTCGGGACCGTGCATATGGCAAGACGGCATGCTCATCATTGTTTCCAAAATCTCGATCGGATCATCGGACTTGCTGTTAAGGCAAACAGCAACGATCCCGTCCATGCCGCCGGCGTGACATTCGTCACAGACAAAATGCCCGTTGATGCATCTCGTTTTGCTATATTGTTTTTTGTGGCAAAGCACACAGTCCATTTCCTCATCGATCTGAAGATACTCCAGCGGTGCTTTGCAAATCAAGCATTCTTCGTTCATCCGCATTCCCTTTCCGAGTTCTTCTTTGCGCAATTGCTTGTCCCGCTTCTCGGGCAGAGCCTTTCGGTTAAAAAAGCTTCGCGTCCTGCGGTGTCTCTTGTTTGGCAGAAGCGGCGGGAGTGGGGATGAAATGCCTGGCGATCTTCCCCTTCCCCCGAGTCTTGGTATAGAAAAAGCCGATAACGGAAAAAACCAAGGCGCCGATAAAATTGACGAACATATCCTCCATGGTGTCCAGCAGACCAATATCCAGGTACCCGCCGTATACCGCCGTCCAGTCCTGCCCGTTTACGATCACGCTTTGAACAGGCAAATGCACCACGTGATTCAGCCCGGCGGGATCCAGGGCCACAGAATTGATTTGAGTGATAACGGAATCCTTTTGCATATCAATGGCAAAAAGGCTATCCGCCGCAAATTCAAAAAACTCCCAAAGCACGGCGATGGTCATGGAAAAGCAAAAAGCCACCAAGGCGGTAAAAAACGGGGATAAAGAAAAGGAAAAGCGGTCGTTGCGATTGAGCAGATCTACCATGGAAAAGCCGATGGCCGCCGCCAGAAAGCCGTTTACGGTATGTAAAAGCAGATCCCAATGGGGAAAACGGGTAAAAAAGCTTTGGATCTCCCCCAAGATCTCGGCCGCAAACACAAAAAGCAGCACCACAATCTCCAGCGCATCGGGCAACTCGATGTGGAAATTGACCTCCACAAAGGACGGCAACAAAAACAGCACCAGGGTCAGCACACATAGAAACACGTTTTCATAATTTCCGTTCAACAGCTGAAACACCAGGGTGATCAGCACCAGCACGCGCAGCACCACGTACAGGGCAAAAACACCCTTGTGCTCACGGATACGCTGCTTCAATTGAGCGCCTCTCGTTTTCGCCGTTCTTTTTTTCATGAAGATTTCCTTTCTTTTACAAATGAAGCTTTTTCAGCAGACCCTTTAAATAGTCTCTCCCGCCGAATACGCGCTCTTCAAATTGCTCGGCATAAGGAATGGCCTCGTATTCCTCCACAGTAGGCACGCGCCCCTCATCAATGTCCTTCTGCCCCTGCCAGGCCATTTGCACAAAAGAGGCCAACTCCAAGGCCGAAAGCTGGGGAATGCGCGCCAGCCACTCCGGCTGGAAGATCTTGGCCACAAACAGCCACTTGTGGTCCTCGATGGACAGCTGAAGATCGGGGTGATACTCGGCCAGCATGGGAAGGATGGTTTCAAAATCCACCTGTCCTTGTCCGGGCCCGCGTCCCTGGCGCATGACTCCCTGGTCGCAAAGGCTCAGCCTTCCGTCCTTAATATGGGTCACACGGGTATAGGGCGCCACGCGCTTAGCCGTTTCCACCGGGTCCTCCGCGGCCACCAAAGCATTGGCAGTGTCAAAGCATACGCCGATCACGTCGTCGCCCACCTCGTGCACCACACGCAACACGTCAAAGGAAGGCTCGCCGTGGTTTTCAATATTCAAATGCATCCCGCAATCCAGCAGCAGGGGCTTAAGCTCCTTCAGCATACGCATACCGATGCTCATCTGCTCCTCCCAGGGGATGGGATTGTCGGTAAATTTTTCGTTATCAAAATGGAATCCGCAGCGGGGATCCAACCAGCCGGCCTTGGCACAAACGCGGATCTCCTTTTCCAGCTGTTGCTTCAGCTCCCCGTAGGTCTTCCCTGCGCGAACAGGCACGGGGGGCCAAACGTTGGCATTGGTAAAAAGGCCCATGTCTGCGGCGCGATCGGCCAAAGCCTTGGCCTCATCGCCGTTATACGTAGGCGTAATGGAATCGACAAATCCCAAATGGATCCCATCGAACCCGTTTTTAGCCGCAAACTCCACCATTTGTTCCGCTGTCAGCGGCATTTCGTGCAGGGTAAAAGCTTGCAATCCTACCTTCATCATAAAACTGTCACGCTCCCTTTGATCTTTGGTTTCATTCTATCATAAAAAGCCAAAAAAGGAAAGGCCGAGTCCTATAAAAACATGGACTTTTTCAAGAAATTATGATATACTGTTTCAATCAACACGGCGAGGAGGTTGCCTGTGAAAAAAAAGAAAAAGACACCGAAAAATAAAGTCAAGCAGGAAAAGCAGCGCTCTTCTCCTTGGATGAAGACCCTGCGCAACACCGTACTGCTGCTTTTGGTGGCAGCCATCTGCTTTACCGTATACACCTACCGTGGAGAAATCACCACAGAGAATCTCCGTCAGTTTTTCGCAAGCATTCGCCTGTTCTCTGCCGGCAGTGAGGAGGAGATCCCCATTCAGTTTCCCGCCTCTGCCTCCAACCGTTTTGCGTCCTTTAAAAAGGGGCTGGTGTTGGCGAACGGAGAACAGGTCCTGCTGTTTTCCCCGTCGGGTAACGAGGAACTGTGTGTGGATCTGGCCCTGTCCTCGCCGTTGCTGTTTGCCTCCGAAAAATACGTGTTTGCCTTTTCCTTGGGAGATACCCAAGTATCTGTGATCGACTCTCTTTCCGTCAGCCGCACCGTTAACAGCGACCTGCCTGTGTACGGCGGCGCATTCGACGACAAAGGCGGCCTGGTGCTGGTTAACGAGAGCGCCTCCGGCCAGTCCTCCTGCGTGACCCTGTACGACACCCGTTTCCGTCAGCTGTGGAGGCAAAACTTTTCCAGCCGCTTCGTCGCCTGCGCCGATGTGAATGCCCGCGGGGACTGCGCTGTGGCGGCTTACGACGTGGCCAACGGCGACTACGTGTCCCAGTTGCTGTGCTTCTCCTCTAAGGGCGAGACCCTGTTTTCCCTTTCCCTGCCCAAACTGCTGATCCTGCATCTGGAATATCTGGCCGATGGGGATCTGTTGGTCATCGGCGAAAACCGCGCCCTGGTGCTGGATGCCAAAACGGGTACCCAAACCAATGAAACAGAATACCGCAATTACCGTGTCAAAAGCATCCGAAGCTCCACCCAAGGCGTAGCGCTGACGCTGGAGTTGGGAGATATTGCCGGTCGGGGCCGTGTGATCTGTATAGATGAAAAGGGGCGCACAGCCGCTGATCTAACGCTTAACGACACTCCTTTGGATGCCTTGTGGGACGGACGGACGGCTTACGTATTGGGCTTAGGGGTATGCCGCCGCTATGAGACAGACGGTACGCGCCTGTCAGACCTGGATACGGAAGCGGACGCCACTGCGTTACTGCCTGTTTCGGACCGTGCTTTTTATATTATTCACGCCAACCATGCAGAAAAGGTGACCGTTTCTGCCAAATAGGAGGGCAGATATGCTTAAAAACAAAGCTTGGATGAAGCTGGATAACGCCGCTAAGATCTACCCCGCAGCCAAACGCCGAAACTGGACGGCGCTTTTCCGCCTTTCTGCCGAATTGGACGAGCCGGTGGACCCCCTGATCCTGGAACAGGCCCAGCGAAATACCGTAGCTCGTTTTCCTTTTTATGCCCAACGTCTGCGCCGAGGCCTGTTTTGGTTTTATTTGGAACAGTTGGAGGGAACACCTCCCGTGCAAAAAGACGTGGCCAACCCCTGTGTGCGTATGAGACTGAAGGAAAACGGCGGCTTTATGTTTCGGGTGCGCTATTACGATCGCCGTATCGCTGTGGAATTCTTTCACGTATTGACCGACGGAGCCGGGGGTTTGATCTTTTTAAAAACGTTGGTGGCCGAATACCTACGGCTGAAGCACGGCCTGCAGATTCCACCCTGTGAAGGAGTGGCAGACTGTGCGGACAGCCCCTCTGCCGAGGAAGCCGAGGATGCCTACGCCCGCTTTGCCCGCCGTATCGGCGCCTCGCGCAAGGAGGAGCCTGCTTTTTTCATACGCGGCACGGATGAAAACGACGAGCTGGTGCATATCACCACAGGCATGCTTTCGGTGGAGCCTCTCAAAATCCTTTGCCACCAAAAAAACGTGTCTCTGACCGAATATCTGACCGCCGTACTGATCTTGGTCATTCAAAGCATTCAGGCCCGCTGCATCCCCAACCAACGGCACCACAAGCCCGTAAAGATCTGTGTGCCCGTCAACTTGCGTCAATTTTATCCCACGCGCACCATGCGCAATTTTGCCAGCTATGTCAACGTGGGTATCGAGCCTAAATACGGTGAATACGATTTTGACGAGATCCTGACTGCCGTCCATCACGGCATGGGGGCAGAAGCCACGGAGAAAAAGCTGAATGCCAAAATCTCTGCCAATATAAACAGCGAGCGCAATCGCCTGCTCCGCTTTGCCCCTTTGTTTTTAAAAAACGCCGCGCTGAAGCTGACCTTTCATTTAGTGGGGGACCGCTTGAGCAGTAGCAGTATCTCTAATTTGGGCGTGGTGCGCTTGCCCGAGGAGATGACCCCTTACGTCAAAAGAATGGATTTTGTTTTGGGGCCCCTTTCCAAGACCCGCGTCGTATGCGCCGTCCTTTCCTACAACGGCTGTGTAAACATTAACTTCACCCGCAAGATCCGCGAATCTGCCGTAGAGCGGGAGTTTTTCCGCTTTTTGGTACGGCAGGGTCTACATGTCAAGGTGGAAAGCAACCGCTTAAGCCTTACAAGACCTGCCCGCTCATTTTCCGTCAAGGAGGAAGCCTCATGTCCTACTGCGTTCACTGCGGAGTAGAATTGGCCGCTAGTGAAAAAGAATGTCCCCTTTGTCAAACGGAGGTCGTCAACCCCCGTTCTCCCTGGGAAAAGCCTGTCAGAACTCCTTATCCTCAGCGATTTGAAGCCATGACGGCGCAAATAGACCGTAGCTTTTTCGCCACCATCGTAGGGGTCTTATTGCTCATTCCCCTGTTGATCACGGTGTTTTGCGACTTGGCTACAGGGGGCGGGCTTTCCTGGTCCCTTTACGTAGCCGGAGGCCTGGCCCTTTGCTTCGTTTGGTTTTTATTGCCCCTGTTCTTCAAAAAATATCGCCCCACAGCGTTTTCCCTGGTCAATTGCACGGCAGCCATTTTATATTTGGCCCTGATCAACCACCTAATGGGGGGGAGCTGGTTTCTTCCCTACGGCCTGCCCATTTCCCTGACAGCTTCCGTGCTGATCGTCGTCCAAATCGTGCTGATCCCCCGTAAAAAGCAAACAGGCCTTTTGCCCGTACTGGCTTGGAGCCTTCTGTGCATAGGCCTTTTCGTGGTGGCCGTTAATCTGATCGTGGAAGGGGCGGCCGGAAGACCCACCGTGCCCGGCTGGTCCGTTTACGCCTTCGTCCCCTGCGTGCTGTTAAGCATCGTCGTGTCCGTGCTGGAACGGCGCAAGGATCTGAAAGAGCGCATTCGCCGCCGATTGTTCTTTTAATGCTTGCATTTTTCTTGTATCGGTGGTATAATATTTAATCAAGTTCAAAAAGAAAGCTGGGGGGTTTGTTTTATGAGCGTTATTTTGGATGTCATTTTGGCTGTTTTGATCGTACTGTCGGTGATCACCGGCATTCGTCGCGGCTTCGTACGCTCTTTGATCAACATTGCAGGGGTGTTTCTTTCCTGGTTTTTGGCCATGCGTCTTTGCCATCCCTTGGGGAATATGATCAGCGAGCGCTGGGTCGCCCCCGCTTGGAAAAACGCCTTTTTGGAAAAACTGGGAGAAGGCGCAGGCGAGGCCATCGTCAACGTGGAACAGCTGCTTCAAAACGTGCCGGAATTTTTTGAAAAAATGCTGGGCACTTATAATACCAGTGCCGCCGAGCTGGAAGCCGCCCTTCAAAGCGGAGCCGCTACGGGTGATATGAACGCCCAAGCCGCCGAGCTGGTCGTTACACCTGCCGCCCAAACGGTATCCGTCGTGTTGGCTTTTGTGGGTATTTTGCTTGTGGGCCTGCTGGTCTCCTCCTTCCTGGCCTGGCTGATCGGCAAGATCTTCAATCTGCCCGTGCTTCGCCTGTTCAACAAAGTGGGCGGTGCCATCTGCGGAGCGGCTATCGGCGTGGGTCTGGCGGTGCTGTTTGCCGCCGCGATAAACTATGCCACGCCCTACGTTGCCCAATTGCAGCCCGACGAAAACGGCGTTGCAGCTGCCGACCGCACGCTGCTGTTCAAGCATTTTCAGCATTTGGATCTGGCCGAGCTGCTTAGCAAATTTAACGTCGCGCTGGAAGATCTTTCCCCATCCACACAACCCGCCACCGCACCCGCTACCGTGCCCGCTACCGTAACACCTGCAGAGTAAGCGGTCCGCGTCAAAATGTTTTTAAACCTTTAATAAAGAAGGATGTTGCATGATCTTTAACCTGCCCAATATTTTAACCATTTTCCGCCTGCTGCTGGTTCCCGCCCTGCCGCCGGTCTATTTCGCCGTGGAAAACGGGCGTTATGTGGCCCTGGGAATCTTTTTACTGGCAGGTTTTACGGACGTTTTGGACGGTTATATTGCCCGCAAACGCAACATTATTACGGATTTTGGAAAGCTGGCCGACCCCCTGGCCGATAAACTGATCCAAATCACCCTGATCATCTGCCTGTGTGTGGACGGCTTCGTTCCCCTTTGGCTCACACTTTGCTTCCTTGTCAAGGAATTGGTTTTGGTCTGCGGAGCCTGCAACCTGGTGCGCTTGAACGAAGTGGTCGTCCATTCCAAATGGAGCGGCAAGATCGCCACGGCAGCCTTTTACGCCGCGGCCTGCGTCTCCATGCTGTTCCCCCAAAGTCCGCAAGCGTTGCGCATCGGGCTTTTTGTGCTGGCGTTTTTGCTTACGTTTTTGGCCTTTATCGATTATTACAAGTGGTATCGCCAGATCAAACACCCCTCTTCCAAAAATTAACCGCCACAGCCTTCCGGCGCAGGCTGTGTTCTCGGTTTCTTTGTTCGCCGGAGAAATAAGGTAACTGCTATGCTTTGTGTAAGATGCAAAAAAAGAGCGGCTGTCGTTTTTGTGACCCGCTTTGAAAACAACAAGCCCATCAATGAAGGGCTTTGTTTACAATGTGCCCGTGAATGCGGTCTCAGCCAAGTGGAACAAATGGTGGAACGCATGGGCCTTTCCGACGAGGATATCGAAAATTTGGGAGCGGAGCTTTTAACGGGAGACGAGGATGAGCCGGAGCCCGGGAAAGCCCCCACACTTCCCTCCTTTTTAGCGAATTTTTTGCAAGTGCAGGGGAAAATGAACGGCGAAAACAGCACCTCCTCTCAGGAGGACGGAGCTAAGGCCGCTTCTCCCAAGGAAAAAGACAAAAAAGAAAAGAAACTGAAGTTTTTGGAAAGCTTCTGCATCGACCTGACCGCCCGCGCCCGCGAAGGGAAGCTGGATCAGCTCATCGGCCGTGACCGCGAGGTGCGCCGTGTGGTGCAGATCCTTTGCCGCCGTCAAAAAAACAACCCTTGCTTGATCGGCGAGCCCGGTGTGGGCAAAACGGCTATTGCGGAAGGCCTGGCCCTGCGCATTGCCGCCGAAGAGGTCCCCTCTCGTTTGATCAACAAGCGGGTATATTTGCTGGATCTGACCTCCCTGGTAGCAGGCACCCAATTTCGCGGTCAGTTTGAAAGCCGTATGAAGGGCCTGATCGAAGAGATCCGCCGGGAAGGCAACATCATCTTGGTGATCGACGAGGTCCATAATCTGGTAGGAGCAGGGGATGCCGAAGGCAGCATGAATGCCGCCAACATTCTCAAGCCTGCCCTGTCTCGCGGGGAGATCCAGGTCATCGGTGCCACGACCCTGGCCGAATACCGCAAGCATATTGAAAAAGACGCCGCTTTGGAACGCCGCTTTCAGCCCGTGGTCGTGGAGGAGCCTTCCTTAGCCGACACGGTGGAGATCCTAAAGGGCATCAAAGGATATTACGAGCATTTTCACGGCGTGCGCATTCCCGACACCTTGTTGCCCTTGGCCGTAGGCATGAGCGAACGTTATATTACCGACCGTTTCCTTCCCGATAAAGCCATCGACCTGATCGACGAGGGCTGTGCCAATTTGGCCTTGAACAACCCCGTCGTCCAACAAACCGAGCAAGCCGCCCGCCGTCTGGCAGAGGTGCGCGCTCAACTGGAGCAGACTCAGCCCGACGGCTCCGAGGAAGGGTACCGCCTTTTAGCAGATCTGCGCAGTACTGAAATGCGCTTAAGTAACGAATTTGACCTTCTTTCCGCTCAGCGTGACGAGGTCTGCCTGACCGATGCCGAACTGGCCGAGGTCATCGAGCTTTGGACGGGGATCCCCGCATCCAAGATCCGCCAGCATGAGTTAGCCCGTCTTTCGGGGCTGGAGGAGCGTTTGCAGGCCCGTATTATCGGCCAGGACGAAGCCGTCAGCGCCGTGGCCCGTGCCATTCGCCGCAACCGCGCGGGAGTTTCGGCAAAGAAAAAACCCGTTTCCTTTATTTTCGTAGGCCCCACCGGTGTGGGCAAAACCGAGTTGGTCAAGCAATTGGCTCTGGATCTGTTTGATTCACCCGAATCCATGGTGCGCCTGGACATGTCCGAATTCATGGAAAAGCACGCCGTTTCCCGCTTGATCGGCTCTCCTCCCGGCTACGTGGGCTACGATGAAGCCGGCCAGCTGACAGAAAAGATCCGCCGTAAGCCTTACACCGTGATCCTGTTTGATGAGATCGAAAAAGCCCACCCCGACGTGCTGAACATCCTGTTGCAGATCCTGGACGACGGGCAACTGACCGACGCGCACGGAAAAACCGTCAATTTTGAGCACACCGTCATCATTATGACCTCCAACGCCGGCAGCAACCTTCGCGAGGGAGCCATGGGCTTCGGCCAAAACCGTACGGAAGCCGACTCCGCCAAGAGTCTGAAGGCCCTAGAGGAATTTTTAAGACCCGAATTTATCAACCGCGTGGACGAGATCATTACCTTCCGTCATTTAAGCGAAGAAGATTTTGCCCGCATTGCTTGGCTGATGCTGAAGGAAACCGTAGACGCCCTGCAGCTTCGCGGGATCGCCTTCTCCTTCAGTAACGAAGTACCCGCATGGCTGGCCCGCCGATCCTTCTCTGAAAAATACGGTGCCAGAAATCTGCGCCGCCTGATCACCCGTCAGGTAGAGGATCCTGCGGCAAATCTGCTGATTTCGGATCCGGAGGGAGGCATTTGCGGTATTTTTGCAAGCGTACAGGATGACAGTTTGATCCTGACAGGTACGCAAGCACCGGCCAAAGCTCACTAAACGAAAGGAAGTTGGCGCATCATGAAAGCGGGGATCGCACTGCGTTCTGCAGCAGTGGCTTTGTTGGTTTGCTCGGCCCTTTATTTGTCCTGCCGTATTTGGCTTTGGGACAGGCTGACAGACTTGGGCGTAGAGCCCCTTCCCCGTATTTCCCAAGCGTTGGAGGACGCGGGCTTCCCCGGCCTGGCCTTTTTTCTTTCTCCTGAGGAGGACTCTCCCTCCGAGGTCTCCCAAAACCTGAATCTGATCATTCCTTCCCAAGCCGCCGTTTTGACGGCTTCCGGCCCCTTGGCCCTTCCCGACGAGGAAAGTCGCGCGCAAATGCTTGCCCGTGCCCTGCCTCTGCTTTCTCAGGTGTTGAGCAACGCCTCCTTCTGCGAGCAGATCTACGATATGGACGTCTGGCAGCAGGCGTTGCGGGAAACGAATGCCCTGTATTTTGATTTTGGCTCCATTCTGTCCGATACGGTATACGCCGAATTTTTTGCTGCAGACGGCTACGCCCGCGGGGAAGCGGGGGCCTTTCGCCAGGCCGTACTGTTTTCCACCGACAGCGCCACCGTTTTGCTGGCGCGGGGCGGAAACCGCCTGTATCGCTATTCACTGTTGGGGGTAACCGGCGTTCGTGCGCTGGCCTCCACCCTGATCTCCTCGCAAAATCCGCTTTCCGCCTCCTTTTACGGACAGCAGGGCTCCTATTCCGGCTATTTAATGGGCTACCGCGCCGCACTTCCCGTTTTGACCGCAGGAAACGGCAACTGGACCAACCGCGACGTGTTCCAGGCCCTGTATTACAATGCCTATAATCTGCGCTATTATACCGATTCCGACGGCACCCAGGTCTTTGTTGAAAACAACGGAAGCATTCGTATTGCCGAAGGGGGCCGCATCTCCTTTACTGCTGCCCAAGGCAGCCAAGGATTGCCCATTTCCAAGCTTCTTTCCGGCACCTCCGCAAAGGAGGAGAGCTTCGGTACGCAATTGGCCGCTGCAAACTTATTGGCCCAACGCCTGAATGAATCCTTTGGCGGCCAGCAGACCTTGCGCTTAACCTCCGTTCTTTCCCAAGAGGACACCCGAGCCGTTACCTTTTCGTACACGCCCGCGGTAGAGGGGATCTTTATTGCCAATGCCTCGGGCATCCGCATCACCGTTCGGGATGCGGGCATCTCTCTGGTGGAAGCAAGTACCGTCTCTTATACCAATTCCGATGGAAAGACCGCTCCTTTGACCGATGAGGCCGAGCTGAAATACCTGTTTTTGTCCTCCGGACTGGATCAGGCAGAGCCTACCCTCCAATATATGCCCGATACAGCCACCGGCCTGTTGTACGGCTATGCGGTGCTGGAGGTTTGGGAGGAGGCCGTTTCATGAATTGGAAAAGTGCTTTAAACTGGCTGATAGCCGTTCTTTGCGCAGTTAATTTGTTTTTGCTGGGCGTATTGGCCTACGAATCCTGGCAGCGCACCCATATTTCCACCGATACCGTGCGGGACGCCGTTACCGTTTTACAGCGCTTTGGGGTAGATATTTCCGTTGAGGCGGTGGAAACGCAAAAACCGGATCCCCATTCCCCTTCCATGGAAAAGGCCTTTTCTCAGGAAACTATGGTTGCCCTGTTGGAGTCTCTGTCTGCCGAAACCTATGCGGAAAGCTATATGATTCCTGACGGTTTGGTGTACAATACCCAAAATTTTGTTTTGACCCGCTATCACGACGCCACCGTAGCCTTTGCAGCCGAAGATGCCCCCCTCTCGGAGGAAGCCTTGACCAATTTGGTAGCTACCCAGTCCGATCAGATCCGCGGTCTGTTAAAAAAACGCTTTGCCTTTTTACAAAGCGGAGCGATGGGCTTTTCCGTTGAATCCGTTTTGCAAAACGACCTGCTGACCGTGTGCCGCCTTCGCCAAACTTGCAACGGTCGTCCCATTTTCGCCAACACCATTGAAATCATTTTTACCTCGGACCGCGTCGTGCAGCTTAAGGGGCTGTGGCTGTTTGGTACCCTGGGTGAAAGCGGATCCCTTCAATGCAAGGATGCCGCCTCCCTACTACTGACCAATAAACAACGTTTCTTCGGAGAAAAAGTCCTTTCCACCTTCTGGGGGTACTACACCTCTGTGCAAGACGATGGAAACGCCGCCGTGCTGACCCCTTGCTGGGCTGTTGAAACGGAAAAAAACACCCTGTATTTTGATGCAGTCTCCGGCGAAGAAATGTATTGGTAAGTCTTGATTCCTTTTATATGCAATCTCTCCGTCTGCAAAAGAGCCCCTCTTTTGCAGACGTTTTTTTATGTTTGCATTCCCTAAAAATGACAAAACTGTGAATAAAATTCAAATAAAATGTTGACAAGCTTTGCCTGCTTTTGGTATAATTCGATATATGGAGAAGGTTTTCCTTCCCAAAAGAAATTTCAAGGAGATGTTGAAATGGAAAAATTCTTTAAGATCAAAGAAAGAGGTTCCAACATCCGCACCGAAATCATTGCGGGTCTGACCACTTTCTTTGCCATGGCTTACATCGTCATGGTCAACCCCGATCAGGTTACCGGCTTCACTCCCGGGCTTGATAACATCTGGAATTCCGTTTACGTGGCATCCGTACTGGTCGCTTGCTTGGGTACGCTGCTGATGGCGTTCCTGGGTAAAATGCCCTTCGCTCAGGCCTGCGGCATGGGTCTGAACTCCTTCTTCTTCGTTTCTTTTGTGCTGCCCGAAGTGATCAAGGGCACCGAAGGTGACCCCGTTCTGGGCTACCAGGCCGGCGCTGTCATCATCCTGCTGGAAGGCTTGCTGTTCTTCTTGCTTTCTGCCACCGGCGTTCGCCAGCAGATCGCTCGCGCTCTGCCCGAGTGCCTGAAGAAAGCCATTCCCGCCGGTATCGGTCTGTTCATTGCCTTCATCGGCTTCAAGAACGTGGGCATCATTCAGGACAACATGTACACCTTCGTACAGTTCTTTGATTTCAACGGCGCTATTGACGCAGCCAAAGCCGCCGGTACCAGTGTTTGGGCTGCCATCGCTCCTGTGGTGTTGGCTCTGCTGGGCCTGTTGCTCATTGGCGTGCTGAACAAGAAGAACATCAAAGGCAGCATTCTGATCAGCATTCTGGTTACCACCGTGCTGTACTATCTGACCACCTGGACCATGCCCGACTTCGGCACCACCAGCGTGAGCGCCACCTTTAAGGATTTCACCGAGATCGGTATCGTAGGTCTGTTCAACGGCAAGGCCTGGGCTCATGCCTTCGGCGACTTTGCTAATATGAGCGCCATTTTCAACGCCATCATGCTGATCATCACCTTCTGCCTGGTGGATATGTTCGACACGATGGGTACCCTGTACGGCGCCGCTTCCGAAGCCAACATGCTGGACGAAAACGGCGACCCCATCAACCTGGACAAGTGCATGCTGTGTGACTCTATCGGTACTGTGGCCGGTGCTGTGTTCGGCACCTCCACCTGCACCACCTTCGTAGAGTCCTCCGCCGGCGTTGCCGCAGGCGGCCGCACCGGTTTGGCCAGCTTGGTAACCGGTATCTGCTTCTTCCTGTGCCTGTTCCTCTCCCCCATTGCCAAGATCATTCCTTCCTGCGCCACCGCCCCCGCTCTGATCTTCGTGGGCGTGCTGATGCTGAAGAATTTCTCCAAGGTAGATATGTCTGACATGCGTTCTGCCATTCCTGCCTTCCTGACCCTGATCATGATGCCCTTGACTTACTCCATTGCTAACGGTATCGGCATCGGCGCCATCGCTTACGTGATCATCTCCTTGTTCACCGGCGAATACAAGAAGCGCGACATCATCGTGACTGCCGTTGCGATCCTGTTCGTTCTGAAATTCGTCCTCATTACCATGTAAGCACTGTTTCCCATCAGCAAAACGGCACAGCGAAAGCTGTGCCGTTTTTTTGTCTGAAAGGCTTGACAAACGGAAAAAGATCTGGTATCCTATAATCGGACATTTGAATGTTTGTTCAAATAAACAAGGGAGGCTCATGATGAACCGCACCGAAGAAGAATACCGCGCAGAAGGCCTTGCCGAATGGGTCCGCAAAAAGATCGACAACGAGGAAACCATTTACGATCTGGCCGAGCTGTTTAAGGTTTTTGGAGACACCACCCGCACCAAGATTCTTTGCTGCCTGGAGGTCAAAGACCTGTACGTTACGGAGCTGGCAGACGTGCTGAACATGAGCGTTTCCGCCGTTTCCCACCAACTTCGCGTGCTGCGCAACGCCAAGCTGGTACGCGGGGTGAAGGAAGGCAAAGAAGTCAAATATTCATTGGATGACAACCATGTAATGATGATCATCGAATGCGGACTTTCTCATCTGAAAGAACAGGACTGATCCTGTTTTTTTCAGACTTGATTATTGAATATTTGTTCAAACAAACAACATTAAGAGGTGCTTTTACATGAAAAGAATTTTCAAGCTGGAGAATTTGGGCTGTGCCCACTGTGCCGCCAAAATGGAAAGAGCCATTGCCAAACTGGCAGGCGTACAGGAGGCAAGCATCAACTTTATGACTCAAAAACTTATCGTGGAAGCCGACGAAGCCCTGTTCCCGTCCCTGATTCCGGAAATGGACCGCATTTGCCGCAAATTCGAGCCCGATTGCCATTTGCAGGGAGGCCCCGCTAAATGACCCCCCTTTTCTTAAGTCGAGGGAACCAAAGGCTGTTGCTTCGCATCGGCATAGCTTTGGTCCTTTTTGCCGCAGTTCTGGTCATAGACAAAGGGATCCATCCCGCCTCCTGCTACCAAGGTCCTTGGGCATGGCTGTTTCCCCTGCTTCTCTACGGCGGGGTGTACGTACTCATCGGCTATGATATTTGGTTCAAAGCGGCGCGGCATCTGCGTCACGGACAAGCGCTGGACGAAAACTTTCTGATGTGCATCGCTTCCCTGGGCGCTTTCGGCTTAGGGCTGTACAAGATCCACTTGGGTCAAGGGGCAGAGGGCTTTGACGAAGGCTGTGCCGTACTTCTTTTTTATCAGCTTGGTGAATTTTTTCAAAATTACGCCACCCAACGCTCCCGAAACTCCATCTCCCACCTCATGGACCTGTGCCCTCAGCAGGCACGCGTTTTGCGGGAAGGCCTTTTTTGCACTGTGGATCCCGCCTCAGTACGTCCGGGGGAGATCATAGCGGTAAATCCCGGCGAAAGGATCCCCTTGGACGGCACAGTGCTGCAGGGCTGTTCCTCTGTTGACAACCGCGCTTTAAACGGGGAGTCCTGCCCAACGGAGGTAGAGGCAGGACAAGAGGTGCTTAGCGGCGGCGTCAACTTGACGGAGCGGCTGGAGATTCGCGTGACCAAAGAATATGAAAACTCTACCGTAGCCAAAATTTTAGAACTGGTGGAAAACGCCTCTTCCCAAAAATCCGAGACCGAACGTTTTATTACCCGTTTTGCCCGCTACTATACCCCCCTCGTCGTGGGGTTGGCCGCCGCTCTTTTTCTTCTGCCGGGGCTTCTTACCCGCGACTGGGGCACTTGGTTGTACCGTGCGTTAAATTTTCTGGTGGTCTCCTGCCCCTGCGCGTTGGTCATTTCCGTACCTATGTCTTTTTTTGTCGGCATAGGAGCCGCTTCCCGCGCCCATGTTCTGGTCAAAGGATCGGATCATTTGGAAAAGCTGGCTCGAAACGGGATCTTTGTGTTTGACAAAACCGGCACGCTGACTCAAGGCTCCTTTTTCGTCACAGGGGTCTGCCCCAAAGAACGGCAGGAAGAGCTGCTTCGATTGGCCGCCATTGCAGAAAACGGCTCCGTGCACCCCATTGCCAAGGCCATTTTGGAACGTTGCTCTCCCGAGGAGGAAGGGTATCGTTTGTACACCCAAGCGGGCTTTGGCGTTATTGCGGAAAAAGAAAAAGAACAGATCGTTTGCGGAAATGAAAAGCTGCTTCGCTCTTTAAAGATCGAATTCCCCAAAGAAGAAACAACCCAAACAGCCGTGCTGGTGGCCCATAACGGTATTTATCGGGGAAAAATTTTCGTCTCCGACCGATTGCGCAAAGAAAGTGCGGACGTGATCCGCGCCCTGCATACAGCGGGCAACCGCACCGTCATGCTTACGGGAGACCGGGCCGAAGTAGCTCGGCAAGTAGCTGCCCAAGCAGGAATCCTGGCTGTAGAAGCCTCCTTGCTTCCCCATCAAAAGGTGGAGACCGTAGAACTTCTGTTACAGCAAAGATCCCCGCGGCAGATCCTCTGCTTCGTGGGCGACGGGATTAACGACGCCCCCGCCCTCATGCGGGCGGACGTTGGCATTGCCATGGGCATGGGCGGAAGCGATGCCGCTATGGAGGCCGCCGACGTCGTGCTGATGCAGAACGATCTTCGCGGGCTTCTCACCGTTCAAAAAATTGCCCGCAAGACCATGGCGGTGGTCAGGCAGAACGTGGTGTTTTCTCTGGGGATCAAGGGGAGCATCCTTTTGCTTTCTGCCTTGGGAATGGCCAATATGTGGATGGCTGTGTTTGGCGACGTGGGCGTGGCTATACTGGCCGTTTGTAATGCTTTTCGCGTAAATCGAATGCCGCCAAAAGCATTGTAAAAGCCACGGGGGCTTCCGTTCGCAACGCCGATCCGATCCCCTTTCTTTGCCATAAATCTTGGACTGCTTGCAAAAAAATAATTTAGTTGGATTTGTCTGTAAAAAAGGCACTTACGGTTTTTGCCATAAGTGCCTTTTTGTTGCTTTTGCCTTTGTATTGTAATCCTAATTCAGACCTACGAAGCACTGCCTTGGTGAACACAAATGCAAAATACGGCATACCTCTTTCGAAATATCCCGTACTTTTTGAAAACTGCTCTTTAGGGCACGCCCCTATATATTCTCTTTTCCGGGCGGATGACTCACTTTTTTTGCAGGCAAACCACTCTTTGTATCCCGTTCAGATCCTTTCGGCAGGTCAATACCTGTAAGCCTGCCTCCTCGCCCAAGGCGCACACCGCCTCAGCCTGATCGTAGCCTATCTCCAACAAGATCAGCCCGCCGTCAACCAAGGAAACCGGATATTGCCGAATAATAGCGCGGTAAAAATCCAGTCCGTCCTCGCCACCGTCCAGCGCCAGCATGGGCTCGCGGCGCACCTCGGCCTGCAGGGAAGCCAGCTCTCTTCGGGCAATATACGGAGGATTTGAGATCACCGCATCCCAAGGGCCTTGGGCAATCCCTGCCCCTTGCTTCATATCCCCCTCAAACCAATGCACGTCGGCACGGTGAAGGGCCGCATTTTGGGAAGCCACCTGCAAAGCTTCGGCAGAGATATCACAAGCAAACGCTTCCATGCCCTCCAGGGCCAGGCTAACGGAAATGCAACCGCTTCCCGCCCCCAGCTCCAGCACACGGGCTTGGACGGGCAACAGCTCAAGCGCCGTATCCACCAGCAGCTCCGTATCTGCCCGCGGGATCAATACGCGGGAGTCTACCAGCATACGAAGGCCCCGAAATTCCCATTCGCCGAAAATATATTGCAGCGGCTCTCCGCCCAGGCGGCGCTCCATGGCCCCGCGCAAAGCCTTTTCATCTTCCCCATACTGGCGAAGCATTTGCTTGGCTTCAAACTCTGCCGCCTCTACCCCGCCTTCGGCCAAGGTTTGAGCGATCTGCCTATACGTCAAGCTCAAGCGTCTTCCTCCTCCAACAATTTCATGGCCACACGAACGTATTGGCGCAGGGCCGAAGGGAAGGCCAAATGGTTTTCCAATTCCTCTCTTCCTGCCCAAACGACCCCGTCGGGAGGGCAAAGCTCCTCCCCTTTGAAGGCATAGGCCCGCATATGCCATTCCAGGTGGGAAAATAGGTGCTCAGCCTCTCCTAAAAATGCTACCGTTCCATGTGGAACAAATTCTTCAGCTTGCCGGAAGGTCAAATGCCCCTTCACCCACGGAAATTCCCATAAATTGGCCAAAAGTCCGCGAGACGGTCGCTTTTGGACCGCCACCTTCCCGCGGCAGACGTATAATAAAAACGTCTTTTCCTCCTTGCGACGGGGCTTGGCTGCCCCTCGCACGGGGAGCTGTTGCTCGATCCCCTCGGCGCGAGCCAGGCAAAAAGACTGCACAGGGCATTCCTCGCAACGGGGGGCTGCCGCAGGAATGCACACCAATGCTCCCAGCTCCATCAACGCCTGGTTGAAATCTCCCACCCGCTGAAAGGGGAGTACCTCTTCCAACAGCAACTTTTCCGTATCCTTGCGCACTTGCGGCAATAAAATATCCCGAAAATCTCCCTGCAAGCGGGCAAACACCCGCAGCACGTTGCCGTCCACCGCCGGGGCGCGCACGCCAAAGCCGATAGAGGCCACCGAACCCGCACAGTACGGCCCGATCCCGGGCAAGGTGCGCAGCACCGCAGGGTCAGAAGGCAAAACGCCCCCGTAATCTTCCACCACCACTTTGGCGGCGCGGTGCAGATTGCGGGCGCGCGAATAATAGCCCAATCCCTCCCAGGCCTTAAGCACCTCGTCCTCTTGGGCCGAGGCCAATGCCTGAAAAGAAGGAAAACGAGCCAAAAAAGCCTTGTATTTGGGAATGACCGTGTCCACACGGGTCTGCTGCAACATCAACTCGCTGACCAGCGTACCGTAAGGAGAAGGCTCGGTGCGCCAGGGAAGCACCCTTGCACGGCTGTCATACCACGCCAAAAGGGCCGCGGCTAAGGCGTCCGCGTTATTCATGCGCCGCTTCTTCCCCACTTTGCTCCGCAGGCTCTTCCACCGGGCGGAAGGGAGCCCCGTTCTCCAGTTCCAAACAAGCATTCAACGCCGCAATGCCCACCTCAAGCTGTGCTTGATCGGGAGTGCGGGCAGTCAAACGCTGCATCAGCATACCGGGCAAGGAAAACAGGCGAGTCAACGCATTGTCATAACGGCCGGCCAGACGAAGCAATTCGTAGCTGATTCCCATAATTAGCGGCAAGATCAGCATTTTCAGCAAAGAACGTACCAATAGGCTACCCCAGCTGATCTGCAATACCGACGTAACCAAGATCCCCACCAGCATCACAATAAACATAAAGTTGGTACCGCAACGGGGATGCATTACCCGAAACGTCTGCGCATTTTCGGGAGTCAACGGCAAGCCGTTTTCAAAGCAATGAATGCTTTTATGCTCTGCACCATGGTATTCAAACGTGCGCCGAATATCCTTCATGGCAGATACGGCGGCCACGTACCCCACAAAGATCCCAATCTTGATCAAGCCCTCCATCAAATTGCGCAACCAGGCAACGGGTTGCCAGGAAAGCAGGGCGCAAATTCCCTTCACCGCTGCCGCGGGCAGGAAAATGAACAGCCCCACCGCCAACAGCAAACCAAGGGCGATTCCTGTAAAGGTCACCAAGGACGTGGCTTTGGCCCCCAGCTTCTTTTCCAACCACAGCTCGAATTTGGAAGGCTCTTCCTCCTCCAGCCCCAGAGCATCGGAAGAATAGGTAATGGTCTTCATTCCCAAAGCCAGCATTTCAATAAAATTGACCACACCGCGGATCACGGGCCAGCCTAAAAACTTATACTGATCCCGCACGCTTTTCAGCGGGTGGGTGGTAACGCGGATATGCCCGTCGGGCATGCGAAGGGCCACCGCGTAGCCGCGCTTGCCTTTCATCATCACGCCTTCGATTAGGGCTTGACCGCCGATATAGGTCCTTGTTACACAGGCCTCTTTTTTCATTTGCTTTCTCCTTTTTTCTTAAAACAAAGCTTCATGACCGCAGGAGCACCCGCCGCAAACCAAATTCCCAACGCCCCATAGCGGATCACGTGGGAAAGGTCATTGTACGGAAGCACGGCTTTGATGCCCACCATGATCAGTCCCAGCCCGGCAAAACCGATAACTGCCTTGCCGATCTGAACGGGAAGGGGGGCCTTGGCCTCAAAGCAAATGTATTTGCGCTCGATCCACAAGCCCACGGTCACACCGATGGACAGTGCCCCTGCCTTTATGGGATCACTCAAGGCATCTCCCGTTGCCCCCGTTAAAAGGGCCGTCGCCAGACTCATAAAGGGGGGTAAAAGGCTGAACCACAGCAAAGCGGGACGTTTTTCCACCTGCGCGAAAAACCAACGGAACAGGAAAAACACAGCAATAGCCAAGGCAACGCCTGCCAGCACATCCTCCAGCGTATGTACTGCCAAATAGATACGGGACATGGGCACCAAAACCACGGGTAGCCAAAGCAAAAGCTTCCACCCCAAACGCTTGGTGTAGGAAGATAGCCAGATAAACAGCTGAGACGCTGTCAAAGAATGGTTGCTGGGAAAGGAATATCCCGTGGCGGTATGCTTGCGAAGCACCCGTAAGGACGGATCGCGGTCAAAGGGGCGGGGAATTTGAAAAATGTTTTTCAGCATCAGCCCCAAAGAAGCGCCACAGGTCAAAGACAAACCGCCCAGCGCTCCTGCTTTTTTATCGATGCACCAATAGGTCAAGGCCAATACGGCCACGGCAATGCCCTGCTCTCCCAGCAAGGTCACTCCTTCAAAAAAGACGTCCCAAAAAGGAGCGATCAGTTTTTGAAAAAAATAGATGGCGCCCATATACAAACTCCTTTTTTGCAAGATCAACGGCTCAGCAAACAGCAAGCCTCCACCCGTGAGGTATGGGGCATCATGTCAAAGGGGGTGATCTGCTGTAAAGAATAGCCCTTTTTCAATAGCAGAGGCAGATCCCTGGCCAAAGTAGCAGGGTTGCAGGAAATATATACGATACGCTTGGGATGGGCCGAAGCCACAGCATCCAGCTCTTTTTTAGAGCATCCGCCGCGGGGCGGATCCAAAAACAACGCGTCGGGGGTCCGTTCCTTTAACAGCTGGGGCAGTAGGTTGCGGCAGTCGCCGTGCATAAAATCCACCAGTTGAATATGGTTGGCGGAAGCGCTTTCCCGCGCTACCTGCACCGAGGTCGCTTCGATCTCGATCCCCGTCATGCGGTACCCTTTTGAAGCCAGCTGCAAAGACAAAAGTCCAATACCGCAATAGGCGTCGATCCCGCGGCCGTTCCGGGGAATGTCCGCATATAAGGCCGCCTGGTCGTACAGGCGTACAGCTTGGGCGTTGTTGACCTGGGTGAATACGCTGGGCGTTAGGCGCACTTCAATGTTGCCTACACGTTCGCGCACGTAGCCGCTCCCCAAAATGGTACGGGTCTGGCGTCCCAAAAGGCTTCCGGCTCCATTGCCCAGATTTTCCGCCACTGTGGTGGCCGCCCCCGCCTCGATCAGGGCTGCCGCCAGGCGATCCAACCGACCGCGGGGATTTTCCGCGCACACCAACACGATCATCATGTCGTCATAGCTTTCCGAGCAACGGAAGGCCGCGTGATGGATCAAGCCACCATCCCCACGCGTGCGGCAAAACAGCTCCTTAAAAGGTGTCGCCACACGGCAAAACAGTTCTGCCGCCTCTAAAATGCGGGGACTGCAAATAGCGCAGGAGGAAAACGGCACGGGATTATGGGTTCCACGGGCATAAAAGCCCACTTTGACTCCTTCCTCTGTACGGGAAACGGGCAACTGCACGCGATTGCGATATCCTTCCGTAACGGGCGAGGCAACGCAGGGCAAAACAAGCTCCTCCGCATTTTTCAGCTTGCCGATATGAGAAAGCGCCTGAACCAAAATGCGACGCTTGACCTCTAGTTGATACGCATAAGCCGCATGGCCGAATTCACAGCCGCCGCAGTTTCCATACAACTCGCAAGGCGGCTCAGCGCGAAAAGGGGAGGGCGTGTGCAAATGGGCACAAACGCCTCTTGCATAATTTTTCTCCACGGCCGTGATCAATACCTCGCAGGTCTCTCCGGCCAGCACGCCGGGCACAAAAACCACCATGCCGTCTGCACGGGCGACCCCCATGCCACGCTCCGTTTCCGAATCCATCGTCAAACGGATCACAGATCCCTGATTCACAAGCCAAGCCTCCCTTCTTTAAAAGATCTTCGTTTGGGGAGTTTCTCCCAACCCCTCAAACCCATGTTGGCGAAACGCCTCGTACACGGCCACCGCCACACTGTTGGACAAATTCAAACTGCGCATGGATTCCCGCATGGGGATGCGCACGGTGTGCTCGGGGTGTTGGCGAAGCAACTCCTCGGGCAGACCCGCCGTTTCCTTGCCAAATACCAAAAAGGCTTCGTCCGGGTACACCGCATCCGAATGCGTGTGCAGGCCCTTAGTGGAAAAGAAAAACAGTTCCTTGCCCTTGGCGTATTCCATAAAATCTGCCAGACTTTGGTGATGGTGCAGATCCAGCTCTCCCCAGTAATCCAGCCCCGCACGCTTCAGCTTTGCATCGGTAATGGTAAAGCCCAAAGGGTGCACCAAATGCAGGGAAGCTCCCGTCACGGAGCACGTGCGGGCAATATTTCCTGTATTCTGCGGAATTTCGGGTTCCACCAAAACAATGTGAAAATGCGCCACAAAGACTTCCCCTTTTTACTCGAAAATTCCTCCGAAGGCCACCCAATCATCCCGGTAAAACACCGCAGATTGGCCCGGAGTGACCGCCCGCTGAGGCGTGTCAAAAAGAACCTCTGCCCCCTGCTCCCCATGCCTTAACGTACAGGGTACCGCAGGAGCGGCAGAACGGATCTTGATATAAAAACGCTCGCCGTCTTCAAAGGAGGCCACCCCTCCAAAGTGAAGCTGTCCCACCTTTGCCGAGGGCATGTATTCCTCCCTCGCACGGCCCAGCACTACTTGGTTGGCCTGTGCATCGATCTTCAGCACAAACATGGGTTCACCCAACGCAATGCCCAAACCCTTCCGCTGGCCGATGGTGTAGCGGATAATGCCGCGGTGCTTTCCCAGCACGCGGCCTTGAGTGTCCACAAAATTCCCCTGCGGAAAAGCTCCGCGCAGGGATTCGATATAAGAAGCATGGTCCCCGTCCGGCAAAAAGCAGATCTCCTGACTGTCGGGGGCTTCTGCACAGGAAAGGCCCCATTTTCGGGCCAATTCCCGCACAGCGGGCTTTTCCAATTCTGTCAACGGCAAATGCAATTGGGCCAATTGGGTCTGTGTCAGGCCCCATAGCATATAACTTTGGTCCTTGGGCCCGGGAGAGCGGCGCACGGCCAAGCGGCCGTTTACCGAGGTCTTCCCTGCATAATGGCCGGTAGCGATCCCGTCGAACCCATTTTTTTGCGCAGCCTGCAACAACCCCTCAAATTTAACGTAGCGGTTGCAAAGCACGCAGGGATTGGGGGTCTTCCCCAGGCAATACTGCTCTACGAAGGACTCCCTCACCACTCGGTCAAACAGAGCGGTTTGGTCTTCCACGATCAAAGGAATGCCCAGCTGCTCGGCAGCCGCTTTCGCACCGGAAAGGTCACTATAAGGATGCATGCGCAGACAAACACCCGCTATCTCCAACCCTTGCTCCTGCAATAAGCGCGCCGCCACAGCGCTGTCCACCCCTCCGCTCAGGCCTACCAGTATTTTAGTGGCCATCGCAAGTGGCACAATGGCCGCCGCAACCCTTGGGCATGGCAGCCTCGGGGGGCGTTTCGCCGCGACGGATGTAGTAATCTGCCACAGCGGCTTTCACAGCCTCCTCTGCCAGCACCGAGCAATGCACCTTGGCGGGAGGCAGTCCGTCCAACGCATCCACAACGGCCTTGTTGGTCAATTCCAACGCCTCTTCCACACGTTTGCCCTTGATCATTTCCGTGGCCATAGAGGAGGTAGCCACGGCGGCACCGCAGCCAAAGGTCTTAAATTTCACATCCACGATCACACCGTCGCGGATGTCCAAGTAGATCTTCATGATGTCTCCGCACTTGGCGTTGCCCACCTCGCCTACACCGTTCGCGTTTTCCAAAGCGCCCACGTTGCGGGGGTTGGCAAAATGGTCCATTACTTTTTCACTGTAGTCCATGTTGTTATCCTTCCTTGCTGTCTATGTAAAAAGAATTTATTTGCAAAGCTTTCGGCTGACCAACAGCGCCAGCACGATACAAAGCACCGTTCCTACGGTCAAATGCAGATCCAGCCCCAGCGTAAAGGTGATGATGCCCAGGTTCAGCACGGCGGGCCCGCCAATGCCGAAATGCTGACCGTAATTCAGCCAACTGAGCCACTCCACCTGCGCGGTGACCGATTCCAACAAAGAGCCGAGCACCACCCCTGTACAAAGGCAGAGCAAAAGCCATAAGGTTTTTCCCTTCATCGTCGCACCCTCCGAAAACGTTTAGCTGCGCGGCTCTTCCCACAGCGGGGACATGGCGCGCAGTCTTTGGGTCGTGCTTTCCAGGGCCCGGAAAATATAGTCCGCGTCTTCTTCCGTGTTTTCTTTATCCAGGGAAATGCGCACCGAGCCGTGGGCCGTTTCTGCCTTCAGGCCCAGGGCCAACAATACGTGAGAGGGGTCCAACGATCCGGTAGAGCAGGCCGAGCCTGTGGAAACGGCCACGCCCTTCATATCCATCAGCAATACAATGGATTCTCCCTCCACACAATCCACCGACACGTTCAGATTTCCTGGCAATCTGCGGGAGCTGTCCGCAGGGCCGTTGAGACGGGTGCGGGGAATGTTGGTTAAGATCTGTTGGCAAAGGCTGTCCCTCAAAGCGGCAATGCGGGGCATTTCCGTGTCCATCTCTGCACAGGCCTTCTTTAAAGCGGCAGCCATGGCTACCGCACCTGCCACGTTTTCGGTACCGGCACGCTTGCCGCGCTCCTGTCCGCCGCCGTTGATAAACGAAGGCAAAAGCACGGAACGGCGTACGTACAAAGCCCCAATGCCCTTGGGGGCATGAAATTTATGACCGGAAAGGGACAGCAGATCCACCCCAAGCTCCGCAACGTTGATGGGCACGTGACCTACAGCCTGCACCGCATCGGTGTGAAACAGAATCCCGTGATCGTGAGCAATGGAGGCCAGCTGCTTGATAGGCTGCAGCGTACCCACTTCGTTGTTGGCAAACATGATCGTGGCCAACACCGTGTCGGGTCGAAGGGCCGCTTCAAAGGCCGCGGGGTCAATAAAGCCCTCCCCGTCCACATCCAGGTAAGTCACCTCCCAGCCTTCCTTTTCCAGGCGCTGCAAAGTGTGCAAAATAGCGTGGTGCTCAATCTTACTGCTTACGATATGGTGGCCCTTCTTGGCCTTTTGGCGGGCCACACCCCATAAGGCCCAGTTATCGGCCTCACTGCCGGAGGCGGTAAAATAGATCTCGTTAGGCTGGGCCCCCAGGCAAGTAGCCACTTGGGCACGGGCCTCCTCCAGCCCCTCGTGAGCCTGACGTCCCAGGCTGTAAAGGGAAGA
This sequence comes from Clostridia bacterium, assembly GCA_017507855.1. GTDB lineage: Bacteria > Bacillota > Clostridia > Oscillospirales > RGIG5554 > RGIG5554. The sequence continues at coordinate 31,567 of JAFWAE010000015.1, forward strand.
CGGATTTCCAAAACCCTCGCGCAGATAGGGAAGCATAGCCAAAACGGCCTCTTCATCCGGGCGGGTGGTTGCAGCATTGTCAGCATAAATGTAGCGGGTAGACATGTGTTGGTAGCTCCTTTATTTTATAGATCTGAACGTAATTTTTCAATGGCCGCCACGGCCAGACGATCACAGCGCTCATTGTAGGGATGCCCGTTGTGCCCCTTGACCCATACAAAGCGCACCTCGTGCACCTTCAGCAGCTCCAGCAGCTGCTCCCACAAGTCGCGGTTGAGCACGGCAGAACGGTCGGCTTTTTTCCAGCCGCGTTGCTGCCAAGCGGAAAGCCATTCCTTTTCAATGGCGTTGACCAAATAGGAAGAGTCGGAATACAGCGTCACCCGACAGGGCTTTTTCAACGCCTGCAGGCCCACGATAGCCGCCAGCAGCTCCATGCGGTTGTTGGTGGTGTCTGCCTGGGCACCGGAAAGCTCTTTTTCCGTGTTGCCGTACACCAAAACAGCCCCATATCCACCGGGCCCGGGGTTGCCGGAACAAGCCCCATCCGTATACAAATTCACACAGGGTTTTTCCATAGGGCTTCTCCTTTCGCGCCGAAATCCTATATTCCTTCTTTATATTCTATCACAAAACCGCTGTTTTGAAAAGACGGAAGAAGAATTTTTCTGCATTCTTGCAATTTTTTTTTGATTTTCTATTGAAAAACGGAAGGAAAGCTGTTATAATAGTAACGTTGCAAACGCCGGAATGATGGAATTGGCAGACGTGCGGGACTCAAAATCCCGTGGTAGCGATACCGTGCGGGTTCGACCCCCGCTTCCGGCACCAAACAGTAAAAATCCGAACCCAAAGCCGGCAGGCGAAGAGTTCGGATTTTTTCGTTTTTTTTATTTGATTTTCAACCGGGTAACTGTTTGGTATGATCAACGGTATATTGTTCAAAGAAGTCGTCTGTTGTACATCTCAAAATCCGAGCAAGATGCGGCAGAAGAATGATGTCGGGACAGCCGATGTTTTGCTCCCACTTGCATACCGCTTGCGCAGACACGCCGATCAGCTTGCCAAAATCTTTTTGTGTGAGATTGTTTTCGCTGCGATAAGCCTTGATTTTATCCGCAATCGTAATGTGATAGGTGGGCATAGTCATATCGTATCACCGCCCTTTACCATATTGATTTTTCGCATACGGTTGACGAGTGCCATCAGCTCCTGCTTGCGAGGCAGATCAAGGAATCTTTCGCAAGTCGTAAAGAAAGATGAATACAAAAAGTCAATTCCTTCCTCGTCAATTCGAGCATACAGATCATTGATCTTCCTTTCGATATCGATCTTTCTGTCGTTGTTCGACACCTCCAAATAACGAAGCATAAAGCCAAGCGTGTCAAGCTGACGGGGGGAAACGATGTCGTGAAGTCCGCGCACATCGATCTTTTCGTCCCCGATCATGACGAATCCCATATCCGAAACCTCAAGCTTTTCGGTGCCGCTACCTTCGGGGTAAGAGGAAAAGCGGTCAGAATAAAGCGTTCTGCTTTGTTGCCAATTTTCGGACGATGGAAATACGCTCGTCACATGATAGGAACTGCAAATATTCTTTGATTTTTCGGTTGCGTCGTGAATCAGATAATCCTCCATCATATAGATCTTATCGGCAACAGAAAGATACTCACCGCTACCACCGATAACAAGGATCGTGGAAACACCGTGCGTTTTGTAAAGCTCGTTGACTCGGTCGGTAAATGGCGTAATTGGCTCTTTTTCAATCAACTCCTTCATCATACGGTCGCGGATCATAAAGTTGGTAGCACTTCTGTCCTCGTCAATGAGCAAGAGCTTGGCATTACAGTCTACAGCCTCCATAATGTTCGCCGCTTGCGAGGTCGATCCCGAAGCGTGATCGGTGGAGAAATCGCTTGTGTCACCACCCGGCAACCACTTGATAAAGGGCGAAATATTGACGTGTTTGACACTTCTGCCGTCCTCTGCGGATATAGTTACGGCACTTTCGTCGGTGATGCACAGCTCACGTCCATCACCAAGCGTGTGATCATAGATACCTGCGGATATTGCATCAAGCAACGTTGATTTGCCCGAATATCCACCGCCCGTGATGACGGTAACACCTTTTTTGATACCCATGCCCTGCACACCGCAGATTTCAATCTCATCATCGGGGGTGGACCGGAACGGAATCGCGTTTTCCATAGGAAGATCTGTCCCTTTGGATCGTGGCAGAATACTTCCGTTTGCCACAAAAGCGCAGTAGTCGCTGTTCTTCAGCCACGCACGGATGGATGCCTGCTTTTCGGCAAGTTCCAGTGCCCGGTTTAAACGGACAATATCAAATTCCGCAATAAACCGGTCCACCGCGTCCGGCAGATCGCGGCACAGCATCTGGATGGTCTTGCGGAGTTTTCGCTTTGGTAGTTGTACCTGCATACGAATACAAAGACACATTTTCGGAGGAGACATCTGATCATCCGGCAGAAGGTACACAGTTGATCCCGAACCATATTCATAATCCCGCTGGGGACACATGGCAAAGTAGGCGGTATTTCGGGTCAGAATTTCTCCACCGGGTGTATGAAGATAATACTTGCCGTTTTCATTGTCGGGACGAGAGCGGTTGTACAATTCGGCATTGAGTGCGTCGATATATTTTTTGAATTCACGGAGGCAAAAATCCGCCGTGGCAGTCGTATAGTTCTCGACACCGATGTTCTCTGCCGGAATACTCCAGGTCAACGTAGGTTTATCCTGAGCAAGTTTATGGGTAGTTTCGATATGAAATGACATATCCTCATACCAATACGTGGGTTCGTTATGATATTCCGGGGCAAGCGAATGACCGTCCCAGGCGCTGGAAGGGAAGTTTACTTCCGTTCTTCCGTCATACATTTCTTTATAAGTAGCGGTATCATTCTGCATCTGATGTAGGTAATATTTCAGTCGTTTCAAAGGTATCTCTCCTTCCAAATCGCCGGCGATCATATCATATGGTATAATTATCGTTATAGTTGGTTTATCCTGTGCGAGCTTGTGAGTTCCCGTAATCTCAAACCCCACATCTCCATTATAGTATGTAGGACTATAATCGACATAAGGCTCCCTTGTTGATGCAGGATCAATGATCGTCATACTGCCCTCATATATCGCCTTGTATGTGGTCGTGTTAGCCTCCATAGATAATATTTTGTTTTTCAATCTTTTCACGGGAAACCCCTCTTTCGTTATTCAAAAGTATTGCCATCGCGGTCATGATAAAAAAACTTTTCTTTCGGATTTGCTGAATTTTCTGTTTGACTCGTATTCGAGGGCTTTCCACGTAAAACAAAAAGCACCCCTTGGGGTGCATAAAGCTATACGTTTACCAAAGACAGATATTTTGGCAAACAAAAAACACACCCGAGATCGGATGTGCATCAAAAAACTATATAAACCTTGCGTTCAGCATACCGCAGGCGATACATATGACATCCGACAAATATAAGTGTTCATCATAGCAATCGCCTCCTTTGGCTGAATTTATAATTTGGTCCTATTAATAGGATAGCATATTTTCGGCTGATTGTCAATCAGACTCGGGAAAGTTTTCATCAACTGTCGGTTTAAAAATGACAATTGCTAAATTAAGAATTTGATTCGGATTTATCACCACTCACTGCACCGACAGAAGAGACTTTTTTCAATCGGAATACCGTACAAATATAGCCTATCCCGCCAACGCCGAATCGTTGAAAACAAAGCAGATTTATGGTATAATCAGTTAAACGAATTTGAGATGGGCTAACCGTATGCGTCGCGCGCCTTTTCTTTGCCTCCCCCGAACACACATCCCATTGCCTGTCTTTACCAAAGGAGAACTCTTTATGAATATCACCCAGTCATTTTACGATAAGATGGCCCCTCAGTACGACAAGCTGTTTGCCGACTGGCACGCGGCCACACAAGAACAGGCCGCCATGCTGGACCGTCTGTTTGCCGACCGCGGTTTAAGCAAAAATGCCACCGTCTTGGACTGCGCCTGCGGGATCGGAACACAGTGCCTGGGGCTGGCGAAACTGGGGTACGCCGTAACCGCCTCCGATCTCAGCCAAGGAGCGTTGGCAGAAGCCCGCAAAAGAGCCGCTGAGAAAAACCTTTCCATCTCCTTTCAACAGGCGGATTTTTGCGCCTTATCAGAAACCTTTTCTCAATGCTTCGACATTGTCATGGTCATGGATAACGCCCTTCCCCATATGCTTACCCCCTCGGATCTGGAACGCGCGGTGAAAAGCATGCTCGGGCAGGTAAAACAAGGCGGCCTGCTGATAGCCAGCATCCGGGATTACGACGAGCTGCTGACTCACAAGCCTCCCTGCTCTTCCCCCTATATTCACCAAACTCCCAAGGGGCAAAAGGTATCCTTCCAAACCTGGACATGGCGGGGGGACAATTATCGCCTTGTCCAATATATCATCGACGATGAAGACACCCTGAACATCAGCAAATTCGAATGCGAATACCGAGCCACTTGCAGAGAAGAGCTTACAAGCCTGCTTCTCTGCCACGGTTGTAGTCGGGTCCACTGGCTTTTCCCCTGCGAAACGGGTTTTTACCAGCCCATCGTCATCGGTCAAAAGTAAAAGGCGAGGTCTTTTGCTACTGCAAGCCGTAGCCGCCGTGCAATGGGTCCCAAAACAAAGGAAGGCGGGGCGGCCAAAAGGTCCCGACTGCCAGCAAAAGAAGCACCATCCCCATAACGGTCAAAGCCGCAGGAGACTCCTTGCGGCTTTTTTTCAAAACCGACACGGCTCCCGCCTGGCCCAGCGCCACCGCCAACAAAAAAACAACCACGTCTCCCCAGGGGCTTTCCCCTCCCAAAGCCCCTGCGTACAAATAATGCAAAAGCAAAATGCTGCTCAAGCAGATCCCCATGGCGGCGCATTGCCCCCGATACCACCCCACGGTATGACCCTGTTTCTTTTTTAAAACCGCTCTGCCCAATAGAGCGTAGGCAAAAACGGGCCAAGCGCCCAACTTCAAATGCTCAAATACGCTTTCGTTCACCGGGCAAAACAGCCCTGCCCACGCAGGCTTCCCCAACAGCCCGTATACAAAGTGAAGGGCAGCTCCCCCCGCAAACAAAGGCCCGATTCCCCACAGGGCCCACTTTTCGGCAAGCGTTTTCGTTTTCATTCCGTTCACTCCTTTTGAGGAAAACTGTATCACAAGCACAGGGGCGTTTTTTGTCTGAAAAACGAAAAGCGGCCACCGGTAAGTTTTGGAAAACAAAAAGAGGCTTTCTGTTTAAGAAAGCCTCTTTTTTTGTTGCAAAGAACTTAGTCCTGCTTGGGAGCCTCCACGGGGCAGGCAGATGCGCAAGCGCCGCAATCGATGCACTCGTCGGCGTTGATCACGTATTTGTCCTCGCCCTCGGCGATGGCCCCAACGGGGCACTGGTCGGCGCAAGCACCGCAAGCGATGCACTCGTCACTGATCACATAAGCCATGTTGAAACACCTCCGTCTTTAATCTTGTCCTATCATATCACATTTTCAGGCCTTCCGCAAGGGGATTGCCCGAAAAAACTACGCTTTTTCTGCCAAAGTTTCTTCCGGCTCGGCTACGGTGTGGTTGTTGGCCGGGCGATAGGTGTTCTTGATGATCTTCACTTCGGACACCTGGCAAAGCAACAGCTCGCCGTTTTGTTCCCCGTCCAGCTTTACTTTAAGTTGGCCCTTCAGCGGACTGCACTCTACCACCTTGCCGCGTCCTTTGGACGTAGACACGATAGAGTCCACCCCGGGGGTCTCCTTCAACAGCTCCTCGTACATTTCCTGCTCGTACTTCAAGCAGCACATCAAACGCCCACAGGATCCGGAGATCTTCGTGGGATTCAGGGACAGGTTTTGCTCCTTGGCCATTTTGATGGACACGGGAATAAAACCGCCTAAAAAAGCCGTACAGCAGAAGGGGCGGCCGCAAATGCCCAACCCTCCAAGCATTTTTGCCTCGTCGCGCACACCGATCTGTCTCAGTTCGATACGCGTGCGGAAAGTAGAAGCCAGATCCTTGACCAATTCGCGGAAATCCACGCGGTTGTCTGCAGTAAAATAAAACAGGATCTTGCTTCCGTCAAAGGCACATTCCACGTCCACCAGCTTCATTTCCAGCTTGTGGGCGGCAATTTTTTTCTCACAAATTTGCAGGGCGTCCTTCTCCCGTTTCTCATTGTCCTGCACACGCTTAAGATCCTCGGGGGTCGCCAAACGAACCACGGGTTTAAGAGGTTGCACCACACGGCGGTCGTCCATCATCTTGTTGGGCGTTACCACCTGTCCGCATTCCAAACCACGGCTGGTTTCCACGATCACGTGGGTATCCCGGGCAAATTGCTGCTCGCCCGGAGCAAAATAATAGGTTTTTCCGGATTTTTTAAAACGGACACCGATGATCTCCGTCACCCGGGGTCACCCCTTTCTTTGGGTTTGTGTTGTTTTTTGGCAACGAATCAGTAAATTCATCACGGTAATACGGAAATTCAAACTGTTGTTCAGCGCCGAACAGGCGACGTCAACGGCTTCCATTATACTGCCGACCTGTGTCTTTGTCAAGCCCCGCCCGGCCTCAAGTGCCTGTTGGGCGTTTTCAAACAAAAGCATGTGCGACGCGCCGACTTGAGCTACCAACACGTCCCGCGCCGCTAAACGCAAGGCTTTTAAACGCACACTCAAATCGTCCTTTTCCTTGTTCATGGCCAAAAGGTCGGGGGCTAATTTCATCAGGGACGCTGTCCCCTCCCCCGCCGCACGCAAAAAATCCGCGCAGAATTTCATCAGCTGAGACGCCGTGCCTCCTTGCAAAAAGGCACTTGCCCCACCCACGCTTCCTTCGCCCAAGCGGGCGGCCAAGGCCAAATCGGCCTCGCTTTTGCCGGCAAAACGCTGTTTTAGTTCTGCCATGACCTCCTCGGCGGGCAGTTTTTCCGTTTCCAAACAAACCAGGCGGGAACAAATGGTCTCCAAAAGTTGAGAGCGTGCCTGGGCGGTAAGGATAAACACGGAAAAGGAGGGGGGCTCCTCCAAAAGCTTCAGCAACGCATTTTGAGCCTGTACCGTCATTTGCTGAGCATCGGGGATCACCGTCACGCGGTGACGCCCCTCGTTAGGCACAACGAAGGCTTTTTCCCGCAACTGACGGACCTGATCCACGGAGATCGTCTTTTTATCTTTCTCCGGAAGCAAGACCTGCACGTCCGGGTGGATCCCCTTGGCCACTTTGCGGCAGGCCAGGCATTCCCCGCAGGGACGCCCCCCATCCGCCATGCACAAAAACGCGCACGCCATGTGCATGGCCACGGTTTTCCGCCCGCTTCCGGGAATCCCCTCCAACAAATAGGCATGGCAAACACGACCGCTGTCTGCGGCCGCAGTAATCTGCGCCAAAAGCTGGCGGTTGCCTCTTAAAACAGCCATGTATGTTGTCCTGTTTCCTTTTATACCTTTTCGAAGCGCTCAACGCTGAGCACAAAGATGGTAGCGCCGCCTACATTGATCTCCACCGAGGCAGACATGGTGGAATGGGGGGCCGCCGTCACAGAGGTATCCACCACCTGTTTGCGCTTGCGGCTTCCCTTTCCGATCAATTCAATGGCGCGCTGCACCTTATTGTCGCTGGTACCGATCAAAAACGTAGTGTTGCCGGACATCAGAAAGCCGCCTGTAGTGGCCATCTTCGTCACGGAAAAACCGTTTTCGGCCAACAGCCCGGAAACGGACGATGCATCGTCGTTGTTAATAATAGCCATGATCAGTTTCATATGAATTCACCTGCTTTTTCTGGTTGAAAAAGCGTTCCTTTCTCCCCACATATGATAAAGCCCTTCCAAGGTCCGTGGGGAAGACCCGAAATTACGGCTTTGTTTACTTGTTTTCGCCTTCCGTATAAATGCGCGGAAGCACGCCGTTGACAAACATGGGGATCACGTCAAAATACACCGTGTCGCCCACCTTGCAATCCACGTTGGATACGTCTGCGGCGGCACAGGAAAGAGATACGCGACCCACCAACTGGGCCTTTTTTCCGTTGACCGTGCAGCAAACGGGCTTTTTGCGCAACAGAAGGAGCAGATCGTGCCACACGTAGCGCGCCACGTCCCGAACGCGAAACAGATCCGGGCGGCGTTGGATCCCCACGCCGTCTGCCTGTCCTACGTTAATGATGGCGATCTTACTGTTTTTGCGGCAACGGTAGCCGGCCCCGTAGCCCACACAGGAGCCCTTGGGCAGCCATTTCAGATCGGTGATCTGCCCTTCCAGAAGCCCCACGCGCTGTAAACCGAAATCTCCGTCCACACGCCCTACCAAAGCAGAGCCCACCCGAACGGCATCGTACAGATCTTCCCCGCCGCGGAACAAAAGCTGAGAATTGGCCACGTGAGAGATGCCGTATACCACGTTTTCTTTTTTCAAACAAGCCAGCACCCCGTCAAAACGGGAAAGCTGAAGCTGGGTGTATTTGGCCTTGGGCTTATGAGCGTAAGCCAGGTGTGTGTAGATTCCCTCCACCTTCAAGGCAGGCATAAAGCGGAAAAGATTAAACAGCTTGTCCGTGTCGCGCCACAAAAATCCGCCACGACCCATGCCGGTATCGATCTCCAAATGAACACGCGCCGTGACCTTTTCCTCGGTGGCCATACCGTTTAACAGCACTGCCGCTTCCGTAGAGCCCACGGTAACCGTTAGTCCGTATTCCACAGCCAGGCGGGCCGTTTCATCGTTATACGGCTGGCAAAGAACCAAAATTTCCTGCTCGATCCCGCTTTCCCGCAATTCCACAGCCTCTTCGTAGCTGTAAACGGCCAGCAAAGTGATTCCGCTTTCAATCAGCGTTTCGGCAAAAGGCACCAGGCCCATCCCGTAGCCGTTGGATTTTACCACCCCGTATACCACGCGGTCACCGGCCTTGCGCCGTACTACCTCCACATTGGCTTTTACAGCCTGTGTGTTGATCACATACCCCTTCATGCAATTTCATCCTTTCGCGGCGGCCTAAGCCCCTTTTTTATACTTCCTGTTTTTCCATCTGTATTTGATGCCGGCCAGCTTGGAAAAGATCTTTTTTCCCATCATGGCCCCTTTGTACACCAAGGGATGGAAGCAAAGCTCCAGCTCGCCTACAAATTCCGTGAACTCTCCGGAAAAGCCTTTTTTAAAGCGATACAACCCGTACAAGGGGTTATCCTCGGACAGGTCCCCGCTGACTCCGCGAAAATCGTACAGCGTGCAACCCGTTTCCGCCGCCCAGGTGATCATTTCGTGCTGCAGCAAATAATTGGGCATTTTGTTGCGCTCGGCGTTAGAGGAAGCGCCGTACAAATACCACACCTTGTCTCCAAAGCGAATGGCCAACGTACCTGCAATGGGTTGTTCCTCCGCAAAAGCCATATACAGGCGGCAATCCTGCCCCAAATGCTTCATCATAGAAGCAAAATAGGCCTTCGGGCGGGTGATGAAATGATCCCGCACCCCCGTTTCCAGCATAATGCGGTAAAAATCGTCCAGCATTTCCTCGCCGCAGATGCGTACCTCCACCCCGTTTTTCTGAGCCACGCGAATATTATAGCGGGTCTTGCTATGATAAGCCGCCATCAGCTCTTCGGCATTGCGTCCCTCAATGGGCAGGCGGAACACGTAACGGGGCTGGATGCCCTCAAAATTTTTGGATTCTCCGTTAAGGCGGTAGCCCAACTCCCGCATCTGCCGAGCAAAGACCTCGTCACTGCTCGGCACATCCGGATCGGTCTTAAACACACAGGCGCGGTGCTGCTTGGCCAGGGCTCGCAGTCCCTCCGTCAAATCGGCCAGCACCTGCGGGTCGTGGATATCGCAAACAGGCCCTCGAGGGGCGTACATCATCGTATAGGGAACCAAGGGCAGCTTGCGGATCAACACCGCCAAGCTTCCCCGAATGCTTCCGGCCTCGTCGCGGCTGATCACCGCCTGCCATTTCCAGGCGCTTTTCACACGGCCCCAGGCGCGTGTTTGCATAAAATGACTTCGGGGATGCGCCTGTACGAAAGCGTCGTACGCTTCAAAATCGGCCGTTTGTAAGATCTCCAAGGCTGTTACTCCTTTTTCTCTAAAATTTTCAGGTTTCTCTCCAAGGGAGCTTTGCCCCGCCAGGTAAAGGCCCTCCCCGTATATTGCCGTCCAAACTCCTCCTCCGTCGAGGGAAGCGGGGGCAAATGGCAAAGCAGATCCTGTTGAAAAGCCTCCAACGGGGTCGGCCGCACACGGCGGTTATGGGGGCAAACCGTTTGACAGCGGTCACAGCCCCAGACCATGCCTCCTTGGCGGACCCATGCCTCCTGCAGGGGAGTAAGATCCCCTTTCTTTTGGGTCAAGGCGGAAAGACAACGCGCCGTGTCCACCCCACTCGGCTCCAGGGCCTTCGTAGGGCAAGCTCGCAGGCACGCCCCGCAACCTTCACAAAAGCACTCCTCCTTGGGGAGCTCGTCACAAGGCAAGTCTGTCAAAAGCTCGGCCAAAAACACGTAAGAACCGTATTCGGGATGCAAAAACAAGCCGTTCATGCCCCGCATTCCAAGGCCCGCAGACAACGCCAATTTCCGCTCGTCAAAGCGGCAACTGTCGCAAAATACCCGGGCTTGCATACAAGGATGCTCTTTGCGCAGTTCCTGCTCAAAGGCCCCCAAAATACGCGCGGCCACGGCATGGTAATCCTCTCCGCGGGCGTAGAGGGAGATCGTCCCTTCTGCGGCCCCCGCAAAATAGGGAAGCACAAAGCAGAAGGCCGAGCGCGTCCACGGAGGCATGCCTTTTTGCGGTTGGGGTACGCTGACCCACGCCCACGGGCACCCGCAAAATTCCATATTACTGCACCTTGAAGTGGCGGTAATAGTACAAATACGTGACACCCACGTAGGTCTTACCGGGGTTGATAAGCAGGGCCTCTCCGTCAGCCGTCGTGAACCGCATGGGAGATTCATGGGCGGTCTTTTCCCAACGGATGGGGATCATTTTTCCGCCGCTGATATAATACCCGTCTCCGGTGCCGATAATTCCCACGGAAACGTGATCCTCCGTGTCCCCTTCGATGGGCTTAATGGAGGCCCCCAGTACGATCAGGTTGGTAAATTCCAGCTGTCGATTGTCGTACAGGCAGTCCACGTGGGGGATGCCCTTGTAATGGAACTTTCGGTACAGCTTGGTTTCGGGATCGTATTCAAAATCGGAAATGCAATAGGAGGAAAATTCCACCTTCACCTGCACGGCACTTTGCCCTTCCAACTCGTAAGTGCTTTCCGCAAACTGCAAGGGACGGGGGAAATCCACCTCGGTGGTGGTGCGGTATTTTTTGCGGGCGATCCCCTTGACCAGCCCTTCACCGGTCACCATCATGCTGTGGGCATAACCCAACTCCTTGCGGCGCACGGCATCGCGGAAGAAGGTAGTTCCCTCCAATCCGCCGTAGATCCCCTCCAAATTGTCGATATCACGCTCGCGGATCTGCTCAAAAGCAGTATTGGCCGCGCCGTGGTGAACGAAAATGGCGTCGTAATCCTGGGCAAAGTCGATAAAGTATTCACGGGCCGAACGCATGGAGCCCACGCGTTCCACCGCCGCATAATCCGTAAACAAGGCCATTAGGCGGGTCTGGCCGCCCTCGGTCAACGTTTCGTAGATCACGTCTGCCTTCGAAATGCCTTCCTGAGGCAAGCCCCCCTTGGCATTGCCCACCATCATCGCAACGGGGCGGTTGGTGACCTTATCCTCGGCAATAGGCAAGCCCGTCAGCGGATTCAAAAATACCGCAGGCGTCGTGTCGGGCTTCACCGTTTCGGGAGCGGTGGCAGGCACGGTAGGCTCTTGGGTGGAAGGAGCCGTAGCAGGCTGGGTGACGGGCACCGTGGCAGGCGCTGTGGCGGGCACCGTAGCAGGCACCGTGGCAGGCTGGGTCTGAGGCAAGGTCAAAGCCGGCGCAGTAACGGGCACGGACGGTCCCTGGCAAGCTGTCAAAGCCAACGTTGCCAAACACAGGCAAGCGCACAGACAAATTTTAAAAAACTTGGTCGACAAAGCAAAGCACTCCTTTTCCCTCCGCAAAAAAGGCAGAGGATTCCCTATCTTACAGATACGTTTATTATATCATAGGCAAGCTTTATATTGCAAGTATTTTTGCACAGTTTCCCCACACAAAAAAGCCGCACAACCTCGTTGTACGGCTTTGGGCCTTTTTATTCGTCATCCAGCTTGAGCACCGCCATAAAAGCCTCGGAGGGAATGGCCACCGAACCCAACTGGCGCATTTTCTTTTTGCCTTCTTTTTGCTTTTCCAGCAGCTTCTTTTTGCGGGTAATATCACCGCCGTAGCACTTGGCCAGCACGTCCTTGCGCATAGCCTTCACCGTTTCGCGTGCGATCACCTTTCCTCCGATAGCCGCCTGCACGGGAATTTCAAAAAGCTGGCGGGGAATGTTGTCCTTCAGCTTTTCTGTCAGCTTGCGGGCGCGGGTATAGGCATTGTCCGCAAACACGATAAAGGACAGCGCGTCCACCATTTCTCCGTTAAGCAAAATGTCCAACTTGGCCAAACGGGAAGGCGCATAGCCCTTAAACTCGTAATCCAAAGAGGCATACCCCTTGGAACGGCTCTTCAAAGCGTCGAAAAAGTCGTAAATGATCTCGTTAAGGGGCATTTCGTAGCGCAGTTTCACCCGCTCGGTGTCCAAATACACCATGTCCAAAAATACTCCGCGGCGTTCCTGGCAAAGATCCATAATGTTACCCACGTATTCCGCAGGCAGCAGGATCTCTGCATTGGTGATGGGCTCACAGGCGGAGGCAATGCGATCTGCCGCAGGGTAGTTGGTGGGGTTGTCGATATATTCCACCGTACCGTCGGTCATGTGCAACTCGTAAAGCACGCTGGGGGCCGTGGTGATCAGATCCAGGTTAAATTCCCGCTCCAAGCGCTCCTGAATGATCTCCATGTGAAGAAGCCCCAAAAAGCCACAGCGAAATCCAAATCCCAATGCCACAGAGGTCTCCGGTTCAAATTCCAATGCCGCATCGTTTAAGCGCAAGCGCTCCAATGCGTCGCGCAGATCGCCGTAGCGGGCACCGTCCAAGGGGAAGATCCCGCAAAATACCATGGGGGAAGCTTTTTTAAAGCCGGGCAGGGGCTCCGTTGCAGGAGCATTGGCCAGGGTAACCGTATCTCCCACACGGGTATCCTCCACCGATTTGATGCTGGCGGTGATGTATCCTACCTCGCCGGCCTTCAATTCTGCGGCGGGCTTCATGCCAAAGGGCTGTAAATGCCCGATCTCCGTGACGGTAAACTTGGCCCCCGTGGACATCAGCAGCATCTCGTCTCCCGTGCGCAGGGTGCCGTCCATCAGGCGCACGTACACGATCACACCCCGATAGCTATCGTAAACAGAGTCGAAGATCAACGCCCGAAGAGGAGCGTTGTCATCCCCGGAGGGAGGGGGTACGTCCCGCACGATCTGTTCGGCCACAGCGCGGATATTCAACCCCCTTTTGGCAGATACTCGGGGGGCATCTTGGGCGGGAATGCCGATAATATCCTCGATCTCGCGGATGACGTGATCGGGATTGGCAGAGGGTAAGTCGATCTTGTTGACAACGGGCAACAACTCCAGTCCGTGATCCACCGCCAGATAGGCGTTAGCCAGGGTCTGTGCCTCAATGCCCTGAGAAGCATCCACCACCAGCAAGGCCCCTTCGCAGGCGCAAAGGGATCGGGATACCTCGTAATTAAAATCTACGTGTCCGGGCGTATCGATCAGGTTGAGGGCGTAGGTCTCCCCGTCGTCGGCGGTGTAATTCAAGCGCACCGCACGGGCCTTGATGGTGATCCCACGTTCCTTTTCCAGATCCATATTGTCCAGCATCTGCTCGTCGATCTCGCGCTGGGAAACGGCATCCGTCAGCTCCAGCAAACGGTCCGCAAGGGTGGATTTGCCGTGGTCAATATGGGCTATGATGCAAAAATTTCGAATGTGCGAACGTTCCATGTTAACGGCTCCATCGTTCCAAAATATCGGCAATCTGGCGGCTTGCCGTGCCGTCCCCATAAGGGTTTTTCGCCCGAGCCATACGGGTGTAGACCTGCGAATCGGTAAGCAGGGAGGTCGCCGCCTGCACGATCGCGTCTTCGTCCGTGCCAACGGGCCAAAGAGTCCCCGCTTCCACCCCTTCGGGGCGCTCGGTGCTGTCCCGCAGTACTAAAACGGGCTTGCCCAGGGCGGGAGCCTCTTCCTGTAGGCCGCCGCTGTCCGTCATGATCATGTAAGCCCGCGCCATTAAATTATGGCAATCCAAAACGTCCACGGGATCGGTAAGGATCACGCGGGGACAATCGCCCAGTATGTCAAACACCGGCTCTCTCACAGCGGGATTGGGATGCACCGGCCAAAGGATCTCCACGTCCTCAAACTGCCGGACGATACGGCGCACAGCGTGACAGATACGCACCATAGGCTCGCCCAGGTTTTCTCTGCGATGGGCCGTCATAAAGATCAACCGACGCTGGGGATGCACCTGCTCGGGCAGGCGATAATCCTCCCGAACGGTGGTAGCCAACGCGTCAATGACGGTATTCCCCGTCACAAAAATCGTTGCATCGTCCTTTCCCTCCGCCAGCAGATTGCTGCGGGAGGTCTGAGTGGGAGCAAAATGCAGGTCGGCCAAAATCCCCACACCGCGGCGGTTCATCTCCTCGGGGAAGGGGGAAGAAATATCCTCGGTGCGAAGGCCCGCCTCCACGTGGCCTACGGGGATCTTTAAATAAAAGGCTGCCAAGGCAGAGGCGAACGCCGTGGAGGTGTCCCCGTGGACAAGCACCAGATCGGGAGAAGCCTGCTCCAGCACGTCCCGCATCCCCGTCAGCACACGGGTAGTAATGTCAAACAGCGTCTGGCGCGGTTGCATCACAGCCAGATCGTAATCCGGCACGATGCCAAAGGTATCCAAAACAGAGGCCAACATCTCCCGATGCTGCCCGGTCACACACACCAGGGTCTCAAAAGCATCCCGCTTTTTCATTTCGGCGGCCAGGGGACACATTTTTACCGCATCCGGCCTGGTGCCAAATACCAACATGATCTTTTTTTTCATCTGCGCGATCCCTTATTGCCCGTCGTGGCGCAAATTGGCTCTCAGCTTCTTGATTCCGGCCAGATCCTGTCCCAAGGCGTTTTCATGCTCCCGCAGGAGATTGTCCACGTATTGGTTGGTGGCCGCACGCATTTCCTTGGAGCGCTGCTGGGCCGCCTCCAGGATCTCGTTGGCCTTGATCTGGGCGGCTTTGATGATCTCGTCTTGGGAGAGCATCCGTTTCTTGGCTTCCTCTGCCACGCGCAGGGTGATCTCCGCATCCTGCTTGGCCTTGGAAATAATCTGTACGCGGTCGTTGGCAATGATCTTGGCCTGGCGGATCTCGGTGGGCAGATTCACGCGGATCTCCTCCACCAGCTCCCGCAGTTCTTCCGTGTCTACCACACATTTTCCCCCCATCAAAGGCAGGGATACCGCCTTGTTAAGCAGGTCTTCCATGCGGTTGAGGCATTCCTCGGTAGTTGTGGGCATTAACAATTCATCCATGACTGTTTTCCTCCTTGATTGATTGGGGGTCTATGCGGGCAAATCCGCCCTTGTAGCAGGCTATGACCTGCTCGATGATCTCGGGCGGCAACAATCCTTTGTAAGCTTGAGCGGGAAGTTGATAAGAAAGCAACACCTTCACCGCGCTGGAACTAACGTGGGTTAACTCCGTTTTGCAGGGAAGCAGTATCGTTTCCGCGTTGCCCAAACGGCGGTTATACTCCGCCTCGGTCTGTTCCAGGTAAAGATCGGCTTCGTTGCGCACACCCTTTACCAATACCGCATCGCCCAATTCAGCGGCCAGCTCGGCGGCCATGCCGTGATAGGCCACGATCTCCACTTGGGGAAAGTCCTGCAAGGCCAGGCGCAAAAAGTTCAGTCTTTCTTCTATGGTAAAGCAGGGCTTTTTTTGGGAATTGACCAGCACCGCCACGACCACTTTGTCAAACAGTGCCGTAGCGCGGCAGATGATATCCACGTGCCCTTGGGTAACGGGGTCAAAGCTCCCCGCGCAAAGGGCTGTAACGGATCTACTCATGGGCAAACTCCCCTCCCGTTTCGTAAATATGCAGCATGCGGCGGCCGTAGCGCAAGGAGCGCACCAGGGAAAACGCTCCTGCCTGCGCGGGCAATTCATCCCCCGCATCACTTTCGCATACACAAATGGCGTAGGGGCTGACCAACTGCAGGGCGCAAAGCCGCTGCATCGCTTTTTCGCAAAGTCCTTTGCTGTAAGGCGGGTCCAAAAAGATCAGGGAAAAGGGATCCTTTTCCGTGCGTGCCAAATTTTCCAGCACAGAAAAAGCCTCTCCCCGACAGACCCTGGTCTGTTCGGAAAGATTGCAAGCGGCGGCATTTTTACGGATACAAGCAATGGCCGGCTCGCTACTGTCGCAAAAAACCGCATAAGACGCACCGCGGCTGAGTGCTTCCAGCCCCAATTGGCCGCTTCCCGCAAACAGGTCCAGCACCCGCCGTCCCGGCACGCGGAACTGAATGGCGCTGAAAAGACCTTGCTTGACCAAGTCTGCCGTAGGACGGGTCTCCTCTCCCTTGGGCGTGCTCAATTGCCTGCCCCGGGCACTTCCCGTAATAATGCGCATTTTTGCGATCCTCCTTTTTTCGTTAAACAAACGTCTTCTTTTTATTTTCCCATATTTTCAGGAAAAAATCAAGTGTTATTTTTGTTTTTTCCGCCCTCTCCTCTATCTCGGAAAAATTCTGCCACCGCACGGGCAGCGGAACGGTTCATCGTGGGCACGGCGGCCAACGCCTCTTCCGAGGCTCCCGCCATATTTTCCAAAGTGCCGAACACCTTAAACAGGGCCGCCGCGCGGCGTTCCCCAATGCCGGGTACCTTCGCCAAAGTCACGCTGCGAACCTTGCGTCTGCGCACCGCATCCATTTTGGAAAGGGAAAAACGGTGGACCTCCTCAGAGATGCGAAAGACCAGCTGAAACACCGCCGTTTGCGCCGCAATGTCAACCTCTCCGTCGGGACCTACCAAGGTCCTGGCCTTATGGTGGTCGTCCTTCACCATGCCGAAAACGGGGATATCCAGCCCCATTTCCCTGACTACCTCCTCCAAGGCGTGCACGTGTCCGCTGCCTCCGTCTGCCAGGATCAGATCCGGCGCCCCCGAAAAAGAAGCATCTCCTTCCCGAAGGCGGGTCAATCGGCGGCGAAGAGCCTGCGCCATGCAGGCGTAATCGTCCACCCCGTCAATATCGCGAATTCGGAAGGTGCGGTATTGCTTTTTCCGAAAAGCTCCGTCCTCAAACACGACCATTCCGCAAACCTTGATCTGTTCGCCGCTGTTGGAAACGTCATAAGCCTCAATACGGGTAGGTACGACCTCCAAATGAAGCAATTGAGCCAGCTGCACCATCACTTCCTCGTCCTTTTCCTTGGCTAAACGGGCCTGCAACAAACGTTGACGGGCATTTTCCTCCACCAAAAGACATAAACGCTTTTTTTCTCCCTGTCGGGGATGCGTCAGCGTCACCTTTTTCCCCAACAGCTCGGAAAGCCATTCCTCAAAAGCAGCCCGATCCTCCACGGGAAAATTCACGGCCACCTGAGCACAGGGCACCCGCCCCTCCTCGGCGTACAAGGCACGTAACAGCTCCTCGCGCACCCCTTCCTGGGCAGCATCTCGCCCGGAAACGGGATAAAAGGAGCAGTTTTCCAAACGGCCGCTTCGGATGGAAAAAAAGCCCAACATAGCCGAAGCCTCATCCGCATAAAAGGACACCACGTCCACGTCCGTTTCTTTTTCCGTCAGCAATTCATTTCGCTCGTGCAAATTTGCCGCAGCAAAAGCCGCATCCCGCAGTCTGGCAGCCTGCTCGTAACGCTGTTCCTCAGCCGCTTGCTCCATTTCCCTGCGGAAAAACGCCGCCATACGCCCGGTGTCCTTGCGCAAGGCCGCCACGGCCTGCAGCACCAGCTCGCGGTATTCCTCCGGGGCAATTTGCCCCGTGCAAGGAGCCGTGCATTGCCCCAAATGGCGGTACAGGCAAACCCGCCCGCCGTGGCCCGTATCAAACCCCTTCCCACAAGAAGCCACACCCAAGCTTTTGCATACCGCCCCATACGCCTCCCGCAAAAAAGAAGGCGCGTAGGGCCCGTAATAAACAGCCCCATCCTTTTTCCGCTGGTAAGTCACGCTTAAGGAGGGATACGCGGGCCTTTCATCCACCCGCAAATACATCCCCACCCGTTTTTCCTTAAGCAAAATATTGTAATGGGGCTTGTGGCGGCTGATCAGATCCGCTTCCAAAGCCAAGGCCTTGCCTTCACTTTCCGTCACCACAAATTCCAAATCTGCCACGTGGGCCACCATGGCCGCCACCTTGGGCGCTTTTTCCGTGTTTAGAAAGTAAGAGGAAACGCGGTTGCGCAACACCTTCGCCTTGCCGATATAAATAATGTTTCCCTGCCCGTCTTTCATAATATAGACGCCGGGCAGCAAAGGCAAATTGGCTACCTTATCCGCCAACAGGGGGCCGGTCATGGGCTCACCTTCCTTTCTGTGAACAAAAAACGGCATTTCTGCCCTTTTAGGCAGCTATGCCGTTTGAAGTGAACGATCTTAGTCTTCCAGATCCTTCGAAACCAATTCGATCAGGGCTTCCAAGGCCGCTTCCTCGTCGGGCCCATCCGCCACCAGCTCGATCTCCGTGCCACGGGTGATCCCCAAAGAAAGCACACCCAACAAGCTCTTGGCATTCACTTTTCTTTCGTCCTTAGCAATAAGAATGGACGCTTTGAATTCGTTGGCCTTCTGTATAAAAAACGTAGCGGGGCGGGCGTGCAAACCAACCTGGTTCTGGATCGCAACTTTTTTGGTAATCATAATATAATTCTCCTATCGTGATCTGTCGTACTCTATCCTTATTTCCTTTACGCTTCTACTATACACCATTCCGTAAAAAAAATCAAGACTTTTGGGAACGGATTTTGTTTTTTGTCCTTCCGCAAACGGGAACACGGTGTTACGAAGCCAGTTCGGTCAAGTTTCGCACCGTACCGACCACCGTAACCTTGGGCGTGTGCACCTGGATCACCGCGCCGGGTGCCACATGGCGTATCCCTTGGGCGTAAAACCCTTCCGTGCGCGTGACCGCTTCGGCTGTAATGGTCAGGACCAGGTCCACCTTTCCCTGCACGGTGTGCTCGCTCACCGTCCCGTCCTGGCGCTGCATCAAGGTTTTAGCCGGGCGACTCTCAAAAGAGCTCAGCGTGCCGATAAAATTGCCGCTTTCATCGTCATACACCGCATCTCCCTGCACAAAAAATGGCAAGGAGCTTTCGCGGATCTCAGCCACGTACAGCTCATACGTGATCTGTGCGCGGTCGTTGGCGGCGGCGGGCTTGGCAATCAAAAATTTAAATCCCACTGCAAAGATGGCGGCGCAGATCGCCACGATAATGGCAATGTCCAACGCATTCAGACGAATGCTTTTTTTATTGGTTTTCATCAGCCGTCGCCTCCTTATTTATAAGACATGGCCGTGCAGAAGCCGCTTCCCACGTAATGGGCGCTTCGCACGTTGACCCGCACACCCACCGACATGGCAAAGCCGTCGATCTCCACTTGGTTGTTCTTCAGCTTTCCGGCAGCCTGAATGGTCAGCAAAATATTCATACGTCCGGGAGTCTCTGCCTGCACCAGCTCCCCCGTTTCCTCGTTGACCAAAGTCATCAGATAAGGCTCGTAGGCCACCTGGGTAATGGTGCCGATGTGGTACAAACGCACGCTGTCCTTCACCACGTCCCCCACCTGTGGCTTGTCCAGCAGATAGGAAGGCACGTTGGTAAATTCTACCGTGTAGGTCACCGTAACGTCTTCTCCCTGGCTTCGGCCGCCAAAGCCACCGAAATAATAGTAGGCGCCCCCAAGAAGCACCGCCACGGCCAGAATCACCAATAGCAAATCTAAAAAATTAAAGCGAAAACTGCTTTTTTCCTTGCTCATTCTTTTGCGCCGCCTTTCTTTTTATGGTTTATTATCTCCTCGTATAAGGCAGCCACCCGCTGCGCAAATCCCGAGGGAGAGAAAAGCTCCTCGTAGCGCTTTCTGCCGCGCGCTCCCAATTTTCTGCGCAAGGGATCGTCCTGCAGATTTTCAAAGGCCTTCAGCAGGCTTTCCCCGTCACCGGGCTTCACCGTCAGCTCGTCGGCCTGACCCAATACCTCGCCAAGGCCACCTACACGGGTAGCCACCACAGGCAGGGAAGCGGTCATGGCCTCCAGGGCCGTCAGCCCAAAGCTTTCCTCCAAGGACGGCACACACACCGCATCACAGGCGTGCAGGGCCGGGCCTATGTCCGTCAGCTCTCCCAAAAACCGCACGGGGCACCCCTCCAGCTGTTGACGCAAGGCAGGCTCCAGCGGGCCTCCTCCTGCCAGCAAAAAGAACAGGGGCAGCCTTTTTTCCTTGGCCAGACAAATGGCTTGACACATGGCCTGCCAACCCTTTTCCTCGGAAAGGCGGGCAAACATCCCCACTACCAATTTTCCTTTGGGGATCTGCAGGCCCTCCTTGGCCGCCTCCGTGTCGGGGCTCTTTCCTCGGTCCGGACAAGCGTTGTAGATCATGCGGATCTTTTGAGAAGGGATCCCGTCCCGCTCCAGGCTTTCCTGTGCATAGCGGGACACCGCAATGGCGCGGGTGCAAAGCAGGCTGTTAAGGCGTTTTTTCATGCCCGTCATAGGCTCCCCCACGGTGTGCTTGGTAAATACGGTGGGGATCCCCTTAAGCTTGGCGGCCAATCTGGCTGTGGCACAACCGTGGGTGTGCACCACAGCGGGGCGAAGCTGTGCCAGCAAACGGCTGTACACCGCCAGGTCCTTTTTGCAAAAGGAGCTGTCTGCCGTAATAGGGGCTGGGCACAAGCATACCCGTTCCCCCTTCAGGATCTCCTCCAAGCGGCTTCCCCGGGGAAAGATCACCGTCACGCGGAAGCGATTGCGGGGCAAGTAGCGGCAAAGGGTCTGTACCCATCGCCCGGCACCGCCCAAATTGGAATCCGTAATAATGTGACAAACGTCAATCATCAAACACCCTCCGTCTCACACGCATCTGGCGATATGCGGCGTTGATCACCGCAAAAACGATCCACCCCAGCAGCAACATTTTGTGGTTATACCAGGAGCAATCGTTCACACCGAAAATCAACATAGGCAAAAGGGCACATCCGGCCGTCACGCTCACGGCCTTCACCCAGGGCGAAAGGCTGTTTTTGTGCGTCAAGAAAACCCGTTTGACGGCAAATGCCATCAGCAAGAGGAAGGAAAAAGCTCCCACGATGCCGTGTTCCACCAAAAGCTGCAGATAAAAGCTGTGGGAATGCAGGGCGTAAGCCGCCCCGGAATAAGCGTATTTGGGATATACCCTTAAAAACACGTCCGACCCCAGCCCGATCCCGGAAAGCCAAAAATCGCGAAGCAGGCTTCCCGTGCCGTTCCAAATGGAAAAGCGGTACGTCAGCGAGGAATCAGCCGTCACGTTCCCCAGCGTTTGCAGGCGCATGAGGATCGTATCGGGAAGGAAAAAGACAGAAAAAGGAGCAATGCAGAGCAAAGCGACCAATACGATACGGCTTTGCTTGGAATACAAAAGCAAAAACAGCAGGGCCCCGGCAAGAGCTCCCAACCAGGCGCCGCGGCTCCACGTCAAGATCAGAGCCAATCCCGCCACCCCGCAAACGCCCAAGGCGATCACCACGGTGCGCACCTGGCGGCAACGGAACAGGAACAACAGCGCAAAGGGGAAGAGCATGGAGAGGTATAAGCCGAAAACATTGGGATTGCCGAGGGTGGAATAGATTCGATTTCCGATAGCTCCTTGAGCTTCATCTACCCAAGCCGCACTTTGCACCGCGCTTCCCGTAACAAATTGCAGCAGACCGTAACAAGCCGCCACCGTCAAAGAGGCCAGCAAGACCGTCACCACGCGCCGCAGCCCTTCCTCGGTCCTCAGTAGGTTGGCCAAAGGAAAGTAGAAGGAGACCATGGTCAGCACAATGACCGTTTTTCCCCAGGCGGCAAAGCCTGCCGCCGTCACCGTACCGGAAATCAGCACCAAGGCCCCAAACAAAAGCACCGGTACGTCCATGCGTTCAAAAAACAGGACGCGCTTTCCCCGTACCAGTTTAAATAAAAAGCAAAAATCAGTCAGCAACACCAGCGCCACCAATAAGCCGTTGGGTAAAAAAGGCAGGCAAAACAGCGTAGCCAACACCCCCGCTTCGGGCGCATGGAAGAACAGAAGCAGGCCCGTCAGCAGCACTACCCCGATAAAGACGTAGATCAGCGGGAAAAAGTAGGACAGAAGCCCCAAAGAGAAGCCCAAAAAGCCCATAGCCACGGGCCCCGCGGCCGAAGGCCCTTCCTCTTCTGCCTCAAAGCGCTCCCTGCGCATACCCAGCCCCTTAAAGAGAAGGGCCTTTGCCAGCGTGGAATGGGTCAGCACGTACGAAACGCTTCGCTTGCTGAACAGCAAAAAGAAAAAGGAAACCAGCACTCCCGCCGAGATCACCAGGCGCATATCCGTGTTCACTACGGTGTTTTCCATGGAGTCGTTAATGAAGGCCACGGTAGCCGAGGTCAGCCCAAATACCGTACCGCAAACGCCCAAAGCGCGGATGGGCATGGTCAAAAACGTGTGCCAAATGCGCCGTCCTATGTTAAAGATCCCGCTGGATTCCGTGGTGCGCATAAACCACAGGCGAAAGACGGCCACGGGCTTGGCGATCCTTCGGCGGTAAAAGCCCTGAAAGACTCCTACCCGCCCCTCTTCGACCTCGTCGCGGTCAAAACTCAGCCAATGCACGAAAGCACTGCCTGCGGCCAGCTCTTCAAATAAAGTCTTGCAAAAGGAGATCAAAGCAGAAAGCAAGCTCGTCCGATAAAGATTCCCGGTCTTTTCAGACGTTTTTTTCATACGCCGTCTTCTCCTTCCGTTTTCTTCTTCAATAATTGTCTTAAAGGATCGCTTTTCAACAGCCAAGCCACAATCAAAAAGATCAGCAATCCCATAACAGCCGAAACGCCGGCTGTCAATAGTCTCGTCCAAAAGCCCTCTTCCATCCAACAAAGGGCCAATCCGCGTTTAACCGCCTCAGCCCCCAGCCAACAACCCGCGCCCGCAGGCACAAGCTTCCCCATTTCCCGCAGAAAATCACGGTCAAAAAAGCCTCGGTCCTCGCCAAGCACGGCCACACAAAGCACGGCCGCCGCCGCGGCCTGCCCCAGCACCATGGCCCGGGCGATCCATTGAATCCCCCGTCCCCACACGGACACGAAAAGCACGCACGCCAACAAAAACACAGCCATCCCCACCAAAGAGGCCACCGTGGGAACCCTGCCCTTTCCTTTGGCAAAAAAGGCTCGGTTCAGCAGCTCCGTCACCGCCATAGCGATCATGGCAGGTGCCAGATTGGCCAAGGTCTCCGCCGTCAACACCGTAGCCTGTGCGGAAAACTGGCCGCGCTCGTAAACCACGCTCACCGCCTGGTGGCTGACGCAACACAGGATCAAGGAGATGGGGACCACCACCGTCAACGCCGCCGTTAAGGCTTGGCGAAGGGTCACGCGGAAACGAAGGCCGTCTCCTTCCGCCTCCAGCTTGGACAGGGAGGGAAACACGTAATTGCACACGGCGTACACGATTACGCCCGACGCGATCAACAGTAGCTGTGTTGCATATTCCAGACAGGGAACGGGGCGTTCCCCGGTATATTTCACCATAGATGCAAAAAACAGCCCCGCCGCCGTCATAACGGGAGTCAGCCAGGAGCTGACCATAGCCTGCGGCGCCATGCGGTAGGCCTTGCGCATCATCTCGTCTCCCAAGGCCAAGGAGGGACGAAAACGGAAGCGGATCCGGCACAGGCCGGGCAAAAGCACCACGCATTGCAGCATCCAAGCCAGCAAATACGCCACGGCAAGTCCCTGAATGCCGAAGCGGCTGTTAAACAACCAAAAATACAAAAGCACAAAGGCGTTGGACACCGCACTCATCACTGCCGGAAGCAAAAATCGCCCGTGAGATTGCAAAACCCCCGTCCAGCAGGCCGCCAGTCCCGAAAAAAGGATCATAGGGAGCATCTTTTGCAGCAACGAGGAAGCCAAACGGGCCGTTTGTTCATCCAACCCGGGTGCCATCAAGGCGATCACCCCGGCAGAGGCGATCATTCCCACGGCAGACACCGCCGCCGTCAATAATATAATTAAGGAAATAAAACGGTCCGTAAAACGGCGGGCTTCCTCCTCCCCCTCTGCCAAACAGCGGTTGTACAGGGGAATAAAGCAAACGGCCACCGCCGCTCCCAGCACCACGTCAAATACCGTTAAGGTCAGCCTGGACGCGGCCGAAAAAGCCTCGGCTTCCATGCCTGCCCCGTAAAGGCTTGCCAGCCACACGCTGCGAAGCAATCCCAACAGCTTAGCTAAAACCGTGGCGGCCATCATCAGCCCCACGATGCGTACCGTCTTACCCGCCTGCGTGCTCATAGGCATTCCTCTTGTCCTTGAGACAACAGCTTACGATCCTGCTTGGAAAGCTCTGCCTTTTCCAGCAGATCGGGACGTAACTTGGCCGTCAGCAGCAACGATTGTTGTCTTCTCCATTGGTCAATGCGGGCGTGATGACCGCTTAAAAGCACCTCCGGCACCCGTTGGCCGTGAAATTCCTCGGGACGGGTATACTGGGGATATTCCAAAAGTCCACCGGCAATACTTTCCTGCTGCCAGCTTTCCGGCTCGGCCAAAACGCCGTCCACCAGGCGGGCCACCGCATCCACCACGATCATAGCCCCCAGCTCGCCGCCCGTCAACACGAAATCCCCCACCGAGATCTCCTCATCCACGATCTCATCCA
Source organism: Clostridia bacterium (assembly GCA_017507855.1). GTDB lineage: Bacteria > Bacillota > Clostridia > Oscillospirales > RGIG5554 > RGIG5554. Next base: position 56,593 of record JAFWAE010000015.1, read on the forward strand.
ACACACGCTGATCTACGCCTTCATAATGGCCGGCCAAAAGCACGATGTGGTCCATTTGAGCCAATTCCAGGGCACGGGCGTGGGTAAACACCTTCCCCTTGGGAGAAAGATAAATGGTATGAGGCCTGCTTCCGCAACGGCGGCAAACCTCTTCATGGGCACGAAAAACAGGCCCGGGTTGTAAAACCATCCCGCAGCCCCCTCCGTAAGGATAATCATCCACTCGGTTCTGTTTGTTTTCCGCAAAATCGCGGATGTTGATCGCGTTGACCTGTAAGATCCCCGCGTTTTGCGCCCGACCGATGATGCTGGTGCCCAGCACCGCATGGATCATATCGGGAAACAGAGTTAAAATATCGTACGTTTTCATTCCTGTTCGTCAAAAAGCCCGGCTACGGGGGTCAGGTAGATGCGGCCGTTCTCTTCGTCGATCCGCTCCACCATTTCGGGCACGGCAGGCACCAACACTTCCCGTCCGGAAGGTGTTTCCACCGCATAGATCTGGCTTGCCGGGTAATCCAATACCTCGCGCAGGGAGCCAAGAATCTCTCCGCTTCGCCCGTCCACCACTTCCAGGCCGATCATATCCTGAATAAAATGAACGCCCGGCGGCAACTCTGCCTCCCGGCGGTCCATATAAAGCACTTTTCCCACCAGCAATGCCGCCACGTCGGGAATATCCACACCCCGCAGCTTCAGCACGGCAAAATCCTTGTATACGAACCCTTCGGTGACCTCAGCCGGGTCTTTCCCGCAGGAATCGAAATACAAGGTGGAAAACTGCAATATAAAATCCGGCGAGTCGCACCACGAACGCACCTTTACCATGCCGTGTACGCCGTGGGTAGTCACGATCTCCCCGACCTCTAAAAATTGCTTTTTCACGCAAAAACCTCTTTTCAAGGCAGTATCAAACGGGAATGCAGCCTTCGGCGTAAATTCCGAATGCTGCACCCCGCACGCGAAGGGACATCAGATGATGTCCACCACGACCTTGACACCTTCTTTGACCGCAGCGGCCTTCATGACGGTGCGGATGCACCGTGCAATGCGGCCCTGTTTTCCGATCACTCGCCCCATGTCGTCGGGCGAAACGGACAGCTTCAGCGTCACAACGCTGTCTTCGCGGGTCTCGGTGACGCTGACCTTCTCCGGTTCGCGGACCAGAGACTGTGCAATAAAGACCAGCAGATCTTTCAAAGCGGCCACCCTTCCTTGTTTAGACAATGTTGTTCTTTTTCAGCAGACCCATCACGGTATCCGTGGGCTGGGCGCCGTTTTTCAGCCAAGTCTTGGCCTTTTCCTCGTCAATGCGAACCTCAGCGGGATCGGTCAGAGGATTGTAGTAGCCGATCTCCTCGATAAAACGCCCGTCACGGGGAAAGCGGGAGTCTGCCACCACGATGCGATAGAAAGGAGCCTTCTTGGCACCCATTCTTCTCAGTCTGATTTTTACTGCCATCTCAATTCACCTCCGAATTGGTCGTCATGTATATAACAAACCTTGCGGATTGTTACCTAAAAGGAAAGCCTCGGGGCATGCGCCCCCCGGAACGCCCCATTTTGCTGAACTGCTTCATCATTTTTTTCATTTGCTCGTACATTTTCAGCAAACGGTTGATCTCCTGAGGCGAGGTACCGCTTCCCTTGGCAATGCGCTGTTTTCGGGAAGCATTGAGCAGATCCGGCCGCTCCCGTTCCTCGGGGGTCATGGAAAGAATGATGGCCTCCATGCGGTCGAATTGCTTTTCGTCTATTTGGGCACCCTTCAGGGCGGAAGCATCCACCCCCGGGATCATCCCCATGATCTGATCCAACGGCCCCATCCGCCTAAGCTGGGCAAATTGCTCCAGACAATCGGTCAGCGTAAAGCGGGATTCGCGGAAACGGCGTTCCGCCTCGGCCATTTTTTCCGCATCCACACTTTCCTGGGCCTTTTCGATCAGGGAAAGCACGTCTCCCATGCCCAAAATACGGGACGCCATACGGTCCGGGAAGAAGGGCTCTATATCTGCCAGCTTTTCGCCGGTACCGATAAATTTAATGGGCTGGCCGGTAATATATTTCACCGTCAACGCCGCACCGCCGCGAGTGTCGCCGTCGGTCTTGGTCAAGATCACGCCGGTAATGCCCAAGGCTTCGTGAAAGGCCGACGCCGCATTGACCGCATCCTGTCCGGTCATGGCGTCCACCGTTAAAAGGATCTCCGTAGGCGCCGTCTGCTCCTTCATGCGGCGCAGCTCATCCATCAGCACCTCATCCACGTGCAAACGGCCTGCCGTGTCCAAAAACACCATGTCGTTTCCGTGAAGCTTGGCGTGCTCGATGGCTGCCGCGGCGATCTCCACCGGGTCCTTTTGCCCCATTTCAAACACAGGCACACCCACGGCCTGCCCCACCACACAAAGCTGTTGGATAGCCGCCGGGCGCACTACGTCGCAAGCCACCAGTAAGGGGCGCTTGCCCTGTTTTTTGTAATAGCCTGCCAATTTGGCGCAATGGGTGGTCTTGCCCGCGCCCTGCAGGCCGCACATCATGATCACCGTGGGAGGTTTGGAGGCGATCTGCAGCTTGGCCTGACCGCCGCCCATGATGGCTGTCATTTCTTCGTTGACGATCTTCACGATCTGTTGCGCGGGGGTCAGAGAAGCCATGACCTCCTGCCCCACCGCCCGCTCGCTGACGGCAGCAATAAAGGGCTTGACCACCTTAATGCTTACGTCCGCCTCCAGCAAGGCCAGCTTGATATCCCGCATAGCGGCTTTGATGTCGGCCTCGTTCAGGCGTCCCTTGCCGCGAAGCTTTTTAAAGGTTTCGGAAAGCCGTTCTGCCAATCCGGAAAACACCTGTAAAATTCCTCCTGTTTAATCCTGCGTTTCCTGCGAAGCCAATTCGCGGATGCGCTCCAAAAGCGGCTCCGTTGCCGAACGGTAGGACGTATAAAGCAAGATCTCCCCCAGCTTGTCGCAAAGGGAAAGGATCTCCTCGGAAGCCTGTGCACGGCGGTCAAACTGTGCCATCAAGCCAAGTTTTTCCTCCATTTGGCAAAGCACTTCTTCTCCGCGCTTGATGCTGTCACGCACACCCTGACGGGTAATGCGGGCATGCTCGGAGATCTCGGCCAAAGACAGATCCGCGTTGTAGTACAAATCAAACACATCACGCTGTTTTTCTGTGAGGATCTCCCCGTAAAAATCGAACAAACGGCCTACATGAAAGTCCTTCATCTGTCTTTCGACCCCTTTCTGTAAAGCAAAAAACTTTACAGAAATATATTATACACATTTTTTTGAAAAAGTCAAGGCCTTTTTGCAAAAAAAGAACGCTTTTGGCGTACCTGCAAAGCAGTTTTATTCAAAAAAGACATGTTCAACTTTGAGCATGTCTTTTTTGCTGCATGATTACGGCCTATGTGATACAACGTCTTTGAAAATCAAAGCACAGCTATACTTTTATTCAACAAATAATTCGTGGAATAATTCTCAAAATGTAATATAATAAAATCACAAAAGCGCTTTTGAATCTTTTGGGGAGGAAAAAACTATGTCTATTGGTTCTACCATCAAACGTTTGCGCCGAGAGAAGAATATTACGCAAGAACAACTTGCAGAGCATCTCGGAATCACATCGCGCGCAATATCGCAATGGGAGTGCGACCGAACCGCTCCCGATATTTCGCAGATCCCTGCACTCTGTCATATTTTTGATATTTCTTCGGATGTTTTGCTGGAAATCGATATTGAAAAGAATAACGAAGAAATCAAAAAATACTTGAATACAGCACGCAACCTGTGTCACCAAGGAAAGTGGGAAGAATACACCGCCATTCTTCGTGAAGCAAACAAAAAATATCCGCGCGATTATAAAATCATGCAGACCCTTGCGGATGCAATTGTGAACGAATATTCCCGAAAAGGTATCGAGGAATACGGCGAGGTGTTTGATCTTTGCAATCGAATCCTTGCGGAATGTACCGACAGCACCACACGATATGAGGCGATCGACACACTCGGAACCGCCTACGGATACGCGGGTGAAAAAGACGAAATGATAAAGCTTGCTGCAGAAATGCCCAAAACTCGTTTTTCGTATGAAAACTTTATGGTATATCGCTGGAAAGGAGATGAAGGTTTTAAGGAACGGCAGGAATATATGCATTTTTTAGTTAATGAGTTGTTATCAATGATTCATTGTCTAAAAGGTCATTGTGATGACAACGGAAAAATGATATATTCGTGGGAAGAAAGAAAAGAGCTGAATCAATTTGAAATAGCTCTTCTTGAATGTCTCTACCCGGACGGCGATTATCAGCAAAATGCATATTACGGTGCAATGGCAAGTTATTTTATGTTTGAGGATCTTTTGAACAAACAAGACTATGATAATGCTTGGTATTGGCTTGAACGGTGTGTAGATTACAATGTTCATGCAGATACTTTCGATTTTAATGCTCCGCATTCAACGCCCATCCTTCGCGGATATGCAAACAGCGGAGTGATTCCGGAAGCAAGGGGAAACTATTCACAATCCTTCCTTGATTGGATCACTACCGATGATGAAGTAGCTGTTTTGCGTTGCGATTCGCGTTATGAAGCTCTCGTAAATCGCTTAAAAAAAGTTGCAAAGAAACCGTAAATAATTGCCTACCTTCGCGTAGCTTTGCTTTTGGGTTCCAAAAACACCAGGCGTAACACACCATACCCTGCGAAGCAAGGTGTTTGAAAAGGACAGAGAATGTAAAAACTCTCTGTCCTTTTGTCGTAGAGGCGATTCACAAATCGCCCGTTTTTGTTTTGCAATGTTTTTAGGCGGACGATTCGCGAATCGCCCCTGCAATAAACTGTTGCGTTGTTTCTGCTCTGACTTTTTTATTTGTATTCTGTTTATCGGCATAGCCTCTTTTGAACCCCGCCACTATGGCGGGGTTTCCGTTATACAACAAAAGAGCCCGCCGGAACGGACTCTTTTGGCTTTAGAAAAAAAGACTGCAAACACCCATTCAAACCGACCTGTTTCCATCGGCGCTCCTTTTCAGGTGCGCCAAATGTACAAAACGGATGAATTACTCTGCGGTTTTGGGGACAGGGTCAATCTTACCTTGGAATTCGTCCAAAGCTAGCATAGTTGTTTCGTAAGCTTCCTCATATGCAACGGAGAAGTCAACGCCTTGCAACAAAACGCGATCAAGCAGGCCCTCGGCAAGGAAGCCTAGCACACCCTCGGTGGCGTAAGCGAGAGTATCGCTCACAGGGTCATTCACGAAGATCTGATGAGTCATTTTGATCATTTCAATGGATTCCTCGTCACGGGTGGAGATTTCAATGAAATCATAAACGACAGGAAGAACCTCGTTATAATAGCCGCGGGTCAGAGCTTCCACGATCAGGCCGATGTTGTCTTCGTTGTTGGTATTGATGGGGATCATCATCATAGAGGTAAAGTGATCGATCACGCCGTAGTAGGGCTGGTCTTCCGTGAATTTGGGCATGGGCAACACACCGTAGTCGCTTTCCATTTCATGCCAACCCCAGAGATTTTTGGTGAAGCCGTAGATAGGATAAGCACAGAACAGCTGTTGATCGGAGGGGAACATTTCTTGCAAATAGTAATTCCAGCCTTCGCCTCCGGAACGGTCGTAGGTCAACTGATTGGTCACAAAAGTATCGACCATCAGCTCCATCAGCTGGCGGTTACGCTCACCGGCAATATTGGAGTACCAGAAGCCGTCGTCGCGCTTTTCATAATAGGTGCCGCCGGCTCCCCTCCAGAAAGCTGTCATGGATTCAATCTGGGGACCGCCCCAAGCGTAGCAGTCGCGGTCATCCATGAGGTTGTCTCCGTTCAGGTCGCGGGTGGCCTTTTTGCCGTATTCGTTAAACAGCTGCAATGTCCACTTGCCTTCGCGAGCAATTTCGTACAGATCGGGCAGCTGCAGCTCTTCAGCCAGTTTCTTATTGAACAGGCAGACCCAGTTATCGGTATAGCAGTTGTTAAAAGCACCCTTCATGCCCATAAGCTTGCCATTCCACTCGGTACCGGCAGTTATGTCAGCATACCACCAAGGCTGAGTGAAATCCAGATAATCCACTTCCTTCAGATCCACCACGTTGTTGTTTTGATACCAATAACCGGCGGAGAAGGAGGCGGGAGCGATAATGTCGGCGTACTTATCGCCGGCCAGCAGGACGGGAAAGGCCGCGTCGTTAAAAACGGTACCCGTCTCAGTAAAGGTGAACACGCAGTTGTATTTTTCCTGAATGTCCATCAACACATTCATCTTGGCATCGTCCAGCGTATCGCCATTGCCGGTAGTGACGAAGTTGCTGTCATAAGCGTAGGCAATGAACTCATAGCCGTCCATGTCCACAATGGGAAGACCGTAATAGGTGTTCTCATCGGTAGCAGCAGGAGTGGTGGCGGGGGTAGTTGCGGGGGTAGTTGTGGGCGTGGTGGCGGGAGTGGTGGCAGGAGTTTTGGAGCAGCCTGCAAAGGCGGCCACGGCCATCATCACAGCCAGCATCAAAGCCGGGATACGGAATTTGCGCATAAAAAATCTCCTTTCAAAATAAAACATGTTTTAAAACTATTATACCCCCCCCCGTGCAATTTGTCAATAAAGAAGGGCGAAAAAATGGATTTTTTAGGCAAAATTACAAAAGAAAAATTTAGTTCTTTTGCAAAAAATCATGCGCTAAAGCGGCCAATCATAAAGCCCCGACAAATTTTGAAATCTGTCGGGGTTCATGATTAATTTACGCCGCGTATATCAGCCACGCCAACAAAGCGGCCTGTACCAAAGCGATCAGTGGCATGCCCAGTACAAAATACCAATGGCGGGTCTTATGGCGAAATAACTGCATCCCCAATACCGCCCCCACGCCGCCGCCCAAAAGCGCCAGCGCAAAAAGGGTCTTTTCGGGCACACGGCGCCGCTGTTTTTTCGCCGCGCCCTTGTCTGCCGCCATGGTAAAAAAGGCCGCAAGGCTCATCACCGCCATGACCAAAGCCACACCTGTGCGCAAGTAAACAAGGAGATCGGGCATCCTTTATTCTCCCGCAATGAGCAGGGAATTTTTCCCCGTCATAGAACCGTTGGTAACGTTGGTCCTCACAACGGCGTTAAAATCTCCGTTCAGGATCTCGGCCAGGGACTCTTCAGTGGCTCCGCTGACCTGCACGTCTGTCAGCAGACAGCACTTCGAGCTGGCCAGAGTCACCCCGGAAGCCGTGGAATTTTCCACCGTGATGTGGGAGCTGTTAAAATAGTTCAGCCCCGTCAACAGCACGCCCTTGGTGTTCACAGCCTTCAAATTGCAGAACTGGAAATAATCGCCGGACAAAGAGGCCGCCACACCCGCACAGTTTTCCACCGTCACGTCATTAAAATAGCTGTGTTTGACTTGGGTCGTCACGATTCCGCGGCCACCCATATTCTTCACCGTCAGGTTTTTGGTCCACACCGCCCAAAGATCGCGGAACAGGAAGCCGTCTCCGTTTCCGGAGCCCGCATTTTGCACCGTGCAATCCTCGTAAACGGCACCGTAATTGGTCGTGGCTGAAAACGCCACCTTGGTAGCCTCGTTCCCTTGGTAATCCACCACCACGTTACGCAAAAACACGAAGCCAAAGAAATCAGTAAACACAAAGGAGCTTCCGCGAGGGGACAGGCATTGCACGTTGTCAAAATGATTGTTGTAGATCAGCGTGGCGTTTTTCATGTTGGCATCCTTTACAAAGGTGCCCGCACCCGTCACGGTCAGGTTGCGCACGCGGGTGTTGCGGATCCCCTTGCGGGAATTATCAAAATACATACCCACAGCCTTTTTGCTTGCTCGGGTCATGTCGATGTCCACGTCCGTCAAAGCCACGAAATTGTCCTTTAAGGTAAACAGATTTTCCGTTTTATCGGAAGCGATCAACAAAGCCGCCTTTTCGCCCGTGCCGCAAAGATGTCTGCCCTCAGGCAAGCTCAAGGCCGTCAGCACGTACCCCTTTTCCTTGGCGGGAACGCGTACGATGGCAAAAAGCTGCAGCGCTCGGGCAAAGGCCGCCGAATCGTCGGTCACACCGTCACCCCTGGCTCCAAACCAGGCAGGATCTCCCGCCACAGACTGGGGAATGCCTCCGATCTCTCCCTCTCCCCCAAAAACCTGGGCGGAGGGCAAAAGAGCCTGGGCGTTCAGGTACACCCGCACACCTTTGCCGGGGCAAAGCACGGCCCCCTCCTCCAGGATCACCACCGTAGTTTTGGGCAGCGTGACGTTTTTATGAAACACATAGGTGCCTGCCGGGAAATAGACCGCGCCGAATTCCTTGGCCACCGCGTTGACAGCCGCCGAATCATCGGTCGCACCATCGCCCTTGGCGCCTTTTTCCTTCACGTTGGCGGCAAAAAGCTTGTAGGTCTGCTTCAGCGTGTCCTCCCAACGAGCCGACTTTCCGCTGTTGGGCTGGGCGTTGGCCCTGGCCAAGGCCAGGCGTCCCGCTTCAATGCGGGCAATGCAACGCTCAAAGGCCTGTCCCGCCGCCTCTGCTCCGATCTTTTCGTTTTGAAATACCGCGTCGGGGCTGACGGAAGCGGTATAATTCCCCGCCTGCTCTTGGGCTTTCCCCGTTTCCGCAGGGTTGTACTGCCCGTCGTTGTAAATAAAGCCACGGATCCCGGAATGCTCTCCCACCAGCAAAGGCAGGGGCGATACACTGCTGGTGGCCACCAGGCCGTCCACCGCGTTATAATCCGAGCTGCCCGTTTCCACAAAGAACCGGCCCGTATTCATATAAGACATATAGCTTTGAATGCGGATTTCCGTGCTGTCGGCCAGCACGAAGGCGTCGCCGTAATTACAAAGAGACTGCACGTTGTCGAAGCGGATATTTCGGCAGGAGGTCAGCAAAATGCCGGGCACTTCCTCCACTCGGTCCAACTCGTAGCGGCCGAATTGCTTGAACAGCTCAATGTCAAAATCCTCACAGCGAGTCATGCGAAGGCCGGCGCCGTTATTTAAGCCGCTGCCGCAATTGTACAACGTGCCGTATACACAGTCCGTCAGCACGATCCCGTCGCCGTTGAGCGTATCGCAGTACAGGCGGTCCAAATACAGACCCGCGCAGCGTTCCAGCACGAAGGCATGCCCCTTCATCCCCTGGTTGCGGCTGCCCAGCACGTCGCCCTGCTCGATCAGGATCCCCGCGCAATCAGCCACATACACGCCGGGATAATCGATGTTGATCCGTTTGCCCAGGCCGTTGGTATCTGCCACACAATGGCGCATGGTCAGCATAGCGCGCACGTCGCGGAACAGGAAAGGGGTGGCACGCTGATCCCAGCCCAGGATCTCAAACAAACGAAGGTTGGTCACCGCTTGCCCGCCGTCAGTATCCCGAATGATGTGTTGGCCGTATTTGACGGTCACGGTGTGAACGGAAATATTGTCCAGGGCTTGCAGGCTGTTGTTCAGCAGCACGGCGGTATTTGCTTTGTCCCCGTCGCTGAGAACCACCTCGAATTTTTCAATGTGTACGTTGCTTCCCTCCACGGAAAACAGCGCCTCGTTGCCCCGGGGCAATTCGATGACCGTCTGGTTTCCGCTTTCCCCGCGCAGGGTCTTTCCTTCGGGAATGTGCAGGGTGTTCAGTTTGTAAGCTCGGTTATAATCGGTCAAAACGGTGGTGTCAAACAAGTCCACACAGGCCTGTACGGCAAGGGTATCCGCTTCGGCCTTGTAGGTGATGCCAAACCATTGGGGGTAGCCCACCTTGGTCTGCGGATCTCCTGCGATCTTTCCGCTGAAGATCTGTTCCATAGGGGCGTACACAAAACCATTCAGCGTCAGGCAAGCGCCCTCCTCCACCCGGATCGTCGCGCCGCCTTCAAAGATCAGCGCCACGTTGGCAGGCACCTCCACGTCTCGAGTCACCCGATAGACGCCCTTGGGCAAGTAGATGCCGCAGGTCTTTTGCCCCATTGCTTCAAAAGCGGCGCTGTCATCGGCCGTTCCGTCGCCCTTGGCGCCAAGCTCGCGAATGCTTACCGTTTGGCCGGCCACCTTCAGCAAAGCCGCCGCCGCATCGTTAGCGGCCGAAGCCTCCAGCAGACGCTCCGTTTCCTGCTGCTCGTAAAACAGGACCTGCCCGCGCTGCAGCAGGCGGATCATTCCATCTGCCGTTTGGCGGTCCAGGGCTTGGGGATTGATCTGCGGATATTCCTCCGCAGGCACCGTAATCACAGGCTCCTCAGTAGGCAAAACGGTCGCGGGCTGGGTCACACAACCGCTCAGCACCGATACGCCCATCATTAAACTTGCGGCCAAAGCCATCACTCTTTTCCTCATAAAACTCTTCGCGCCCAAACAGCGCCATTCCTTTCCGTTATATTTTTCGTAAAAAATGACAGATCCGAATCAGCAATTTTTAAAAGGAGGTGAAACAAAAATCGCCGGCGTTATGCAAAAAGAACACCGGCGCAATTTTGTTTATGTTGCCTGAAAGATCAGCTCTGCCAAACGGGCAAACTCCTGTATCGAAAGCTCTTCGGCACGGACCGTGGCATACAAGCCACAGGCCTGTACCAGCTGCAAGGCCTTTTCCTTGCTTTCCACCAAAGGGCTGGAGGCAAGGGCGTTGACCAGGGTCTTGCGCCGTTGGGCGAAAGATGCATCCACCACGGAAAAAAGTTGCTTAGCAGGCAAATCTGCCGCGGGCTTTTCAAAAAGCTCCAGCTTAAAGAGGGCCGAATCCACCTGAGGAGGGGGGGTAAAAAGCTCCTTGCCTACCTCCAAACATACCTGTCTGGACCCAAAATAGGACAAAAACACACTCAATGCACCGTATCCGTCCTCGCCGGGACGCGCCGCTGCCTTCAGCGCGGCTTCCTTTTGCAATAGCAAAACTATTTTATTCCAACGCACGCCGCAGGTCAAGAGAATTTTCAGCGCATTTTTTGTAATATAATAAGGAAGGTTTGCGCAAACAGACGCCCGCTTTTCCCCGAAATACTCCCGGCAAAGAGCCTGCAGGTCCAATTTGCGCACGTCGCCCCATACCACGTGCAGGTTGGAAAACTCTGCCTCCAACGCCTCCAGCTTCGGGCGAAGTCTTTGGTCCAGCTCAATGCTGACCACCTGCTGCGCCCGTTGCACCAGACGGCGGGTCAGCGTCCCTTCTCCCGCTCCGATCTCCAGTACGCAATCGTCGGCTCCGTGGTCAGCGATTGCCCCCAAGATCTCCCCGTCGTAGAGGAAATGCTGGCCCAAGCTGTGGTCGTGGACAAATTCCCTCGGTCTCATTAATGGTGGAACAGACGGATGCCCGTAAAGACCATGGCCATGCCGTACTTGTTGCAGCAGGCGATCACGTCCTCGTCGCGGATGGAGCCGCCGGGTTGGGCAATGCAGCACACACCGCTGCGGCGGGCGCGCTCGATGTTATCGTCAAAAGGGAAAAAGGCGTCCGAACCCAAAGCCACCCCCGTCAGGGTATCCAACCAAGCCCGTTTTTCTTCTCTGGTCAGGGGCTCGGGCTGGCGGGTAAAGCTCTTCTGCCAAACGCCGTCGCCGATCACGTCCTCCGCATCGTCAGACAGGTATACGTCGGTGGCGTTGTCGCGGTTGGGGCGCCCCAACTCGGGCAGGAAGGGCAGTTCCAATGCCTTGGGATGCTGGCGCAAATACCAAAGGTCAGCCTTGGTTCCCGCCAAGCGGGTGCAATGGATACGGGACTGCTGCCCCGCACCGATGCCGATGGCGCGACCGTCCTTCACGTAACAAACGGAGTTGGACTGGGTGTATTTCAAGGTAATGAGTGCCACGATCAGATCTCGCTTCTGCTCCTCCGTCAGGTCCTTGTTTTCCGTGACCGGAGTTCCCAACAGACTCTCGTCGATGCGAAGATCGTTGTGCCCCTGCTCAAAGGTAATGCCGAACACGTCCTTCTGCTCCACGGCGGCGGGCTCGTAATCGGGGTCGATCTCCACGATGTTGTAAGCCCCTTTCCGTTTTCCCTTCAGGATCTCCAAAGCTTCGGGCTCGTAGCCGGGAGCAATGATGCCGTCGGACACCTCGCGGGCAATGATGCGGGCAGTGGAAACGTCGCAAACGTCGCTCAAGGCAATAAAATCGCCAAAGGAGGACATGCGGTCCGCACCGCGAGCCGCCGCATATGCACAGGCCAGGGGCGAAAGCTCACCCAGATCATCCACGCGATAGATCTTGCGCAGCACGTCGCTCAAAGGCAGACCCAAAGCCGCACCGGCAGGACTGACGTGCTTAAAGCTGGCGGCAGCAGGCAGACCCGTGGCCTGCTTCAGCTCGCGCACCAGCTGCCAGCTGTTGAACGCATCCAGAAAATTGATATAGCCGGGCTTGCCGCAAAGCACTTTTACGGGAAGCTCAGAGCCGTCCTTCATAAAAATGCTGGCGGGCTTTTGGTTGGGGTTGCATCCGTATTTCAATTCCATGACCTATCTTCTCCTATACGTTTTTGTTCACGATCCGCGTCTGGGCCGTCCCATCCTCCAAGGACAGATACCGTACGAAAAGGGATACCTTGTTGTCTCCGTTCAGCGCCTGCCAGACCTTTTCGGTGAAGGTGTCGATGTCTCCGTCGATGAGGGCGATCTCGGGCTCCCCTTCAAAGGAGGGAATGGGATTGCCGTCACAGCGATAGGTGTGAATGAAGCGCGCCGTGCCGTCAGCCAGCTGAGGATATTCGTAGAAAAAGCGCAGAGCACGGCTTCCGTCCCCCGCATCGGATTTCAAAATGGACATTTTTGCACTGTAGCCCTTCTCCTCCAGGGTCACCAACCCGGAAATACGGGGAGTGTAGTTGGGGGCATCGGGCTCAAAGGTACGGGTGCGCAGGGCTTCCTCAAAGCTTCCGCCCGCCACCAGGGTATCAAATACCGTATCCGTCTGGTCCCCATTGGTAACCACGGTGCGGTTTTCCCATACGCGCACGGGGGCGTAAATAACCAAAGAAGGATCCTGTAGCTTGGCTTCGTCAAAAGCCTGGGTGCGGATCCCCGCTCCCTCCGTTACGAAAACGCGATTGCGGCTGTTTTCGCTACGGCCCATAATAAAATATACGATCACGGCGTGCTTGCCGTCCTGAGACGTGCCCAGGGCAATGCCTCTGCCGGGATAAGCGTTTTCACGCAGCAGGTCGGTCAAATGTTTCGTCATTTTGTTTCCGTTCCTTTCACGATTTGTTCGCTGAGCATTTCCGCCGCGCGGGGCAGCAGCAGCCATTCGGCCTGCTCCATCACTCTTTTTTGCAGGATCTCGGGGGTGTCCCCTTCGCAAACGGGCACTTGCTTTTGCAGCAAAATGCGGCCACCGTCGGGCACCTCATTGACCAGATGCACCGTCGCCCCGGTCATATTCACCCCGGCAGCCAACACCGCCTCGTGTACCCGCAGTCCGTAAAACCCCTTGCCTCCGAAGGCGGGAAGCAGGGCGGGATGCACGTTCAAAATACGGTCGGGGTAAGCGCGGATCACCGCCGCCCCCAAAATGGTCATAAATCCGGCCAAGATCACCAGATCGATCTGTTTTTCCTGCAGTACGCCCACCAATTCTCTGTCAAAATCCTCCTGACAGACGAATTCCTTTCGAGGCAAAACCTTTGTTTCCACGCCGGCCTTTTGGGCGCGTTCCAGGGCGTATGCCCCCTCCTTGGAGGAAAGCACCAGCACGATCTCTCCGTGAGGCAGTTTTCCTGCCCGTTGGGCATCTAACAGTGCCTGCAAGTTGGTGCCGCCGCCGGAAACCAATACGGCAATACGGGCTAACATATACGCACGCCCTCGCCGGCCTCCGTGTGGCCGATGATGTACGCATCCTCGCCGGCCTCGCCCAGCACCCGCACCAGCTCGTCGGCGCGATCCGCAGCCACACAAAGCATCATGCCCGCACCCATGTTGAAGGTGTTGAACATATCGCGCTCGGGGATATTGCCCACCTTGGCGATCAGATCGAAGATGGGATGCACCTTCACCGCACCGCGCTCGATGCAAGCCCCGATCCCCTCAGGGAACATCCGCGGAATGTTCTCGTAAAATCCGCCGCCGGTGATGTGCGCAATGCCGTGCACGCCGCCGGCACGAATGGCCGCCAGCGCAGGCTTGACGTAAATGCGTGTGGGGGCCAGCAGGGCCTCACCCAAGGTCATCCCCAGGCTGTCGCTGTGCACGTGAAGCACACCGGGGTTGGTAATGTCAAACACTTTTCTGACCAGAGAAAAGCCGTTGGAATGCACACCGGAGGAAGCCAGGGCGATCAGCGCATCTCCGGGGCGGATCTGACTGCCGTCAATGATAGCGGGCCGATCCACCAGGCCCACGGTAAAGCCGGCCAGATCGTACTCGTCCTCGGGATAGAAGCCGGGCATTTCCGCCGTTTCGCCACCGATGAGGGCGCATCCGGCCGCCTGGCAGCCATCTGCCACACCCTTCACGATCTCGGCGATGCGCTCGGGCACGTTGCGCCCGCAGGCAATGTAGTCCAAAAAGAACAGCGGCTGGGCGCCGGCGCACACCACGTCGTTGACACACATAGCCACGCAGTCCTGTCCCACGGTGTCGTGCTTATCCATCAAAAAGGCCAGCTTCAGCTTGGTCCCCACACCGTCGGTGCCGGAAACCAGTACGGGCTCACTCATCCCGCCCAGCTCGGGGCGGAACAGACCGCCGAAACTGCCGATGCCGGACAGAACGCCGGGAACGTTGGTGCGCTCCACGTGCTTTTTCATCAGCTCCACGGCACGGTAACCCGCCGTCACGTCCACGCCTGCGGCCTTATAGCTTTCGCTTTGACTGTTTTTCATACTTTTTTCCTTCTTTCTGCAAAATCAACGGTTTATTCTTTTCCGGTCCAGCAATAGGTGCAAATCTTGTCCGGGTCGATGCCGATGGCTTTGATCAGGTCAGGCAACTCGTGATACCGCAAAGAGGTCAAACGGAGCTGCTTGCAGATATTGCATACCATGTCCGCATGGCGTTGGGAGGTGGGATCCACGTATTCCGCCAGCTTTTCCACCGCCCTGTCCCCCTCCATGGCCTGCATGGTCTGGCGGGTGATCAGGTCCATCTCCGAGGTGGAGCGGGAAAAATTCAAATACTTACACCCAAACATAATGGGCGGGCAGGCCGGTCGCACGTGCACCTGCTTGGCACCGCTGGTGTAAAGAAAATCGACCGTTTCGCGGATCTGCGTGCCGCGGACGATAGAATCGTCAATAAACAGCAAGCTCTTGTTGCGGATCAGCTGGTCTACGGGGATCAGCTTCATACGGGCAATGAGATTGCGGATATTTTGCTGGGAGGGCATGAAGCTTCGCGGCCAAGTGGGGGTGTATTTGATAAAGGGCCTTGCAAAGGGAATTCCGGAGCGGTTGGCGTAACCGATTGCGTGAGCCGTGCCGGAGTCAGGCACTCCGGCAATATAATCGGCGTCTACTTTCCCGTCCTTTTCCGCCAGCAACGCCCCACAGCGATAGCGCATCTCCTCTACGTTAACTCCCTCGTAGGTAGAGGTGCAGTAGCCGTAATAGGTCCAAAGGAAGGCGCACACCTTCATTTCGCGGCGTGGGGGCTCGATCTCCCGTACGCCCTCCGCATCAAAAAATACGATCTCTCCGGGGCCCAACTCCTTGTAATCGTGGTAGCCCAGGTTCAAATAAGCAAAGGATTCAAAGCTGGCACAGTACGCATCGTCCTTTTTTCCCAGGATCAAAGGGGTGCGTCCCTTCAGGTCTCGGGCGGCGTAAATACCACCGTCCCCCAACACCAGCATGGTCATGGATCCGTCGATGACCTGTTGGGCATACCGAATGCCGTCGGGCAGATTGGACTGCTGGTTGATCAGGGCCGCCACCAGCTCGGTGGCGTTGATCTTGCCGCCGGTCATTTCCAGAAAATGGCCGTTTCCGTTGGCCAAAACCCTTTGCATCAGCTCTTCCCGGTTATTGATGCGCCCCACAGTGACCACCGCAAAGCTTCCCAGGTGCGAACGCATAACGATGGGCTGGGGCTCGCTGTCACTGATACAGCCAATACCCAAATGTCCTTTCATTTCCTCCAGGTCCGGCTCGAATTTCCCACGGAAGGGGGAGTTTTCAATGTTGTGGATGCTGCGGGAAAAGCCGCTTCCGTTCCACACGGCCATGCCTCCCCTTCGGGTCCCCAAATGGGAGTGGTAATCCGTGCCGAAGAACAGATCCATGGTACAATTTTGTTTAGATGCTACGCCAAAAATACCGCCCACAGTCTACCGTTCCTTTCCTCAATTACGCCTGCTCGGCAAATTTTGCCGCCGCCTGCTCATTCTTGCGCAACACTTCCGCCGCCATGCTTTTCTTGTGCGCCTGCAGCTTTTCTGCCAGGCTCTCCTCCGCCAGCGAAAGCATCTGCACGGCCAGCAAAGCCGCGTTATCCGCCCCGTCTATGGCCACGGTGGCCACGGGAATGCCCTTGGGCATCTGCACGGTGGAAAGAAGGGCATCCAGTCCGTCCAGCGTGGAGGATTTTACGGGCACTCCGATGACGGGAACGGTGGTGCTTGCCGCCAGCACGCCGGCCAAATGGGCCGCCTTCCCCGCCGCGGCAATCATGACGCCGTACCCGTTTTCGCGGGCCTTAGCGGAAAATTCATGGGCCGCATCGGGCGTGCGGTGTGCAGACATGATATGTACGGTATACGGCACGCCAAAGGCCTCCAGCGTGCGCACACACCCTTTCATAACGGGAATGTCGCTGTCGCTTCCCAATACAACTGCTACTTTTTTCATGCTTGAAAACCGTCCTTTCTATATACCGAAAAAAGAAAAAAGGCGCTTCTTACGCGTCTTTCACCCTATTTTTGCGTGCAAATACCCCGCTTCAAACAAAACAGCTTTTGCAAACGCATGGGCAATGCTCCTTTTTGTAAAACTTTTTCCTATTATTAGTATACTCCATTCCTCTCTTTTTTTCAAGAGGCTTTCCGAAAATATGTGCCCAAACAAGTGTAAAAAACGAAGTTTTTGTCGGTCAAAAAACACAAAAACGCCCTTTTTCCCCTTGCGCACCCCGATGAAATATGATATACTTGCCTCAACATTGAAAAAGCGAGGCGACAAGCGCAATGTGGGAGTGGATCAAAGCCTTTGTTTTGGGGCTCGTGGAAGGCATTACCGAGTGGCTTCCCATCAGCAGCACCGGTCATATGGTGCTGGTAGACGAGTTCCTCCATCTGCAGGGTACCGACGATTTCCGAAATATGTTTTTCGTGGTCATCCAGTTGGGGGCCATTTTGGCCGTGCTGACCCTGTTCTTCCGCCGGCTCAACCCCTTTGCCCCCGGCAAGACCTCCCCCGAAAAAAAAGAAACGTGGCTTTTGTGGTGTAAAGTGGCCGTAGCCTGTGTGCCGGGCGTGATCACCGGCTTTTTGCTGGAGGATCCCATCGATCGCTTGCTGGGAAGCCCTGCCGTGATTGCCGCGGTGCTGATCCTTTACGGCATTTTCTTCATCGTGCTGGAACGCGCCAACCGCAAAAAGACCTTCAGCGTGGAAAGCACCGGCCAAATGAGCTTTGCTACCGCCCTGGGTATCGGTCTGTTTCAAGTGCTGGCCCTCGTTCCCGGAACCTCCCGCTCCGGCGCGACCATTCTGGGTGCCATGCTGCTGGGTTGCTCCCGCGTGGCGGCGGCGGAATTCAGCTTTTTCCTGGCCATCCCCATGATGTGCGGCGCCTCGGCGTTAAAATTGTTGCGTTTCGGCCTGCATTTTACCTCGCAGGAGCTGGCCGTATTGCTCATAGGCACCGTAACGGCCTACCTGATCAGCCTGCTTTGCATCCGTTTTCTGATCAATTACCTGCGCAAGCACGATTTTACAGGCTTCGGCTGGTACCGCATCGCCCTGGGAGCCGTGCTGCTGTTGTATTTTCTGCTGATTCGTTGACCCTTACTTGCTGTACAAATTCATGGCCCGCTCGCGCTGGCCGTTCACCCAAAGCTCCAAGCCTGCCCGCGCCTTGTCAAAGGCCTCGGTCAGGCTTTTTTGATCCTCTTTACCAAAAGCGGAAAGCACCCAGTCCGCCAGATCCGCACGGGGATCGGGCTTGCCGCCGACCCCGAAGCGAAAGCGCACGAATTCCTCACTGCCCAAATGGGCCAAAACGGATTTGATGCCGTTATGCCCTCCTGCACTGCCCTTTTCGCGGATGCGCAAAGCTCCGGGCTCCAGCGCCACCTCGTCGTACAGCACGATCACCCGGTTGGCGGGGATCTTGTAAAAATCGGCCGCCTCCCGCACCGCCTCGCCGGAATTGTTCATAAAGCAAGTGGGCTTCAGTAAAAGCACCTTGGCCTGCCCCACGGAGGCGATCCCGGTCAGCCCCTTGAATTTCAGCTTTTTGACGTCACAGCCCCAGGCTTCGGCGCAGTGATCTACAGCCATCCAGCCGGCGTTATGACGGGTGCGGGCGTATTTATCCCCGGGGTTTCCCAACCCCACCACCAGCCAGTCCACCGCCGATGAGGCCTTTTTTCCAAACAGTCCCATGTGCGTCTCTTTTCTCAGTTTTCTGTATCTGCGGAGGCTCCGCAGCATTTCTTGTATTTCTTCCCGCTTCCGCAAGGGCAGGGGTCGTTTCGCCCCACCTTTTCCCCGCGGCGAACGGGGCGGCGCTCCTGACTGGCGTCTCCCCCCACGGACCCGCTTTCGGAGGTCACCTTGGCCACCTGCTCGCGGCGCACCTCTTCCTTCTTGCGCACGGAAAGCAGATAGCGCACCGTATCCTGGCGGATCTCGTCCACCATGGCGTCAAACATCTCCGATCCCTCGGTTCGGTACGCCACCAAGGGGTTGTGCTGGGCATAGCCCTGCATGGAAACGCCCTGTCGCAGATCGTCCATGGCGTCAATATGGTCCATCCACTTGGTATCCACCATGCGCAAAAGCACGATTCGCTCCAGCTCGCGCATCCCCTCACAGCCGAACTCTTCTTCGGAAAGGGCGTGGCGCTCCAGCATCCGTTGGCGGATCCTTTCTTCCATGGCCGCCGTATCCATCCCTTGGGCAGAGGCCGCCGTCAGCTCATAAGCAGGCATATAGGCCGCCGCGCCGCTGCCCGCCAGCCCCTGCCAATCCCATTCTGCGGAATCGGGAGCCGAGCAATACTGCAAAGCCAGACTTTCGGCCGTGCGGGCGATCATACCCAGGATCTTTTCCTTCAGATCCATGCCTGAAAGGGCCTCGCGGCGCTGCTGATAGATCAGCGCACGCTGCTGGTTCATCACGTCATCGTAATTGAGCACGTTTTTACGGCGCTCAAAGTTGTTCCCCTCCACACGGCGCTGGGCCGATTCGATGGAGTTGGAGAGGAATTTGGCTTCAATGGGCTGATCCTCCTCCAGCCCCAACGTTTCCACTAACCCCATAATGCGGTCACTGCCAAACAGGCGCATCAGATCGTCCTGCAAAGACAGGTAGAAACGGGACGTGCCGGGGTCTCCCTGTCGTCCGGAGCGGCCGCGAAGCTGGTTGTCGATACGGCGGCTCTCGTGACGCTCGGTGCCGATGATATACAAGCCACCCAGCTCAGCTACCTTGGCCGCTTCCTCGCTGATCTCGGCCTTATACGCCTCCACCAGCTCACCGAAACGGTGGCGGGCAGCCAAGATCTCTTGGTTATCCGTCACTCCGTAGGCGGCGGCCTCAGCCAGCAGCTCGTCGGAATAGCCCTCCTTTTCCATGGTGTGGCGAGCCATAAATTCGGGGTTTCCCCCCAGCTTGATATCCGTTCCACGGCCGGCCATGTTGGTAGAAATGGTCACCGCGTTCAGCTTGCCGGCCATGGCCACGATCTCCGCTTCCTTGCGGTGGTTTTTGGCGTTAAGCACCTCGTGAGGCACACCTCGGCGGGCCAGCATCTTGGACAGCTGCTCGCTCTTGTCAATGTTGACCGTGCCCACCAGTACGGGCTGCCCGCGCTGATAGCAATCCACCACCTGCTCGATCACCGCGTGGAACTTGCCCATCTCGCTTTTGTAGACCACGTCGGGCAGATCCTTGCGGATCATGGGCTTGTTGGTGGGAACCTCCACCACGTCCAAGCGATAAATTTCACGGAATTCGTCCTGTTCGGTCAACGCCGTACCGGTCATACCGGAAAGCTTGTCGTACAGACGGAAGTAATTTTGGAAAGTAATGGTGGCCAAGGTCTTGCTCTCGTGCTCAATGCGCACGTTCTCCTTGGCCTCAATGGCCTGATGCAGCCCCTCGGAATAGCGACGGCCGGGCATCAAACGGCCGGTAAAGGAGTCCACGATCACTACCCCACCGTCCTTGACCACGTAGTCCACGTCCCGATGCATCACCCCATGGGCGCGGATGGCCTGGTGCACGTGGTGGGCCAGCTCCGTGTGCTCGGGATCCGTCAGGTTCTCGATCTGGAAAAAGGCCTCGGCCTTGCGGGTACCGTTGGGCAAAAGCACGGCCGTGCGGGCTTTTTCGTCCACCAGATAATCGTATTCGGTGTTTTCGTAGCTCTCCTTGGTGTCCATTTCTTTGATGCGCACCGCCTTCATGCGGCGTACCAGCTCGTTGGTGCGCTTATACAGATCCGTAGACTTGGCTCCCGTGCCGGAAATGATCAAAGGAGTGCGGGCCTCGTCGATGAGGATCGAGTCCACCTCGTCCACAATGGCAAAGGCGTGCTCGCGCTGTACCATCTGCTCGCGGTAGATGACCATGTTGTCGCGCAGATAGTCAAAGCCGATCTCGTTGTTGGTGCCGTAGGTAATATCGCAAGCGTAAGCCTGTTTTCGCTCATCGTTTTCCAGCCCGTGAACGATCAGCCCCACACTCAGTCCCATAAAACGATACGCCTGCCCCATCCATTCGCTGTCGCGGCGGGCCAAATAATCGTTTACCGTCACGATATGCACACCGCGCCCGGTCAGGGCATTGAGGTACGCAGGCAGGGTGGCCACCAAAGTTTTTCCTTCGCCGGTCTTCATTTCGGCAATGCGCCCCTGGTGCAGGATAATGCCGCCCAAAAGCTGGCAATGGAAGGGACGAAGGCCCAACACGCGGTGGCAAGCCTCCCGCATGGCGGCAAAAGCATCGGGCAACAGGTCGTCCAGCGTCTCCCCGGCGGCTAAACGCTGCTTAAACAAAGCCGTCTGTCCCTGCAGCTGCTCGTCTGTCATGGGCGCGTACAAGGATGCCAACGCCTCGATCTTGTTGGCAATGACCTCCAGCTTGCGCACCTGTTTTTCACTGTAAGTTTTAAAGAGCTTCATCCGAAAAGTTCCTTTCGTATACGTATGCCGTTCCGATGGCGCGGCAAATATTTTCATATTTTACAGTATACCACATTTCCCCTGCAAAAGCAAGACAACCCCGTCTTTTTCAGCGGCTTTTCCCCGCCTGTTTTTCGCAAAAAAAGACTTCTTTCCTCTTGACAAAAGAAAAAGCCTTTGCTATAATGGGTCTTGCTTCCACCGCAGGCGCGCAATAAGGGCCCGTAGCTCAGTTGGGAGAGCGCTGCGTTCGCATCGCAGAGGTCAAGGGTTCGAATCCCTCCGGGTCCACCAGGAAAAAGCACACATTAGTCTACCAAGACAATGTGTGCTTTTTTCAACGAAATTCGCCTTCGGCGAGTGAAATATGGCTTCGCCATGTGAAATAGCTCCGCTGTGAAATATTTGCTTCGCAAATGTGAAAAGGCGAATTTCATTTCACATCGAACGAAGTGAGATATTTCACAATTCACGAGGTGAATTATTTCACATTCGGCAACGCCGAATATTTCACTAGAAAAACTTACCGTGCTATGATATAATAACGGCAGAAAGGCGGTGATTTTGTGAATGCAAAGAACAAGTCAAACAGTGAAATTGAAAGCTTGATTACGGACGCATCGTTTTTGTATAAACAACCTTGGTTTTATAATCACCTTTTTGCACTCAGATGTGAATTGGGGATAGGCGATTCCAAGCGTGTATATTTAAAAAATGCCAAGAAACGAGCTTTTGAAATATTTGATATTCTTTTTCAAAATCCGCCCGATGCTATATTTTTTGATCATTATATTGAAGA